>NZ_JAWLKF010000022.1:0-34721 GCF_033042195.1 Rhodococcus cerastii
TGTGAACTCAGCACTCAACATGCAGTAACCCTCCATAGCTTCTCGAATGACTCACCAGAAGCTTGGCAAAGAGGGTGACCTGGCAAATGCGCGCGCGTTTGCCAGGTGCGCGCGATCTAGGCCCGAATCGGATGCGAAATCGAACGCGTGTGACGAATGCGCGCGCGTTTGCTGAGACACGGCCGCGTCAGTCGGACTGAACACGACTCCGCGGCGGCCCGGCAGGCCCGCTTCTTCCGCCCTCGTGCAGAGCGACCACAGACCACCCTGCGCCCACCATGGACAGGACCAATACAGCTCCAATTGCGATCATGTGACCAGAATGGACTGCTTTTACTCCAAATAGTGCAGTCCAGTGTGCGAGAGTGGCATGCATGGACTCGTTCGACGCCTCCGCCATCACGGCCCCGGATCTGGCCGCCCGGATCGACCCATCGACGTTGCGGAACCGATCCGGTGGTCCGCTCTACCTCGAGATCGCCGACGAGTTGCGGCGACTGATCGAGAACGGTGAGGTGTCGGCGCAGACGCGTCTGCCTGCCGAGCGGGCGTTGTCGATCAGCTTGGACGTCAGTCGGGTGACGGTCGCATCGGCGTACCGGCATCTGCGCGAGGGTGGGTGGATCAGCGCCCAGCGAGGTTCGGGTACCTACGTCTCGCCGACGGGGTCTTTGCCGTCCTGGGGTTCACTGGCCGGCGACCGAGAGACTGCGAATCTGGAATTCGTCAACGCCTCCCCGTCGGCATCGCCGCTGTTGTCCGACGCGTACGGTGTTGCGGCAGAGAAGATTCGAGACCGTTTCACCTTGGGCGGGTACGCTCCGTCCGGTCTGTTCGAGCTCCGAGAGTCCATCGCCGCGTACTACCGAGGGCGCGGAGTGCCGACCACCGCCGACAACATCCTCGTCACCTCCGGTGCCACCGACGCCATCCACGCTGTGTTGGCGACGTTCACCGAGCCCGGGGCCCGCGTATTGGTGGAGCACCCGACGTATCCGGGCGTCGTCGAACTCGTCCACTCCCTCGGCGGTCGTTGCATCCCGGTGCCCATCGATCCGGACAACACCGACGAGTTCGTGGCTGCGGCAGACAGGTCCGCGCGGCAGAGTGCACCGACGTTGGCGTATTTCATGCCCGACTTCTCCAATCCGTCGGGTGCGCGACTCCCCCTGAACACCCGCCGACAGCTGTCCGCCACAATGCACCGCCACGGCGTACTGACCATCGTCGACGAGGTGGCAGCCGATCTGTGTCTCGACGGTTCACCGGATATCGAACCCTTCGGAGCCGCCACTCCGGACGTGGCGACGGTGACCGTCGGGTCGACGAGCAAGACGGTGTGGGGCGGGTTGCGAGTCGGGTGGGTTCGCGCCGAAGCCGGTCTGTTGGCGCGGGTCTCCGCAACCTATGCGCGACGCCAGCTTTCGGTCTCGATCATCGATCAACTGGCGGCCATCGAGTTGTTGGGTAAATACGACGAGGTACGGCGAGTCCGCGCGGAGGCGTCGAGAACGGCCCGCGATCACACCGTCGCATTGCTGCGTGATCATCTGCCGGGCTGGCACTTTCGAGTTTCCGACGGCGGTCTGGCACTGTGGTGTTCCCTACCCGACGGCATGCGATCCAGCCATCTCGTTGCCGACGCCCAGTCGCAGGGACTACTGCTGGCCCCCGGACTGAGATTCGGAACGGGGTACGCCTTCGACGATCGTCAGCGCATTCCGTTCACCCGGTCACTGTCCGACATCACCTCGGCGGTCAAGATCCTCACTCGCCTGTCGTCGGAGAACACCCCGACGCCGGCCGCCGCGTCGAGCACGCCCGCTGCGGTGGTGTGAGCCCCGACGGCCATCGCAAACGCGCGCGTTCGCGAGACGCTCGCGAATTGGTCACCTGGTCAATGGCGGAATCGCGCGCACCTGACGAATGCGCACGCGTTTGCGATGTCCCAGGGCCGGCAGCACTCAGAGCCGGAGGGACTGGACGATTGCCGTGACGCGCCGCTCGCGAGTGTCGTCGCGTTTCGCGTCGGCGACGGACCTTGCGTGTTCCTTTCGCGTCGACGGTGCCAGCGCATCGAACGCTGCTCGGAGAGTCGGATCCGCGTCCAAGGCTGTCGCCAGCGCCGGCGGAACCTCGATCACCTGCGGTTGGTCGTCCAGCTCGATCGTCACGTCGACGGTGTCGCCGGCCTCGACGCCGAGTGTGGCGCGAACGCTCTTGTTGAGTCCGAGCAAATTCTCGCCACCCATTCGGCCGATGCGTCCGCGCACCGTCTGACCACCGATCGTGAACCGAACTGGTGGCGTTTTGGTGGAACCGAGGGACGCGACCTGCTCGTCAGTGAGCACAATGGCCGCCGCCGGGCCCCGCGATTCGAGGACCGTGGACATCCGCAGAGCCGTTGCTGCCATGCGGACAGGCTATCGGTCACAGGTGCGCTCAGTGTCCACAATTCGCGTCGAGACGCGGGATTCCGTCATCGGCTCCGAATAGTGGACAGTCAGCGCACCTGGCCGACAGTAATCAGGCTTCGGCTTCCACGATTCGCTTGATTGCGGCCAGGGTGCGAGGGATGCCGTCGAGTGCCGCCTGGCTACGGGTGTCGATCTCCTTCTGCGCGTCCTCGCCGAACTTGCTGTGGAAGAAGGCGATGCCGTCGGGCAGGAAGTTCCAGTTCTCGGTCAGTCGTGTTCCGCCATCCACGGTTTCGAGGGTATAGCCCCAGCGAACGAAGTTGTCGCCCACCACCCACGCGAATTCATGGCCGGGTTCGGCTGCAGCAACCGTCGACACGGTCTCCCACGTGCGACCCGGCACCACGTTCCGGCCGGTGAACGTCGATCCGACGCCACCGCCGTCGGGTTCGTTCCACCAGCACTCCTGGCAGATCGGGCTCCATTCGCCCGTTCGGGTGACGTCGGAGACAACGGCGTACACGTCGTCGACCGACGCAGCAACGACAACGGATTCGGAGAATTCGAGTGCAGTCATCACACCATTGTCCCTCCGGGCACGACGAAGCTGTGAGCAGACTCGCTGCCCACAGCAGATTTGATGGCGTGCAGTCGAATTCGGATTCACACTCGAATCATGAGCGAATCGCCTCGAATGTTCCCGCCCGAACTCCGCAACCAACTTCTCCGTCATCGGGTTCTCGTGCTCGACGGCGCCCTCGACGACGACAACGGCACCGTACTCACCACTCATCTGCTGACGTTGGCGGCCGAGAATTCCTCGGCCGACATCGCCCTCTGGATTCACTCACCGGGAGGGTCGGTTCCTGCAATGCTCGCCATCCGCGACGTGATGCGACTCGTCCCGTGCGACGTGTCTACGCTTGCGCTCGGATTGGCCTGCAGCGCCGGCCAATTCCTACTGTCGTCGGGCACGCGCGGAAAGCGCTATGCGCTACCGCATTCGCGAATACTGATGCATCAGGGATCCGCCGGCATCGGTGGGTCGGCTGTCGAAGTGGAAGTACAGGCCAACGATCTGCGGCATACCCGGGATACGGTGCTCGGTCTCATCGCCGACGACACCGGGCAAACACGCGAGCAGATTTTCGACGACTCTCTGCACGATCGCTGGTTCACCGCGGAGGCTGCCCGCGAGTACGGATTCGTCGACGCGATCGTCGACTCGTTCGATCAGGTCATGCCCGCGCGACGGGTGTCGTTCGGAATGGAGTTGGCGCGATGAGTACGTACACGATCCCCAATGTCATCACGCGAGATTCGCGCGGCGAACGCGTCGTCGATGTCTATTCGCACTTGCTCAGCGAGCGCATCGTCTACCTCGGTACCGGTATCGACGCTGGAGTCGCCAACGCGATGATCGCACAGCTACTGCACTTGGAGGCCGACTCTCCCGACCAGGAAATCTCGATGTACATCAACTGCGAGGGCGGAGACACCGCTGCCATGCTCGCCATCTACGACACCATGCAGTTCATCGGATCACCCGTCGCCACAACATGTGTGGGACAAGCCGTTGCGGCAGGAGCTGTGCTGCTAGCGGCTGGAGCACCGGGGCGCCGTTCGGCGCTGACCCACAGCAGGGTGGTATTGCATCAACCCGCCGCACAGGGACGAGGCACCATCCCCGACCTCATTCTCGCCGCCGACGAGATCGTTCGAGTGCGGTCCGAGATGGAGTCGATCCTCGCCAAACACACTGGACGTGACGCGGCCAAGCTTCGACACGACACGGACCGCGATCTGGTGTTGACGGCACCGGCTGCCCGTGAGTATGGCGTCGTCGATCAGGTACTCGAAGGGCGTCAGGCCGCCATCAACGTCGCGTCACCGCGTGACAAGTCGTGATGCGCCAGGCCTGATATCTCCGCCATCGACGTGCCCAGTGCACCGACGACGGCCGCGAGGATTTCGCTCGACGGATCCTTGCGGCCGCGTTCGAGCTCCGAAAGGTATTGCGGTGCAATTCCTGCGCGGGCAGCGGTGTCGGCCAGAGTGTCGCCGCGGGCATGTCTGCGCTCGCGCAACCGGCGGCCGACCACCTCACGCCACAACGGTTCCACGGCGCGGGCTGCTCGACGTTCATCGATTCGTATGACCTCTCCCATGATCGGAGCCTAGGCCTCGATTCCATGACGGGTCGGCAATTCTGCTCAGAGCAGAGAGTCTGGTTTCGCGGATATCGACTGCAGCACGCCCCGACTACGTACATCCCTTCACCGCGTTCACGCCGCACCCACTTACTCCGGGGCCATGATGGGATCGACGAATCGGCGATGGATGTACTGACATACTCGGACGATGCACCATCTGCTGTACGAACACCGTGAGCGCGTTCTGACCGGTAGTTGGACGCCACAGCACGGGGTCGAGGTTGCGTCGTCCACGTTGCCCGCTCCGTGGTTGATTGCACTCGATCGACTGGGTCACGATCTGCACGTACGTCACTATGGCTCTCGCATCGTGCACATCGACTTCGCAGCCATGCACGACCCGGACGGCGGCGCGGTGTGGCTCGAGAGTGCCGTCACCGTGGAGGGACGAAAGCCGGATGGCCTCGGCGGTAATGGAACCGGGGCGTATTTCGACGACGACGTCGAGAGCGTACTGGTATCGATGGCAGACCTGGTTCAACTGCAGGTTGCGCGCGCCCACACCGCTTGGCCATGGGGCGACGAGGGCGGCGTGATGGCCCCTCAACTCGTCGATGGTGTCGCGGTGTGGATCGATCGAACCGGCCGATCCACGCCCATAGGCGATCTCGTGGAGAGTCGCTGACTCCTTGCTCGTGCGATTCGACAACATGTCATCGGAAATGAACCAACCCCGTTGCCGGTGCCGCGTTCGGCTTCATTCTGTTCCGCTGCGGATTCCGACTCACACGCGCCGGAAGGCCTGACTGAGCTGCCCGACCAATAGTCACCTACCCAGTTCAGGCTTCGTCCACTCGATTGTGTGACGGAAACCTATGCGGTGTTGCATGATCGCACCCGGTAGCCACTTGTCGACTATGTGTCCAATCTCGTCGAAGCTCAGCACCGGATCCTTGACCGGGAAGGGCGGTGGCGGTGCTGTCACCGGACTCGGCCATGGTCGGTGCAGAAATCCGATCAGGGGATTGGTCACGATCGAGGCGGCATCCCACAACAGATCTCGTGCGCTTCGCGGTGGTGCCAGCCCCACGACGAGCAGGCGACCGTTGGGCGCGAGAATCCGTCCGACGTGGCGTAGTGCGTCGTCCATGTCGAGGTGATGCAGCACTGCCACCATGGTCACGAGATCGATCGAATCGTCTGGCCAGGAGTCGAGTTGGCGATCGGTGATGGACACGTTGTCCACAGCGGCAGAAGTTACCTCTGCGATTCGGCGCATCTCCCCATCGGCATCGGCCCCGACGACAAGATCGAAATGAGGAGCCAAGGCTCGCACCAGGCCACCCCGACCGCAGCCCATATCGAGCGCAAGGCTACGCCGGTCCGGCAGATTCGCCAGAATCCAGCTGTGAAAGTAGTCGTTGTGACTCCAAGGGTGTCGCTCGTTCAGCTCGCGAACCCACTGGGCTCCCTTGCCTCCCATAAGGGACGTTCCCATTCGTCTCAGCACCACGGGACCCAGTATCCACCAAGCACAGCTACAACAGTTGCTCGGAAGTTCCCAGCCACACATCCAAGGCCTGTTGGACGAGTGATGGAGCTTCGAGCGGACTCAGGTGCCCCACACCCGGAAGGGTGATCACTTGCGATCGTCCCGGCAACAACTGCCGCAGTCGATATGCCTGCTCGACGGGAATCCAGGGGTCCTGTTCGCCCCATCCAATCGATGTGTCGCAGCGGACTCGGGGAAGTGCGTCGACGATCGGTCGCGTGTGCTCGGGCCGCAGTTCGGCGATCTGTCGGTAGAACGCAGGCTGACCCTCGTCGGATATCCAGGGTTCGGTCAACATCGCCACGATGTCTCGGTCCAGCTGCTGATGTGATGCTCCTGCAATGTATTCGGAGACAAGCGCTGCATGCAGAGGAGCCGGCAGCGCGGCGAAGACGTCACTGTTCTCTGCGACGAGCCGGAAGAATTCGGACCCCCACGGGTCCAGGGTCACCACATCCCACAAGAACAAACTGTCGTAGTCGCGTCCGTGTATCAGGTGGGCTCCCAGGGCGACCGCGCCGCCGATATCGTGCGCAACGACGAAGGGCCGCTCCAGCTTCCAGTAGTCGAACAACATCGCAAGCCGTGACATCTGTGTGGCCAGGTCGGTCCGCACCTGAGGTCCCCGCGCGGAGTGGCCGTACCCGGGCATGTCCCACAGGTAGACCCGATTCCCATCGCTGAGGCGGCGAGCGGCCTGCGCCCAGACCTGCGCCGACCAGGGAGTTCCATGGCAGAACACGACGGCAGCGGATGGCGCGTCCACCTCGGGGGTCAGCTCGTAGGTCGCTACCTTGTCGCCGCCCACGGACACGAAGATGGCCTCCGGTAGATCGAATCTGTCGGTCGTCATGGCGATGACCTTAAAACTTCAGGTCGACCTGAAGTCAATGTGAGAGCATCGGCGGGTGAAGATCGGCGAGGTTGCACGGGAGCTCGACGTTCCGACCCATGTCCTCAGGCATTGGGATGACGCCGGTGTTGTTGTGCCCGAACGCCTACCGTCGGGCCACCGCGACTACAGCGAGGAACATGTTCGACGGCTGCGGGTGTTGCGGGCGTGTCAGGGCGTGGGGATCAGCTTGGCCGATGTTCGCCTGATACTTCATCGAGACGAGCAGGAACGAACCGCAGTCATCGCAGAACATCTGGCTCGAATACGACGGCATCGAGCCCAACTCGATAATGCCGAGCGCTTTCTCGCGCATGTCATCGACTGCACACATGATCTGCTCACCCGATGCGCGCAGTGCAGCGAGTACTCCAATACACAGCTTCGGTCACCTCTGGACGCCGGCGCGCCGATCGATTCAGAGTAATCGGTACGCGACACGGTAACGGAGGCCGAAGTCTCGACGCGCAGAGGACTTTCGGCAGGACCTCTCTCAGTCGCGGGCAAGTGCAGCGAGTTCACGAAGGTACGCGCCCGGCGTAATTCCGGCGACGCCGCGGAAGTCGTTGATCAGATGGGCTTGATCGACGTAGCCGAGGTCCGCGGCAATGTGGGCAGCGTCGGCATCGGGGAGCGAGAGTCGTTGCAGCACTTCCTGTAGTCGAACCCGTCGGGCGACTGCTTTGGGGCCCATCCCGAGTGTCGATCGCAGTGCCCTCTGCACGGCACGTTCACTGACCCCGAGCATTTCTGCCACGGATTGCCCGGATTCCCTGCCGGCCCCCTGTGCCAATGCGTCGACTGCGGCGTTCGCGAGACGGTGTTCGGGAGTGAGTGCTCGTTTCGCCAGCATCTCGGTGATCACCGAATCTGCCCGTAGAGCATGGTCGGCAGCCGAGTCCTGCCCGGAGACGGTGCCGAGCATGCCGAAGAGACGGTCATCGAGTTCTCTCGTGATCGGTTGCGTCGCTGGAAGTCTCGTGGGATCGAGGCTGGACACGACAGCCAGTCCAGCTGGACGCAGCCGGACGGCGAACACGAAGCCTCGACCTTCGATCGTCCGGGACCACGCCCTGCGCTGAACATTGGTGAGCATGAACGGCGCAGGCACTGCACCGGTCTCCACACTGATCGTGACTGCCGGAAACTCGAGGACTCGCTGCTCGATGGTTTCGTCCGCGGCCAATTCCCATCGCACACTCCAGTACGCGTCGACGACATCTCGAACCTCTGCAGCCGGCTCGTGCCAGGTTGCATCGAAGCGACGAAGAAGCGAGGGAGCCATGACGCCGGATCGTTCGTGAACGTCGATAGGCTTGGACGCGACCTGCCTTTCTTCCATGTCGCAATTCTGCAATACAACCGGCCTCCAGTCTCGAGACGATCACGTCATGACCACCAATTCTTGGACCGTTGTCGACCGAGCGACTCAACCGGGCCGAAGGGCAATGTCGTGAATTGGCTGGGAGTAGCCGTAGCGGCGGTTGTGTACTACGCCCTCGGCGCGCTGTGGTTCGGTCCCCTGTTCGGGCGCGCATGGGATCGTTCGATCGGGCACGATCGGGCGCAGACGGGAGGCCGATTCCCGTTGTCCTACTACGTGGTTCCGCTCTGTTGCTCGGCGGTGACAACCATCGTGATCTCTCTCGTTCTCGACGCCATCGACGCGGACGCCGTGGCAACGGGCGTGCTCGTCGGACTGGGTGTGGGATTGGCCTCCGCTGCAGCATCATTGACCAACGCGCTGACGCCCCATACTCCGCAACCATTCGTCTTCGGAGTTGTCACCGCGAGCTACCACCTCACGGGAGCAACAGTAGCGGGTGCGATCCTCGGAGCGGGTTAGGGCGAGCCCTGCATCGACGCACACAGCAGCCTCGTGGCGAATCGACTTGGCGCCAGCGTTGTGTAGTCAGCCGGCGTAGAGCGCGTACGCGCCGGATCAAGAGGATTGAGCCTCCAACAGTTCCTTCAGTCTTCTCAGGTCTTCGGCCACCATTTCCAGATCGCGCTCGAATTCTTCGTCGCTGAGTTCGATTTGACGCACCGTGAACAGAATCTCCGCGCCATTCGGATGGCTCAGCACCCGGACAGGATTGTTCACGACGGTCCCTGACGGCAGGGTGACGTCATGGTCGAGGACGCCGAGGTCGTTGTGTGGCACGAAACGGACGGTTACTTGTCCCATGGGTGAATCGACGAGGAGCCGATCGCCGTCGATGGTCACGGGGCTGTTCGCCAGTCCTGCCGCCCATCTCGGCAAGTTCGCAGGATTCGCTGCGAACTCGTAGACCTGGTCGGGGGTACGCCCGATAACTTGGCTGACGTGCCGACTTGCCACAACGATCTCTCGATTCATAGCAGCGACCCTACGTATGACGGGCCGCGGCGTTCTTCCAGAAATCGGACAGGTGTCAGTGTGGTGAGTGCACGTACCTCGTCGCTCATGTGCGCCTGACTCGCAAAGCCTGCGACATACGAGAGTGATGCCAGGTCGGGAACGGTGGCAGCAACGTCGACGAGCCGACCGACCCGCATCACTCGGGCGAGGATCTTCGGACCGTAGCCGACCTCGTCGACGAACTTCCGATGAAGCTGCCGGACACCTACTCCCAAGCCGTCGGCGAGATCGACGACTTTCATACCCGGCCGCGCCTCGAGTACCCGGACCGCGGCCAGGACCAGCCCGTCTCCAGCAGGCTTCATGGCACGAACAGTCAGGTCGGCGAGGAGCTTTCGCCGCGCAGGCATCGCACCGTTCGCATCGTGACCCGTGAGGGCATGAGCAACCTCCATCAACGACGCTCCCAACTCCGCGACATGCGGTTGCTGATCGCACAGTTCGCCGATCGGAATCGCGCTGACCCTTCGAGCTACGGCAGGAGCGAGACGCACGCCGACCATCTCTACCGGAGCAATGGTGACGGCTCGTCGAGCTGCGGTATCCGGACCCGCCACCTCCAGTCGCCCGTCGGAAAACCAGATCAGATCCACACATCCGTCAGGAACGATCAACGGCCTGTCCCCCGCGTGCGATCGACGCTGCCAGCTGCACCGAATCCCCTCGACGGGCGAGGGAAACTCGGTGTACGTCCTCTCCTGCGACAGCATGAAGACATTCTCCTCGGTCGGGCCCATCGGGGCGAGATTTTCCGTCGAACCAGGATCTTGAACATGTTCAAACAAAGGTCTACGGTCAAGTTTGAACACGTTCAGAATTGAGGTGAATCGATGGCTCGCACGTCCGAGACTCGCGACAAGGTGGTCGAGGTAGCTCTACGCCTCTTTCGCGAGGAAGGGTTTCAAGCAACCACGATGCGTCGAATCGCCGACGAAGCCGGCGTCTCTCTCGGGAATGCGTACTACTACTTCGCCGGCAAGGACGAACTGGTCAACGAGTTGTACATGGTGATTCAGCGCGAACATCGAGAGCGTGCGCTCCACGTCCTCGTGGACGGCGGATCACTGTCCGAAAACCTTGCTGCCGTTCTGCATTCCGGGTTGGACGTGATGGAGCCGTATCACGCGTTCGGTGGATCCTTCCTGCAGTTGGCGTTGCCCACCCGGTCCAGTTCCAGTCCGTTCTCGGAGGAATCGTCCGACGCCAGGTCCATGGCCATCGACCTCATGCGAACCACCTTGGAGACGTCGAAACAGAAGGTCCCAGCATCTCTGAAGGATGCTCTGCCACAGCTGCTCTGGATGATCTACATGGGTGTCACCCTCCATTGGGTCACCGATTCTTCGGACAACCAGGCGCGCACCCGCACGTTGGTCGACGGGCTCGTGCCGGTGGTGGCCAAAGCCGTACGCCTCGCTCGTCTCCCGGTGGCGCGGGGGTTGGTCACCGACGTGGCCGGCCTGTTGAAACGAATGACGTCCCCAGAAGGGCTCGAACAATGAGTGATTCACCATCGACCGTCGTCCTGTGCGGTGCCTCCGGTTACATCGGCCGGTATCTGCGTCGCTATTACGATGATCGCGGCATTCGCGTCAGGACCGTCGGCCGCGGAACATCCAGCGATGCAACGTGGTCCGATCATCGCAGCCTCGTCGATGTGCTCGACGGTTCCGATCTGGTCGTCAATCTTGCAGGCCGCTCGGTGAGCTGTCGCTACAACAAGACGAACGCGGACGAGATCATGTCATCGCGCATCCAGACGACGGCCCACCTCGGCCGAGCACTGGCCGACGTGAAGACCACACCTGAGTTGTGGGTCAACGCCAGCACCGGCACCATCTATCGCGATTCTCGTGACAGGCCGATGGACGAACGGTCCGGCGACATCGGGTCGGGATTCTCCGTCGAGGTCGCCCGCGCTTGGGAGCGTGAGCTGTTCGACGCCGATGTGGCCGTTCGCAAAGTGGCGCTTCGTATGTCGATCGTGCTGGGCGCAGGCGGAGGGGCCATCAACCCCATCATCGACCTGGCCAGAGTAGGGCTCGGCGGAAAGATGGGCGATGGCGGCCAGAAGTTCAGTTGGGTACATGTCGCCGATGTCGCTCGTGCCCTCGATCACCTCTACGACCAAACGGACATCTCCGGGCCGGTCAACGTCGCCACACCATTCCCGGTGACCAACGAGCAAATGATGCAGCAGGTCCGGAGTGCTCTCGGCCGCAGTCACGGTCTACCGACACCGGCATGGCTGCTTCAATTCGGTGCACGGGTCATTCGCACCGAGGCCGAGTTGGTCTTGAAGAGTCGCTGGGTGGATCCACAAGTGTTGACGGGCAGTGGTTTCGAGTTCCGATATCCGAAGCTGCGCAGTGCACTGGCAAACATCGCATCTGAGACGCCTCGAGGGTTGCTCCCCGTCGCCCTGGGATGACGACGGGGAACCCTAGGACTTAGACCAGCGACGCCGACAGGCCTCCGTCCAGAATGTAGTGGCTTCCGGTGATCCACGACGCCCGGTCGGAGGCGAGGAACAACGTCACTTCCGCGATGTCCTCCGGTGTTCCCAGCCGTCCCTGCTTGGCGGCAACGAGGTCACCGAACGGGATCTGGGTGGCGGCCTCGAAGTCCGGAACCAATCGATCGACCATTGCGGTATCGGCGAATCCGGGGCAGACGGCGTTCACCCGCACTCCCGATGCGCGCATCTCGATGGCAGCGACGCGCGTGAGCTGGATGACTGCAGCCTTTGTGGCACAGTAGGACCCGAGCAATGCGGTGCCGCCCACCCCGGCGAGCGATGCGATGTTGACGATGTTTCCCTTCGACTCGACCAGTGCACCGATCGCGGCCTTCATCACCAGGAACGTGCCCTTGACGTTGACGGAGTAGATCTTGTCGAAGCTCTCCGTCGACTGTTGGAGCAGCGGCGACGACACTTCGATTCCCGCATTGTTGACGACGATGTCGAGTCCACCGAGGATTTCCACGGCCTGCGCCACCGCAGTCTGCACCTGACTCTCTTCCGACACATCGCAGTTCGCGATGCCGGCGGCACCGATCTCCTCGGCTGTCTTCGCTGCTGCGCCTTCGTCGATGTCGCTGACGACGACACGAGCACCGCGCTCGATGAACATCTGGGAGATGGCTTTTCCGATGCCGGCTCCGGATCCGGTCACGAATACTCGCTTGCCCTCGAACTCGGTCATGGTGCGCTTCCCTTCGATGATGAGTGAGACATGATGCTGCGTATTTCGGTCTTGAGGATCTTTCCCACTTTCGAGCGGGGAAGGTCGGTCCAGATCTGAATCTGTTTGGGTGCCTTGATGCTTCCGATCAGTGCCCTCACGTGCGTGATCAGATCTTCGTCGGACGCGTCACGGCCGGGTCGTAACAGGACTGCCGCGGTGACGCGTTCGCCCCACTTCTCGTCGGGCAGTCCGACGACGGCGCATTCCTTCACCGACGGATGCGACAACAGGGCCTGTTCCACCTCGGCCGAGTAGACGTTGAACCCGCCCGTGATGATCATGTCCTTGGCACGGTCGACCACGTACAGGTAGCCGTCGTCGTCGAGGTACCCGATGTCTCCGGTGTGATGCCACCCGTGTGCACCGACTTCGGCCGTGGCGTAGGGATTCTCGTGATAGCCCTGCATCACGAGGGGACCGCGAACGACGATCTCACCACGCTCTCCGCGCTCGACCAGCCCACCGTCGTCGTTCATGATCGCCACCGTTGTCAGCGGAGTCGGCTTGCCTGCCGAACTCAGTCGCTCGGTGGCGATCGATCCGTCACTGCGGAAGTGATCGGCCGGAGCGAGTGTTGCGATCATGTTCGGTGCCTCGGTCTGGGGGTCGACGCCGATGTTCGTCGAGCTGTTCGAGGACGGCCTGGGTGATGCGATCATTCTCGACATCACCACCGCTCAGATCATGTCCGATCGCGGCACCGGCCACATCGTCGTCGAATACGCCGAGGTCGGCGGACTCGGACCGAACAGCGTGTACTACTGCCGCACAGATCGTTTCGAGGAACTCGAAGAGCGTCTCGTGAAGTTCGCGACGGGTCTCGACGCCGCGATGGCGACCGTCAAGGCCACCCCGGTAACCGAGCTCCAGCCGCTACTTGCCGAGCACTGGCCGAACATTGCAATGCCGACGCTCTCTGCCGCATGCACCAGAATTCAGCAGTCGCAGACCTGGGACACCGTTCGTATCGACGGTGATGCCAGCGACCGCTGGATGCGAATCCTGCGGGAGGAAGGCATGGTTCGCTCCGCACCGGCGTTCGCAGACCTGGTCACCTCTCGCGTGGTCGACGCAGCCGAGCTGACGACGGTCGGCTGACCATGTCACTGGTACTGCGTCACTCGGAGATCTCATCGCTGCTCGACCGGACGGCAGTGTTCGGTGCAGTCGAGCGCGCCCTGAGCGAGCTGTCCACGGGCACCGCTCAGAATCCGGCTCCGTCGTCGATGAACGCCGCCGAGGACGGTCGGATCATCCCGATGGCAGCGCAGTCCGGTACCGCCGAGCTCGCGGTGGTGAAGGTGTTGTCGGACCTGCCGGGGAACCGCGCACGCGGACTTCCCCGGCAGCGATCGACCATGCTGGTGACATCGACTCACACCGGAGAGTGCGTCGCGGTACTCGACGGCCGGGCGATCACGGCGATTCGCACAGCCGCCGCCAGTGCCGTGGCCACTGCGCACCTCGCACGTGCCGACAGCTCCGTCGTGGGCGTGATCGGAGCAGGGAACTTGGCCGTCGAACACGTCCGTGCGCTGTACAGCATCCGCGACCTCGAGAGCGTCGTCGTCTGGTCGCGATCCGCGGACACGGTGGAACGGTTTCGCGACAACATCGCGGACTTGGACCTGAAGATCGAACACGCCGTATCGGTCGAAGACGTTGTGAGACAGTCCGACATCGTCTGCACGCTCACTCCCTCCGTCGAACCGATTCTGTTCGGGCAGTGGTTGGACGCGGGCACCCACCTCAATGTCGTCGGAGCCGCGCCGCGCCCGGGCGAACGCGAGGTCGACGGCGAGGCCATGGCGCGCTCGAGGGTGGTGGTCGACAGCACTGCGACAGCGCTGTCCAAGTCCGGTGATGCGCTGCTGGCGATCGCCGAGGGGGCCGTCGACCACAGTCACTTCGATACCGAACTCGGCGATGTGATCACCGGCCAGAAGACCGGACGATCCACCGACGCCGAGATCACGCTCTTCGACTCCACCGGGATCGGACTCGAGGATCTTGCCGTAGCCGAGATGGTCATCCAGCGCGCCCACGCCACCGGAGAAGGTACCGAGATCGATCTGACGTCGTGACCACGTCCGCAAACGCTCGCGCGTTTGTCACACGCGCGCAAGATCGCGTCCGATTCGGGCCTGAACCCCTCGCGTCTGACAAGTGCGCGCGCGTTTGCGAACGAAAGGCCCCGCACCCCGCATCCTCGCCCTGCTCCACCCCGATCCAGTGAATCAATGCGACTCTGTTGCATTCTGACCGACTGAAACCCACATTGATCCCGATCTCAGGCGCGCTTGGACGAGTACATTCGTTCGTCTGCGATGCGCAGTAGCTCGTCAGGGTCTGTGGTCGGTTCCCAACTCCATCCGACGCTCACCGATACCGCGATGTCGGTGCCGTCGATGTTGTAGGGGCCGGCGAGGAGGCCACGAACCCGGTTGGCCAGTCGCTCGACTCCCTTGGCAGATCTGGCGGAGTGCAGCAGGGCGACGAATTCATCACCGCCGATGCGGCAGGCACAGTCCTGAGTGCGCACGTTGTCGAGAATGCGACGTCCGATGGCGGCGAGTACGCGATCGCCCACTGCATGGCCGAATCGGTCGTTGATCGATTTGAATTCGTCGATGTCCACGAACAGCATTCCGACCGGCCGGTCGCTCGAAGTTTCCTTGAGACTGTTCAGCTCGGCCATCAATCGTCGACGATTCCCCAGCAAGGTGAGGTCGTCGATCAGCGCCTGGCGTTCGAGTGTCACCTCGGCGACTTTGCGTGCGGTGATGTCCTGAATCTGCGCGATGATGACGTCGCCGGCCTCGCTGTCGCGGACGAGTGTGGCGTTGCGCTGCACCCAGATGGTGGCACCGTCTTTTCGGAGATACCGCTTCTCCGACGCGACGTTGGTCAGAGTTCCGTCGGCCAACGCTCGTAGGTGCTCGTCTGCAAGGGGAATGTCGTCGGGGTGGGTGAGATCGCGAAACGTTTTCTGCTGCAGCTCTTCCGAGGTGTATCCCAACAATTCGCACAGCGCCTTGTTCACTTGCAGCCAGCGGCCGTCCACGGTCAGTACGGCCTTGCCGATCGGGGCGTTCTCCATAGTGATCTGGAACAACCGCACTGCGCGGTCGCGTTGGCGTTCCACGTCGGCTCGGGCACTGACGTCGACGACCAACGCGGTGAATCCGAGCACCACACCGTCGACGACATCGGGGACGTAGGTGGCCTGAGTGACGCGCACAGCACCGCTGACATCGATGAGCGTGCGGTCGAACTGCTGCTGCTCACCGGCGAGGACGCCGGTGATGTACGGCAGGTTCAGCTGATACAGCGTCTCGCCGAGCAGCTCCCTGATGTGTTTACCGACCAGATCCTGCGGTTCGATTCCGAAATAGTCGGCATAGACGCGGTTCGCGAAGACATTTCGGAGCGAGCTGTCCCAGTAGCCGATCATCGACGGCAGCTGATCGACGGCACGACGCATCACCTCGTTCGTTGCGTTGCGCGTGACGGTCATGACTCACCTCATTTGTGATGCCGACCAACGAACGCTACCTAAAACCTACGCATATCGCCTGAAAGGGGTGCATATCAGCAAAAGCAAATGAGTGCGCACTTGCGCACACGTGTGTATGTTGAAGCCATGCTGCTCGACATTCCCGCGTTTCGACGCCTCTTCACCGCGCAGGTCGTCGCGTTGCTCGGCACCGGACTGTTGACGGTGGCGCTGGGGCTGCTCGCCTACGACATCGCGGGCAGTGCCGCCGGCGCTGTGCTCGGAACTGCTCTCGCGATCAAGATGATCGCGTATGTGTTTGTCGCTCCGATTGTTTCGTCACTGACCGGCGCGCTCCCCCGCAGGCTCGTACTGGTCACCGCTGACGTCGTCAGGGCGCTCACCGCACTGGCATTGCCCTTCGTCGATCAGGTGTGGCAGGTCTACGTACTCATCTTCGTTCTGCAGGCAGCGTCCGCCACTTTCACTCCCACCTTCCAGGCCGTCATTCCGTCCGTGGTGCCCGACGCGCAGCAGTACACCCGCGCGTTGACGCTCTCGCGACTCGCCTACGACCTCGAATCACTGGTCAGCCCACTGATCGCCGCTGCCTTGTTGACGGTCATCGGCTTCCACACGCTGTTCGTCGGCACAGCTCTGGGGTTCGTCGTCTCCGCGGTGTTGGTGGTCAACACCGCGCTACCGAGACAGGTCGCAACCAAGATCCAACGACCGACAACCGGTATCGCGACGTTCGTCAGGAATCCCGAATTGCAGGGACTGCTCGCGTTGAACACGGTAGTCGCGGCAGCGACAGCTCTCGTGGTGGCCAACTCCGTGGTCTACGTCCGCGATCTGTTCGGGGGATCGAGCAGCCAGCTGGCCATCGCTCTGGGCTTCTACGGTGCCGGTTCGATGGTGGCAGCACTGTTCATCCCGCGAGCCGTCAGATCCATCAGCGATCACACCCTCATGCTCACCGGGGCCGCGGTAGCCGTGACCGGAACCGCCGCAGCAACACTCGTGGCCACACTGAACGGTGGGTCGGCCGCCTGGGTTGCACTGGCCACGACGTGGGCGGTGCTGGGCGTCGGGACGTCGACGATCAATACGCCGTCGGCGCGGATTCTGCGTCGTGAATCCGACGAGAGCACCCGAACGTCCATCTTCACGGCGCAGTTCTCGTTGTCGCACGCGGCGTTTCTGCTCACTTATCCGATTGCGGGATGGGTCGGGGCCCGATTTGGACTGTTCACCGCGGCGATGGTGCTCACGGGCTTGGCTACACTTGCGGCACTGACCGCAGCACGCCTGTGGAGTCGCTCCCGAATGTCGGTGGTCGCCTCCGCGTAGGGAGACGACGTTCGATGCCACCGAAGAAGGAACCGCGCATCAGTCTCGACCATGCCGTCGAACCGGACTCCGCACGCCTGGCCACGGCCAGCGACACCTTCCGGATGCTCTCCGACCCCACCCGACTGCACATCCTCTGGCTACTCGACCGAGGCCCCGCGGACGTCAGCGCATTGACCACAGCCACCGGAACCTCGCGCACCGCCGTCAGTCAGCACCTGGCCAAGCTGCGATTCACCGGACTCGTCGAGACCCGACGCGACGGCCGCAACGTCATCTACCGCCTGGCCGACGGTCACCTCGCCCGTCTCGTGCGTGAGGGCCTCAACTTCGCCGATCACAAGGTGACCGGCGAGCCCCCTCACGAATAACCCTGCATCACAACAAGAAAGCACCCGATGAAACGCCTGGCCGTGATCGCAGCCGCCATTCTCACCGCGACGGCACTGTCGATCGCCCCGGCAGCTGCGCATGCAACTCTGCAGTCCAGCAACCCTGCCGAGAACTCCGTGCTCGACGCCGCGCCGGACGAGGTGACCCTGACGTTCAACCAGACCGTCTCCCAGAACTTCGCCACCGTCACCGTCATTGGATCCGATGGAATGGATTGGGCCGCATCGGATCCAGTCGTCGACGGCGGCACGGTGACCGTCGATCTGGACGGGCTCGGCGCCGGCGGCGAGTACACCATCGGCTACCGAGTGGTCTCCGCCGACGGGCATCCGATCACCGGCAGCATTCCGTTCCAAGTCACCCCATCGTCCCCGACGTCGGCAGCACCCGCAGCGCCGGCCACAACCGAAACAACCCCAACCGCCGTGGAAGAGACCGACAGCGGCTTCCCACTCTGGACGATCGGGGCGGTCGTGGCTGTGGTCGGTGCGGCGGGTGTGCTGTTCGCGCTGCGCAAACGCAGCAACTGACGGCCTCGGCCGATGCGGACGTGAGAACATGCAGCATGAGTGACGGTGGCCCACGCCCGAAGTCCGATGGCCGTAAGCGGCGTTGGGAGCAGCACAACACCGATCGTCGACGCCACATCATCGAGGCCGCCATGACGGTGCTGGCCCGCGATATCGCTCCTGGTGAGCGGCTCACCACCGCCCAGATCTCCGCCGAGGCCGGCGTCCATCGCACCGGGCTCTACCGTCATTTCCGGGATCGCACCGACTTGGACACCGCCATTCAGCGGGCCATCTGCGAACAGCTGACGGCCGCCCTGGTCGCCTCGTTCGAGTTGACCGGTACTCCTCGCGATGTGGTGCACCGCGTGGTGAGCACCTACGTGCGGTGGGTTGCCGAACATCCAGCGTGGACGCGTTTCGTCGAGCAGGACGTCAGCGCCGAATCGCCCACTCCCCTCGAACAGACCAACGCGATGCTGGCCGAGCAGCTGGAAGTGAGCGTTGCCGCGTTCCTTGCGATCGTGCACGCGGATCTCTCGCCCGAGGACTGGTCGCTGGTGCGGCCGTGGGTGGCCGGACTGGTCTCCGGATGCATGGGCGCGGTACGCAGCTGGAGCGGGCAAACCGAATCACGCACCGGCCTGGACCATTTCGCGACGTTCCTGGCCGACACCATCTGGCTTCAGGTCAAGGGACTCGGGGCGTCCCGCGGCATCGCGATTCCCCAGGTCCCCCTCGAAACCGTCCCGCTCGATACCGCCTAGGAAACTCAGCCGAACGACGGCTCACTGCGGTAGCGCGACGGCCGTCCGTCGATACCGAGAGCGCGCCACACTCGCTTCGAGACTCGGTTCATCAATCCCAGTTCGCCGGCAAGCATTCGGACGTCACCGAAGGTGTCGCGCAATGCCTTTCGCGACGGTTCGCTGTTCCACCAGACGGCGTCCACTACCTCGTCGGGGATGTCGAGCTCGCGTCGCATCTGCTTGCTCGGCTTCATGATGACGTCGCACAGCAGTCGCATGATGACGGGAGTCAGGATGGAGATCGATGCCTTTTCGAAGCGGCCGAGGCGAGGAGCCTTGTACCGCAGGTACTGATGCGCGAAGCCGATGTGGCGGGCTTCCTCGGCGATGTGAATCTGCATCACGCGCTGGACCAGTGGATGGCCGACGGCACCGGCGCGCAGAACGCCCTTCTGCATGTGGTCGATCGGCTCTTCTCCCGCGAGTACTCCGACGAAGAATCCGAACGGTGCCGAGCGGCTGGCGAACACTGTCAGCATCGGAACGATCTTGCGGAACCAGATGGGACCGCCGGGCACGTCGATGCCGATGCGATTGACCAGTTCCTGGAACATCTGGGTGTGGTGGCACTCTTCGGTGGCCTCGTGCGTCGAGTAGCGGAATTCCGGTGAGTTGTTGGGCAGCGTGAGCGCGTACTGCATGAGGCCGCTGATGAGGATCTGCTCGAACTGCAATCCCACCTTGACCATGCTGGCCTGGCGATACATACCGATGTGGATCTGCCGGTCCAGGGGAAGTGACTTGTACCAGTCGGTGTGTCCGAGCGGGTCGGCGTCGGGCAGCACCCAGCGCGGATCGTTGGGAACGATCGCGTACTCGGGCTCGTCCCACGGAATGTCGAGGAAGGCGTCGAAGTGTTGGTGCACCGATGCCGTCGACAGCGCATGCAAGGTGTCTCGGTAGAGCGTTCGTGAGTCGTCGACTGCAGTCATGGTGGTCCTTCCGCCTGCGTCCGAGCTGAACGAAGAATGTGTACGCAACACAGCGTCACACATAAAACTGGTTAGTGCAACGGACCGTCGCAGATACTTGAAGAAATTGTTTCGACACGGCGAAACCGGTCGACCATGCTTCGGTCGACCGGCCTCGGGGAACTCCTGGCGCCGTCGTCGTGCATAGAAATTCGTAGAGGGCTACGAAGTTCCGTGCACGTGCGACGAAGTCGCTCTACAGCACCATCGCAAGGAAGCCCACACCGACGACGATGCCGAGAACTCCGGTACCGATGGCCAGTGCCGCCTCGGTGCGTTCGGCGCGATCCCCGGCGAGGTCGGGGGTACGGTCGGCCCACAGCGCCGCGGCGACGGCAATCAGGCCTGCGGCGATACCGAGCCCGGCGGCCCAGAACGAGACGATCGACAGGGCGCCGAACATCACGGCAATTTCGGTCACCTGAGCGCGAGTACGGATGCGCCGATTCCACCACTTGGGCGGCGTGTTTTCGTCCAACTCACCGGCTTTGAAGTTGGAAGAGGTGACGGTCACTGTCTACTCCTTTCGAGCAAGAATGTGCCTCCATTTTGGCACTCGGCAGCCGAGAGTGCCAAACCACAGAGGGCTGATCACGGAGAAAAGACTATTCGGACCAGTCGTACTGGTCTAATCTGTAGCGGTGAAAACGATCACCAGTACAGAAGCCAAGACGCGGCTCAACGCGATCTTGGCCGAGGTCGAGCAAACTGGCATCTCGGTCACGATCACCAACCACGGTCGACCGGTTGCTGTGCTGACGCCCGCTCGACCGACACCGCGCGTCTTCGGCCATCTGCGAGATCTCGTCGTGCCGGAGTCATTCGACGAACCGCTACCCCCGTCGGAACTGGCCGCATGGGGGTCGCCGGAGTGACGTCATTCCTTCTCGACACCAATGCATTGCTGCGGCTCGTCACCGATCCGGACGCGATGCCCGAGGACGTTCGCAAGACCCTCGCCGATCAAGGAAACGAGTTGATGGTCTCGGCCGCCTCGGCGTGGGAGATTGCGATCAAGACTCGGATCGGCCGATTCGACGGGGGCACCCTGCTGTCGACGTGGACCGAGGTGTTGACGGGAATGAACGCGACCGACCTTGCGGTCGACTCCGCAGACGCGTCGGCGGCCGGGCGGCTCGACTGGGACCACCAGGATCCGTTCGACAGAATGATCGTTGCCCAAGCCCTCCGTCGACACCTGACGATCGTCACGAGCGACCGAATCGTCATCGACGGGGCGTTGACGCCGACTCTCGACACCCGCGGGTGACCGCTTCAACCCCACAGAAGCTGCTGTCCCACAACTACTTTCATCGGTCCGAGATCGAATGTCTTCGCATCGGAGATCACGTACGGGACGTGAATCTGCATCGCGTACTCGCGATGTTCGAGAAGAACCTCGAGATGTGTGTCCGACGCCCCCTCGGCGGTCGCGTCGGACACGATGGCGTACGACCGCACATCGTCGGCGACGGCCCGCAACTGCCCGACGAGTTGCTCGTACACCGTCATGGTGGACGACGTATCCACCTCCACCGGAAGGATCCTCTGCCCGAGAGAGACGTGGTTGACGACAGCTACCGGGTCGAGTCCCCAGTTCTCGCCGATGCGTTCGGCGGCTATCTCGACGCAGACGTCGAGCAGATCGTCGAAATCTTGTTGGCACTCGGCGCTCGTCACATCTCGCCACTTCGTCATCATCGAAAACCCCCATCGTTCGGCCGGCTACCCACCTCTTCGACGGCAACCAACACCGATCGGTTCCCGAAAGTCGTACATTCGTACCAGTTTGTTATCCACCGTGGTACGTCGACGTCGCGACAGCTCTGGGATCGACCCGACCTCGACTAGACTCCCGTTGAAGGAAGGGGAGAAAGCAGGTCGTTGCGTCGTGGAGGAACACCGGTACAGGCGCATCTTCGCCTCGAGCCCCGTGGCGCAAGCTCTCTCCGACGCCGAAGGATTGTTCGTCGACGTCAACGCTGCCTACTGCGAACTCGTCGGCCTGTCCTCCTCCGAACTGATAGGTCGGTCCGCAACGGTGCACACTCACCCGGACGACCTTGCACTCCATGGCAGCGTCGAGGATCTGATGGCCGCGGGCACGGCAGCTGGAAAGTCCGTGAAGCTCGAGGTGCGTTTCGTTCGACCGAACGACGAGATTCGCTGGGTTCTGCTCACCTTGGTTCCTTTTGTCGGCCCGTCCGACGCCGACTGGACACTCGCTGCCGTTCTGGACATCACCGAACGAAAAGAGATCGAGGACGGCATCCTGCGTGCGTCCCGAACAGATCAACTGACCGGGGCACTCAACCGTCGCGGCTGGTCGGACTACGCGGTGTCCGTCGTAGACGACCATTCGGTCGACACGGTCGTCGCGGTTCTCGATCTGGATCACTTCAAACAGTTCAACGACAACTTCGGCCACGCCGCCGGCGACGCGTTACTCCGCGACTTCGTGTCGACTGCTCGCAGCTGCATCGGCGACAACGGACTCCTGGCACGTTGGGGCGGAGAGGAATTCGTGATCACTCTGCGTAACTGCGATCGTAGAGACGCTCTTCGATCACTCGAAGCTCTCGCAGCCGCGATCGCATCTTCGGGGGTAACGTTCTCGGCCGGATACACACTTCAGCGACCGGACGAAGGTCTTCGCAACACTCTCGACAGAGCCGACGCACTGATGTTCCAGGCGAAGCGCGCCGGTCGCAACCGAATGGTCACCGACGCACCTCACTGAGCCTTCACCCATTTGCCAATACAGCAATATTACTTGCCAATCGCTTATCGGGGATGCCATTCTGACGTCACACACCGCGACGAAAGGCCATGACATGACGCACGCTTTCGACAAGAACTACTGGGAGCAGCACTGGGATGACAGAACTTCCCATTTCGTCGCGGCGAATCCGTATCTCGTAGACGAAACAGCCGCAATGACGCCCGGCACTGCTCTTGACGCCGGCTGCGGCGCTGGAGCAGAAGCAATCTGGCTTGCCGAACAAGGCTGGCGGGTCACCGGTGCGGACATCTCCGCGGCCGCTCTCGCCACCGCCGCAGGGCAATCCGAGGCGGCGGGCGTCGACGTCACCTGGATGGAAGCCGACCTGACCACCTGGAATCCCGACGAGCGATGGGATCTGGTGATGACGCACTACGCGCATCCGACGATTCCGCAACTGGACTTCTATCGACACATCGCGCAGTGGGTGGCACCGGGCGGTTCGTTGCTCATCGTCGGTCACCTACATGATGGCGCGCAACATCATTCACACATGGGCACGCCGCCGGACGATGCCACCGTCACCGCGAAAGACATCACTGCCCTGTTCGACGCCACCGCGTGGCGCGTGGACACCGCAGCCGAACGTTCCAGGACCGTCGTGGGTACAGGTGTGCATTCGAAGACGTTGCGCGACGCGGTGGTTCGCGTCACTTCGCTACAGCCGTAGCCTCAGCCAGCCCGTCGACCAAGGTCGGCAGGAAGTACGGAATCGACAGTGCCGTCGGGCCCACTGCAGCTCCGGCCTCCTGGCCGACGAATCCCGCCACTGCACCCGCGGATACTGCCGGAATCTGGCGCGACACAGGTGAATCGACGAATTGCTGCAGCGCGTCGTCGGTGTCGACCTGAGTGAACACCACGTCGGCGTCGATTTTCGAGATGTTCTCTGCCGAGACGGTGGTCGAGTACGTGGCGTTGTCGGTCGCGAGGTCGGTCACCGATGCAGGCGAGACGAAGCCGAGGTTCTCGAGCAGCTCCACTCTCGGGTCCGACGGCAACAGTAGGTAATACACGTCGGCAGCTTCGGACACGTATGCGATCGATCGGCCGTCGAATTCGGGGTGTCGATCGCCCGCCTCCTGAACCTGCCGGTCGAGATCAGCAACAAGATCGCGGGCCCGATCCGCAACGCCCAGAACATCTCCGGTGGTGGTGATGACATCGCGCCACGGCGTCGACCACAGCTCTTCGGGCGGGGCGATGACGGGGATTCCGGCGTCGGTCACCGCGTCGTACTCAGCCTGGGTCAGGCCGGAGTGCGGGGCCAGCAACACATCGGGATCGGCCGCGAGCACCTTCTCGACCGTCAGTGCATTGGTGACGTTGTCCAGCAGAATCGGTGCCGTCTCGCCGCTCGTGTCGATGGCGTCGGAGATCCACGGGTACATCAGATCGTTACCGCCGCCGTATTCGGCCGAGGGCATGGCCACCGGTACGACGCCGAGCGCGAGTACCGCGTCGGTGGTGCCGAAGCCCCAGGTCGCAACCCGTTCGGGCACGGCGTCGAGGGTGGTCTCGCCGTACATGTGTTGCACGGTCAGCGGGAACGAGCCGGTGGACGATTCCGCGGTCGGAGTCTCCACGGCATCGGAGGAGCTGCAGCCCGCGAGTGCGATGGACGCGGCCACCGCGGCGGTGAGCACGGCAGCGATTCGAGTAGTTGCGCGATGAGTCATGAATTTCCTGTATGTCGGTGAAGCAATAGGTTAGCCTTAGCTACCTCCTAGAGTAAAACCGACCGCCCCGGGGCTCACAGGAACCTCGCAGCGAGAGTCCAGGGTCCTCACCGGAACGTCCCAGAGTATTGGCACTACCGAAAAGAACCGATGCCAGCTCAGAGGAGATCCGAACATGACCCCAATTCCGGAGCCCACCAACACTTCTGCCGGACCGACTTACGAAGGACGACTGCTCGATCGCCCCACCGAGGAGGTGGTAGACCAAGGTGCCGGGTTCGACATCACCACCCTGATCACACGCCGCCGAGTGCTCAGCATCGTCGGCGCGGGGGCAGGAGCTGTTGCACTCGCCGCCTGCTCCTCGACGTCGAACAGTGAAAGTGCTCTCAGCACAACCGCTTCCACGACGACGGCTACCGCGAGCGCAACGAGTGAAATCCCCCAGGAGACCAACGGGCCCTACCCGGCCGACGGCACCAACGGCGTCAACGTTCTCGAAGAGTCGGGGATCGTCCGAAGCGACATCACCTCGAGCCTCGACGGCGGCACCGCGGTCGAGGGCACACCGCTCTCGTTCACCTTTACACTCACCGACATGGCGAACGACAATCGACCGTTCGAGGGTGCCGCCGTGTACGTGTGGCAGTGCGATGCCGCCGGCCAGTATTCGATGTACTCCGAGGGCGTCGAGGACGAGACGTATCTACGCGGGATTCAAGCGGCAAACACCGACGGCACAGTCACATTCGAGACTATCGTCCCCGGCTGCTACTCCGGTCGATGGACCCACATGCACTTCGAGGTCTATCCCGACGCGGCATCGGCAACCAACGCGGACAACGCTATTGCCACCTCGCAGGTTGCGTTCCCTCAGGACGTGCTCGACGCGATCTACCAGCTCGACACCTACCCGAAGTCCGCGAAGAACCTGGCCCAGCTCGGCAGCCTCGACAACGACAACGTATTCGGCGACGGCTACGACCTCGAGATGGGGACGTTCTCGGGCGACCCCACATCCGGCTACGTCGGATCGTTGGCCGTGGCCATCGACACCGCCACCGAACCCGCTGCGGGAGGCGGCGGAGCACCCGGTGGAGGTGGCGGTCAGCCTCCGATGGGCGGCGGCACTCCCCCGACCAATTGATCCCTCTCACCCCACCTAACGAAGGAAATACCATGTTGCACAACCTCACCGGATGGCACGCCCTCATCGTTCTCGCCATCCTGCTGCTCGTGTTCGGCTCGACCAAGCTTCCCTCGCTCGCCAAGGGTGTCGGCCAATCGCTACGCATTCTCAAAGACGAGGTGCGCGAGGACAAGACAGCATCGACGACGGACGACGCCACAGTTCCGTACCGACGCGCGTCATGACCACGGCCACCGCCGCGCGGGGCACCATGCCGCTGGCCGGGCATATGCGCGAGGCACGTCGTCGCGCGATCCGCGCGGCGGTGTCCCTGCTCGTCGGCATAGCGGTCGGGTTCGCACTCTCCGACCAGATTCTCGACATCCTGCGCGCACCGGTCGAGGAACTCGCACTCTCACGTCAGGCCAGTCTCAACTTCGAAACTGTCACCGGTGCATTCGATCTCGAACTGAGGATCGCTCTGTTCACCGGCGTGATCGTGTCGAGTCCGGTGTGGTTGCGTGAGCTGTTCGCCTACCTCACCCCCGGTTTGACGCGTCGCGAAAAGAAGTACGTCTACGGCTTCTCCGCCGCCGCGGTCCCACTGTTCGTGGCCGGCTGCATGTTCGGATTCACCATCTTCCCGCGCATGGTCAGCGTGCTTGCCGGCTTCTCCTCCGACGAGGACAGCACCATCCTCAACGCCTCGTACTACGTGGATTTCGTCATGAAGATCGTGTTGGCGACCGGCATCGCCTTCGTCCTTCCGGCCGTGCTGGTGATGCTCAACTGCCTCGGCATCCTGTCCGCACACAGACTTCGCGGCAGCTGGCGGA
This sequence comes from Rhodococcus cerastii, assembly GCF_033042195.1. Classification (NCBI taxonomy): domain Bacteria; kingdom Bacillati; phylum Actinomycetota; class Actinomycetes; order Mycobacteriales; family Nocardiaceae; genus Rhodococcus; species Rhodococcus cerastii. The sequence goes on from NZ_JAWLKF010000022.1 coordinate 26,621, forward strand.
TCAGCGTCGTCGCCATTGCTCTGTTCAGTGCGCTGGTCACTCCCGCTGCCGACGTCCTGTCCATGTTCCTCGTCGCGTTGCCGATGGCGACCCTGTTCGGAGCAGCACTCGCGATCACCGAAGTACACGACAGACGCGCTCTCAAAACCCCGAAACCGGAGCTCACATCATGTTCGGCTTGACCTTCGAAAAACTGTTCCTGGTCGCGATCATCGCCGGATTCGTTCTCGGCCCCTCGCGCCTCCCCGGTTACGCCCATCGACTCGGACGAGCCGTGCGCTCCGTTCGACATTTCGTCGACACCACTCGCAGTGCAGCGGAGGACGAGATGGGCGTTCCGCTGCGCCGCAGCCAGTGGGAAACGATGGACGTGCGTCAGTACGACCCCCGACGCATCATCGCCGACGCACTACGCGAACCCGACTCCCCATCGGAACAGGTCCTCGCTGAAGCAGCCCGCGTGAGACCCGGTCAGAAGTACCTGATCACCGGGCCCGCGTCGCATCCACAACGGATGCTCATCGATTCACTGCCCCACGACGACCCGCGTCGTATCGCGGCACACGTCATCGACGAGTACCGCCCTGCAGGTTAGAACGGCGAAAGAAGGACGTTGGGTGACACAGTCCTGCATGATGTAGCGATGACTACCAGCGTCTTGGCTGCTTCGGAGTCGGGTGTGTCCGCAATTGCGTTGTGGACCTTGATCGTCGTGGTGATCGCCGCCGTCGGTGCCGCTTGGGCTGCATTGAGCGTGCGCCGGGTCGGTGCGAACGAGGACGTCATCTCTCGCGAGGTGGCGGCACTGCACAATGCTGTCGATCGTCAGGTGCGCCAATCGGGCGAGAGCGACTCGTGGAACCGCGACCAGGTGACCGCGCGGTATCAAGAGCTGCTCTTCGCTCTGTCCAATGTCGATCGTGTTGTGGCCGAGGATATTTCGGCAGCGGTGATCTCGACTCCGGTAGGTGATCTCGCTGCCGCGACTCGGGCGTTGAACAAGGCCTACGACCAGTTGAACCTGGCTCTCAGCGCAGCTCTGGTGGTGGCTCGTCGACGCGTCCACCCATTGGCCTTGGAGTTGTCGACGGGCATCGATCGCCGTGTGTTGACTCCCCTGGCACCCGAAACCGGAATTGCCGGGCCCGCCTACGAACGCATGCAGAGCGAGCACGCCTACATCAAAAGAATGCATTCGCTGTTGCTGACGGCGATGCGGGCCGATCTGGGTCTACTCGATCCCAGCGCCGAGGCAACGCTGATCTTCACCACGAAGGAAGTGGGAACGGGTGTGCTGTCGGATCGGTCGACGGCAGCCGGACGCAGTGGGGTACAGCTGATCAACCTGCTCGCGGATTTCGGTGTCACTCCGCTGCTCGGCGCGGAGGACGATTACGTGATGTCCGACGCGCTGGTCGCACAATGCGAGGCACTCTACAGCGCGGTGAGCCCCAACTTCCAGGCAGTGTTGCGGCACATCGGCGACGAGATCCATCTTGCAGTTCGGCCCGACCTCACCGACGAGCGGCTCTACGAGATCTACGAGATCGCAGTGCGTTTGGTCGAAGCCGGATTGCGCGGAAACATCCACCGCAGAGACGGGTTGGACGGCAGCAGCCTGTTCCTCATCGATCCGACACATCAGGCAGGAATCGACCGGGTGTAGCGGGCTTCACGCATCACCGTAGGTAGCAGCCTGTGGTGATCATCAGCGCTGTCCGTCCCCCCGCGCCGAGGAGAATGCGACCACCATCGGGGTCGCGGAAACTCACCTGACGACGTTCGGAATTCTCGCTGTTCAGGTCGGTGCCGTCGAACCCATTGGCGACGGCGATGGAATTGACGGCCTCGAGCACGGCCTGCCACCGATCGGCCGGGATCGGCGCATCGGAACTGAACGGCACGAGCGTCACATTCAAGCCTGGCGTATTGGAATACGGCTCATCGCACGGTGATTCACCGCGTGTGCGGGTGGTCGACCATTCCAGCCCTGGGACCAGCGTCGAGATCGCCGCCTTGATGTCTTCCTGCATCCGCTCGAACGCGGGCTCCACCGTGCTCTGCCGCCCCTCTCTCTGCTTCAACTCCTCGAACCGCAAAGCGGTCTGCTCGGCAACGATCTCGGAGTCGGCCTTCTCACGCGGACGATGCTCTCCCTCGTACGGCTCCGGTGTGTTGTTCATGCATCCCCCCAGAAGTGCGACAGCGAGTACCGCTGCGCCCAAGATCGACGTTCGCGTCATCGGGCTACTGCCACATCGGGAATGCCTGCGATCACGGCTGCTTGGTTGAACTGGCTCGTGGTGTCCAGCTTGTAGAAGTCGCTGTGGCTTCCCATCCGTTCGATGATCGGGCCGGTGAATCGATCGGTGGACATGAGCGCAACGTCGGTGCCGTCGGGCATCACCACGTCGGCGGCGCGAGTCGACAGATCGTGCACTCCGGCGATCTCGCGTGGATCGCCGTCGAAGGCCGCCAGGGCCGCGACACCGTCTCCGCCGGACGCGAGCGTGTACGCGTCACCGCTGATGTTCAGCGCGCCCAGGTTGTCGGTGCCGACACCGGGCGATCCCATGAACACCGCGTCGTCCACGCCGGTACCGTCCTGCAGCGCCAATCCTGTTGTGAGAGAACCATAGGAATGTCCGACGGCGGTGAGGTGCGGATCGTCCGAACGCGATGCGTCGATGCCGTCGAGGAACGACGCGAGCCTGCTGCCTCCGGTCTGAGCCATGTCGTCGGACAACACCCCGACCTTCTGCGGGGCCTCGTATCCCATGTAGGCGACCGATGCGACGGTCTGCCCGGCGGCGTCGGGACTGTAGTGATCGAGTTGCCATTGCGAGAGTTCACGGATGTTCGCCGCGTCGTTCACCAGGCTGCCGAGCCCGTTGTGGACGGTGCTCGTGAAGCCTGGTGTGTGGACGGATACGTGATCCGCGGTGTCCACGTCTCCGACCGCGACGACGGCGGTTGCCAGCGTCCGTTCCGGCGAGGCGTCGAAGGACAGCAGGTGCCGATCCAGAACCGGAATGCGCTGTCCGTCCGTGCCCAGCACAAAGCTTCCGTCCGTTCCCTTCTCGAACATCAGACGTTCGACGGCGTCGAGCGACGTTCGTTTGTCGAGCGCCAGTTGCAGCCGCTTGGCGTCCATCGCGCTGCCGGTCTGATCGAAGCGAGCCTGCGCCTCGTTGACCTGTCCGTCGACGGAGCTGCGGTCGACATCCAACTGAGCGAGGTTGGCGCTCGACCGATCGGCCGCCGGAATGCCGTCGAGGTCACCGATCAACCGCGGCCGCTCTTCGCGTACGTAATCGCGTTGATCGTCGGTGAGCGAATTCCACCATTGATTGTTCGCGGCCGGATGTCCCTCTGTCGGCGGTTGCGGGGCTTTCGTCGCTCCCTGATCGCTACCGATCCCCGCTGCCTCGCGCACATCGGTACTGTTGTTGTCGCTGATCAGGTTTCGGGTGGCTGTGGCAATGATTGCGGCTGCGCTCTCCTCGATTTCTGTTCCGCGACGGACGATTTCGCCGATGCGGTCGAGGAGTTCTACTTTCATTCGCTGCCGGTCCGCGGCTTCGGCGTCGGTCTGATTCGGCGGTCGCTCGAAAGCCCATCTGTCCCAGAGCGTGTTGTCGTTGCACACGGCGAAGTCGTTCGCGAAGGCCAGCGACGACACGTCGGCGAGCGCACGCTTCAACGCCACGACGGACTCTTCGGTGTCGTCGGTCAGTCGCTTGATCGCTCCGACTTGCGCGGCGGAGTCGGTCAGGTGATCGACGACCTCGTCGAATGCCCGACGGGCCACCTCGCTTGCCTCCCCTACCCAGCCGTCGATGAGCGCGAGGCGATCGAGCTGATCGCCCAGATCGACAAGTGTGCTGATTCTGCTGGTGAGTGAGCTACCGAGCCGCTCGAGCCCCGCCGTGTCCCAGTCGTTGATTCCCCCGATGTCAACCACGCGGCCAAGGTACCAGCCTGCTGCCCTCTCGACAGGGTGTTACGTTCACCGTGGTGACAGGCACCAACAGCCTCGGGGGAGGAATGTGATGGGCGATCGTCTGGACGTCAGTGTTCCGGTGCTCCTCGATGCAGCGGGTAGAACCGATCTTGCGATCGACAGAGCGTCCGAGGATCTGGTCGTGGTGGCACGAGATTTGTCGACGGCTACAGCATGCTGGCCGGGAGCAGCCGGTGCGGCCTACTCGACCCTGCTGTCCGGTTGGGAGGCTGCCGACTCGACGTTGTCGACCGACGTGAAGGACCTGGCTCGAAAACTGCAGGCATCGGCCCGCGACTACGCGGAGGCCGAAGCTCGAACAGAAGCGCGAATTCGCGGAACCGGCTGATCACACCGGCCGGAAGCCGGCACCCGCCGCACCCGACGCGTTCAGTAGGCGCAACGATTCCGACGCCGACGCGTAGGCGGTGGGAGTGAGCAACGGAGCGCCCGAGGCATGGCTGGCGATTCCGACGAGCGTGGTGCCGGCCACCAGTGGGGCTCCCGAGTCTGCCCAGATGGTGACCGCGTCGGACATCAGGTCGACGCCGCGATCCTCGACGATCGTGCCGCAGGTCCGTCCGCTGCCGAGCCCGCTCTTGCAGACAGGCTGCCCCACCGACCCGACGCCGATGTCCGTCACGGTGATTCCGTTCAGGCTCGATACCGGCGTGACCTTGGTGGGGTCGAGGACGATGACGCCGTAGTCGGGTCCCCAATGCCCGACGGCCGTAGTGCCGACCGGGGCGGCCGGGGCGGCCGGCGATCCGACGAGTGTCACGGGCAGGCCGGTTCGCAGAATGCAGTGCCCTGCGGTGAGCGCGACGAGTCTGCCCGCGTCGTCGTATCCGACGGCTGCGATGGAGCAGACGGTGAGGTCGTCGATGCCTCCGGTGGTGACGAAGCCGCTACCGGGGCCGACTACTGGAAAGGGTGCGGCAGCGGCGGTACCAGGGGCTATCACGCCGACGGCCATTACCGCGGCCGCGAACAATCCACTGACGAAACCGAGTCGGGCGTTCTTCATGGCGGACATATCTCCTCGACGAACGTTGGGGGCGGCACGGAGGAAACTGACCGCGATTCGCCACCATCCAAACAGCTGAGTGCCACGAATGCGAGTCATGATGTGGGCACTCGTTATTGTCTCCGTGTGGTTGGTGATCGGCGCTGTCACCGCCGTGTGTGTCGTCCTCGGCCTTCGCCGTGTCGATGCCGAGCAGGCCGCAGCCGAGTTGGCGGTCAGAATGACTGACGACATACCAGCGATCGCCGACGACAAACCAAGGGTCACTGACGACATACCAGCGCAGATGCACGCCGCGTAGTCGAGGGTCTCACGGCGCAGGCGTGTCGCCGGCTTCGAGCGTGAACTGCACGACGTCGATGCGTGAACTCTTGAATCGATCCGATTAGCCGGTGAGGTACTGCACGTATTTGTCGTATGTCGCCTCCGAGGACACGGCAATGGCCTCGTCCCGGGACGCGATCAACTTCTCGGCCCACGTGTCGAGTGTCCTCGCGTAGTGCAGCCTCAGGGGATGCTCCCGAAGTAGCTCGAACCCGGCCTCGGCCGCCATGGACTTCACCGCCTTGACGAGCGTCAACCGTCCGCCGGTAGTCCGGATGCGCGGCAGGCAACCTTACTGGCCCGCTACCTCTCGATGAGCCCGATGTGATCGAGTTGATCGCCCAAATCGATCGGTGTGTTGGCCATGGGTAGGGCATGCTCCGCCCTCGTGTCCGACTGGCGGGCAGCCGACTCGGCGCTGTCGAACGAGGCGAAAGATCTTGCTGCAAAACTGCAGGCATCCCGACGCGACTATGCAGACAGAAGTGGACGGCAACCTCTGTTCCTCCAGACCCGGTTTATCGAGCAGGAATGCAGCGGGTGTAGATCAGCTGAACTACATCTGTTCGCCCACTACACCGCGAAAGCGCGCAGCGCTCTAAACTCCAATCGGGCCGGGGCTTCTCTTCGACCGGGGCTCGAAGAACTCGACTTATTTCCTCAGGTGGAAGGTTCAGCACATGACGCACAGCCCGACCGATGTTCGCCCACAACGGACGAAGAAGAGGCGGCCGGTCCTCATAACAGTGGGGGTGCTGCTGGTCGTGCTGATCGGGTTTCTCGTGTGGCTCGGATACGAGGCCTACTCGGCACAGAAGAGCCTCACCGCGACGCGAGATTCCGCGACACAAGCCAAGAACTCGCTACTCGACGGTGATGTCGCCGGTGCCGAGGCAGCAGCGGCCAGCGCGACAGCGTCCGCGGACGACGCCAAGTCCTCCACCACCTCCATCCCCTTCTCCATCGCTGCTGCCATCCCCTACCTGGGCAGCCCACTCCAGACGGTCGCGCAGATCACCGACATCGTGCAGGGCCTTGCTGTCGACGTATTGACGCCGGTGACCGCCGCGGGTCCGTCGCTCAATCCCAGCAGTCTGATCGAGAGCGGCGGACGCGTCGATACGGCCGCGCTGCGAGACGCGCAGCCGGTGTTACTGCAGACGTCGATTGCGGCCGAAGAGTTGAACACTCGCGCCGAAGCCGTCGACGAACCGGCATTTCTCGGTGCCGTGACCGAGGCCAGGACGTCCCTGATCGACCAGACCCATGACCTCGCTGGGCTACTCACCAACACACATATCGCGAGCCAATTGCTGCCGTCCATGCTGGGTGAGAACGGCCCTCGCGCGTACTTCCTGGCATTCCAGACCAACGCCGAGGCCCGCGGCACCGGCGGATTGCTCGGCGGCTACGGAATCATCCGCGCGGAGAACGGAACCGCCAGGGTCGATACGCTCGGCAGCAACAACGAACTCGCATTCGCGCAGCAACCGATCGAGCTCGGCCCCGAGTACAACGCGCTGTGGGGTCCGCGCAACACCACCACCGACTTCCGAAACTCGAACGCCAGCCCGCACTTTCCGTATGCAGGTCAGATTTGGTCATCGATGTGGACCGAGCAGACGGGTGAGGTTCTCAACGGCACCATCGCTACCGATCCCATCGCCCTGAGCTACATCCTTGGTGCCACCGGACCGGTGACACTCGCCGACGGAGAGCAGATAACCGCCGACAACGTCGTCGAAATCACCCTCAGCACTGCATATTCCAGGTTCGGTGACGATCAGGCTGCCCGTAAGGCATATCTGCAGGAGATCTCGTCCGCCGTGGTCGCGAAGATGGTCAACGGCACCGCCCCCAGTAGCGCCTTGCTCGACGCGGTCGGCCGGGCCGGCAGCGAGGGTCGCATCTCGATCTGGAGCGCCGATCCCGTGGAGCAGGCCGTTCTCGCCGGAACCAAGGTGGGCCATACGCTGCCCGACAGCCCTGCTCCGTACGCCAACGTGGTCGTCAACAATGCCGGCGGCAACAAGCTCGATTACTACCTGGCGCGCGACATTTCGTACACCGCGGGCTCGTGCACCGATGGAACCCGGACATCGACGGTGACGGCCACCCTCACCAACACCGTGAACCCGGACGGGTTGACGCAATACGTGGCAAGCACCTTCCAACCCAACGTGCCGTACGGCACCAACGAGGCGATCGTCTACCTGTACGGAACGCAGGGTGCCACCATCACCGCGATGAAAGTCGATGGCGTGACGGCATTCTCGATCCAGGGTGGCACCGAACTCGGGCGTCCGGTGAAAGCCGCATACGTGACGATCCCACCCGGCGAATCTCAGACGGTCACGTGGGAACTGGAGGAGCCGTCGAGCGCCGGTGCCGCGACGGTGCCGGTCCAGCCCTTGGTGGATCCGGCAACCGTCACCATCGACGTACCCCAGTGCTGAAAACCCAGTGCTGAAAACCCAGTGCTGAAAACCCAGTGCTGAAAACCCAGTGCTGACCTCAAGATAGGCCGGAAGCCCGACCCCGGCCCACGGGCGGCATCGATCAGATCGAGCGATGCCGCCGCGGACGCATACAGAGTCGGACCGAATACGGCAACAGAGTCCGTGTGACTAGCGATTCCGACCAGTATGGTTCCGGTGACGAGCGCGCCGCCCGAGTGATCGGCCCAGGGATTTCGGACACTGGACCCGCTTAGAATAGGGATCTACCGAAATGAGTCCGACCAGCAT
>NZ_JAWLKF010000023.1:0-33277 GCF_033042195.1 Rhodococcus cerastii
GCCGCCCCTGCACACCACAACCGCCCGCAACAGTCGGAATCAACAACAACCGACTCCAGACAGCTTGACATTGAGCGGCACCTGACGAACGCGCGCGCGTTCGTGCGTGAGGTGGGTGGGCGTGAGGTATTCGTGCGTGAGGCGTTCGTGCGTGAGACAGTGCAGCAATGCCGCCTGCCTCTGCCGGTCGACCCAGCGCTGACAAAGATCTGTCGACAGTTCTCGCGCTGGAACGAGAGCTGCAGACTGCGGAGTGTCGACGCGATCGCGAGAGGCTTGCCCTCCTGCCAGCCGACGACTTCACCGAAGTCGGAGCCTCGGGAACGGTGTGGGACAAGTCGTCGATACTCGACTTGCTCGGCAGCGAAAGCTCCGTCGAGATCGAGGTGATCGAACCGATCGGGCGGGTGATCGGTGCAGATTGTGTTCTGCTGCAATGGGTTTCGAGAACATCCGATGCGCGAGCTCGCAGAACCTCGCTGTGGCGACGCACGAACACCGGTTGGGAATTGGTGCACCATCAAGGCACGCCGCTCGAGTGACCATTCCTGCGCAAACGCGCGCGCGTCTGCTGAACGCGCGCAGTGTCGCCACCTGTCCGCTGACCAGTCCGCGCGCACCTGACAAACGCGCGCGCTTTTGCGGTCAACCCGGAACCGCTGCGCAAGATCCGAACCGCTGCGCTCAACCCGGAACCGCTGCGCACGATCCGAACCGCTGCGCTCAATCCGGAACCGCTGCGCTCAATCCGGAACCGCAGTGCTCAACTCGAGACCGCTGCGCTCGGTCGAAATCCCCAGTCACTCAGCGTTTTTCCAGCACCGTTCGCAGTTTCGCCCGATTCAGTTTTCCCGGCCCTCGTGTCGGCAGTGAGTCGAGGAGGAACAATTCTCGGGGTGCCGCAGTGATGTCCAGTGAAGCGGCGACGTGGGAGCGCAAGTCCGCCAATGTCACCGGGGCGCGGGCCACTACCGCGACCACCACTTTCTGGCCCAGGCGCTCGTCGGGCAGTCCCACGACGGCGCATTCGAGCACCGCGGGGTGGGTGGCCAGCGCAGCCTCGACGACCTGCGGCACGACGGTCAATCCGCCGGTCGAGATTGCCTCGTCGAGTCGCCCCGAGATGCTCAGCACTCCGTCGACGATGGTTCCGGCGTCGTCGGTGCGGAACCATCCCGGTTCGGCGAAGGCCGGGTGGTCGGGCAGTCCGCGGTATCCCGAGGCCAAGGTTTTTCCACCCAACACGACCCTGCCGTCGTCGATACGAATCACTGTGTTGCGCAGTGCAACTCCGTCGTACACGCAGCCGCCGGCCGTTTCGCTCATTCCGTAGGTCCGCACCGATCGGATTCCCGCGTCGTGTGCCTTCTGTCGCAACGGAATCGGTGTTGCCGCCCCGCCCAACAACACAGCATCGAGCGAGGCCAACGCAGCCACGGCCTCGGGGATCTCGAATGCCTTCACCAACTGCCCTGGAACCAGCGACGTGTAGCGCAGGGGCCCCGACATCCGGCCGATCGCGTCGATCAGAGCGGTGGGATCGAAACCTCTCGACACGTCCATGATGACGGGCGAGGTTCCGGCGAGCACACTGCGCAGCAGCACCTGCATTCCGGCGATGTGGTGTGCGGGCAACGCCAGCAACCACGACCCCGGTCCGCCGAGTCGCTCCTCGGTGGCCGTTGCCGAGGCCACCAGCGCAGCGGCCGACAGCATCGCTCCCTTGGGAATGCCCGTCGTTCCGGAGGTCGCGACGACCAGCGCGACGCCGTCGTCGATGGGTGTTCCCGGTGCCAAGGCGTCGTGCAGGCGCTCGGTCTCACGCGGATCGTCGGTCGGCACGGGAAGCAGGGCCGGGCCGTCGCCGGCGAGCATGCGGCTCAGCCGCGGCATGATGTTCGCCGCTGCCGGTCCCGACGGAATGGATACGCTCTCGAGCACGGACTCGAGGTTAGTCGCCGGGCTCGAACCAGGGCGGGCGCACCTGTCGGCCCGGCGGTTGTCACCCGACGTCGAGTTGCTGTGGAACAGTGGAACATCGTGAAGGGATCGGGCATGGACGACGCGGTGTGGGCAGCTCTGTCGTACTTCGATTCCGTCGATCCCGCGCTCGCCGCCGATGCGCGCCTGGGGTGGGACGGTCTGGTCGAGGTGTCTCCGCCCGCGGGCCCGACGCAACATTCCGTGCAGACCTACCTGTGGGTGTATCTGCGCCACGCGGCCGAGGGGCCCGAGCGTGCGGTCGATATCGCCCGTGCGCTCGGCGACCTACTCGACCGCCTCGGACGCGTCGGATACGCGGAGATCGCTCGGAGCGGCGTCACCGAGGAACTCGTGCGGATCTCCGACGATGCCGTGTGGTTGCAGCACTACCGCGCCGCCACCGAACAATCGGGTATCGGTGCCGTCGATACCGATCTCGTCACCTGGCAGGACGCTCCGACCGGCGTCGAGCGGGCCATCGTCGAGAAGATCGGCGAGACGTTGGAAGTCGCGACCATCGCCGGTGAGTTCGAGCCGTCCAAGCCCGGTGGGCGACCGCTCGGCACCAACGCGCAGGCCATGCGCCGACGCGGCGTCACCGATGCTGTGCTGACGTCCGATCGAGGCAAGGACGACTCCGAGGCCGTCCTGCTCGAGCAGCTTCTCGACCACCGCATCGACCTGTGGAGCAACTACAGCGCACCGCGGGCCGAGCTCTATCTGGGGCTGCGCGAGACGCTGCACGAGGCCGCCCAGCCCGTGTACGGCTGCGTGCGCAGGCTGGAAAGCTTCATCGGATGCATCGGCGACGGTGTCGGATTGACCGACGCCGGGTATCTGCCGGACGAGCTGGTGGCGACCATTGCGACCACGGTGTTTCCTCCGGCCGAACGTCCCCTGCACATCGGCCGCGAACTCGACACGGAGAAAGTACTGACTGTCCGACGCCTCCTGATGAGGGTGCGTCTGCTGCGTCGTTCCGCCGGGCGGTTGGTGCCGACGGCACGTACACGGCAGCTCAGCTCCGACGGGCTCTGGCGCGTGCTCACCGCAGGCATCGTCGGCACCGAATATCACCCGGACACGATTGCCGCGGAGGTGGTTCTGGCACGGATGATCGTCGGTCACGAGGTGACCGACGTGGACGCGACAGCAGACGACCTCGCGCGTCTGCTGCGAGCCGAAGGGTGGACCCATTCCGGTGAGGAGCCCGCTGCCGAGCACGCCGAGCCGCTGGCGCGGACCCTGATCGCCGAACTGGGTGCCCTCGGAGCGTTCGAGCCGACGGAACCGGGTGCGTCGGGACCGGGTGTTTCGGGACCGGAGCCGTCCGGTTCGGCGGCGACCGAGGAAGGCAAGCGACTCGCCGCAGCGGTGCTGCGGCATAGGCTGCTGCACACGCGCTATCCGTCGTTGTGACCGCTCCAGGTTGGGCTATCGGTCGAAACTGCAGATCCGGCACGGTTAAACTCGCCTGGATCCGGTTCCAGAACGGGCCCGGCTGGTCGTTGCGAGGTGATGCCGGTGGACGGTGAGGTCGCGGACCCCGCGCGCTCCCAGTCTCGCCGGCAGAGCGACTCCGCCCGTCGCTACCTCGATTTCGAGGCGACGACGCCTGCTCTGCGATCGACGGTCGAATTCGCCGCACGCAGCGTCGGATTCGCCATCGCACAGCTCAACGTGCTCGACGAAGACACTCAGTACACGCTGGTCAACATCGGTGGACCGCCGGTGTCCACCGTCGTGCGAGCCGACACCCTGTGCGACGACGTGGTGCGTTCCGGCGAACCTTCAGTCGTGGCGCACGGTCGCGTGCACGCCACCACTCGGCAGCGCGCCATTCTCGACGAGAACGGCATCGCGTCGTACGCGTCGGTTCCGCTGCGCGGGCGAGAGGGCCTGGTCATCGGCACCCTCTGCCTGCTCGATCGCACGCCCCGTCCGCTCTCCGGTGAGCAGATGCAGGAACTCGAACAGTTCGCGTCGGTGCTCGAGGAGCAGCTCGATCTGCATCGCCGCGTCGGATCCGGCGTCATTCGGCTGGGCAGCGACAACGATATCGCCGACTCCATCGCCGACGGTCACATCGTGCCCTGGTTCCAATCGATCGTGGACTTGCGCACCGAGGAGATCGTCGGCTTCGAGGCATTGGCGCGGTGGCACCACCCCACCAGGGGGATGGTGGTGCCGGCGGATTTCGTACCGTTCGCCGAGGCCAGCGAACTGATCATCGACGTCGACCTCAGTGTGCTCACCCAGGCCGCTGCCGAAATGAAGAAGTGGCACGTCCACCGTCCGGACCTGCGACTGACCGTGAACATTTCCGGACGCCACCTCGCCCATCCCGACGGTGTCAGTCAGCTGCAGCGTGCCATCGCGTCCTCCGGGGTGTCGCCGTCGTCGATCTCGCTCGAGCTCACCGAGACCACTGCCGTGACGCCGGGGCCGCTGCTGCGCAGGCATATCGACGACGTGCACCGGCTCGGCTTCCGGGTGTTGCTCGACGATTTCGGCTCGGGCTGGTCTTCGCTCGAACGACTGGTGACGCTGCAGCCCGACGGCATCAAGATCGACGGGCACCTGACGAGGTTCGTCGACACCGTGGCCGGACGCGCCATGATCAGGTCGTTGGCCGGAGTGGCGAAGGATCTCGATCTGACGATGATCGTCGAAGGCATCGAAAGTCGTGAACAAGCCGACGCGGCCCTCGAACTCGGTTGCACGCTGGCGCAGGGATATCTGTGGTCGCGGCCGCAGTCGGCAACGGCAGTGCTTCGCACGATCGCCGACGGCGTGAAAGACCGTTAGCGGTTGTCCTTTCGCAACGGGTGATCCTGTGGAATCTGCACCAGCACGATGGGAATCCCGTCCGGATCCTCGATCCACATCTCGATCAGACCCCACGGCTCGGTTCGCGCCTCACGGACGATCTCGATGCCGGCTGCGGTCAATTCCTCTGTAGCAGAACCGATATCGCGTACCTGCAGCCACAGGGCACCGGAGAACGACCCCGATTCGTCACCACGATGGTGCGCTGCGACCTCGATCAGGCCCTGCCCCGCGAAGAACACCGTCCCACCGGGGTATTCGCGACACACCGCCAACGAGAGACCGTCACGGTAGAACTCGAGAGTTCTGTCGTAGTCGACCGGCCGAAGAATTGTCCGAGAAGCGAGGATGTCCACCCCGCATGGATACCACGATCACAGATGGTCCTTCCGCAGGCTCCACTCCTGTCTCTCTCACAGTTCGGTCGTCGCGATTCGGTTGCCGCCCGCGGCCTTCGCCTCGTACATCATCGAGTCCGCGACCCGCGTTGCCCGCGTCACGATGTCGAGGTTCTGATCCCACACGGGCGAATCCGCGTGCAGAATCGCGGCCCCCACACTGACCGTCACCGCGATGGGATCCTCGGGATCGCGAAGCGCTCGGCGTACCCCGTGGACCAGAGCATCGATGTGGAGCCGTGACGTCGACACGACGGCGAGATACTCCTCTCCGCCGGTGCGCGCGATGACGCCGTAGTCACCCAGGTGTGCTCGCAGACGCTCGGCGACCCGCACGATGACCGCGTCGCCTTCCTCGTGTCCGTACATGTCGTTGACGGATTTGAAGCGGTCGATGTCGATCATCACCGCCGCCGAGCACTGATCCTTCTCTCGGCCGAGTGGCCACACCTCGTCGATGGCCGCGTCGAGACCACGACGATTGCGCAGACCGGTGAGCGGATCGAGCAACGAATTGCGGGCATCGTCGGTCAACATGGTGATGAGCAGATGCGACACCAGCGGAACGCCGGCGATCGCGAGCAGTACGACGTGCGTCCGGAAGATCAGTGAGGCGGTGTCGATCTCCCCACCGGAGTGCGTGGCCGCCGCGGCGACGAGGGTGCACGCCACCGCAAACACCAGGTGCGCGAGCAGCCAGCGTGGACTGAGGCAGAACGTGCAGAACGTCCCGATCACCGCGAACAGCGTGCAGGTCAGGAGCGCGTCCGCGAGTGGGTTGATCGCTATCGCCGACGCCGTTCCGAGGTCGGAGAAGACTGCGAACGCCACCACCCCGACTCGGCCGGGAAACGGTCTGGTGATCCACGCCGCGCTGACGGCCACGACCATGACTGCCAGACCTGCTTTCCAGGCGACGGCGACCGGGCTGCGTGAGGTGTCCTCCGAGAACAGCGACACCACCGCCAGCACGCCGAAGTTGAGCGTCAGAAATGCCATCACCCACCGGACGATCTTTCCGGCGGGCCGGGAGTTCTGGAAGTCCGCCATCCAGCGGTAGTCGTAGGGCTTGGTGAACCAGGCGCGTACAGCGCCCACAGCACTGTGGTGGTTTCGGCGGTGCGACGTCGAAATCACCAGTGGGTCAGAAGTATCGGGGGAAGGGAGACCAGTCGGGCTCGCGCTTGTCGAGGAAGGCGTCGCGACCCTCCACCGCCTCGTCGGTCATGTAGGCCAGGCGTGTCGCTTCACCGGCGAACAGTTGCTGACCCACCAGGCCGTCGTCCTGCAGGTTGAAGGCGTACTTCAGCATTCGTTGTGCCTGAGGTGATTTCGCGTTGATCTTCGCAGCCCACTCGATTGCCGTGTTCTCGAGCTCTGCGTGATCGACCACCTTGTTCACTGCGCCCATACGGTGCATCTCCTCGGCCGAGTACGTCTCGCCGAGAAAGAATATCTCCCGGGCGAACTTCTGACCGACCATCTTGGCCAAATACGCACTGCCGTAACCACCGTCGAAGCTGCCGACGTCCGCGTCGGTCTGCTTGAACCGGGCATGCTCGCGGCTCGCGAGGGTCAGATCGCACACCACGTGCAGGCTGTGGCCGCCGCCCGCTGCCCAGCCGTTGACCAAGCAGATGACCACCTTGGGCATGAAGCGGATGAGGCGCTGCACCTCGAGGATGTGCAGGCGCCCGGCGCGGGCCTTGTCGACGGTGTCGGCGGTCTCTCCGTCTGCGTACTGGTAGCCGCTGCGTCCGCGAATGCGCTGGTCACCGCCGGAGCAGAAGGCCCACCCGCCGTCCTTGCTGCTCGGCCCGTTGCCGGTGAGCAGCACGGTCCCCACATCGGAGCTCACCCGAGCATGTTCGAGCGCGCGGTAGAGCTCGTCGACGGTGTGCGGCCGAAACGCGTTGCGAATCTCGGGACGATCGAACGCAACCCGGACGGTCGCGTCGGACACGTGCCGGTGATACGTGATGTCGGTCAGGTCCTCGAAGCCGGGAACGGGACGCCACAGTGCTGGGGTGAAGGTCACGGGCGTCAGCTTAGTGTGGGCCGACGCCGGATCAGGGCTGGGTCCGTGCCGACCGGTCGGTGCAGCTAGCGTGCAGTCATGACCGACCCGATCGAACTGGACCGCGATTACGACCACCATGGGGGCTTCCCGCGTTTCGTGCCTGCGAAGGTGGGGCCGGAGTACGGGCAGCTGCTCGAGGCGCTGCGCACGGTGCAGGACCTCGCGGTATCGACCTCGTTGCCGGCCGAGGTCACCCAGGCGGCGGCCGACAAAGCCCGGGAACTGATCGAGCTGCTGACCCCGCACGTGGTGGCCGAGGGCCGCCAGACCGCCGGGCGCGTTCCGCGTCTGCCGGGTCGAGGTTCGCTGCTGTTGATGCCGTGGATCATCGAGAAGATCGACGCCGACGGCGTCCGTAGTCGGGGCATGTTCCGTCGTTTCCATCTCGGGGGTAACTCCGCCGCGCACGGCGGCACCCTGCCACTACTGTTCGACGACCTCTTCGGCCTCATCCAGCACGCGTACGGCAGGCCCATCAGCCGGACGGCGTATCTGCACATCAACTACCGCAAGGTGACGCCGCTCGATACCGAGCTGGTCGTCGAGGGTGCGGTGGATCGGGTCGAGGGACGCAAGACGTTCATCAACGCCCGGCTGACCGATCTGGACGGCAACCTGTTGGCCGACTGCGAGGCGTTGATGGTGCAGCTGCTCCCGGGGCAGCAATGATTCCCCCGATCGACGATGTGCTCGACGGTGCACACGTGCTCTCGCTGCCGATGCGCACCAAGTTCCGTGGCATCACCACCCGTGAGGTGATGTTGATGCGCGGGCCCGCCGGTTGGGGTGAATTCTCACCGTTTCCCGAGTACGACGACGCGGAATCGGCCCCGTGGTTGGCGTCGGCGATCGAAGCCGCGTGGGACGGCCCGCCGAGTCCGCTGCGCCGACGCATCCCGGTGAACGCGACGGTTCCGGCGGTAGAGGCTTCGGACGTGGCGTCGGTGCTGGGCCGGTTCCCCGGGGCCGAGACGGCGAAGGTCAAGGTGGCCGAGAAGGGGCAGACCCTCGCCGACGACGTCGCCCGGGTGCGCGCGGTGCGCGAGTTGGTTCCGCGGGTACGGGTCGACGCCAACGGGGGTTGGAGCGTCGACGAGGCTGTTGCGGCTTTGGCCGCCCTGACCGCGGACGGTCCACTCGAGTACGCCGAGCAACCGTGCGCGTCGGTGCCGGAGTTGGTCGAAGTGAGGCGTCGGGTGCGCGGGGTGCGGATCGCTGCCGACGAGAGCATTCGCCGGGCCGAGGATCCGATGAAGGTCGTCCGCGCAGGCGGAGCCGACGTCGCGGTGCTCAAGGTCGCTCCGCTCGGTGGAATGCGGGCGCTGCTCGAGCTCGCAGGCGAACTGGGGGAGTACGGCGTGCCGGTGGTGGTGTCGAGTGCGCTCGATTCGGCCGTCGGTATCTCGGCCGGGTTGGCCGCAGCTGCTGCGCTGCCGCATCTCGAATTCGCCTGCGGTCTGGGGACAGGCGCACTGTTCGTTCGAGACGTCGCACCCGCGCCCGAGGTGATCGACGGAACGTATCCGGTCGGCAGCCTCGAACCCGACGCCGAGGCCCTGATCGAGCTCGATGCGGCCGCCGATCGCACGCAGTGGTGGATCGATCGAGTTCGGCGCTGCCACGCCCTTCTGCGGTAGTCTTGCGCCCGGTCCGCGTGGGGCCGCTGACACATCTGGGAGGAACTTCGAAGTGGTTGCTGCACTCAAGGATTCACTGCTCGACGAGTCCAAGGCCGACGCGCTGCGCGCCGATGTCCTGGCTCTGATCGACGCCGAGGTCGCAGACAAGAAGGGTGCGAGCGGGCTCGCGGTCAAGGGGGGATACGGCGCGGTGAAGAAGGTCGGGCCGTCGTACATCGACAACGCGGTCTCGGCTCTGTGGCCCGATTTCGTCGACAAGCTCGACCCGTTCTGGCAGTCTTACAACGCTGCCCCGCAGGGCACGTTCGGTCAGTACCTGGCCGCCAACGGCGACGCCGCCTCCGACGCACTGCTCTCGGTCACCGATGCCCGTATCGAGGAAACCGACAAGTCCGTCGTGAAGAAGTTCTACGGCAGCCTGCGTGGCTCGGCGAAGAAGAACGTCACCGAGGCACTGCCTCGGGTGGGTGACCTGGTCGCCAAGCACGCCTGAGCGGCTTCGCCGCATGTGAGTGGAAACTCGTAGTCTGCTACGAGTTTCCGTTCACATGCGCGTAGCGCTCAATCGCTCCCAGTCGGCTTCCGTCTGATCCGCGTACAGCTGCGCGAAGCGGCACAGCGCAACCTCGAGGGCATCGGAATCGCCGGTGTAACCCGAGATCATCGACGCGCCACTGGTGCGCGCATGTCCTTTGGCCAGCAGTCGGCCCACCACCCGTGCGTAGTCCACCAGAGCGGGCGCATCGATCGACGACAGGTCGATCGTTCCCTTCATGTTGCGGAATTGGCGCACGTAGTACTGCCGTCCGGCGATGGTCGTCCAGCCCAGCAGCGGATCGCTGACGGTCTGCAGATCCTGCTGATACTCCACGACCCGCTGGCCCTGGTGATCGTGCCAGGCCGATTCGCCGTGCACGTACGGCGCGAGCACCGAACGTCTGGCCTGCTTGAGCTGCAGGAACACCACGTCGTCCTCGCTGGTGCCCTCCAACAACGCCACGTACGCCCGCAGGCCGACGCTGCCGACGCCGACGACGCGGTGCGCCACGTCGATCAACGTGTATCCACCGAGCACTCGACGCCAGTGCGGGGTGAGGGTGAGCAGGTACTCGTCCAATCCGACGGCGAGGAGTTCCTCGTCCCGCGCCGAGATGCGGGTGGTGATCGGCGGCTCCTCGACGATTCTTCGCTTGCCCTCGTGCTTTTCGGTGAAGCGCGGCAGAACGCGGTCACTGGTGCGTCGACGCGCTTTCTTGGTGGCGCGTTTGATCTCCTTGCGCAGCGAACCCTCGGTGGCGTCGCGCTGCAGTTTCTCGGCCGTCAGGCGCTGGAACGAACGCGACATCAGTGGCTCGTCGGCAAGTCTGGCCACCTCGATTCGGTACGCGGACACGCAGGCGGTGACGGCGTCGCGGCACTGGTCCTCGGTGCGGCCGTTCTGCCGGCCGGCCACCCAGATGCTCGCGGCGAGGCGTCGTAGATCCCATTCCCAGGCTCCCGGGTGGGCCTCGTCGAAGTCGTTGAGGTCGATGACGAGGTCGCGTTCGGGGGACGCGTAGAAGCCGAAGTTGCCCAGGTGGGCGTCGCCGCTGATGACCGGGTTGATGCCGGTCGACGGCAGCATCGCCACGTCCCGGGCCATGACGATGGCAGTGCCGCGCAGGAATCCGTAAGGGGATTCGACCATCCGCTCGAGGCGCGTCGGGATCAGCCATTCGATGCGGCCCTGGTGCGAGTATTCGATCTGCTTGACCGGGTCGGGTCGATCCGCCGGTGGGGTCCAGTCACCCAGGGAAGCGATCGGTACCTTCTCGCGGAGGCGTCGACCCAGTTCGTAGCGTTCGGCGCGGGGGAGAGGACGGGCGCGCAGCGAGGCGAACGATGCGCTGTCGACATCTACCGAGTCGGTGACGACCGTGTGACCTTTTCCCAAGCCGGACATGTGAGATGACACTAATCCGTCCTCGGCCGTGCGGACGACATCGGTGGACCTGAGTGCGTATGGGGTCGCGTCGATTCACTCGGGCCGCCCTCGCCGATAGTGGTGGACGACCTTCGCTCCCATCGGCACTGCGAACAGCATCATGAACACTCGGATCACCTGGGCGGCCACGACGAACGTCACGTTCGCACCGGTCGATGCCGCGATGGCCAACACTGCGTACACCCCACCCGGGGTGGTGGCGAGGTAGCCCTCGTATCCGCTGGTGCCCGTCGCCGAGGCCAACCACAGCCCCAACATCGCGCACCCGACGGTGACGGCGATGATGAGCAGCAACGCGGACGGCAGCACCCGCGAGATGGACTTCAGGCTCGCGACGGTGAATCGCAGACCGGCTTGCCACCCGATCACGATGTACGCCGCCCACAGCAGCAACGTGGGAACACTGGCGTCGAACGAGAACCCGAGAAGGTCGGCGCACGTGGCGACGATCAGCGGGCCCAACAGTGCCGGAGCGGGAAATCGGAGTGCCAGTGCGAGCAGCACTCCCACCCCGCCGCAGACCAGAACGAAGGCCAGGTCCACGTACAGCGGAGCTCCGGAATCGGCGAGCATCGTCGACTGACCGGGTTGTGCGCGGAACACCAGAGTCGCCACCAGCGGCAGGGTGGTGGTGACGAGAACGACCCGCAGGTACTGCACCACCGCCACGACGCGTTCGTCGCCGCCGAGTTCCTGGGCGATGGCCACCAGCCCCGACGCGCCGCCCGCGACCAGTGCCAGCGCACCGGTCAGCGAATCGATGTCCTTGCGCAGTCCCAGCAGCGCGCCCGCAGCGATGGACAACACGAGCGTTCCGACGCATGCCAGCAGCACCGGCAACCAGGCGTCGCCCAGTGAGCTGAGGGTGTCTCGCTGCACCAACGTTCCGATCTCGACACCCAACACCGCCTGAGCCACCATGCCGAGTCGGCGCGGCAGCGGGGCGCGTTCGGTTCCCGTGGTCGGTGCCCAGCCGGCGAGCGCGAAGATCACCGCCACCAGCAGCGCGACGAACAGAGCTGCCGACGGAATTCCCAGAGCATCCGCGCCGACGGTCAGGCCGACCGTGACGAGTATCAGCAGCGACCAGCGAATCAAGAAGGGCGCTCGATCTCACGAACCTCGGGCGGCAACCCCCACTCGGTACGGCCGAGGCGGCTGAGCGGAGCGATGGCGTCGAACTCGGGCAGTCCGTCCTCGGCCAGATATTCGGGACGCACCGACAGGGCGACGACGGTGCCCATGACGACGAAGCAGTTTCCTACCTCGACGACGCGATGCAGCGTCGCTTCGATGGCGATCGGTGCGGCCGCGACGCGCGGTGGCGTCACGACGGTGCTGGGCTCGCTCTCGATGCCGACGGCCTCGAATTCGCTGACGCCGTGATCGAAGCTCGCCGAGCTGCTGTTGACCTGATCCACCAACGGTGCAGTGGCCAGATTCACGACGAACTCGCCGGTGGCCTCGATGTTGCGCAGGCTGTCCTTGCGGGTCACCGAGGTGAACTGCACGACCGGCGGCACAGTCGACGAGACCGTGAAGAAGCTGTAGGGGGCGAGGTTCGCCACACCGTCGGCCGAGACGGTGGAGACCCAGGCGATGGGCCGAGGGACCACCGAAGCGGTCAGGAGCTGGTAGAAGCGACCGGGAGCGACCTCGTCGGGCCGAAAGACTGTACGCACACCTTCATACTGTCAAAGCCCGGTTGCGGCGTCCGACCGAAGCGTCTGACACTCTGGAAACTGTGAATCCGTCCACCGCACAGGCCACCGCAGTCGTCGACGAACTGGCGCGCAGCGGGATCCGAGACGTCGTGTTGTGTCCCGGCTCGCGGAACGCCCCGTTGGCGTTCGCGTTGCAGGAGGCGGACGTCGCCGGTCGCCTGCGGTTGCACATGCGGATCGACGAGCGAACCGCAGGCTTTCTGGCCATCGGCCTGAGCCTGGGCAGCGGTCAGCCCGTTCCCGTGGTGATGACGTCGGGAACCGCGGTCGCCAATCTGGGGCCTGCGGTTCTCGAAGCGAACTACGCGCGCATCCCGCTGATCGTCATCAGCGCGAACCGCCCGTACGAGATGCTCGGCACCGGCGCGAACCAGACCATCGAGCAGCTCGGTCTGTTCGGATCTCAGGTACGCGCGACGATCAGCCTCGGACTCGCCGAGGAAGGCCCCAAGCAGAACAGTCAGTGGCGCAGCGCCGTCTCCCGCGTCATCGCCGCAGCGCGCGGCGCGCGCTCCGGCAACGCCGGTCCGGTGCACTTCGACATCCCACTGCGTGAGCCACTGGTGCCTGCGATCGGCGACCCCGGCGCGCGTCCGGAGGGTCGGCCCGACGGGTTGCCGTGGACCTCGACCACCCAGGCGACACTCGACGTCCCCGTCGAACTGGATCTGACAATCGACACCGTGGTCGTGTCCGGCCATGGCGGTGCCGTGCGTCCGGAGCTGGCCGGGTTGCCGACCGTCGCCGAGCCGACCGCACCCCTGCACGGAATCCCGTTGCATCCCTTGGCTCTTGCGCAGTTGAAGCCGCGCCAGGCCGTCATCACCGGGCGGCCGACCCTGCACAGGCAGGTCTCGGCTCTGCTGGCCGATCCGGCCGTGGACGTCATCGCGCTCACCACCGGTCCGCGCTGGCCCGACGTCTCGGGCAACGTGTTGGCCACCGGTACCCGAGCAGTCACCACCGGTGCGCCCGACCCCGCCTGGATCACCCGCTGCGCCGCGCTCTCCGAGAGAGCCGAACTGGCTGTGCATCAACAACTTCGAGAGCACCCCAAGCCGACGGGACTGCACGTGGCCGACGTGGTCATGTCTGCGCTGCAGCCCGGAGATCAGCTGGTGCTCGGAGCGTCCAACCCCGTGCGCGACGCGGCCCTGGTGGCGACTCCGAACCCGGACGTGAAGGTTCTCTCCAACCGCGGCGTGGCCGGTATCGACGGCACCGTCTCGACGGCTATCGGTGCCGCGATGGCCGGAAAGCGGCGCACCGTGGCACTTCTCGGCGATCTGACATTTCTGCACGACGCAGCGGGCTTGCTGATCGGCACCGGAGAACCGCGTCCCGAAGACCTGACGATCGTCGTCGCCAACGACGACGGCGGCGGCATCTTCGAGCTCCTCGAACAGGGCGATCCGCAGTACGCGGGGGTGTTCGAGAGAGTGTTCGGTACGCCCCATGGCATGGACCTCGGCGCGCTGTGCGGTGCCTACCGCGTGGAGCACCACCTGGTCGACTTGGCCGATCTGGCAACCGAACTCACCGGACATGCCACGGGAATCAGGGTGCTGGAAGTGACGACCGAACGATCGGGACTGCGAGATCTACACGCGGCGATTCGGGCGCGGCTCTAGAAGTCGTTCTTGCCCTGCCGGAACTTCGCGGTGAAGGAGGACCCCGTGACGGGTGCTTTCGAGGTACTGGTGGACGATGATCGCACTCAGCTCGAGGCGTTCGTCGAGGACTACCGGAGGGCGCTCGATGCGACAGTCGATGGTCTCACCGAGGAGCAGGCGCGCGAACGGTTGGTTCCCTCTGCCACAACGCTTCTGGGATTGCTTAAGCATGTGACATGGATGCAGCGAGTGTGGTTCGAGGAATGCATCGGAGGTGGGTCCCGGGCTGCACTCGGCCTGGTTCGCAGTCCCGCGGAGTCTTTCGTCCTGGAGGACGGCGACACCATCGCCGGCGTCGTCTCGGCGCACAGACAGGCGTGCGCAACTGCCCGAACCGTCGTAGCCCCATTGGCGCTCGATGCCATCGTGAC
This sequence comes from Rhodococcus cerastii, assembly GCF_033042195.1. Lineage (NCBI taxonomy): Bacteria > Bacillati > Actinomycetota > Actinomycetes > Mycobacteriales > Nocardiaceae > Rhodococcus > Rhodococcus cerastii. Next base: position 14,683 of record NZ_JAWLKF010000023.1, read on the forward strand.
GGGCCATCACACCGGGCCTCGTACCGTGCACTGGGTATATCTGCAGGTGCTCCGGGAATTGGCACATCACTGCGGCCATGCCGACATCCTTCGGGAACAGATCTTCGCGTGAAACCAGAACTCGGTCGACCGAACGAAGGAGCGGACGAGTGAGTAGAACCCTTGACAGTTACGAATCGGCGGCTGATGTGCACGTTCAGCGAACGAGACGCGATTCGACGCGCGCGTGGCAGCCGTTCATCGACGAGTTCGTTGCACAGGTCGATGCCGGCCTGGTGCTCGAACTCGGAAGTGGACCCGGTTGGCACGCAGCCGAGCTCGAGCGCCGTGATCTTCGGGTCGAGCGGAGCGACGGGGCTGCGGCCTTCGTCGACATGATGGAGAGGGACGGCTACTCGGCTCGCACGCTCGACATCATCACCGACGATTTCGGTGGGATGTACGACGGAATCTTTGCAAACGCTGTGCTCCTGCATCTGAATTCGCTTCAGTTCGATGCCGTTGTCGCAAAGGCAGCCGCGGCACTGCGTCCCGGCGGGATGCTTGCTTTCACTCTCGAGGAAGGTGACGGCGAGGAATGGAGTAACGAGAAGCTCGATCTTCCGCGCTACTTCAAGTACTGGCGGGAACCGGACGTTCGCACACGCCTCGATCCGAGTGTGTGGGAGTCGGTATCGATTGCATCCGAGATGTCCCGCGGTGGGCAGCAGTGGCTGATGGTTCTCGCCGAGCGAGGGCGAGCGGTGTCCTGAGACAAATAAATCGAGCGATGCATCCATCGTCGAGTCGATCTGCTCCAGTAGCAGTGTGACTGTATCGCTGGATTCGCTGTCCGTTCGCGTTGCCATTGAGGCGGATGCGGCTGAACTGCTTGTCTTGCAACGCTGTTGCTGGGTTCAGGAAGCGCTTCCCAACGACACCCTCGATACCCCACCGCTTCGCGAGACCCTCGACGAGGTGACGTCGAGGATCGACGAATCGAACGTATCGATCGTGTGTGACGGCCATCGGTTTGTCGGTGCTGTTCGGGTTCGGTTGATCGACCGCACCTGGGAAATTGGCGTTCGAGTTGTTCACCGGCGCGCGCAGCAACAAAAACATCGAGTTGTACCGACGAGCCGGCTACCGGATCGTCGACGTCGATGAGACCCCGCTGGACACATCCGCGGCGCGATTGTCATGCGAAAACCCCTGTCCGGACGGTGGTATCGGAGGTCAAGCGTCGATCCGAAGTTCAGGAAGAGCCTCGGTGAGGTGCGCGCGCCCTGTTGTGGTCAGCTGCACGGCCATCCCGCTGCGGCGGACAAGCCAACGGTTCCGTAGGCACGATTCGAGAATTGCGGCACCGAGCGTCCCTGCGAGATGAAATCGTCGTATGCCGAGAATTGCTGCCGCAACGGATGCTCCACTCGGGATTGCGACCCCGGGGTTTCTCCGCTTCCGAGCCCCGGAGTGGAGCGAAATGTGCACGCTGGGAGCGCCCCTGACCCCGGGCCGCGCGATGGCAGTTCTCCTTGCTGGAGCTACGTGTCGCTAACCCTGTTGCTCTGCAACCCATTCGAGGGTCTGGCCGGTTTCCTGGTCGATCATGTCCTTGATCATCTTGTTGATCAGGTCCTCGATCTTGCCGCCCACGATGGGGATCTTCACGGTCGAGTCACCCTTGACGATCAGTTTCGCGCCGGTCCCACTGGGGCGCAACGACAGGGTGCCGTTCACCTTCGCGGGCAAACCGGTGGTGCCGCCGATCAGTGTCCCCTCGGCTCGGTCGCCCTCGAGCGGCCCCCAGTGATCGGTGCGCGAGACGATCAGCTTTCCCTTGATCACTTTCGTGACGAAGCCGGGGAGTTCGGACGTGCCGACCTCTTCGGAGATGTCGACGGTCAGGCCACCGTCGTCGTGCTTGGTCAGCTCGTACCCGTCGGTCTTCTTCGCTTTGGCGAACCGCGCCATCCACTGGTCCTCGCTGGTGAGTGCTGCGTGCACGTCAGCGGGGGGATTGGACGATTCGACGGTGAACTCGAAGCTGCGCGACATGAGTCCAGACGCTACCCGAGCCGAGTCCCGTCGGCTGCGAAGTAACCTGATCGCTGTGACCGATACCGACAGAGGCAGCCGAACGCTGCACAGGGCCCGGCTGGTCGTGCTGGTGGTCGCCGTCGCGATTTCTGTCCTCGCCGTGTTGCTCGTCATCGGAGCCTGGCGCAACGACGTCACCATCGATTCCGACAAGGGCACCGCCACCGCCGAGGTGCTGTCCGCGGGCAAGCTGCGCTCGGCCGTCAGCTTCATCACCCCCGACGGTGTGACGCACAACCCCCCTCTCGGCGTGCTGTACCCCACCAATCTCGTCGCGGGCCAACGCATCGAGGTCGAGTACTACAAGGCCGACCCGGACGTCGAGTTGGTTCGCGTCGCGGGCCGCGACGCTACCGTCGCGATCGTTCCGGCCGGATCCGTCATCGTCGTCACGTGGCTGATTGCCGGCCCGGTGCTGTTCTGGTTACGTCGCAAGGAGGCCGAGAATGCGTAACGCCAAGCAGTGGGTCATCGCTGCGCTCGCCGCAATCGCCGGGTTCGCATTGGTGAACTTCGGCAACATTGCGTCCTCGATCGTGGTGATGGTGCTCGCCGCGGTGTTCGTTCTCGTCCTGACGACGCCCGTGCTGTATCCGCGATCTCTGTCCGACGACGCGTCGCGCAATCAGGCAACGGAGAAATCGGTGCCGTTGATCTACTGGCGTCCGGGATGCATCTTCTGCTCGCGGTTGCGGGTCGCGCTGCTGCTGCGCGGAAAGAAGGCCGTGTGGGCGAGCATCCGCCAGGACCCCGCTGCGGCCGCGCGAGTGCGATCGGTGAACGACGGCAACGAGACGGTTCCCACGGTGTTCGCGGGCTCCGAACATCGCACCAACCCGGATCCGTCGTGGGTGCTCGCGCAATTCGTGTGACGTTGGCCCACACGTAACGTTGTCCATACCTGGCCGACGGCGGGGCCGCCCACACTGAGGATCGTGCGAGTAGCCATCGTTGCGGAATCGTTCTTGCCCAACATGAACGGCGTCACCCACTCGGTGATCCGTGTCCTCGAACACCTCGACAAGACGGGGCACGACGCCATCGTCATCGCCCCGGACAATCCGTCCGGTCCCAGAGCCGCGACGTGGCACGACAACGTTCCGGTGCACCGGGTGCCGTCCGTCATGGTCCCCAAAGTGAGCTCGCTACCCGTCGGCGTCCCCGGGCTCGGCATGGTCTCGGCGATGCGCGCCTTCGCTCCCGACGTCGTACATCTGGCGTCACCGTTCTTGCTCGGAGCGGGCGGGCTGGCCGCCGCCAACCGTCTGGACCTGCCCGCGGTCGCCGTTTATCAGACCGACGTCGCCGGTTTCGCCGCCAGCTACGGCCTCGGCCTCACCTCGAAGGCCGCGTGGCGCTGGACCAGGAGACTGCACAGAGGCGCGGCCCGCACTCTGGCCCCGTCCACCTCGGCCGTCGACGCGTTGGAGTTGCACGGCATTCCGCGCGTCCACCGGTGGGCCAGGGGAGTCGACGCCGTCCGGTTCGTACCCTCGGCCAAGTCGCAGACACTCAGAAGCCAGTGGGGAGCAGGCGAGAAGCTGATCGTCGGCTTCGTCGGCAGGCTCGCCCCGGAGAAGCACGTCGAGCGGCTCGCCGTACTGGCCGCAGACCCGTCGATCCAGCTGGTGATCGTCGGCGGCGGACCCGACACAGCGGCACTGCAGACCCTGATGCCCGGAGCGATCTTCACCGGCCAACTCGGCGGCGACGAACTCGCTCGGGCCTACGCCAGTTTCGACATCTTCGTACACCCCGGCGAACACGAAACCTTCTGCCAGGCAGTGCAAGAGGCCCTCGCCAGCGGCGTCCCGGTCATCGGGCCCGACGCGGGAGGCCCGCGCGATCTGGTCTCGCACTGCCGCAACGGATATCTGCTGCCGGTCGACAAGTTCACCGAACTGCTGCCCAGTGCCGTCGGAGCGCTCGCCGAACCCACCACCCGCGCCCGCTTCGGCGACGCAGCCCGCAAATCGGTACTGCACCGCACCTGGCCTGCCATCTGCGACGAGCTGATCTCGCACTACTACGACGTGCAAGGCATCACAGCGCCGCGGGTGCAGAAGATCGCTTGAGTAGTCTGGACTTCGTGGCCCAGACATCACGCGCAACCCTGGCAAAAGAGCCCCACGAGGTGGCGTCGATGTTCGACGGCGTCGCCCGTCGATACGACATCACCAACACGGTTCTGTCGTTCGGACAGGACCGGAGTTGGCGCAAACTGACTCGGCGCGCCCTCGATCTCAAACCTGGCGAGCGGGTACTCGACCTCGCCGCTGGCACCGGCGTCTCGACCGTCGAACTCGGGCTCAGCGGAGCCTGGTGTGTTGCCACCGATTTCTCCAAGGGCATGCTGCAGGCAGGACTGCAGCGAGGCGTTCCGATGGTCGCAGGCGACGCGATGGCACTGCCCTACGCCGACGCCAGCTTCGATGCTGCCACCATCTCCTTCGGCCTCCGCAACGTCTCCGATTTCGACGCAGGCCTGCGCGAGATCGCCCGCGTCACCAAGCCAGGCGGCAGGCTCGTCGTCTCGGAGTTCTCCACGCCGGTGTTCGGACCGTTCCGCACGGTGTACATGGAGTACCTGATGAAGGCGTTGCCGAAAGTCGCTCGCGCCGTGAGCAGTAACCCCGACGCCTACGTCTACCTGGCCGAATCCATCCGCGCGTGGCCGACGCAGGAGCAATTGGCGCAGCGCATCGCCGATGCAGGCTGGACCGACGTGCAGTGGCGCAACCTCACCGGTGGAATCGTGGCTCTGCACAAGGCAACTCGGCCCTGACGCGATTCAGGTAAATGGCGGCCGGGAATCGATTTTCAGCGATCCGGTTCCCGATGCCCGCCAGGTTCGGGCGACGAGGTCGCTGTCCGCTTCGGTGATGAGGTTTCCCATGCAGCGGACGGCGACTTTCATCAGTGCCCGTGAGCGCATGCCCACCGGTCCCGCTGCGGGTAGGAATCTCGGCACCGTCAACAGTCCGGCGAGGCGTCGAGCGATGGAGAAGGCCTGCCCGTAGTGGTCGCGCAGCAGGGTCGGCCAGGCGTCGGTGAGGTCGGGGTGATCGAGCAGGTCGACGACCATGCGGCCGCCTTCGAGTCCGTAGTCGATGCCCTCGCCGTTGAGTGGGTTCACGCAGGCTGCGGCGTCGCCGATGATGGCCCAGTTGGCGCCTGCGATTCCCGAGACCGCGCCGCCCATCGGCAGCAGAGCCGACGCCACCGAGCGCAACTCCCCGCCGAGGTCCCATTCGCCGCGGCGCTGGTGGGTGTAGAGGTCGAGCAGTGGCCGCAGCGCTCCGGGTGCCGGCCTCTTGGCGGTGGCCAGGGTGCCGACGCCGATGTTGATGGTTCCGTCGCCCAGCGGGAAGACCCAGCCGTAGCCGGGTTGCAGAGTGCCTGCCGCGTCACGTAATTCGAGGTGCGAGCTGATCCATTCGTCGTTGCTTCGGCCCGAGTCGATGTAGGCGCGAGCGGCGACGCCGAATGCGGTGTCGCGATGCCATTGCCGCCCGAGTTGTTTGCCCAGAGTGGAGCGGACGCCGTCGGCGACGATGAGTGTGCGACAGGAGATCTCGTGTGCGCCGGCGGCGGTCTGCAGGGTTACCGAGCGGACCGAATTGCCGTCTCGGGTGACGGCGACAGCCTTCGCTCCCTCGGCCATCGCGGCTCCGGATTCGACTGCGGCGACGCGAATCCTGTCGTCCAATTCGGTTCGGGGAACTGCACTTCCGACGGTGGGAAGGGACTTGCTCGGCCACTCGAGTTCCAGTTCCTGCCCGAATCCGCTCAGTCGCAGTCCTCGGTTGCGCGCTTTGCCGCGCACCCACTCACCCAGACCCAGCTGATCGAGCTCGGCGACGGCACGTGGCGTCAACCCGTCGCCGCACGTCTTGTCGCGGGGGAACACTGCCGCGTCGGCCAGGACGACGTCGCGGCCGGATCGCGCGGCCCATGCCGCAGCGGACGATCCTGCGGGGCCCGCGCCCACGACCAAAATGTCGGTCGCGGTGGGTGGGGCGGGATGGGGAGAGGTCACGGGTTCCAGTATCCCGATTTCTACCAACGGGTGCGGCGAGGGCCTCCGGTCGACGCCGTGTGAAGCGTCACCTGTGGTCGGTGACACCGTCCCACCGGTGTGCACGCTAGGTTCACTACGGTAGAAGGCGAGCAGTGGCGCTTCGCCGCTGCCGCCGGCATGTCGACGACAGGACAGGGACCAACATCGTGAGTACAGACGACGCTGCCGTAGCAACGGTCGTTGCCGGAGTCGACCTGGGTGACCCGGAGCTCGCGCGAACCGTCGCCGACGGCCTCGCACGCGTCGAAGAACTGATGATCAGCGAGCTCTCCGACGGTGAGGAGTTCCTCACCGAGGCCGCTCTGCACCTGGCCAAAGCCGGCGGAAAGCGCTTCCGACCCCTGTTCACCGTGCTGACCGGTCAGCTGGGACCGTCGCCGACCGATCCGGCGATCGTCACCGCGGCCACGGTCGTCGAGCTGGTTCATCTGGCGACGCTCTATCACGACGACGTCATGGACGAGGCGTCGATGCGTCGAGGTGCCGAGAGCGCGAACTCACGCTGGGGCAACAGTGTGGCGATCCTCGCAGGCGACTACTTGTTCGCGCATGCGTCTCGTCTGGTGTCCACCCTCGGACCCGACGCCGTCCGCATCATCGCCGAGACCTTCGCAGAACTCGTCACCGGTCAGATGCGCGAAACCGTCGGGGCCAAGAGCACCGACGATCCCGTCGCGCACTACCTGAAGGTCGTGTGGGAGAAGACCGGATCGCTCATCGCCTCCTGCGGACGCTTCGGCGGCACGTTCAGCGGCGGCGACGCCGAACATGTGGGACGCCTCGAGCGCCTCGGTGACGCCGTCGGTACCGCCTTCCAGATCTCCGACGACATCATCGACATCTCCTCGGCAACCGAGCAGTCCGGAAAGACTCCCGGTACCGACCTGCGGGAGGGCGTACACACTCTGCCGGTGCTCTTCGCGCTGCGCGAGGAAGGTGCCGACGGCGATCGGCTGCGCGAGATCCTCGCCGGTCCGGTCACCGAAGACGCGCTGGTCACCGAGGCTCTGGAGCTGCTGCAGCGCTCACCCGGCATGGTCTCGGCAAAGAAGACACTCGGTGAATATGCCGCGCGGGCACACGCAGAACTCGCCCTGTTGCCGCAGGGTCCGGCCAACGATGCCCTCGGCCGCCTGGTGAACTACACCGTCGAGCGCGTCGGGTAGTCGGCTCGGACTTCGGGCCGGGAACTGCCGGTCCAGGTGTTTTCGTTGAATCGGGTAGGAAGACCCGGTACGAGGAGGCATCTTCAGTCATGAACGGTTACGCGAACGGTGCGAAGACTTTCGGCCTGTTGGTCGGGATGTCGGCGCTCATCGTGTTCATCGGTTCGCTGTTCGGTAACGCGACCATTCTCATCGGCTCCATCGTGTTGGCAGTCGGCGTCAACGGCTACGCGTACTTCAACAGCGCGAAGATGGCCCTGCGGTCGATGCATGCGGTGCCGGTGACCGAGCTCGAGCAGCCGGCGATGTATCGCATTGTGCGTGAGCTGGCGACGGCCGCTCATCAGCCGATGCCTGCGCTGTACGTCAGTCCCACCAACAACCCCAACGCGTTCGCCACCGGCCGCAACCCCCGCAACGCTGCGGTGTGCTGCACCGAGGGCATTCTGCGGATCCTGGACGAGCGGGAACTGCGCGCGGTGCTCGGGCACGAGCTCTCGCACGTCTACAACCGCGACATCCTGATCTCGTCGGTGGCCGGTGCGATGGCGTCGGTCATCTCGGGTCTGGCGAACCTCGCCTTCTTCGCCAACATTTTCGGCGGACGCGGCAACGGGGGCCCGAACCCGCTCGCGTTGCTGCTGGTGTCGATGCTGGGGCCCGTTGCGGCCAGCCTGGTTCGCCTTGCGGTCTCTCGTTCGCGTGAGTACCAGGCCGACCAGTCCGGGGCCGAGCTGACCGGTGACCCGTTGGCGCTGGCGTCGGCGCTCCGCAAGCTCGAGCAGGGAGTGCAGCTGGCACCGCTGCCGCCCGAGCCGCGGTTGGCGGCGGAGTCGCATCTGATGATCGCCAATCCGTTCCGCATGGGCGACAAGGCCGGGCAGCTGTTCGCCACCCACCCGCCGATGGCCGACCGCATCGAGCGACTCGAGCGGATGGCCGGCCACCGGCCGTACTGAGCGGCTGCGCCGCATGTGAGCAGAAACTCGTAGCCCACTACGAGGTTCCGTGCACATGCGGCGCAGGAGTGGAGCCTGCGGAACGACCCGGGTGAGCAGGAGTGGAGCCTGCGGAACGACCCAGGTGAGCAGGAGTGAAGCCTGCGGAACGACCCAGGTGAGAAGCCGCTCTACCGGTAGTTGACGAACTGCAGCGCGATGCCGAAGTCCTCGTTCTTGAGCAGCTGCTGGATGGCCTGCAGGTCGTCGCGCTTCTTGCTGCTCACGCGCAGTTCGTCGCCCTGGATCTGCGCCTTGACGCCCTTGGGGCCGTCGTCGCGGATCTTCTTGGAGATCTTCTTTGCGTTCTCGGTCGTGATGCCCTGCACCAGCTTGCCGGTGACCTTGTAGACCTTGCCGGACGCGGCCGGATCGTTGGTCTCGAAGGCCTTGAGGGAGACGTCCCGTCGGATCAGCTTTTCCTTGAACACGTCGAGGGCGGCCTTGACCTTCTCCTCGGATTCGGACGTGATGACGATCGTCTCGGACTCGCCGCTACCGGACCATTCGATGCTGGTGTCGGATCCGCGGAAGTCGAAGCGGGTCGCCAGCTCCTTCGCGGCCTGTCCGACGGCGTTGTCCACTTCCTGTCGGTCGACCTTGCTCACTACGTCGAAGGACGAATCAGCCACTTCTCACACTCTCCAGTCGAATCGAAAATTTGGTTTGGCGGTGGTGTCGGTCCACATCCCGCAGGGACTTTATCGGCCCGCTACCGACCGTATCCACCCGGTTTGCGTTCCGGGGGGACGTTCGTTGTATTCTTCTCACCGCGCCGAAGAGCAGTACGGGCTTCGATCGCATCACGGCAGATTGCCCGAGCGGCCAATGGGAGCGGACTGTAAATCCGTCGGCTTATGCCTACGTAGGTTCGAATCCTACATCTGCCACACCTGGAACCCCGGCGAGGATTTCTCTCGCTGGGGTTTCCATGTGAAGAGGGACAGGAACGGCTCGCTGACCACGCAATTTGGTAGTCGGCGCTCCGAATGTGTAACCTCTTGAAGGCTTCAGCGCACGGCAACATGCGTAGTTGCTCGCCCCCTTAGCTCAGTCGGTAGAGCGTTTCCATGGTAAGGAAAAGGTCAACGGTTCGATTCCGTTAGGGGGCTCGCTGGATTGGATGGCTCGACGTCGCGTTCCCCGCGTGGGATGGTGGACGGTGAGCACCTGAGGCGGTGTAGCTCAGTTGGTAGAGCAAACGACTCATAATCGTTGCGTCGCCGGTTCAAGTCCGGTCACCGCTACACAGTAGGCAAGCACGACCAGTAGCACTCATGAACAGTCCTGATTGACCCTGATCAGATTTACCCGAAAGTAGGCGTCCAGTGGCCTCCTCCACCGATGTGCGGCCCAAGATCACCTTGGCCTGCGAGGTTTGCAAGCACCGCAACTACATCACCAAGAAGAACCGTCGGAACGACCCCGACCGCATCGAGCTGAAGAAGTTCTGCTCCAACTGCGGAACGCACCGGGCGCACCGCGAATCCCGCTAGTCTGCTCGGCTCGCTGGTTCGCAGTCCCGATTTTTCTTCGGCGCCCGGCGTTAGGTCGCATTTTCTTCCCTAACGGCTCTTGCGTCCAGGGTAGAAAAGGTCTCCACCGTGTCACAAGCTCCACATGACGTACCGGCCATGGATGCATCCGCTCACGCGGCGTCCATGGTCGGTTGTCATTTCCGCGTCGACGACTTCTACGAGGTCGGCCGCGAGAAGGTTCGTGAGTATGCGCGTGCCGTCCAGGATTTCCATCCCGCGCACCACGACGAGGACGCAGCGAAGGGCCTCGGTTACGACGGTCTCCTCGCGCCCTTGACCTTCGTTTCCCTGCTCGGGATCATGTCGCAGACCCGCATGTTGCAAGAGGTCATCACGGGTTACGACCCGAGTCAGATCCTGCAGACCGATCAAAAACTGGAGTTCCATCGCCCGATCCAGGTCGGCGATCGAATTTTCTGCGACGTGTATCTCGAGTCGTTCCGGCAGATGGGTGGCAGCGACATCATGACCACCAAGAACATCATCACCGATCAGAACGGCGACCTCGTGCAAACCACGTGGACGACGATCGTCGCGCGAACCGGCGGGGAGATCGACGAGAACATCGCCCATGCGGTGAAGGAAGTGATCAGGCATGGCGCTTCGTAACTTCGACGACGTATCGGTCGGGGACGAACTGCCTGAGCGAGTGGTGTCCCTGACCCGCGGCGACCTGGTCAACTACGCAGGCGTGTCCGGCGATCCCAACCCGATCCACTGGAGTGACGAGGTCGTCGCGCTGGCCGGATTGGACGACGTCATCGCGCACGGGATGCTGACGATGGGCCTCGGTGCCGGTTTCGTCACGTCGTGGCTCGGCGACCCGGGTGCGGTCACCGAGTACAACGTGCGCTTCACCAGTGCGGTGTTGGTCCCGGCCGATGCCCCGGCGTCGGTGGAGTTCACCGGCAAGGTCAAGTCCGTGGACGCCGACGAGCGAACCGCGATCGTCGCCATCGTCGCGAAGTCCGCAGGCAAGAAGATTTTCGGGCGAGCGACCGCAACGGTGCGCTTGGCCTGAGCATGGTCGATCCGCCGGAGGTCGTTCACCGCCGGGACGACGGGATTTATCTGTTCCGAAGGGTGTGCAGTACACTGAGATTTCTGGGGTAATTCGGCGCTCCGCGCTGCCCGCGTCCTCCCTCTGGAGAGCGCGAAGGCTGTGTGTGGGAGCCGAATGGACACCAGAGCGGCCGAGAAGCTTCGGCCGAAGGGGCGTAGCTCAATTGGTAGAGCAACGGTCTCCAAAACCGTAGGTTGCAGGTTCAAGTCCTGTCGCCCCTGCCCAAGGTGTCAGCAACTGAGAGGAACGACGTGAGCGAGGAGCGCGGTAAGCGCGACGGTCGATCGGAGGAGGAGTTCGAGAACTCCTCGGCCTCGGACGACGTCGCACCTGGCTCCGAGGGCCGTCCTTCCGATGCTGACACCACCGCTGGTGAATCCGCTGCAGACGCCGTGGTACCCACCGGCAAGCGATCGGCCAGCAGGTCCCGCGGTAGCGCTTCGAGCGTGTCGATGTCCAAGGCTCCGGCCGCATCCACCGCGCCGGCCAAGGCCAAGACCGGTAGGACCCGATCGGGCAAGGTCAAAGCCGACAAGCGGCCGAACGTGTTCATGCGTCTGCTGCAGTTCTTCCGTGAGGTCGTCGCCGAGCTTCGCAAGGTCATCTGGCCGAACAAGAAGCAGATGGTCACCTACACCAGCGTCGTGCTCGTCTTCCTGACGTTCATGGTCGCGTACATCAGTGGCCTCGACCTGCTCTTCATCCAGGGCGTCGGCTGGCTGTTCGGCTGACCGATCGCAGCTGCGTGAACTACCGACGATCGAACCGAGCAGGAAACTAGAGAAAGGGTGCTGACGTGAGCACGCCGCACAACGACGCCACCGAAGTGGCCGCATTCGACGCCGATGTCGAGGCGACCAAGCAGGGCCTCGAAGCGGAGCAGGCCGCTCAGGACCGCGAAACCGACGAAGCCATCAAGGCCGACGTTGCCGCCGCTGCCGGTGAGGACGTTCCCGCCGAAGACGGCGAGGCAGCCGACGCCGACGTGACAGCCGAGCCCGAGGATCCCGTCGCCGAGATGAAGGCGGCTCTGCGCCGCGCTCCCGGTGACTGGTACGTCATTCACTCGTACGCCGGCTACGAGAACAAGGTCAAGGCCAACCTCGAGACTCGCGTGCAGAACCTCGACGTCGGCGACTACATCTTCCAGGTGGAAGTTCCCACCGAAGAGGTCACCGAGATCAAGAACGGCCAGCGCAAGCAGGTCAACCGCAAGGTTCTGCCCGGTTACATCCTCGTGCGCATGGAACTCAACGACGAGTCATGGGGAGCGGTTCGCAACACTCCCGGCGTCACCGGTTTCGTCGGTGCCACCTCGCGGCCGTCACCGTTGACCATCAACGAGGTCGTCAAGTTCCTCATGCCGCAGGAAGGTGCCAAGAAGGACGCGAAAGCGACCGCAGGCGCAGCCGAGCAGGGCGGCGACACCACGTCGAAGCCGACCATCGAGGTCGACTTCGAGGTCGGCGAGTCGGTCACCGTCATGGATGGCCCGTTCGCCACCCTCCCCGCGAGCATCAGCGAGGTCAACGCAGAGCAGCAGAAGCTCAAGGTGTTGGTATCGATCTTCGGCCGTGAAACACCGGTCGAGCTCGGCTTCACTCAGGTCTCCAAGATCTAGAAGCCGACCACAGACTTGCAGTAGCAACCGCAAGAAACCCGAGCGAATACAAGGAAAAAGAAATGCCCCCGAAGAAGAAGAAGCTAGCCGGGATCATCAAGCTTCAGATCCAGGCCGGTGCCGCCAACCCGGCACCGCCCGTCGGCCCCGCACTGGGCCAGCACGGCGTCAACATCATGGAGTTCTGCAAGGCGTACAACGCCGCGACCGAGTCGCAGCGCGGCAACGTCGTGCCGGTCGAGATCTCGGTCTACGAAGACCGTACGTTCGACTTCAAGCTGAAGACTCCTCCCGCCGCCAAGCTGCTGCTCAAGGCCGCAGGCGTGGCGAAGGGCTCCGGCGAGCCGCACAAGACCAAGGTCGCCAAGGTGACCATGGACCAGGTGCGCGAGATCGCCAAGACCAAGCAGGAAGACCTCAACGCCAACGACATCGATCAGGCCGCGAAGATCATCGCCGGCACTGCTCGCTCGATGGGCATCACCGTCGAAGGCTGATTTACCTGCCCAGCAGGAGCGAAGCCTGCGGAGCGACCGTTCCAGCAGGAGCGGAGCCTGCGGAGCGACCAAAGACACAGAACGTGGGAGAGCCGGCCAGGCTCGTCAACCACACTGAACTCGAACGAAGGACAGTAAGACATGGCAAAGCGCAGCAAGGCCTACCTCGAGCAGGCCGCAAAGATCGACCAGGACAATCTCTACTCTCCTCTCGAAGCCGCCAAGTTGGCCAAGGAGACCGCGTCGAGCAAGTTCGACCCCACCGTCGAGGTTGCAGTGCGACTCGGCGTCGATCCCCGCAAGGCGGATCAGATGGTGCGCGGCACCGTCAACCTTCCCCACGGCACCGGCAAGACCGCTCGGGTTATTGTTTTCGCCGCTGGTGAGAAGGCTGCAGAGGCCGAGGCAGCAGGAGCCGACGTCGTCGGAGCAGAAGATCTGATCGAGCGCATCCAGGGCGGTTTCCTGGACTTCGACGCCGCGATCGCCACCCCCGATCAGATGGCCAAGGTCGGCCGCATTGCCCGTGTCCTCGGACCGCGTGGCCTGATGCCGAACCCGAAGACGGGCACGGTCACCAACGATGTGACCAAGGCCGTCAACGACATCAAGGGCGGCAAGATCAACTTCCGCGTCGACAAGCAGGCCAACCTGCACTTCGTCATCGGTAAGGCCTCGTTCGACGAGACCAAGCTGGTGGAGAACTACGGCGCAGCGCTGGACGAGATCCTGCGTGCGAAGCCGTCGTCGGCCAAGGGTCGTTACGTCAAGAAGGTCACCGTCTCGACCACCACCGGACCCGGCGTCCAGGTCGATCCGAACCGCACGCGCAACCTCCTCGAGGACGACGCGAACGCGTAATTTCGTATCTGCGAACGAAGGCCGGTCTCCCCAGGGAGGCCGGCCTTCGTCGTAGGGTCTTGCCGAGGATCTAGGCCGCGTTCGCGCGAGCGAAGTTGGCCAGGACGATGCCGCTGATGCGGTCGAGCAACGCGGCGGGTAGGTCGTGGGCCATGCCGTCTATCAGCGTCAGCTCGGCACCGGGAACGGCGCGGGCGATGGCCTTGCCGCACGACGGTCGGACCAGTCTGTCGGCGGTCCCGTGAATGACGGTCGTCGGCGCGGTGATCTTCTTCGCGTACGGCCGCAGGCTGCCGGTGCCGGTGATCGCAGCCATCTGCCGCACGACGCCCGAGGGGTTGTAGTTCCGCTCGTACATCACCTGCGCGATCTCCAGTTGTTCCTCGAGCGGAGTGCGGAAGCCGGGAGAGCCGATGGTGGACAACGTCTTTGCCGAATGCGCGATGATTTCCTCTTTCGTGGCGTCCTTCCCGACGCCACCGAGCAGGGGCAGCAGGGCGCGTGGGTCCGGCGGAGGCAGGAACGGCTCGTTGGTGCTCGAGAAGAGAATGCCCACCGATTCGGTTCGTTCGGGGTAACTACCGGCGAAGACCTGAGTGATCATGCCTCCCATCGATGCACCGACGACGTGCACGGTATCGATGCCGAGGTGATCGAGTACTCCTACGGCGTCGGCGGCCATGTCGACGATCGTGTAGGGCACGTCGGAAGACATCCCGAGCTCGTGTCGGATCATTCGGAGGATCTGGGATCCCCGCACCTTTTGCCCGGTCATCTTCGTGGACAGTCCGATGTCGCGGTTGTCGATGCGGATCACTCGGTATCCCGCATCGACGAGGCGGGTACAGAAATCCATGGGCCACAACGTCAATTGCGCGGACAGGCCCATGATCAGCAGGACCGCAGGGTCATCGACCGAACCCATGTCCTCGTACGCGATCTCGACGGAGTTCGCCGGCGCGATGCCTTGTTCGATTCTCATGATGTCGTTCCTACCAGCCCGGCTCACCGAGTATGGGCACCACCAGGTAGCTCGGGCTTTCCGGGTCGATGCTGATGTCCTGTTTGCGTAGTCGAGTGCGCAGTAGGTCCGGCAAGATCGGGATGAACCGTGGTGTGTCGGTGGCGAATACGTCGACCCGGAGTCGGTGGCCAGTGGCGATGACGGCCTCGGTGGTGAGAATGTCGATATCGAGAACGATGGGTTCGCCGATGGGTACCGGAAGCAGCGCCGCTTCGGTGAGCGGGTGGTAGGGCCGGGTGTAGTCGCCGTTCGGCGCGAACAAGGAACGTTCGTCGTCCACGGCTCGACGCGAGGCCAGAAGAGCGCCGTTGCTGAGCACCGTCGAGGTCCCGTCGGGAGCGACGTCGCAGATCATGATGGCCCACAACGCTTCCCGTGCGTGGCAGACCACTCGAAGATGCAGATTCATCGGACCGGACAGAACGGCGTCCGACTCGGCCGGACCGGTGGTGAAGGTGACTGCGGCACCTTCGGCGAACCGGTTGTCGTAGGTGAATCCGCCCCCCAACACTGCCGTCACGCCGGCGAGTACCTGGGTGGTGTCACGCGAGACGACGGCCCGCAACGAGGGCCGCACCGTCAGGATGTCGCGGGACGTGGCCGGTTCGGTCGTGAGGCTGCCGTCGGCTACGGCGTGGGCTGCCGTTCCTGAGGGCGTCGCCGACAGGTACAGCCTGCGTGGTTGCGCCCGCGGAGCCGGAAAGCGGCCGTGCGCAGTCCAATTGCCGCCCTGTTGACGCAACGTGACGGGGCCGTAGTTCTCGATTCCGTTGTCGATGTCGCGTAGCCACTTGTCGAACCAGGCTCGCTCGAGCATATCGAGACGCGGTGGAAAGCCCGGTTCGCCGAACCCGATTCCGGGGTTGCCGTGGTACCCGTCACCGACGAGCAACTGCTTCGATCCGCGTTCGAGGGACAGCCGGTTGTAGATGTCGGGGGCGGAGCCGCCGAAGATGTCGTGCCAGCAGCCGTACAAGAATGTCGGCACCGCGATGTCCTCGATGGCGGCGTCGATGGTGTCGTAGTACTCGTCGTCGTAGATTCGTGAATCTCGTCCTGTGACAAAGCCTTTGGCCAGATCGAACAGGTTGGTGGCGGGGGACAGGGTGCGATCGCGGAGCCAGGTGAACGTGTCGATGCCGCCGATGGCCGGTGCCCACTTCAATGCGTTGACGGCGGTGAGCCACAGCGGGATGAACGCCGAGGTGGCCCCTCCGGTTGCGAAGATCTCGCGGACGATGTCCACCGAGCCCTCGACGGCGAAGATCGCGTCGAGCCCGGCGGGTTGCTTGGCTGCGGCCTGCAGCGCATTGATCGCCGAGTACGAGATGCCGGCCATTCCCACCCTGCCGTTGCACCAGTATTGGCGTCGGGCCCAGTCGATCACCTCGAGGGAATCGAGTTGTTCGCGGGTGCCCAGCACGTCCCAGGTGCCCGAGGAACTGCCGGTGCCGCGGACATCGACGATCATCTGAACGTACCCGCTGCGGACGAGGTGCCGGTTGACCGACAGCAGGTCCGCCGCCCCGCCTGCAACCACTCGGGTGATCTCGGTGATGCCGTCGAAACGGGTTCCGGTGAGGTCGAACGCGGACGAGAAGGCTCTGATCGCACGACCGAGAACAGGGGTCTCGAGGATCGTGTCGATGCTCTTGATCAGCAGCTTGTTGTACGGCGTCAGATTCAGGACGGTGGGAAAACTCCCCGTCACCGCCTTACCCGATGCGTCGGCGGGGCGGACGACGTACGCGCGCAGCGCTGTGCCGTCGCTCATCGGGATACGAACGTTCGCCGATACCGACACTCGCGGATACCGCGGTTCCTCGCGCACGATCGCCGCCCACGCCGCTGCCGCGTCGCCGCCGCTGGGGTCGCGTACGGGTTGCAGTAGGGGGTGGGGCTGCACGGCAGTCATGAACGTCGACTAGACCGTCGAACGACCCTGTTTGTCCCGAGGTGTCAACTTCAGAAGACGGCTGCACTCTTTGCAGGCGTTTCGAGGGTGAGTGCACGTGTCTTCTGACATTCTGATGTCAGAAGTGCGGTGCACGGTCGCACGTTCGGCTCTCGGTGACAGGGAGGCTTGTGGTGGACCCCGACAAGCTCGACGTCGTGGAGACCGGTGTGCTGACAGCGTCGGGGGAGCGGTGGTCCCAGGCCGAGGCCCGTTTCGCTGTCCTGGCTCCCTTGCTGGAGATGCATTCGGTGCGTTCGGAAGCGGTCGACGATGCCGCGCAACGGTTGGGATTGTCCAGGCGGCAGGTCTACACGTTGGTCGGCAGGCTCAGGAACGGGACGGGGACAGTCACCGATCTTCTGACGAAGGTCTCGTCGGGAGGGCGTGGCCGCAGCCGAGTAGCGGCTGAGGTCGAGGAAGTGATCGGCGATCATCTCACCCGCTATTTTCTTCACCGCCAGAAGCTGAGTGTCGCTGCGCTGCACCGACGTATAGCACTGGCGTGTCATCGCGCGGGTTTGCCGGTGCCGGCCAGAAATACCGTCACTGCGCGTATCGCCGCGCTCCCTCCGGCATCGGTGGCCAGGTCAGGCGGAGGACCCGATGCCGCCCGCCCACGTCAGTCCGCCGGCGACGTTCCACCGACGGTTTCGGGGATTCTCGATCAGGTCCAGATCGACCACACCGTCGTCGATCTGATGGTCGTTGACGAGTAAGAGCGGTAACCGATCGGCCGCCCCTACCTGACGATCGCCGTTGATGTCTTCAGCCGTTCCGTACTCGGGTTCGTCGTCACTCTGGAGCCGCCGTCGTCGATATCGGTCGGGTTGTGCCTGGGCCGCGTGTGCTGCGGGAAGCAGACGTGGCTGGAGGCATGCGAGCTGGCGGAGCAGGTGCAGTGGCCGATGGCGGGGAAGCCGAAGCAGTTGTATCTCGACAACGCCTCCGAGTTCAAAAGCGAAGCGCTGCGCCGCGGATGCGCCCAGCACGCCATCACCCTCGAGTACCGTCCTCCGGGCCGACCGCACTACGGCGGGATCGTCGAACGCATCATCGGAACGGCGATGACGGCGGTGCACGAGCTGCCTGGGACCACCTTCTCGAACCCAGCGGACCGAGGAAGTTACGACTCGGACAAGCACGCGGCGTTGACATTGCGTGAGTTGGAGCGTTGGCTGGTCCTGGCTATAGCCTCGTATCACGCGAGCGTTCACGCAGGGATCGGGAACACTCCGGCCGCCGTGTGGGCCGGTGGGGTCGCCGCAGTTGGTCATGCCCCTCGTGTGGTGCTCGGCGAAACCGCGTTCTTGGTGGACTTTCTTCCCGTCATCCGGCGACGTCTGACGCGGACGGGCTTCGTTCTCGATCACGTGCACTACTTCTCGAACGCGCTCAAACCGTGGGTTGCGCGGCGAGAGGATTTGGGGCGGTTCGTGATACGACGTGACCCACGCGATTTGAGCAGAATCTGGGTCCTCGAACCAGACGGTGCCGGCTATGTCGAGGTGCCGTACCGGACGATGTCACATCCCGCGGTGACACTGTGGGAGCACCGAGCTGCTATCGCCCGTCTCCGCGAACAAGGTCGGTCGAACGTCGATGAGAGCGCTCTGTTTTCGATGATCGAGCAGATTGTCAATGGACATCGGGAAGTGACCACAGGCGGTCACGAGAACTGCCCATGGGTGGCCAACAAGAACTGACCGGTGG
>NZ_JAWLKF010000024.1:0-32554 GCF_033042195.1 Rhodococcus cerastii
CGAGCATCCTCAATAACGCGCCACGGTGGTCCCTACCCTCTGGCAACCAGGTGGTCCCATCACCCTGGCAAGCGACAGACACCGGGGTCCGACTCCGAGATATCCAGGAATGAGGACAACCGAAATACTTGGCGTAGACATACCCATAGGGGGTATAGTTTGCCTTGTCTAGATACCCCCTTAGGGTACTACAGAGCCCATGAACAATGAACGGAACCCGATGAACAACGTGTCAGATTTGTCGTTGACCGACCTTTCACCGAGCAGTGGCTGCGGCTGCAGTTCACCGCAGTCCACGACGACCACAGAATCGAAGGAGGCTCCCATGAGTACGACCAGCACGCAATACACCGTTACCGGCCTCACCTGCGGTCACTGCGCCGACGCAGTCACCACCGAACTCGAAGCGATCGACGGTGTCCACCACGTCAGGGTCGATCTCGTCGCAGGCGGTGAGTCGACGGTATCGGTCGACTCCGAGACGACACTCACTCGAGAACAAGTCACGGCCGCGCTCGACGAAGCGGGCGACTATCACTTGATTGCCGACTGATTCACTCGGTCAGTCCGGACACCGGAAACAGAGAGGTTCTTGGAGCTGTCGGCATCCTCGGCAATTCGGGAGCTCCGAGAAGGAAGGAGCGCGGCCGCATCGTGGTCGTTGACAAGTCGGCGTGGTCCTCTACGACAGAGGGAACGCCTGCCGCCGATTATGCCAGTCGAGAGTCTTCGGGTCGGTTGTTCAGGAGGTCGGCGACCTCGTCGAGCCGCTCGACGCTGCATTGGAAAAAGTCGGTGCCCTGGGGAAAATACTGACGTAGCAATCCATTGGTGTTCTCGCTGGCGCGCCCCGCAGCCACGGGAGTGCGGGTCGCAGAAGTAGGCCTGCACTCCCGTGCCAACGGTGAACTTGCCGTGTCCGGCCACCTTACAACTTTGATCCCGCGCATCGAACGACGCACCGCTGCAGTCAGTTCCAATATCTTGCGCGTCATCGTCCTCCGACACCGTCGACGCCGTAGATCGAGGAAAAGGTGCAGCAACGTCACCAACCTGAACGATCGCCGACCTCGAGCAGCTCCGCGGTGCGTTGCAGCAGATGCTCGATCCGGTCCTCGAGATCGTCGGTGATGCCGGGCACATCGGCCAAAGCGAAATGCGCGCGACGCCGGGCGTCGAGACCGATGCGATAGTAATCCGAATTCAGTACTGCTGAAACGGGTTCCGATACTGGGACAGTCACCTTCGAGTCCATCTCGCCGCGCCCCCGCGGGTGCGGAAGTGCACACCGTAGAACGTGTCGGGGCGGCTCCCCGGAGCGGTGGGCATCGATCACCGTCCCGACCGCAGCTGGCGTCATCGGATCGGCCGGTAACGGCATGTGGCCCCACCGGTCGATCGGTACAGCGACCGGACCCACACTCCGCGGCCACCCAGACATATCGGGAAAAGCGTTCGCCTGCAGATGCTCTGCGAGCAATGTAGTCGAGGGGTATCGATCCGAAAATCGCAGTACGGTGCGCCACCGTTCCCAGATCTCGGCCGGGCGAAACTGTGTCGACTGATTTGCTGCAATCCGGATACCGTGCCGGCCACCGATGCGCACGTCGGGGCCCGCGCTGGTGACGTCCGACCGATCGAGCGCCGATATTGCTCGGTGCGAGAGCCCGGCTCCCGACAACACAAGCAGAACCGCGTCCCTACGACCGAACAACGCCTGCATCGATCCCGCCGAGGGTAGCGCCGAGGCCAGTCCCCAGTAGTGTTCGGCGCGGCGTGCCGTTCGTGCGGACCGCCCGGAATCGAGCGCCATTCGCAGTGCTGTCGTACGCCCGGGCGGAGTATGTCCAGAATCGAGATGTCGGCGGTTGATCGCGGCGACCCTGCGGAGCTGCACAGCGTCACTCGCGGGGTTCGCAGTCAGAAAGTTCACCAGTGTGATCGGCGAGGCAGGCAGTGGCTCGACCTCGGTTGCAATGCACCAGTCCTCGAACAGCGCCCACTCGTAGCGGTAACCGCTCGGCGAAGCAGCTATGGGTCGGGTCGCTCCGGCACCGACTCCGCCCTTCTGCACCGACGAAGCACCGGAGTCATCGCGTCGAGCGCCTTCGCCGCGTTCCGCGCGGCCGCTGTGACTCGGATCGACGCCGAATGGACTGGTCACAGCCCGAGGTCGTTCACGGCGTTACCGATCAACGGCGCGTTCTCGCGGGCGTAGATTTCGACCATCCCCGGCGTGCTGTGTCCGGTCTGACGCATGATCGCGTGCGCGTCGGACCCATTACGGAACGCTTGGGTGACGAAGCCGGACCGCAACGAGTGCCCGCCCAACTGAGTAACGAGATCCGCGGCGTATCCAGCCTGACCGGCCCTGCGGCGAATCGCGGCGTGCACCGCAGCACCGGACAGTGCCGTCTCGGACAGGTTGCCGTTCTTCCGGATCGCCCGAAACAACGGCATCCGATGTGCGCAACTGGAACCGGTCCGCGGCAGACGTGCTGATCGAACGGCACGGAACGGGCAAGTGTACGGATCACGGCGACCCGGCCTCCGCTGTCGAACGCAGCGACCACCTGGATCCATCGGATCCACGCGCAGACTGGGCATGAATCGTGATTGGCGGTGTACGGCAACGCTTTCACTGCCCCGGTACCGTCCTGGTCGGTCTTGGATTGTCGCAGGTGCACGTGCGCACCGTCGAGCCGGTCGCGGCGCACGTCCCGACATTCGAGCCCCACGAGCTCGCTGCGCCGAAACGCCCCGGCGTACCCCATCAGCAGCAACGCGGTGTCGCGGCGTTCGAGTACTTCGCTGGCCCACCCGGCTACACCGGCGCGAGCGAGAGCGACGATCGTGGTAATATCGGACGTCAGCAGCGGGGCACGGGGATTGCGTGGCCGATCCCCCGCCGCGGCATAGTCGCGACGAATACCGGCTAGCGTGGCCCGCACCATCTCGTGACCGCAGGGGTTGTCGTGGCCGACCTGGCGATGCCGGTCGGCGATCGCCGCAATCCACTTGCCGAACGTCGCGGCCGCGTACGCCCGCGTCCCGTCGACGGTGAGCGTGTCCGCCGCAGCGACGAGGTAGGCCGCCACTGTCGCGGGATGCGCCGGCAACGCGTGGTGCCCGGCGACGGTGCACCAGGTCTCGAAGCGTCGCCACGCCGAGGAGTAAGCCCTACGGGTACCGGTCGAGCGCGATGCCGCCACCGACCGCTCGATCCGAGCAGCAACCTCAGGCGACAGGTCTGGAAACACCGCCGCGGCACCCGGCAAAACGACCGGAACAATGTTCGAGCCGTCTACGAGCTGGCGTTTCATCATGGGCAGGACTGTATCGGGCACCTCCGACACGGTTCTCGGACTGGAAACACGCTCACCAGGTGTTTCGTTCGAGACGGTGCGGGAAGGAAAATTCTCGTCGGTCACCGCACACAAACCGTGGGTGACTACAGGAGGCGATTGATTTCCGCGTAAGTCGGCGTAGAGAAACGTGTGGTGATCTAGCGCGCTTCAGTCCCAGTCCAATCGAATGCCGAGCTCGACGAAGGCATAGGCCAGCTCGTCGACGTCTTCTTCGGTGCGGCACCCCGTTCGAGCGAATCCGAACAGAGATCGGGCGGCGTCGCTGTCGACGCGGGCGGCGGCGACAGCGGCATCGATCGCCGCAATCACACCGTCCCAAGCGCTGCGGGTGGGTACCGGACTGCGAGACCCCGTCGGAGGGGTCCCCGGATCGACCGGCTCGTACCGTCGCGGGCGCAGCAGGCAGGCGTCAGCTCCGCTCGCGGTTATCTCATCGTTCTCCACCGCGATGATCGCGGTCGCGGCAGCAAACAAAACGTTCGCTTGCTCGTCCCACGGCAGTTGCTCGAACGGAACCCACGATGTCCGCAGCGGGCGGGAACAACCGGTGGACTTCCAGATCGCGCTCAGTGGCTTCGCCCACCATCCGGTGCGGACCAGAGGTGTTGATACCTCATCGACGACGGTGCGCAGCAGCCTGAACCACACTGCTGCCTGAACACGGCCCGCGACGAGCTCGACCGACCCGCTCGTCATGGCGGCGGCTGTGCGCCGGTCGATTTCTGCGACGACTGCTGGTACCGGTATCGGTGGTGCGTGTTCGTCCGAGCCTGCTGGTGTTCTGTCCCAGAACACCAGTCTCCCGGGTATCACAGCGCAGAATTCGAGCCGGCAGAGATGCTTGGTGCAGCTGGTCAGCATCGGGTACTGATGAGCCATCATGACCGCGATATCGGCGTCGGTGTCGAGGGCGTCGATGCACAAGGGGCATGCCCGCGTATCGAGCTTGCTCACCCAGGGAAGCCATGTGCCGGCTGCCGGTGTGCGTCGACGCCGATCTGCCATTGCCAGACCCGGTGGCAGTAGGACAGAGAACTGGTGGACGTAGGTGTCGAAGTCGCATTCACTGGGGTCGGTGCTGTCGAGCAGCCAGGGCGTGCAGCCCGCCAACGTCATCTCCCGCAGCCGTTCCGCAGTAGAGGTGCTCCTCTGGGCGAGCGCGTTCAATATCGGCTCGGGTGTGTAGCGGTCCAGGTCCACGCCCGAGGTGTCGACACCGAGCCCGTCGAGGAGGTCCGCGGCGGTGATCGACGAATACAGTGCGGTGGTCCGGGCCAGCCACGACGTCAGAGTCTCGCCAGGTAGTGGTTGCGGGTGCAGCGGCCACGGCGGATGCGCACTGTGGTCGAGCGCTGTGCGTGCTGCGGGGGCATCGGCTGGTGTCATGCCAGGTGCCGTTCGAAGTGGCGGCGGCGTTCGGTGGGCCCGGAGTAGGCGGTTTGGGTCAACACCTGTGAGGTGATTGATTCCTTCCCGGCTTCTATTGCGGTCACTGCGGCCGCGGTCAACAGCGTGGCCAGTTCGCCGATGGTGCCCTCACACCGGGTGAGGAGGTAGTCGGTCATCTCCGTCGATGTCAGGTGAGAGGGCGCACGCAACGGGAAGCTGGCGGTGAAGCTCGCCAGCAGGGAGCGGGTGTCGGTGTCGTTGGTCCAGATCGGCAGCGTCATGGGGTGAAATCGGTTCTCCAGCTGTGGATCGCTGCGGATCGCGAGGTACGCCTCTCGGGTGCCGACTCCGACGAGAGGGATCCGCAGTTCGTTGCCCAGAAACCGCAACAGGTTCAGGAATTCTCGGCGTACGTTGTCGCGGCCGGCGAGGACGTTGTGGAGCTCGTCGATGATCAGCATCCGAACTCCTGTCGCTCGCAGCAGCGTGATCGCTTGCTGTTCGAGTTCGTGGACTCGGTTCCGTGGGCGGATCGGCGTTCCGAGTGCGGCGAGCATCGCCAGGTAGAACCGTGCGGGTGCTGAGTCCGGAGGCATCTGCATACACAACATCGGTATCTGTTCGCGATCGGGCAAGCTGACAGTGGGGTGTGCACGGCGGAACTTCTCAACGATCATCGACTTGCCGTTGTTCGTCGGTCCGATCAGAAGCATGTTCGGCATTCGTTGTCGATCCGGCCACCCCAGCAGCGTCTCGAGGTGCTCGATGACCGACTGTGCACGCGGATACCCGATCCACCGTTCGGTGCGAATGTGCCTGATGCGTTGCGCTGCAGGCAGAATCGCGATCGATCTGACCGAACTTCGTAGGTGGGTGAGGTCTGCACTACCGGGGTCGATGTCTTTGCCGATACGGTCGGTGCCGTGGCCTTCGGGAGCGCTTCGGGGGTCGTTGTTCACCGTTTCACCACTCTTCGATGTCGTCGAATAGTGGAACCGACACGTCGTCGGTGCCTGGATCGTGCTCGGGCGGGCTCTGCGCGGCCGGTGGTGTGGTGACGCTGCTCAGATGAGAACGGCGAGTGCGATTACGTCGGGCTCGCTTGGTGTCCCTCTGTGCAGAGGTGGCTATCTGACGCATCTGCTCGATCATCGCGAACAGCGAGTGTTCATCAATGCTCGCTCGGCCGTGTTCTCGAAGGCGCGTGACCGCTGCTCGGTGTTCCCACGATGTCACCGCCGGATGCGACATCGTCCGGTACGGCACCTCGACATACCCGCTGCCGCTGTCGGGGTCCAGGACCCACACCCTGCTCAGATCTCGTGGATCACGTCGGATCACGAACTGACCCAACTTCTCTCGTCGAGCGATCCATGGTTTCAAGGCATTGGAGAAGTACTGGATGTGGTCGATGACGAACCCCGTCCGAGTCAGGCGGCGCCGCATGACCGGAAGGAAGTCCACCAGGAATGCGGTCTCGTCCACCACCGTCGACTTCGACAGAGCAGTGTCGGCGTCGGTGCTGCTGGCCCACTGCGCAGCCGGGCTCCGGCTCAGGCCGGTGTGCACGTCCGCGTGATACGCCGCGATCGCGAGAATCAGCCAGCGTTCCAATTCTCGCAACGTCAGCGCTGCTGTGCCCTCCGAATCGTAGCTGCCCCGCTGCGTCGGGTTCGAAAACGTGGTGCCGGGTAGTTCGTGGACCTGGGTCATGACGGTGCCGATGATGCGTTCGACGATCCCGCCGTAATGCGGCCTGCCGGGTGGGCGGTAGCCGAGGTCGATGCCGTGCTGCTCGCAACCGCGCCGTAGCGCTTCGCTTTTGAACTCGGAGGCGTTGTCGACGTACAAGGCGCGCGGCTTTCCGGCCATCGGCCACCGCACATCCGCGCCGAGGCCCAGTGCGTCGATCCATACGCTCTTGTCCGAGCACACCCTGCCCAGACACAATCCGACCGACACTGCGGACGGCGGATCGAGTGTGACGACGAAGCCCGGCACGCAGCGGCTGAAGACATCGATAGCAATCGTGAGATATGGACGTCCGATCGGCACCCGGTCGTATTCATCGACGATCATCAGATCGACCACGGTGTGATCAATCTGGACTTGCTGGAGAACCGCCGTCACCGGCGGCGGGACATCGCCCGCGGACTGCCGCGATCGGGCGGCGTCCGGTCCGCCACGTGACCGTGCGACGCGGCCCGGGTGCATCGCTGCGATCCGCGCGGTGACTGTGTTGCGGGCTGGGATAGGGAATCCCGCACGGTGACAGGCGAGCGCGATACGTCGATGCAGTGCTGCGACACTGAGCTTCTGGCGAGCCAGAAACTCGCGGTTGATGTGCTCGGCGATCACTTCTTCCACCTCGGTCGGCATCCGAGAGCGGCCGCGCCCGCCTACAGGAGCGGAGACCAACAGATCTGTGACCGACCCTCCCCCATTCCGGAGCCTGGACAGCAGCACGTACACACGCCGCGGCGAGACCCCCAACTGCTGCGCTGCATCCTCCACCACTGCGGTACCGATCGAGGATCGATCCACTAGTTCGCTGAGCACTGCGAACCGTGACCGTGCCTGCTCCCACTGCTCCGCCGACGCGGTCAGCACACCAGTCTCGGCGACATCGAACTTGTCCGCGTCCATCGCAGCCTCCGAACGCCCGGCCTGCGTGACCGACCGATTGTGCAGTCCACTTCTGCACTCAGAATGTCAGAAGACGACTGCAATCGGAGGTAAAACCCCAGGAATTTATGACGCCCACTTCTGAAACTGACATGGGTAATCCTGTCAGTTTCAGGAGTCGCGTTCACTGTGTCAGAAGTCGAATGCACTGAGCGCCAGCAATTGAGGTGGGTTCGGCTCCTCTCCTCCGGCCCGTCGGCGTTAGTGTTGCCTATGAGCATGTCGAAAGTGGTACCTGCGCTGCCGGTACGAGACATCGACACCGCTGTAGAGATATACGTCCGCGCGTTCGGCTTCACGACCCGGTACACCGACCCGACTTTCGCGAGGCTTACCCGCGACGACGTCGAGATCCACTTGTGGGCCGCCGACGACGACAGCTGGAATACCCGTTCAGACCCTGCGGCATGGCCGGTATGCAGCGGAGCCGAGACGTTCCTTGCCGGCACAGCCAGCTGCCGCATCGCCGTGGACGAGATCAACGACCTTTACGCCGAGATGTCCCGCGCGGGAGTTCTCCATCCCGCAGACGCGGGTCGTCCCGTCTCGACGGACTGGGGAACGACGGAGTTCGCAACTGTCGACACCGACGGCAATCTGATCACTTTCCATACCAATGAAAAAAGCCAACACGAGCCCGCCACGGCAAGCAACGGCGCACCCTGACCCCACCCTCGAGCAGAAACTCGATGACCCGGACGCCCGTCGATGCGCTACGCGTGTGAAATAAGCGCATGCTCGACACGTCCACCCGCGCGCAGTCAGGCCACGGTCAGATAGATCAGTGCAATGTTGAGTGCGACGACGATTCCCGCGATGAGCCATGCCGCGTATGCCGTGATCCGGTGATTGACATCGCCGCCCATCAGGATGCGGTCCGAGGTGAACCGCACCAAGGGAATCAACGCAAACGGAATACCGAACGACAGCACGACCTGCGAGACGACCAGTGCCCGACTGGGGTCGACTCCTGCTGCCAGAATTGCCAGTGCGGGAACAAGTGTCACCAGTCGTCGCACCAGAATCGGAATGCGCTTACGTAGTAGCCCATCCATGATCATCGCGCCGGCGTACGCCCCGACCGATGTCGATGCAAGGCCCGAGGCCAGCAGGCCCACCGCGAACAGCAGTGCTACCACCGGCCCCAGAGTGTCCCCTACTGCTGCGTGGGCTCCTTCGATGGAATCGACGCCCTCGCGGCCCCCCAATGTCGATGCCGCCAACAGCAGCATCGACATGTTCACTGCACCGGCCAGCAGCATCGCCAACCCGACATCGATCCGGGTGATCCGCAACAACCGCTGACGGACAGGCCCTGCCTCGGGGTGTCCGTGCCGGTCACGTGCTAAACCGGAGTGCAGGTACACCGCGTGCGGCATGATCGTCGCACCGAGCATCGCGGCGGCGATCAACACGCTTTCCGCGCCGTCGAACCGCGGAATCAGACCGGCCGCGGCCTCGGTGAACGATGGCGGTTCCACGACGACGCTGGCAAGAAATCCGACGGCGATGACACCGAGTAGCCCGAGAATCACGAACTCGAAGGGCCGTTGGCCCCGGCGATCCTGGACCATCAGCAAGATCATCGATACGGCCCCGGTGATGAGGCCGCCGATCAGGAGCGGCAGGTCGAAGAGCAGGTAGAGGGCGATCGCACCGCCGACGATTTCGGCGAGGTCGGTCGCCATGGCGACCACTTCTGCTTGCCCCCAATATGCCAGTCGCACAGTCCTGCTCGACTTCTCGCGAACGACTTCGGGCAGTGTCATTCCGGTGACGATGCCGAGTTTGGCGGAGAGGAACTGGACGAGACCGGCCATCACGTTCGCGGCAACGATCACCCAGACCAGCAGGTATCCGAACTGCGCCCCGGCGCTGACGTTGGAGGCGACATTGCCGGGGTCGACGTAGGCGATCGCTGCGACGAAAGCGGGTCCGAGCAGAACGAGGCCCGACCGAAACCTCGAGGGCGGCCGAGACGATCGGCGCTGCAGCACAGACATGACCACACCCTCCGGCACCAACAGTATGTCAGGACCCTGAAAATATAGTTCGGCTACCCGAACAATGCAATGCGGCGTGGTGGTTCGGCGACATCTCGATCAGATGGGCAGGATCACTGCACTGACGAATTCGTTGCGGATCCAGGCGATGAACAATCCCCATACTCCGGTCAGCAGAGCGATGCCGACGGCGATCATGATGACACCGCCCGCGACCTTGATCTTCTGTGAGTTCCTCCGAAGCCACCCCACCCCGCGCATCGCCGAACTCGAACCGAACGCGAGGACGACGAACGGTAGGCCGAGCCCCATGCAGTACGCGACGATGAGAGTGACCCCGCGAGCTGCGGTTGCACCTTCGGTTCCTGCCGCAACAGACAGAACGCCGGCGAGGGTGGGACCCAGACACGGTGTCCAGCCGAGCGCGAACACACCGCCGAGCAGCGGCGCTCCAGCGAGGGACGAGATCTGCTGAGGTGCGAATCGGGTGTCGCGTTGCAGAACGGGTATCAATCCGATGAACGCCGCACCCATGATGATCGTGATGACGCCGCCGACTCGTTGGAGTACTTGCTCGTTGATGCGCAAGGTGCCGATGACTCCGAAGATCGAGGCTGTGGCGAGGACGAAGACGATCGTGAACCCGGCAACGAACAACGACGCTGCGCCGGCCACACGCCAGCGATTCGCCAGCTCCGTCGACGAGGTGCCGATGGTCGAGGTGCCGGGCGATCGGGTATCGGCTGATTGGGCGTCGGCACCGGCGATTCCTGCCAGGTAGGACAGGTATCCCGGCACCAGCGGCACCACGCAGGGTGAGGCGAACGAGACCAACCCGGCGAGCGTGCATGCCGCGATCGCGAGCAGCAGTGGCCCGCTCGATGCCGCGTTCTGGAAGGCCGACCCGATGTCCTGGGCGAGAAGAGTCGTCATTCCGCGGCTATCCGTTCGACGACGGGAAGGAGATCGTCGGTGAGCAGGGCGCGCATGAAGACCGCGGCCACGCGGTGCTGACGGTCGAGTACCAGCGTCGAGGGGATCACGCTGGTCGGGTAGTTCCCGCCGAGGGCGACCAGTGTCCGCATCGAAGGGTCGTAGATCGAGGGGTAGGAGACGTCGTTGTCGACGACGAAGTCCTGCGCTTTGTCCTTCTGTGGATCTCTGACGTTGAGACCGAGGAACTGCACGCCGCGCTCGCGGGTGGTCTCGTAGACCTCTTCGAGGTCGTCGGCTTCGCCGCGGCAGGGGCCACACCACTGACCCCAGAGATTGATCACCACCACCTTGCCGTCGTAGTCCGACAGAGCGGTCGTCTTGCCTTCCTCCATCAGATCGGGGCCGGCGAGTTCGCCTATGGTACCGCGTGTTTCGGGGGGATCGTAGACGATGTCGGTTCGACCGCCGGGGGCGACGAAGTCGAAGCTACCTCCCGTGGATGCAGCCTGTGCGCCGTCGGAGCATCCGGAGATCAGTAGTACGACGGCAAGAATCGATCCGATTGCCGCGGTGGGCGTGGTGCCTTGACGGCGCGCACCGACCCACACTGGTGGGAGACGTGTCATGAGGTGAAATCCTTTACTGCAGTGCGGATCTGGTCTGTCATCTCGAACACCGTCGGGTCGGTGACGCGCTCGATCGTTCCGTCCGGGCGGAGGAGAAAGCTCAAGGGAAGGACCGGCGGTGCCGAGAGCGCGTCCAGGACGCTGCCGCCGTCGATGTAGTTCGGATAGCGGACGCCCAGTTGCGTGACCAGCGCGGCCGCGTCCGCGGGCCGGTCCTCGACGTTGATTCCGATGACTGGGATCGCGTCGGGTTCTGCGGCGTAGGCATCGACTACGGGCATCTCGGTGCGGCACGGGCCGCACCAGGATGCCCACAGGTTGATCAACGTCACCTCACTGCCGAGAACGTCGGCGAGATCGGCATCGCTGTCGCTGTCGCTGCCGATGCAGCGCGCTATCACTCCCGCCAGCGGACCGCCTTCGCGCGGTACCGGCGGCGGACACAGCGGTAGCGCTGTTGCTCGTGCCGCGTCACCTGGTGGGCGGGACCGTGCGGGTTCGGATACGACCGGCGCGGCATTGTCGGCGATGGCCTCTGACGGGCCGCGCTCGATGCCACCGGATCGTGGCCACAGTGCCGCGATCATTGCGACCATAAGCACGAGCATCACCACCGTTCCGCTGCCTCTCATCGCTTCGACTGTCCGCACCGCGGGCACCGCGCACGAGGCGAACACATGTCGCCGGTCATAGCAGTGTCGACCAATACGACCAGAAGCGCTGTGCGATAAGAGCAATCACCGTCAGGTACCACACGGTCAGTGGAATCGAGTGATTGCGCATCAACACTCCCACCCACTGCCGCCGGCCCGCACTCGGAGCCCCGCGGTCGAGGTTGCGCAGCGTGACGTACCAGAAGATCGGTACGGTGACCGCCCACACCGCCATGCAGTACGGGCACAGGGCGCCGATGTCGTACAGGCTCTGCGCGATCAGCCAGTGCACGAAGACTGCGGCAGCAGTGACACCGACCTGCATCGCACCCCAGAACCACTGTGCGAACACCGCACCGGCGAGAAGGCCGGCACCCACTGCCGCCACGACGGCGAAGCCTGCGATCCCGAGAAGGGAATTGGGAAATCCGAACGCAGACGCCTGCGGGGTGTCCATCACCGATCCGCAGTTGAGCACCGGGTTGATGCTGCAGGTCGGGGCGTAGGCGGGATCGAGCGCCAGAGCGAACTTCTCCACTGTGAGCACGAACGCGGCGGTCAGTCCGATCAGGCCGCCCACCAACAGCAGCCAGGGCAGGCTTCGAGCGAACGGTCCGCTGCGTCGGGTGAGAGCGGCTGCGGGGTCAGCCGAGTGCAGCGTCGAGGGCATCGGCGAGGTCTCCGTACGTGGTGGGTTCGATCTTGGTGCCGTTGAGGAAGAACGTCGGTGTGCCCTGCACGCCGAGCGCGATCCCGTCCGCGACGTCGGCCTCGATGCGCGCGAGCGTCGCAGGGTCGGTGTAGGCGGCATCGAAGGCGCTCATGTCGAGCCCTTGCTCGACGGCGAAGCTGCGGAACAACTCGTCCTGCGGAACCTGCTGTTCGCCCCACTGCGCCTGCGTTTCGTACATGCGTTGATACATGGCCTCGAATCCGCCCTGCTGGGCCGCGGCTTCGACTGCGCGTGCGGCTCGTTCGGCATTGAAGTGGGAGGCGATGGGAAAGTAGCGGGCCACGAAGCTCACCCGGTCGCCGTACTCTTCACGCAATTGCTCGATCGCCGGGTAGGCCGATCGGCAGGCCTCGCACTCGAAGTCGAGGAACTCCACGAACGTGACCCGGCCGTCGGGCACCGAGTTCAACCGATGACTGTTCTCGCGCACCGCAATCGAGGCAGGGTCGGTCGCGGCCTGCTCGGCGGCGGCAGCATCGGGGGACCCCGATCGATCCACCATCAGAAATACAGCCAACGCGGCGGCGAACACGATCACCAGGGACAAGGAAATCTTCAACGCTCGGCTCATACAACTACCTTCTCGATTCGTTCGGACTGATCAATGGGCCCGATATGGGCGTTTCGACTCGTTATGACACTAACAATCGTACGAACGTTGACCAAAGCCCTTCCCTAACGATCGCATGATTGTTAGATTGTGACCATGGCCTTGGAACCTCTGGACTCGTGCGATCTGTTGTGTATGGACCTCCCTCACGCCGAGAGGGTTCGCGCTACTCTGCCCGCGCTCGGCGATATCGAACCCGTCGCCGACGCTGCCCGAGCATTCGGCGACCCCACCCGACTGACCATCGCGCTCGCGTTGAACGCCGGCGGGCAGATGTGCGGCTGCGACATCGCGTGGATCGTGGGACAGAGCCAGAAGCTGGTCTCCCACCATCTCCGCAAACTCAAAGCCGCGGACGCCGTCACATCGAACAGAGAGGGAAAGTTGGTCATGTATGCGCTCACCGACCGCGGCACCCGACTGCTCGCGACACTGACCGAGGTACTGCCCACCGCCTCGACCGCCACTGATCTCACCGGGGTAGATCATGGTTGACGCGTGCTGCGGACCTACCCCGGCAGCGCCGACCACCGAATCCACTGCTGACGGTGCGGGCACGGGAGGTCCGGCTCCGACCGATGCACTCCCGAGGTTGTGGCAGGTCCGCGAGCTGCAACTCGCGTCGGCCGCCGCGATCATCCTGGGCGCATCGTGGTTGCTCGGTCGAACGGGTGCCGATGCGGTTGCGACCGTCGGCGCTCTGATCGCTGCCGCGATCGCCGCCGTCACCTTCGTTCCCGCGACGGTGAGAAATCTGCGCCACGGACGCATCGGTGTCGGCACGCTGATGACGATCGCGCTCCTCGGTGCCATCGCATTGGGCCAGATCCCCGAGGCCGCGATGCTCGGTATCTTGTTCTCCGTCGCCGAGGGACTCGAGGAATACGCGGTCACCAAGACCCGCCGCGGACTGCGCGCACTCCTGTCGTTGGTGCCGCCGACGGTATCTGTCCTGCGCGGTGGAACCGAGCAGGCCCTGTCCCCCGACGAGGTCGTGATCGGGGACATCATGGTGCTGCGGCCGGGTGAGCGAGCTGCCACGGACGGCACCATCGCTCGCGGTTCGACGAATCTGGACGTGTCTGCGATCACCGGCGAGTCCGTGCCCATCGAAGCCGGTG
Source organism: Rhodococcus cerastii (assembly GCF_033042195.1). Classification (NCBI taxonomy): domain Bacteria; kingdom Bacillati; phylum Actinomycetota; class Actinomycetes; order Mycobacteriales; family Nocardiaceae; genus Rhodococcus; species Rhodococcus cerastii. The sequence continues at coordinate 14,125 of NZ_JAWLKF010000024.1, forward strand.
TCGGTGACGAGGTGCATGCCGGTGCCATCAACGGCGGCGGGGCCATCGAGGTCACCGTCACCGCGCCGGCATCGGAGAGTTCGCTTGCTCGCATCGTCCGCATCGTCGAACAGGCCCAGGACCGCAAAGGGGCCGGCCAACGGCTGGCGGACCGTATCGCACGTCCGCTCGTGCCCTCGATCATGATTCTCGCCGTACTCGTCGCTGGCGTCGGTGCGGTGCTCGGTGACCCCATGTTGTGGCTCGAACGCGCACTGGTGGTCCTGGTCGCGGCATCACCGTGCGCGTTGGCCATCTCGGTGCCGCTGTCGGTGGTGGCGGCGATCGGGGCTGCGAGCCGCAACGGGGCATTGATCAAAGGCGGTGCAGCAGTGGAAGAGCTGGGCCGCATTCGCGTCGTCGCCTTGGACAAGACCGGCACCCTCACCGCAGGACGACCGGAGGTCGTCGACGTCGTCACCGCTGCGGGAATCAGCCGCGACGACGCGCTGGCCGTTGCTGCTGCGCTCGAAGCGCGCAGCGAGCATCCACTCGCCCGCGCCGTACTGGCCTCCGTATCAACCGTCGCGGCAGCCGATGATGTCACTGCCATCGCCGGGCACGGCCTGACCGGCACCCTCGACGGAGCCCCGATCAGGCTCGGGAAACCGAGCTGGTTCGACACACACCCCAGCTCCGAGGAGTTCCACGCCGACGTCGCTCGTCTCCAAAGCAGCGGTGCCACAGTCGTTCTCGTCGAACGCGCCGGAGTTCTGATCGCTGCGATCGCCGTCCGCGACGAACTGCGGCCCGAGGCCGCCGAGGCTGTCCGCCAACTCACCGCGCTCGGTATCGACACTGCGATGCTCACCGGCGACAACGCGCTCACTGCGCAGGCCCTGGCGACCCAGGCGGGCATCACCGCCGTCCACGCCGAACTACTGCCCGAGGACAAAGCGGCCCTGCTGACCGACATCGCGGCCGGACGCAAGATTGCCATGGTCGGCGACGGCATCAACGACGCTCCTGCCTTGGCGACCGCAGATGTCGGGATCGCCATGGGCGCGATGGGAACCGACGTTGCCATCGAGACCGCCGATGTTGCCCTCATGGGTGAGGACCTCCGGCATCTACCGCAGGTGCTGGCCCACGCTCGACGCGCCCGGCGCATCATGATCGAGAACATCGCCTTGTCGATTGCCATCATCGGCGTGCTCGTCCCACTGGCTGCTACCGGTGTCCTGGGCTTGGCCACCGTGGTGCTCGTCCACGAACTCGCCGAAGTCCTGGTCATAGCCAATGCGATTCGCGCCGCCCGCACCACCCCCTTGGACGGTTTCGTGCCCCCGCCCGCGGCGTCCGGTGCCCTCAACGTCACGATCGCACCCGCAGCGGCCTTCGAGGATGCCTGCTGCGCTCCGGCTCCGACGCCGAGGAACACCGCACCTCTCGCATCTGGGAACCCACTGGCCTCCACCACCACAACGTCACCATCGGCGATCGGAGCAGACGATGGCAGCTCCGGGTGCTCGGATGGATGTACCTGCTGCACATCGACCCCCGCGCACGGCGAACTCTTCCGCGGACAGCGGTAGAGACCTGTGAGAGGTGATCGAACTGCACGCAGGCTCTACGAGATCGAAATGACCGCAGCAGCAGGGGCATCGACAACAGAGGTGCGCTGGTACCACCTCGAACGAGCACACATCCTCTCGCAGCCCTATCCGTGGTTGCATACTCGCAACCACGCCGCGATGTTGAAAGCTGCGGTGACAGAACATGATCGGCGCGAATCCTGGGGCCAGTTGATTCGGATCGTGGTCGCTGCTCCAGGATCGTGGTCGGGGCGATACCCGGCCGGTAACACCGGCCGGGTCGAGGCGGGACTGATGTCGCCGATGCCCATTCCGCAGGACCTTGCGGACGCGCTGGGGGGCACGTAGCGGGAGTCATCAGTTCAGGCCTGCGTAGGAGTGCAGGCCGGAGACGACCATGTTGATGATGAACAGGTTGAACAGCATCGCCACGAATCCGGCGATGTTGATCCATGCTGCGCGGGTGTTGCGCCATCCGCTGGTGGCGCGGGCGTGCAGGTAGGAGGCGTAGACGATCCAGGTGATGAAGGAGACCGTTTCTTTCGGGTCCCAGCCCCAGAATCGGCCCCATGCGGCTTCGGCCCAAATGGCACCGAGGATGACGCCGACGCCGAAGAGTGGAAATGCGAAGATCGTGGTCTTGTACGCCAGGATGTCCAGTGTCTGCGCGGAAGGCAGACGGGCGACGATTCGGCTCATTCTGCTCCCCGAGGCCTCGGGATGCTTCATGCGGATCAGGAACAGCGCGCTCGCAACCCCGGAGATCAAGAACACCCCGCTGCCGAGCGAGACGATCGAGACGTGCACCGGCAGCCAGTACGACTGCAGTGCCGGTACCACCGGTGCTGCGTCGGCGTACAGCACGGTGCCGGCGACGAACAGGAGGATCAACGTCGGCACCAGGACGAACAACCACAGGGTGCGCAGTTGCTTGGAGCGCAGCACCACCAGTGCAGCCAGTACACCGGCCGCGCAGGTGACCGAGACGAATTCGTACATGTTGCCCCACGGCGGCCTGCTGGCGGCGATCCCGCGAAGAACGATCGACCCGACATGCAACGTCAGCGCCACCATCACCAGCCCGAGTCCGGTACGGCCCATGCGTTCGGACGGAACCCGCCGGGGTGCGTCGGGAATGCGTCCGGGCGTCGTCGATGTCACTGCGATCACCCGCGTGCGCAGTCGCTCCATATTGTGCAGCTCCGCGCTACGGGTCGACGCGAGCTGGCCGAGGAATGCGATTGCTGCGAGGAGATAGACCACGAAGGCGGTCTCGAAGCTGATGTCGCTCCAACGAGCGAGGGTGTCGTCGATCGGCATGGTGCTACACCGTTTCTCTGTCGTGGGTCTCGGAGTCGCTCGGGGTTGTCTGCGGCCAGATCTGTGACCGGAGGGTCTGGAATTCGGGTCCCCAGCCGGCGTGATCGGTGCGAGCCAGGCCGCCCATGTCCACTCGCGAGAGTCCGTGTTCGCCAAGGTGGGCCCGGAACCAGACGCGCCGGCGTGTGATGACCAGGGACACCAGCAGTCCGGTCATCATCGTGACCGCGAACACGAGGACCCACCGCTGCGCGGGGTCGTATCCGACCTGGAGATTCGCGAATTCCTTGGCACCGTCGAACCGGACGAGGGTGCCGTCGGAGAGGGTTGTCGATTCTCCGGGCCGCAGGTTGACCCGGTCCTGCTTGACCAGCCGGCCCTGGTTGATCATCTCCTGGTCCAGGGAGAAGATCGACTGCGGGATGCCGGTGTCGAGACCGGTGTCGCCCTTGTAGATGTCCACTGCCACAGCGGGATCGACCAATTCCGGGAAGCGGGAGGAGAGCAGATTTCCGTTGAATTGCGCGGTGGGCGCGAAGAGTCCTTCGATGGCGATCTGGCCTCGGCGGCGTTCGTCGGCGGTGGCGTAGGTCCCCCCGGGTGGGTCGAATCGCAGCGCGCCGCTGCTGAGGAACGTGGTGGCGTCGTCGGGGCGGAACTGCAGGGCTTCGGTGCGGGTCTGGCCGTCGGGGAAGGTGACGGTGAATTCGGGGGCGTAGCCGTGTCCGGTGAGGTATATGCGTTCGTCGCCGAGCCGGAGGGGTTCGTTGACTTTGAGTTGATAGTCGCGCCAGGTGTCGGCGGCGATGTCGTCGGCGCTCTGGTAGGAGATGTTCGAGGTGAACATCTCGGCCTGACCGTTCTCGAGGTAGTCGGCGGTGAAGTCCTTGACCCGGATACAGAACGGCTCGAGTCCGGTGCCGTCGGTGCTGTTGCCGGCGCGGAAGGAGTCGTAGACGGCGGGAGAGGTGTTGCAGAAACCGGGTCCGTTGTCGGCGATGACGATGACCGAGCCTTCGTAGCCGAACAGTTTGCCGATGGCGATAGCGGCGAGCAGGCCGATCAGCGAGAAGTGGAAGAGCAAGTTCCCGGCTTCGCGGGTGTAGCCCTTCTCGGCCGAGAGAGTCAGTGCGCCATCGGGCTCGGGTCGAACGACGGTGCGCCACCCTTTCAAGTGCGGCGCGATGTCGGCGATCACCTTCTCGGGGTCGCCGGCGAGGGTGCCCGAATGATGCAACGGTAGTCGGGTGAGGTTTCGAGGCACTCGAACAGGTTGTGCGCGAAGAGCTTTGCCGTGCTCGATCAACCGGGGAGTCAGACAGCCGATCAGGGACACGAACAGCAGGACGTAGATCGCGGTGAACCAGGAACTTGCGAACACGTCGAACAGTTCCAGCGTGTCCATCACCGGCCCGAGAGCCGGGCGCGCGGCGATGTAGGCATCGACGGCCTGGGTATTGAGATTGCGCTGCGGCAGCAAAGCGCCGGGGATTGCTGCGGCGGCGAGGAGGAACAGCAGCACCAGCGCTGTACGCATCGACGTCAGTTGTCGCCACCGGTTGCGCAGCATCGCCACTGTTCTGCGCACCAGTCCCGGCGAGTGGGCACGGGGGTGTTCGTCGATCGTCATCTCCGCACGCCCTTCACCGACCACCATCTAAATACTACGCGACATAGTAGTTTGGGGGTTCGGTGTGGTGGAGCGTGGTCGGCGCAGCAGCGAGAACGCCAGTGCCGCAACAACGCCGGTGGCGGCAATCCATTCCGGAACGCTGCCGGTGATCGTCGCCGGGGTGAGCGTGGTACTCAGCGAGACCTCGGTGACGACAGCTGCGGGGGTGAACAGCTCCGTGCGCTCGACGACCTCCCCGCGTGCATCGATGACGGCGCTGACTCCGCTGGTGGCCGAAACGACGACGCTGCGCCCGTGTTCGACCGCTCGTACCCGCGACATGGCGAGTTGTTGATAGGTCATGTTCGTCCGACCGAAGGTGGCGTTGTTGGTGGGCACTGCGATCAGCTGGGCACCGGCGCGAACGGAGTCGGTGAGCAACGAGTCGAAGGCGACCTCGTAGCAGGTGGCCACCGCCACGGGCACTCCGGCGACGTCGACGACACCGTCACCCTGACCCGGAACGAAGCGTCCTGCTTGGGCGGCGTAGGGAGAGAGTGCGGTGACGATCGTGCGGAGCGGCAGGTACTCCCCGAACGGCACCAGTTGCCGCTTGTCGTGCATCTGTCCGGGCCCGGTGGCGGGATCCCACACGATCGAGGTGTTGCTCGTGGTGCCGTCGCCCTGGCGTAGTACTGTGCCGACGAGAATGGGCACACCGACGGCGCGGGCTGCGGCGTCGATTCGTGCGGCGGCATCGGGGTTGCGCAGGGGATCGATGTCGGAGGAGTTCTCCGGCCAGATGACCAGATCGGGTGCGCGTACGCGGCCGGAGTCGATGTCGTCGGCGAGCTCGATGGTGCGCTGAACGTGGTTGTCGAGCACTGCTCGTCGTTGGGCGTTGAAGTCGAGACCGAGCCGCGGCACGTTGCCTTGCACCAAGGCGACGGTGACCCTGTCCTGCGGCGGCGGAGCGAACAGTGGGGCCACCACCGTGAGCGCCCCTACAGCAGTGGCCGCACCGATGCACGACGCTGCTGCAGTTCTGCGGGTGATGCGATCGGAAGCGATGGCACCGGCCAGAGCGGACCCGATCAGCACCACGACGAACGACAACCCCGGCGCGCCGATCAACGCAGCCAGAGGCAGCAGCGGACCGTCGGATTGACCGAATGCGATGCGGCCCCAGGGGAATCCGCCGAACGGGATCCGAGATCGTGCCGCTTCAATCGCCACCCAGGCGCTCGCCACCCAGACCGGCCCCCACGGCAGTCGCGACATCCGATCCGCCACTGCGCCGAACATCGCCACGAAGAGGGCTTGAACGACAGCCAGCGCCAGCCACGGCACCGATCCGACATACTCCCCCACCCACGGCAGCAGAGGCACGAAGAACGCCGAGCCGGCAACGAAGCCGTAGCCGGCCCCCGCACGCGCCCCTCGCCCGCACACAGCCAACAGCAGCATTGCAATTGCTACCGGAGCGAGAAACCACAGATCTAGGGGCGGGAACGTGGCGTACATCGCCAGCCCCGAAGTTGCCGCTGCGGTCAGACGTGCCCAGGTTCGGGGCCCTTCACCTCGACTTGTCCGATACAGCCGCCACACTCGACCTCGGTCGACGCAGGACGGTCCGGGCCCGGGTTCGGCATCGGGCATCGCCCTCATGACGAGGGTGCCGCCGCCCTCACGGCGACACGACGCATCGGGTGGCGGAGAAATCGACGGTATTCATCAACTACTATGGTGCATAGTATTTCAAGTGTTGGCAAATCCGGGGTCACCTGCACCGTCTGCGGTGCACCCGGACGTACGCACGGTGTACACCCGAGAACGAGGACCAGTGACCCGCTCCCCCATCGCCACCGCTCGGCTCCGCGCCGCCGCAACCGCCCTTGTCCTGGCTCTGGTCGCTGCCGCTCTACTGGTCGACTACTGGGCGCAGGCGGCGTTGCCCGGCTCGACGATTCCGCTGCGGATACTCGAGCTGCGACTGGCCTTCAATCGCGGAATGGCGTTCAGCCTGGGTGATTCTCTGCCCGTGTGGGTCGTCGTCGCCGTGACGGCGTCGATCACCACCGGGTTGGCGATCTACGGGTGGCGTACCGCGCCTCACGCGGGTCCGGTCACCACGGCAGCGCTGTCGTTGGTCCTCGCCGGTGCACTCTCGAATGTCCTCGACCGGCTCCTCGACGGCGCGGTCACCGATTACTTTCACACCGGTTGGTGGCCGACATTCAACCTCGCCGACATCTACATCACCTGCGGGGTGGTGCTGATGATCGGTGCGGCACTGTTCACGCGAGAGGCCACAAAGATTACCCCTCGGCCCGCAGTGCCCGACAGCGCCGAATCGTGAACTTGCATGAGATACCTCGGTGCTCGAATCGAATGCCCTGCAGTGCAGACACATTCGCGACAGGACAATCATGCTGATTCGCTCGAACAGTGAGAGTGATCGACACCGGAACGGCTCGAAACATATTCGACCACAACCACCGACAAGCGATCGTCGCCTCTCGCTCACCGAGGCGCACCGAGGCGCACCGAGGGGAACCTGCTGCATGAGCGACAACATCCCGGCGCTACCGCGCCGTATTTTTCTCGCTACGAGCTGCGCTACAGCGTGCCTGGCTGCCGCCGGATGCAGCGTCGGCGAAGCCCCGTCCGGTGAGGACACCGCTTCCGACGGTCCCATCACCTTGTCGGTGAACGATGTTCCTGTCGGCGGTGGAATCGTGCTCGCCGACCGGCAGGTCGTCGTCACCCAACCGGAACCCGGTACCTTCCGGGCCTTCTCGGCTATCTGTTCTCACCAAGGGTGCACAGTGAACCGAGTCCGCAACGGCACGATCGAGTGCCCCTGCCACAACAGTGCCTTCTCGATCACCGACGGGGTGGTCGTGCGCAGCCCCGCTACCGAGCCACTGCCGAACCGCGCCGTGACCAGAACCGTAGATACCCTCACAGTCGACTGATCCATCACCGGGCGGCCGAACATGCGAGGTGGACGGGTTCGGGGTGAACGGTGTCGACCGGGCCGATGTGCGGCAATCGAGGACCCACTCTGTGCCCCCACCCGACTGGTGCCGGTTCCGGTACATCGCTGCCGTGTCGACGACAGCACGGCGTGCCGATCTCGCACCGGGTCGAGACCTGCCTACCAATTGACCTCTCGGCAACGGCCTTCGCCTTCCTGGGGTTCGACCTGCACAGTGGCGTGCTCGAGACCGAACTCGTCGCGGAGAACCTGCTGCGCTGCAGCGAGCACCCGGGGTGTCTCGGCCTCCGGGGCGACCGTCAGATGCGCCGAAGCGACCTCCATCCCCGACGTCAGTGTCCAGATGTGCAGATCGTGTACCTCTTCGACATCGTCGACACCGGTCAGGGCCTTTTCCACGGCGGCGACATCGATGCCCGACGGAGCGTGTTGCAGCAGAATTCGTACGGCATGACGCCCCAGAGTGAATGCACGCGGCAAAACGAACAACCCGATGGCGACCGCGATGACCGGGTCGGCGTACCGCCACCCGAACACGACGGTGACCAGTCCGCTGACGAGCACTCCGATCGAGCCGAGCATGTCCGCCATCACCTCCAGATACGCACCCCGAACATTGAGGCTCTCTTTCGCACCACTACGCAGAAGGAGGAACGCGATGAGGTTCATGGCCAGACCGAGCAGTGCCACCAACATGACCGGAATCCCGGGCACCTCCGGTGGGTTCGTGATGCGTTGCGCGGCTTCGTAGAGAATCCACCCAGCGACACCGAAGAGCAGCACTGCATTGAACAGAGCCGCGAACACTTCGGCTCGATACAGTCCGAACGTGCGGCCGGTCTTGCGAGACTGCCGCTGTGCGAGTGTGATTGCCACGATCGCCATCAAGACCCCGAACACGTCGGTGAACACGTGCGCGGAATCGGACAACAACGCCAGCGACGAGGTGGACAGACCCACTACCACCTGCGTCACCAACGTAACCGCCCCGAGACCGACAGCGATCCACAGTCGCCCGAGGTGCTTACCGGATGCGCTCGCCGGCGATCCCGGCTCTATCCCGTGGCCATGTCCGTGTCCCATCGTGGGTACCCCTTCTCGGCGTGGTTCGATAGCAGGAACACAACATATTGCGATATGCGCATATATGCAAGTGTCGTGTTCGCTGGAAGCTGCTGCCCGCGCGGCCGCACTGCGTCGGCGCAGAACTATGATTCGTAGTAGTTCGATCTCGGTTGCGCGACTTGGTGGCGCAGCCGTGCCGATATTGCCGGCCGACAGTTTTCCCGCCACACATCATCCACGTAAGGGGTGCCGCGTCATGGCCACCGACGACATGGCCACCGAAGCCGCACTCTCGACCCGCGGTCCGGTGAATCGACGCTCCGGTTCGCAGGTGATGCTGCTGTGGGCCGCGATCGCGGCAGTGGTGGCCGCTGTGCTCGCGGCGTTGTCGACGTCGCAGGCGCTGATTCTGCTCGGGCTTCCCGATCCGGGACCGATCACGACCTACGGTATTCCGGCGCTGACCGCGCTCGGAGAGGTAGCCGCGGTCGTGGCGGTGGGGTCGTTGCTTCTCGCAGCGTTCCTCGTTCCTCCCCAAATGTCGGGTGTGCTCGCCATCGACGGGTACATCGCCGTCCGCACCGCGGCGAAGGCCTCCGCAGTGTGGGCGGTGTGCGCGGCGGCGTTGGTGCCGCTGACGCTCTCGGACGCGTCGGGTCAACCTGTCGGATCCGTTGCGGCGCAACCGGTGCAGTTCCTCGGTGCGATCGGCGATGTCGAGGCCTCCACTGCATGGGCCATCACCTCTGCGGTCGCGGCGATCACCGCCGCAGCATGCGCGGCGGTGTTGCGGCATCGGTGGACCCCCGCCTTGTTCGCCCTGTCGATGCTCGCGTTGATCCCGCGCGCGGTCACCGGCCACTCCTCGACCGGCGGCAATCACGACATCGCGACGAACTCGTTGATTCTGCACATCCTCGCTGCCGCTCTGTGGGTGGGCGGACTCCTCGCACTTCTCGCTCATGCGCTGCGCGGGGGTGGACACCTTGCCGTCGCGACCCGCCGCTATTCGACGCTCGCTCTGGTTGCGTTCGTGATCATGGCGGTCTCCGGAGTGGTCAACGCTGCCGTGCGTGTACCCGTGACGTCGCTGTGGGATTCGACGTACGGCGCTCTGATACTGGCGAAGATCGCAGCCCTGGCGATCGTGGGGACCCTCGGGTGGATACAGCGACGACGAACGGTCGGCGCTCTGGCTCACAATCCCGAGAACCGCAGATCCCTGATCACGTTGTCGATGATCGAGACCCTCGTTCTCGTCACCACAGTGGGCCTGGCGGTTGCACTCGGTCGCACTCCCCCGCCCCCGCCGCAGGACGCCTCGCTACCTCAGGCGCACGAAGAGGCCTTGGGCTACGTGTTGGACGGCCCGCCCACCGCTGCGCGGTTGGCGTTCGAGTGGCGTTTCGACCTGGTGTTCGGCTCCGCTGCGGTGATCGCGGCCGTCCTGTACCTGGTGGCCGTGCGGCGCCGCCGGCGGGTAGGCCTGCCATGGCAGAGGCGGTGGACAGCGAGCTGGTTGATGGGCACTGCGGTGCTGCTCGTGGCGACCTCGTCCGGGGTCGGGCTCTACAGCCCGGCGATGTTCAGCGTGCACATGGCGGGACTGACCGCGGTCGCCATCGCCGTGCCGTTGCTGTTGGTCCTCGGCCGACCGGCCACCTTGTTCGCCTCGGTCCTGCCGACCGCGCCGGCAGCCGACGCACCGGGCTCGCGCGAATGGCTCCGGGCTGCATGGCACAGCCGAGCAGCCCGGATCGCGATCCACCCGTGGGTCAGCACCACGGTGTTCCTGAGCAGCTTCTACCTGATCTACCCCGGCGGAGTGTTCGACACCGTCGCCGACTCGCATGTGGCACACATGGTGATGAAGGGCTGGTTCCTGACCGTCGGGATGGTGATGTTCTGGGGCACGGTCGGCGAAGACCCGGTACCGAGACCGATCGCGGGACTGACGAAGTTGCTCGCGAGTATCACCGCGTTGGCCGGGTTCGCATTCTTCCTCGTCGTGACGATCGATCTCGAGACCGCGCTCGGAGCGAGCTTCTACAGCGGACTGCGTCTGGATTGGAACGCAGACCTGCTGGCCGACCAGCGGCGCGGCGGCACTCTTGCGTGGGGCATCGGCGAGTTGCCGTTGCTCGCTGCCGCGGTTCTCGCCGCGGTCCGGTGGTCGGCGGCCGACGAGAGCGCGGCACGGCAACGAGATCGCCGAATCGACGATCAAGGTGATACCGAACTCGAGGCGTACAACACCATGCTCGGTGGCCTGTCCTCTCGGCGCGATCACCCCTGATACCCGAAGAATCCGTTCTCGGTCAGGGACGCCGTAGCCCGCGGGATGTCCTCCGAGGACCGTGACCAGCGGTATGGGCGAATCCGGGTCGAGTGGGATGGAAAAACTATGCTCGATAGTAGTAACCTGTGGCCTGACCGTCACCATTTCGTTATCTCGAGCGAGGCCTCGGCCTCGTAGCCACCAAGGATTGTGATCTTGGCCCGACACCGCACACCCGATCCGATCGACGACGACTGCGCAGCGCCGGCGCGCGGCGGCGTGATCTCGATGCCCGTCGGCACCAGGCCGACGGCGCTCACCGATCGCCCCCGTCATCGACGGGCCGAGTTCGCACCCTCACGTTTTGTGACCGAGTCGCCCGCCGATGCCGGGTACTCCGACACTCTGCCGGAGGACGAGCACACGCCCTCGGCGCTGACGCCCGCACCGGATGGAACCGTTCACGCGGTCAGCGACGCCTGGGACACCGCGGCCGCGGACACTACCGCGTCGATGTGGGCGGCGCACGTGGCCGGTCCGGACGAGACGACACACGGCGAGGTCGACCGCGGCGTAGTCCAGCCCGTGTCGCGAAGTGCTCGCCGCGGACTTCATCGCCGCCGGGTGCCGAAGCCGGGTGGCCGCGCCATCGCTGCGTCGGTCGCGGTCGGTGCCTTTCTTTCCGCGGCAGCGACGGCTCCGAACACCGGGTCGCAGGACAGTGTGGCGCTCAGCGCCGCGAGTATCGATCGACCTCCCGCCGGCGTCCTGCCGCCGAGCCCGGTCGTTGCCTCACCCCCGCAGGTGTTGCAGTTGCCCGATCTCGATGTCGGCCGACTCGCGCAGCGCATGACCGAGCAACTCGCCGAGGGGGGAGTTCGGGCGGCGGAGCGCGCTGCACGCGATGCCGAGGCGCGCCGCCCGCTCTCGGTGGTGCCGGTGTCTGGCACATTGACCTCCGGTTCTGGGCCACGTTGGGGGACAACGCATTACGGACTCGACATCGCCAACACGATCGGGACGCCGATCGTATCGGTGACCGACGGCGAGGTCATCGAATCAGGGCCGGCGCAAGGGTTCGGCCTGTGGGTGCGAATTCGTCAGGACGACGGCACGATCGGGGTGTACGGGCACATAGACCAGGCGCTCGTCACCGCCGGTCAACGTGTGAAAGCCGGCGAGCTCATTGCTACGGTAGGCAACCGAGGCCAATCCACCGGACCCCACCTGCATTACGAAGTGTGGCAACCCGACGGTGCCAAGTCCGACCCGACGGCGTGGCTGTCGGCACGCGGAGTCGATATCAGCTGACACGACAAGGAAAGAAGAACTGGCGATGAAAAGGCTCGGTGATCTCGAAGCGGAGGTGATGAACGTGCTCTGGGAATGCGATCGACCGCAGTCGGTCCACGACCTGCGTGAACTCATGGCCGACAGAAACCCCGCCTACACCACGATCCTGACCGTCGTGACCCATCTCCACGAGAAGGGGTGGGTCGAGCGGACCAAGCAGTCACGCGCGTACCTGTACTCCCCGGTGCAGTCGCGCGCGGAGGCCACCTCGCAAGCTCTGCGCGAAATCCTCGACACCAGCACCGACTCGGCCGCCGTCCTGATGCATTTCGCGAAAACCGTCACCGACGACGAGCTCGACGCTCTGCGGGGGAACCTGCCGGACGTGAACCGGTGATCGTCGCGCTGGTGTTGCTCCTCGCGGCGATCATCGCGGCCGTCGCCCTGCCGCGGCCGCTGACCTCTCTCACCCGCACCGTGAGCCCCACTCTCGCCTTGACCGCATGGATCGGCAGCATCGCCGGGGTGCTGTTTCTCGTGGGATCCGCGGTGACCGTGTTGCTCTGGCCCGGCCATGCGCCCGCCGAGGGCATGGTCGAACTCGCCGTCCGCTGTCTGGGCTCACTGCAACACGCGGCCCAGCCGTGGATCGGCGAAGCGGTCGCCGGAGCATCGGTCGTCCTCGCGGCGTCGGCGTCGGCGCGCGTCCTGCGCTCGACTCGCCGTCAACTTCGAGCCCGGTCCAAAGTCCGCGACTATCACCGCGATGTCATCGCCGTCGTCGCTCGCACGGACCCCGGACCAGAACCGATCATGTGGCTCGACCACCCGCTCCCGCTGGCCTACAGCATCGACGGTCGCCCCGGCTACGTCGTGGCCACCGAAGGCCTGCTCGCCCATCTCGATCCCGATCAACAGCGAGCTGTGATCGCACACGAACGAGCCCACCTGCGCGGGCGCCACCACCGCATCGTCAACATCTGCGAGATCCTGGCAGCGGCGTTCCCTCGCGTTCCCCTGTTCGCCGCAGCACCTGCAGCGGTGCGGGTTCTGGTCGAGGTCGCCGCGGACCGGTCCGCGGCCGCGGTCACCAGCGCCGACACTGTACGTTCGGCACTGTCGACGGTCTCGCAGGCGCATTCTGCACGTCCACTGTGGGCACTGGGCCTGATCGGCGAATCGACCACCGAACGACTCCGCCACCTCGATACGAGCGCGCAGATGCCGACCCGGACAGTGCCCGGCGCATACGCTGCCGCCGCCGTACTGCCGCTCGTGGTGCCGGCCGCCATGGCAATCCTCACCCTCAGTGCGATCTCCGCCGCAGCGTGTGCGGCCGTACTGACCTGACCCACCCAAATACTATGCAGCATAGTATTTGAGTTAGGCTGTCGGACGCGTCCTGTAATTCGCGTGCGATTCGAAGGTGGTTCCATGACGGCGCTGACATCTCCTCCGGCTGCGCCGGCGGTTCGCCCCTATCCACCCCGCGGGGCCCGCAAGGGGTCGTTCCTGCACACGATGGTCACCACCACCGATCCGAAGGTCATCGGACTGATGTACCTGGTGACCTCGTTCGGATTCTTCCTCGTCGGCGGCCTCATGGCCTTGATCATGCGCTCCGAACTTGCCGTTCCGGGAATGCAGTTCCTCTCCAACGAGCAGTACAACCAGCTCTTCACCATGCACGGCACGATCATGCTGCTGCTCTACGCCACCCCGATCGTCTTCGGCTTCGGCAACTACATCCTGCCGCTGCAGATCGGCGCACCCGATGTCGCCTTCCCCCGGCTCAATGCCTTCTCCTACTGGCTCTATCTGTTCGGCGCACTGGTCACCACCGCCGGGTTCATCAGCCCCGGCGGTGCCGCCGACTTCGGCTGGACCGCATACACCCCGTTGAGCAGCGCCGTCTACTCCCCCGGTATCGGATCCGACCTGTGGATCGTGGGCCTGCTCATCGCAGGCCTGGGCACCATCCTGGGCGGGGTCAACATGGTCACCACCGTGGTGTGCCTGCGCGCACCGGGAATGACGATGTTCCGCATGCCGATCTTCACCTGGAACATCCTGGTGACCTCGATCCTGATCTTGCTGGCGTTCCCACTGCTGACCGCAGCGCTGATGGGCCTGCTCGCCGACCGGAAACTCGGCACCCACATCTTCGATCCCGCCAACGGCGGGGCGTTGCTCTGGCAGCACCTGTTCTGGTTCTTCGGTCACCCCGAGGTCTACATCATCGCGCTACCGTTCTTCGGAATCGTCTCGGAGATCTTCCCGGTCTTCTCCCGCAAACCCATCTTCGGGTACAAAGGTCTGATCTACGCCACCGTCGGCATCGCAGCCCTGTCCATCGCGGTGTGGGCGCACCACATGTATGCCACCGGCGCCGTGCTGCTGCCGTTCTTCTCGTTCATGACCTTCCTCATCGCTGTGCCGACCGGGGTGAAGATCTTCAACTGGATCGGCACCATGTGGCGCGGCCAGGTCACCCTCGAATCCCCCATGCTCTTCTCCATCGGATTCCTCGTCACGTTCGTCTTCGGCGGGCTGTCCGGAGTGCTCCTGGCGAGCCCGCCCATCGATTTCAACGTCACCGACACCTACTTCGTCGTCGCGCACTTCCACTACGTCGTGTTCGGAACGGTCGTCTTCGCGACCTATGCGGGGATCTACTTCTGGTTTCCGAAGATGACCGGCCGCATGCTCGACGAACGACTGGGCAAGTGGCACTTCTGGATGACGTTCCTCGGATTCCACGCCACCTTCCTCGTCCAGCACTGGCTCGGAGCGCAAGGAATGCCGCGCCGGTACGCCGACTATCTTCCGTCCGACGGGTTCACCACCCTCAACCAGGTCTCGACCGTGGGATCGTTCGTTCTCGGAGCCTCGACGCTGCCGTTCATCTGGAACGTCTTCAAGAGCTACCGCTACGGCGAAGTGGTCACTGTCGACGACCCGTGGGGGTTCGGTAACTCCCTCGAGTGGGCGACCAGTTGCCCACCGCCGCGGCACAACTTCACCGAGATGCCCCGAATCCGCTCCGAGCGGCCGGCGTTCGAGCTTCACTATCCGCACATGGTCGAACGCATCCGCGCCGAGCAGCACGTCGGTGGCCCGCACTCGGATTCGATCGCGCCCTCGGAAGTGATCACCGAAGCCATCGCCGGCCATGAACGATCCGATCCTCCGGACCCGGTGAAATAACCATCGCCGCAGAAGTGACCCACCGCTAAACCGCCCTCCCTACTACTATGACCCGTAGTTGTTGGGTCGGGCTCGATACAGAGGAGTACCCCACGTGAAACGTCTGATGCTGATTGCCGTGATGATCTGCGGGACAGCATTGTTCGCTGCGGCGCCGGCGTCGGCGCACAGCGAACTGGTCAGCTCCGACCCGCCCGCCGATGCCACACTCGACTTCGCGCCGATCGGTGTCGGTCTGGTGTTCAACCAGGACATCAACGAATCGTTCGCGACCATCAGCGTCGTGGGTCCTGGCGACACTCAGTGGGCACAGGGAACGGCCACGGTCGAGGGCCCCGACGTATCGGTCCTGCTCGAGGACGGACTCCCCAACGGGGAGTACACCGTCGGCTACCGGGTCACCTCCGCGGACGGGCACCCGATCACCGGATCGTACGGTTTCTCCGTCGACGTTGCGGCGACCGCCACCCCTCAGGACGCCGCTGCACAGCAGTCGCAGAGCGGTGCGACCTCGACCTCGCCGACTCCTGCTACCACGGCAACGCAGCCCTACGATCCCAACAATCCGTCCGCCAGCGAAGACCGGCCACCGAAACAGAACACCATGATGCTGCTCTCGATCGTGGGCCTGGCTGTGCTCGGTCTCGGTGCCATCGCCCTGACCCTGGTGATCCGAGGCAAGAACAAGCAATGACAGGGTGCCGATGATCATCGCTGCCGTTGCTCCCCCGGAAGGGCCGCCGACGCTGGCAGCGTTGTTGAGCTGGGATCTTCCTCCCCTACCGATCCTGCCGATCGCCGGTGTCGTCATGGCCGGGCTGTACTGCTGGGGGCTCTACCGGGTCCGCGGTCGAGGTATCGCATGGTCGCGGTGGCGGAGTGCGAGTTTTCTGCTCGGTTGCGCGGCGCTGGTCCTGGTGACCGGACTGCAGATCGAACGCTACGGCTACAGCCTGTTCAGCGTCTTCATGTTCCAGCATCTGACGTTGTCGATGACCATCCCACCGTTGTTGGTGGTGGGTTCGCCCGGACGACTTCTCCTGCGAGCCACCGCGCATCACGGAGCCGGTAGGTGGGTACTGATCGCGGCGCTGACGGGGTTGCGTAGCCGCGCCGGACGCATCGCTCTCCATCCCGGGCTGACGATCCCGTTGTTCCTTTTCAGCTATTACGGGCTGTATCTGTCGTCGATCTTCGATGTTCTCGCCATCACAGTCATCGGGCACGTATCGATGGAGATCTTCTTCTTCGCCAGCGGGCTGCTGTTCATCATCCCTGTGCTCGCCGTCGGCCCCCTCCCCGTTCGGCAGAGCAATCTGGGCCGGTTGTTCGACCTGTTCGTCGAGATGCCGCTGCACGTGTTCTTCGGTGTCATCTTGATGATGTCGAGCACCCCAATGCTGGCGACCTTCGCCTTCCCACCCCCGGAATGGGGCATCGATCCGGTATCCGATCAGAAGCTCGCCGGAGCGTTGGCGTGGTCCTACGGCGAACCGGTCGCCCTACTGGTCGTGCTCATCTTCTGCATTCAATGGAACCGGGACGAAAAAGAGGAATCGGCCGTCGCGGATCGCCAAGCCGAAGAGGACGGATACAGCGAACTGAACGCTTACAACGACTTCCTCAAACAGATCGGCACCGAAACCCGGTCCCGCACCGGACGATGACGCCAGACACTCTTACCGGCCTGAATGGAAAGCACGATGAGCCACGACGCACGACAGGACAGCAGATGCCACTGATCCGCACACCCTCAACTGCTCGAGGACGGCTTGCCCTACATGTGCTGGCTTACAACGTCGTGCGCCTGCTCCTCGTGTGCGTGGCCGCAGGAGTGCTTTTGGCCGTCGACGCGCTGACCAGTCTCGACATCCCCTTCGTGTTGGTTCTTCTCATCGCACTCGCAGCAAGCCTGCCGCTGTCGGCACTGACCCTCAGGAAACTTCGCCGAACCATCAACGAAGACATCGATGCAGTGGATCGGAAGCGCACCACGAGACGAGGACCAGCGACACGACCACCCCGTACCAAGAGACCGTGAAGCCGCGTGCGAACTTTCGACACAAACCCGGTCGTCGTTCGGTGCGATGTTCGCTGACTCATTCACAATGGGAAGTCGCTTCTGCGGGGTGACCCTCTTGGGATCGTCGCGCGCTGAAAACTATTGGTCGCACTCCGGCATTTCTGCATCTACGAACTCGAGAAGTTCTTCGCTTTCGATCTGTACCAGTCGACCTATACCGTGAATTAGACCAGCAGGTCATACGCCCACTCGTACACCCAGCGAGGTAACGCAGGTGCGTCGAACGGTGCGGCGGCGAAATTCGATTCGACGCGAACTACGCAGTCGGGGATCGCGTCGACGGTGCGGGAGCCGAAGGATCGAGCAGCGACGATCCACTGTCCGCGGTGATGCACTCGGATCGCGGTCGACACGGTGCACCGCCCATCAGAGTATCCGGCGGTGAGCTGGTGGAATTCCCACTCGACGTGCTGGTTCTGTCCGAAGAAGTGTGTCAGCGTCTCGGCGAAGGATGGCCCGTAGAGGGTCCCTCGGTCGGTGTCGATGCGGATGAAATTCATGGCTTCGGCCTCTTCGAGTCATAGCGGCAATGCGAGGTGTGCGTGGAAAGTTGCTCAGAACAGGGGAATTTGGCTGCGCGCCGCGAGACTGTCGCGGAACTCTTGGAACTTGCTTAGAAGGTCTGAGGCGACTGCCTCGGTGTAACAGATGGACCGCGCAACTTCGTTCAGTGTGTTGCCGGCGGCCAGGGCTTCATCTATCTCATGCCCGGCAGCGAGGTTTTCAACTTCGTCCGTATCTCGATGTGCGACGTCTGCGGCGGCCAACCGGACAGAAGCGAGGGCAGCTCGACGCCGCTCACGGCCCGGCTCTGTCTCTTCCCGCGCCGTCACAGTGTGCTACCGCTGCGGAAGGCGTTCAGGCGGTTTGTCGCTTCACGTTGCGCCCTTCCGATTTCGACGAGCTGGTCGAAGAGGAATTCTTATCCTCACCCCACCTCCAGGCGTCTTCGACGTCATGTGAGCGTCGGCGTGTCGGCTTTGTTTGCACGTGAGCT
>NZ_JAWLKF010000025.1:0-25424 GCF_033042195.1 Rhodococcus cerastii
AACCCGGAAGCTAAGCCCTCCAGCGCCGATGGTACTGCACTCGACAGGGTGTGGGAGAGTAGGACACCGCCGAACACCCGTTGTAAGAAGGGGACCCACTTGGTGGGTCCCCTTTTTGCGTTTGTACCGAAATCCGAAAGGACGCCCGTGTCGGAAGACAACAACGATCGTCGCCCCTCCCGAGGGGACGGCGGCAACCGCCCGAGCGAGTCCCGAGACCGCAACCCCCGCGCTCAGGACCGCCGCGGCGACCCGCGTCGTTCGGACGGTCCTCCCCGCAGGCGTGGCGGTGAGGGCGGATTCTCCGGAGACCGGCGCGGAAACAGCTCACCGTCCGACCGTCGACCGCCGCGTCCCGATGAGCCGGATCTGCCCGACGAGGTCGAAGCCGGACAGCTCGAACCAGCGGTGCGTCGAGACCTGTTGAGCCTGGACAAGAACAACGCCACCGCCGTCGCACGTCACCTCGTGATGACCAGCAGACTGCTCGACGACGATCCGCAGTTGGCGCTGCTGCATGCGCGCGCTGCTCGTCAGCGCGCCGGCCGCATTGCCGTAGTGCGTGAAACCGCAGGTATCGCGGCGTACCACGCCGGTGAGTGGGCCGAAGCACTGTCCGAGCTTCGCGCTGCCCGAC
This sequence comes from Rhodococcus cerastii, assembly GCF_033042195.1. Taxonomy (NCBI): domain Bacteria; kingdom Bacillati; phylum Actinomycetota; class Actinomycetes; order Mycobacteriales; family Nocardiaceae; genus Rhodococcus; species Rhodococcus cerastii. The sequence continues at coordinate 638 of NZ_JAWLKF010000025.1, forward strand.
GGATGGCAGGCGGACCGGGCCTCATCGCGGTGATGGCCGACTGCGAGCGCGGACTCGGACGCCCCGAGCGCGCTATCGAACTCGGTCGCAGTGACGAGGCTCGTGAGTTGACCGGCGAGGAAGCGTCGGAGCTTCGGATCGTCGTGGCAGGTGCCCGAATGGATCTGAACCAGTACGACCAGGCCGTCGTCACGCTGCAGACCCCTGACCTCGACGCGTCGCGCTCCGGCACGGCTGCCGCTCGCTTGTTCTACGTCTACGCAGATGCGCTGGTTGCGGCGGGTCGCGTCGACGAAGGTGTGAAGTGGTTCCTCAATGCCGCTGCAGCCGACGTCGATGGTGAGACCGACGCAGAAGAGCGGGTCGAGGAGCTGTCCGGAGGCGGTCAGTGACCGCGCTGCGCGACCTCCATGACGTTCTGCTACTCGACCTCGACGGCACCGTGTACGCAGGCAAGGACCCCATTCCCGGTGCAGTGGAAGCGCTGTCGGGTGGTGCGGAAAAGCAGTACTTTGTCACCAACAATGCCAGTCGTGCCCCCGAGGACGTTGCCGAACATCTGCGTGGTCTCGGGTTCGACACCACGGCAGAGTTCGTCGTCACCAGTTCCGAGGCCGGTGCCCGTGTGTTGGCTGACAAGTTGGACCCAGGTTCCCGCGTGCTCGTCGTCGGTACCGACGCGTTGGCGAACGAGATCACCAAGGTAGGTCTCGAACCGGTCAGATCTGCCGACGACCATCCGGTCGCGGTGGTGCAGGGGCATTCGGTCGATACAGGCTGGAAGATTCTTGCCGAGGCTGTCCTCGTCATCCGTGCAGGTGCACTGTGGGTGGCAACGAACATCGACGCAACCCTGCCGACCGAGCGGGGACTCGTTCTGGGGAACGGCTCGATGGTCGCAGCGGTGCGCAACGCCACCGAGATCGAGCCGATCGTGGCAGGCAAGCCCGCCGCCCCGATCATGCACGACGCCATCGAGCGCAGCGGAGCACGTTCGGCACTGGTCGTCGGAGACAGGCTCGACACCGACATCGCCGGAGCGAACGAAATCGATCTACCGTCGCTGCTGGTATTGACCGGCGTGAGTACCGCTGCGGAGTTGTTGCATGCTCCTCGGCATTTGCGCCCCACTCACATCGGCCCCGATCTCGGAGTCCTCAACAAGGACGAGATGTCGTCGAGCGTCGGCAGCAAGACCGATTGGACGGTCGGCATCGAGAACGAGGTGCTGTCCGTGCAGTACAGCGGGGACGGTGAGCCGGATGCGTTCGAGGGGGCGCTCGCCACACTGCACGTCGCCTGGTCCGGTTCGACGTTCTCGGATGTTCGCTTCGAGGGAGATCGACTCGGCGATCTGCGTTCGCTACTCGGCTGTTGACGCTGCGTTCGACAGCAGCGTTCGGCGAGCGGCGGCGATCGGGCGTTCGTCGGACCCATCCGATAGCGTGAGAGGCGATGAGCGCGCCTATTCCACTACCAGGACAGCACCGGCCGAGCGGTGTCGTCGACGAGTCGTCGGCAGATCCGGAGACTATTCGCACCGAGGTCGGTTCGCTGTTGAATCAGCTCACCATCGAGTCGGCGGACGACGAGGGATCCGAGGCCGTGGACTCCGAGGCCTTGGCGCGCGACGCGAGTCTGCTCGACCGAGCGCACGAAGTACTCGTTCGTGCCCTGAACACCGTCGACAAGACCTGACATGGCTCGTCGCGCACGTGTCGACGCCGAACTGGTTCGTCGTGGACTCGCCCGATCTCGCGAGCACGCTTCGGAGTTGATCGAAGCGGGCCGGGTGAAGATCGCCGGGACGGTGGCCTCGAAGCCCGCTACCGCGGTGGAGCCGGGCACACCGCTGTTGGTGGCCGAAGAAGACAACGAGATCTCGTGGGCCTCCCGCGGGGCGCACAAGTTGCTCGGTGCCCTCGACGCCTTCGAGCCGCTCGGGTTGACCGTCGAGCAGGCTCGTTGTCTGGACGCCGGGGCGTCCACCGGTGGGTTCACCGATGTTCTTCTCAGCCGTGGAGTGCGCGAGGTCGTTGCCGTTGATGTGGGATACGGGCAGCTGGTGTGGCGTCTGCAATCCGACGACCGCGTTCACGTCATCGACCGCACCAACGTCCGGTCGATCGACGCCGACACGATCGGTGGACCTGTCGACGTCATCGTCGCGGATCTGTCGTTCATCTCGTTGAAGCTGGTTCTTCCCGCGTTCGTCGCATGCTCGAAGCCGGGTACCGACATGGTGTTGATGGTCAAACCGCAGTTCGAGGTCGGCAAGGATCGCGTGGGTTCCGGTGGCGTGGTGCGAGATCCAGCTCTGCGAGCCGAGGCAGTGGAGGATGTTGCGAACGCGGCCGTCGGCTTGGATCTGAGTGTTCGCGCGGTGGCGGCGAGCCCGCTGCCGGGGCCGTCGGGCAACGTCGAGTACTTTTTGTGGCTGAGGGCAGGTGCAGACGAGGACTCGCCTCGCGCAGACATCACGGAACTCGTCCGGCTCGCGATCGAGGAAGGACCACAGTGACTCCGTCCCACGCAGCGCCGGAACGGGAGTCGACTCGAGAGATTCTTCTCGTCGCCCATCCTGGTCGACCGGACATCGCCGAAACCGCGCGCCGCGTGGGCAAGGTGTTCGACGAGGCGGGCATCTGCCTTCGCGTGCTCGTGGACGAGGTCGAGCCGTCGAAGATCGAAGCCTCCGATACCGAGGAACACGATCACGTGTTCGTCGCTGACATGAAACTGAACGTCGTCGAGTTCGGACCGGACGCGGCCGCCGGTTGCGAGATGGTCCTGGTTCTCGGCGGTGACGGGACCTTCCTGCGCGCAGCCGAACTCGCGCGAGGAGCGTCCATACCGGTGCTCGGCATCAACCTCGGCCATGTCGGGTTCCTGGCGGAGGCCGAAGCCGACCATCTCGAAGATGCCCTGGCCCGCGTCATCGCCGGGGACTACCGCATCGAGCAACGCATGACACTGGACATTGCGATTCGCGTCGGCGACCAGGTGGTCGATCGTGGCTGGGCATTGAACGAAGCCAGCATCGAGAACGGGTCGAGGCTCGGAGTGCTCGAGGTCGTGCTCGAAGTCGACGGCCGACCGGTATCCGCATTCGGGTGCGACGGCGTCCTCATCTCCACACCGACGGGCTCGACGGCCTACGCGTTCTCGGCCGGTGGGCCTGTGGTCTGGCCGGAACTCGAAGCGATATTGGTCATTCCGAGCAACGCACACGCGTTGTTCGCGCGGCCGCTCGTCACCAGCCCCGAGTCGATCATCGCGGTCGAGATCGATGCCGGCGGACATGCGGGATTCGTATTCTGCGATGGCAGGCGCACATTGAGCCTGCCGGCAGGTGCTCGCGTCGAGGTGGTGCGGGGAGCGTCGCCGATCAAGTGGGTTCGGCTCGATTCGGCACCGTTCGCCGATCGCATGGTCAAGAAATTCGAACTGCCCGTGACCGGGTGGCGGGGGAGAGCGAGGTAGGGATGCTCGAAGAGATTCGGATCGACAGCCTCGGAGTCATATCCGGTGCCAGCGCACAGTTTCACGAGGGGCTGACCGTACTCACCGGCGAAACGGGTGCCGGAAAGACCATGGTGGTCACGAGTCTGCACCTGTTGTCGGGTGCCCGCGCCGACGCGGGCCGGGTTCGGCTCGGCGCACAGCGTGCTGTGGTCGAGGGGCGATTCAGTACCGACACCGCGTCGGAGCAGGTGATCGACGACGTCGACAAGGTGCTCGAGTCCTCGGGAGGTCAACGGGACGAGGACAATTCGATCATCGCCGTGCGTACCGTCAACTCGGACGGTCGTTCTCGTGCGCACCTCGGTGGGCGCAGTGTGCCGGCATCGGTGTTGTCGAACTTCACCGACTCCTTGTTGACGGTGCACGGTCAGAACGATCAGCTGCGTCTGCTGCGTCCCGATCAGCAACTCGGCGCGCTGGACAGATTTGCCGGGGACGCGGTGGCGTCCCTCGTCTCGAAATACCGCACCGCGCGCAAGACTTGGCTCGACGCGCGCAACGAGCTGATCGACCGCACCGAACGCAGTCGGGAGCTGGCGCAGGAAGCCGATCGGCTGCAGTTCGGCCTGCAGGAGATCGACTCCCTGGCGCCCGAGCCGGGTGAGGATCGCTCCGTGGCCGAGGATGTGCGTCGGCTGGGGGATCTCGATTCGCTGCGTGAGACCGCGGAAGGTGCCTCGGCGGCGCTGGTCGGGAGTACCGAGGAGGCGTCGGACACGACGTCCGCGCTGTATCTACTGGGCGAGGCTCGCTCTCGCCTCGAACATGCCGAGGACGCAGCACTGACCGAGCTGCTGCCGCGTCTGAACGACGCGATGGCGATCGTGGGCGACATCGGGGCAGACCTCACTTCGTACCTGACGGATCTGCCGTCCGATCCGGGCGCGCTCGACTCGATCCTGAACCGGCAGGCCGAGCTGAAGTCGTTGACACGCAAGTACGCCGCCGATGTCGACGGCGTCATCGCCTGGGCGGAGGAGGCCCGTGAGCGGCTCTCGCACATCGACACCTCGGCCGATGCGCTCGCCGAGTTGAGCGCCAAGGTCGACGCGGCTGCGGTCGACGTCGCGGCAGCTGCTTCGAAGCTCAGTGCGGCTCGGGCCAAGGCCGCCGTGAAGCTCTCGAAGGCGGTCAGCGTCGAGCTGGCGGGTTTGGCCATGGGAAAAGCCAAGCTGCAGATCGATGTTCGCGCACTTCCCGCCGGTCCGTCCGACACGGCTCCGATCGTCGTGGACGGGGCCGAACTGCATGCGGGCAGCAATGGCGTCGACGAGGTCGAGTTCAGGCTGTCCGCGCACGACGGTGCCCAGGCTCTTCCGATCAGCAAGAGTGCGTCGGGCGGTGAGCTCTCGCGGGTGATGTTGGCACTCGAAGTGGTGCTGGCGGGTTCGGACAAGGGCGCGACGATGGTGTTCGACGAGGTCGACGCCGGAGTGGGTGGTCGCGCGGCCGTCGAGGTGGGGCGTCGACTCGGCCGGTTGGCGCGCACACACCAGGTCATCGTGGTCACCCACCTGCCTCAGGTCGCAGCATTCGCCGACACCCACCTGGTGGTCGACAAGACCGATGCGAAGAAGGGTGCGGCGAACAGCGGGGTTCGGACGCTGTCGTCGTCGGAGCGCGTCGTCGAGCTCGCGAGAATGCTCGCGGGTCTGGACGACACGGAAACCGGTCGCGCGCATGCCGAGGAGCTGCTGGCCACCGCAAACGCCGATCGGGCAGCGTTGTAACTTTTGGTGCTGATGTGATCAGTGTGGTAGTTGTTTCGGCGCGCCTCCGTCGTCGGGCGTGTCGATCGGGTCATCATGGTTCTCATGAAGATGCCGGCTCTGCTGTCACGTAGTCAGGATTCGCTGCCCGGAATCACCGGGATCGCGCGAGTCGATCGCAACACGGCCAAGCTGCTGAAACGGGTCGGCCCCGGTGACATCGTCGTGCTCGACGAGCTCGACCTGGACCGCCTGACCGCTGATGCTCTCGTCGAGGCAGGGGTGCTCGCGGTCGTCAACGCGTCGCCCTCGATCTCCGGGCGCTACCCGAACCTGGGGCCCGAGGCCATCGTGGCCAACGGGATCATCTTGATCGACTCGGCCGGCACCGAGGTCTTCAAGAAGATCAAGGACGGAACCAAGGTTCGTCTCAACGACGGCGGTGTCTACACCGGTGATCGGCGCCTCGCGAAGGGCGACGAGCAGAGCGAAGCCGCGATCTCGGACAAGATGATCGAGGCCAAGACGGGTCTGGTCGACCATCTGGAAGCGTTCTCGGGCAACACGATCGAGTTCATCCGAACCGAGAGTCCGCTGCTCATCGACGGCGTCGGTGTGCCGGACATCGACATCGATCTCGAGGGTCGCCATGTCGTGATCGTCGCCGACGGTCCCGGGCACGCCGAGGATCTGAAGAACCTCAAGCCGTTCATCAAGGAGTACTCGCCCGTCATCATCGGTGTCGGCGCGGGTGCCGACACCGCCATGAAGGCAGGTCATCGCCCCGATCTCATCGTCGGCGATCCCGAGGACGTCACTGCGCAGACGCTCAAATGCGGTGCAGAGGTAGTGCTTCCAGCGGATTCCGACGGCCACGCGCAAGGACTCGAGCGCATTCAGGATCTCGGTATCGGTGCCATGACGTTCCCGGCCACCGGTGCCGCTGCCGATCTCGCACTGTTGTTGGCCGATCATCACGGGGCCTCCCTCATCGTGTCGGTCGGTAGCCCGGCCAGCCTGGACGAGTTCTTCGATCGCGGTCGACGCAACACCAATCCGGCCGCGTTCATGACGCGTCTGAAGGTCGGGGCCAAGCTGGTCGACGCCAAAGCTGTTGCGACGCTGTACCGCAGCCGTGTGTCCGGCGGTGCGATCGCGCTGTTGATTCTGGCTGCGCTCGTTGCCGTGATCGTGGCGCTGGCTGTGTCCAACATCGGCGGTGAAGCGTTGGATTGGGCAATCGATCTGTGGAACCGGTTCGCTCTGTGGTTCCAGGGGTTGCTTTCGTGATTTCGCTTCGCCAACATGCCATTTCGCTGGCCGCGGTTTTCGTGGCACTGGCCATCGGCATCGTGCTCGGTTCGGGTCTGCTCTCGAGCGGGCTGGTATCGGGCCTCCGAGACGACAAGACCGGTCTCGAAACTCAGGTGGACGATCTGCAGGCGACCAACAACCAGCTCGGTGAGCAGCTCAACTCGGCCGACGGATTCGACGCTGCGGTATCGGGCCGGGTGTTGCGAGACACGTTGGTCGATCGCAGCGTCGTGGTCATCACCACTCCGGATGCAGATCCCGGTGACGTGGACGGAGTCACGCGGTCGATCGGGGCTTCGGGTGCCACCGTCACCGGCCGGGTGTCGCTGACCGATTCCTTCGTCTCTGCTGCGAACGGCGACGATCTTCGTACCCGCCTGACCAACGTCATTCCCGCCGGTGTTCAGTTGCGCACCGGAGCAGTGGACCAGGGCAGCCTGGCAGGAGACCTGCTGGGTTCGGTACTGCTGCTCAACGCGGAGACCGCCCAGCCGCAGTCGACTCCCGAGGAGCTCTCACTGGCGCTGGAGACGCTGCGCAGTGGCGGCTTCATCGCGTACGACAACGGTGCCGTCGCGCCCGCTCAGTTGGCAGTGGTCGTCACCGGTTCCGGCACTTCGGACGTGGAGGACGGTAACCGCGGTGCCATCGTTGCGCGGTTCGCGGGCGCTCTGGATTCACGTGGTGCAGGCGCGGTACTGGCCGGCCGATCCGGCGCGGCAGAGGGCAACGGTTCCATCGCCGTCGTGCGAGCCGATTCGGCGCTGTCGTCCGCTCTCAGCACAGTCGACAACGTCGACCGTGAAGCAGGGCGAATCACCACGGTTCTCGCTCTGGCGGAGCAACTGGACGGTGCCTCGGGCCGCTACGGCACCGGAGCGAACGCGAACGCCGTGACCGTCGGAGCGCCGGCGAGCTGATCGTCGTCGGAACGAGCGTGTCGTTGGCGGTGAGGTAGGTACTGGTGTTACCGTGAAGTCCCGTGGGTAGCAGGCCCAATTTCCACGCTTCACCTCTCTTATCAGCCCCCTGATAGGAGCAAGCCCTGCAGACTCGTCACGGGAGCCTCATTGTCACGCCTTCAGTCGCGTTCCGACACCAAGCACATTTTCGTCAGTGGGGGCGTCGCGTCCTCACTCGGAAAAGGCCTGACGGCATCCAGCCTCGGCCAGCTACTGACCGCACGCGGATTGCGCGTGACCATGCAGAAGCTCGATCCCTACCTCAATGTCGATCCCGGCACGATGAACCCGTTCCAGCACGGTGAGGTCTTCGTCACCGAGGACGGCTCCGAGACCGACCTCGACGTCGGACACTACGAGCGATTCCTCGACCGCGATCTGTCCGGGTTCGCCAATGTCACCACCGGCCAGGTCTACTCGACGGTCATCGCCAAGGAACGCCGCGGTGAATACCTGGGCGACACCGTTCAGGTCATCCCGCACATCACCGACGAGATCAAGCGTCGCATTCTCGCGATGAACGGCCCGGACCTGCAGGGTCATCAGCCGGACGTCGTGATCACCGAAATCGGCGGCACCGTCGGCGATATCGAGTCGCAGCCGTTCCTCGAAGCAGCGCGTCAGGTGCGCCACGACGTCGGCCGCAACAACGTGTTCTTCCTGCACGTGTCGTTGGTTCCGTTCCTGGCTCCGTCCGGTGAACTCAAGACCAAGCCCACCCAGCACTCCGTCGCAGCACTGCGCAGCATCGGTATCCAGCCCGACGCGTTGATCCTGCGTTGCGATCGCGATGTGCCGCCGGGGCTCAAGAACAAGATCGCGCTCATGTGCGACGTCGACGTCGACGGCTGCATCTCCACGCCCGACGCACCGTCGATCTACGACATTCCCAAAGTGCTGCACAAGGAAGGCCTGGATGCGTACGTCGTCCGTCAGCTCGGTCTCCCGTTCCGCGATGTCGACTGGACCATCTGGGGTGGCCTGCTCGAGCGCGTCCACCAGCCGCGCGAAACCGTGCGCGTCGGCCTGGTCGGCAAGTACGTGGACCTGCCCGACGCGTATCTCTCGGTCACCGAGGCGTTGCGTGCCGGCGGATTCGCCCATCGCGCGAAGGTCGAGATCAAGTGGGTTCCATCCGACGAGTGCGCGACGCCTGCGGGGGCGCAGGCCGCGTTGGGCGACGTCGATGCCGTGCTCATTCCCGGTGGTTTCGGTATCCGCGGTATCGAGGGCAAGCTCGGGGCCATCGAGTTCGCACGTACGCGCAAGATTCCGTTGCTGGGGTTGTGCCTCGGCTTGCAGTGTGTGGTCATCGAGGCGGCTCGGTCGGTCGGTCTGACCGATGCCAATTCCGCCGAGTTCGACCCGGAGACCAAGGATCCGGTGATCTCCACGATGGCCGATCAGGAAGACGCCGTCGCCGGTGACGCCGATCTCGGCGGCACGATGCGCCTCGGTGCCTACCCGGCCACCCTGCAGAAGGGCTCGGTCGTCGCGGCGTCGTACGGCACCGAGAACGTCTCGGAGCGCCACCGTCATCGCTACGAGGTCAACAACGACTACCGGGACCGAATTGCCAAGAGCGGCTTGGTGTTCAGCGGTACTTCTCCGGACGGCCACCTTGTCGAGTTCGTCGAACTGCCCGCGTCGGTGCACCCGTTCTTCGTGGCCACTCAGGCGCATCCGGAGCTCAAGAGCCGGCCGACCCGTCCGCACCCGTTGTTCGCATCGTTGATCAATGCGGCATTGAAGTACAAGGCTGCAGAGCGGCTGCCGGTCGACATTCACGGTGACACCGTGGCGGCAGAGGAGTCGGACGCCACTGCCGAGACCGTCGGATGACCGAGCCCCGGCACGAGTTCACCACCCTCGACTCGTCGGTGCCGTACTTCGGTGCCATTCTCGCGCTCCGGCTCGATCAGGTCGCGATGCCGAACGGTCGCAAAGCCGAGCGTGAGGTGATCGAGCATCACGGCGCGGTCGGGATTCTGGCCGTCGACGATCAGGATCGTGTGGCGATGATCGAGCAGTATCGGCATCCCATCGGGCGACGCCTGTGGGAATTGCCGGCCGGCCTGCTCGACGCGCCGGGGGAGCAGCCGGTACTGGCGGCTCAGCGTGAGCTCGCCGAGGAAACCGGCCTTGCCGCCGGTACCTGGTCGGTGTTGGTCGACGTGCTGGCCTCTCCCGGGTTCACCGACGAAGCCGTGCGGATCTTTCTCGCACAGGACCTGTCAGAGGTGGATCGGCCCGAAGCACACGACGAGGAAGCCGACATCGAACTCTCCTTCGTGCCGATGGACGAGGCCGTCCGTCGCGCACTGGCAGGAGAGATAGTGAACGCGTCCGCCGTGGCGGGCGTGCTCGCATTCGCTGCCGCCCGCGCCGCCGGCACCGAACTACGCCCCGCCGACGCCCCGTGGCCCGATCTGCCGACAGCATTCGAGAAGCGGAAGAGTTCACGAAAGTAGTCACCGTGATCGGCCAGCAGATTCGGACGTACCTCGACCATCTCGTGGTCGAGCGTGGGTCGGCACCGAACACGGTGTCGTCCTACCGTCGCGATCTGGTGCGGTACGAGCGGTTCCTCGGCGGCTACGGCATCGCCGATCTGGCGAAGGTCTCGGAGAACGACATCACCGAGTTCGTGCTTTATCTGCGGCGGGGTGATGACGAATTCCCAGCTCTCGCAGCAAGTTCGGCGGCTCGGACGCTGATTGCTGTGCGCGGTCTGCACCGGTTCGCGCTCGCGGAAGGGATGGTCGAGCGCAACGTCGCGAGCGAGGTCAAGCCGCCCCAGCCGACGAAGCGGTTGCCGAAGTCGCTGCCCGTCGATCAGGTGGTGGCGCTACTCGAATCGGCCTCGGTTGCCGGTCCCGATGCTCCGCGCGGACTGCGGGATCGAGCGTTGTTGGAGCTGCTGTATTCCACCGGGGCTCGAATTTCCGAGGCAGTGGGGCTCGACGTCGACGACATCGACACCGAAGCTCGCTCGGTGCTACTGCGCGGCAAAGGCGGCAAGCATCGCATCGTCCCGGTCGGTCGACCCGCGATCGAGGCAGTCGACGCCTACCTGGTGCGTGGTCGGCCGGGGCTGGTCTCGCGCTCGAATCCTGCGCTGTTCCTCAACGTCCGAGGCGGCAGGTTGTCTCGGCAGAGTGCGTGGCAGGTGTTGCAGGATTCGGCCGTGCGGGCCGGGATCACCGCGGGGGTCTCACCGCACGTTCTTCGGCATTCTTTCGCTACGCATCTGCTGGACGGTGGTGCCGACGTCCGCGTCGTGCAGGAGCTGTTGGGACATGCGTCGGTGACGACGACGCAGATCTACACCCTCGTCACCGTGAACACGATGCGCGAAGTGTGGGCCGGCGCGCATCCGCGGGCGAGATAGCACGAGGCCGGCGGCCGTGCGTCAGCGTGTCCGATGACGTTGCCGGCGCACCAAGCGGTAGCGTTCTCAGAACTACTCGAAGACGAACGGGACAGGGGAGCGCTGGAACGTGTCGACACCGCAGCCGCCAGCGGCGGAGTCAGCTCTGGATCATCCACATCTCGACGGTGGCCTGTTCCAGACGCGTCAACCGGAATCCAGTCGGGAGACACGCGACATCATTCCTGCTCCGAACGAGCTCGGGCCCACCGGTCGGATGACTCGGACCGTCCCGGATCCGCAACCGTTGGCCAATCACGGCCCGGCCAAGATCATCGCGATGTGCAACCAGAAGGGTGGCGTCGGCAAAACGACGTCGACCATCAATCTCGGTGCCTCGTTGGCCGGCTACGGCCGTCGCGTACTACTTGTGGACCTCGACCCACAGGGCGCACTGTCCGCGGGACTGGGCGTCGCACATCACGAGCTCGATCTGACGGTCTACAACCTCCTCGTCGAGGCGAAGGTCTCCGCCGACGACATCATCATGCGGACTCGCGTCGAGAATCTCGATCTGATGCCCAGCAACATCGACCTCTCGGCCGCTGAGATTCAGCTGGTCACCGAGGTGGGCCGCGAGCAGACGCTCGGTCGAGTGCTGCATCCCATTCTCGACCGCTACGACTACGTGCTCATCGATTGCCAGCCGTCGCTCGGTCTGTTGACGGTCAATGCGCTCACGTGTGCCGACGAAGTGTTGATCCCGATGGAGTGCGAGTACTTCAGCCTTCGTGGCTTGGCGCTGCTCAACGATACCGTCGAGAAGGTGCGTGATCGTCTCAATCCGCGGTTGAAGTTGGCCGGCATCGTGGTGACGATGTTCGACGCCCGCACACTGCATTCGCGTGAGGTGATGACGCGAGTGGTCGAGGTGTTCGGCGACGTCGTTTACGACACGGTGATCACCAGAACGGTTCGTTTCCCCGAAACCAGTGTCGCCGGTGAGCCGATCACCACGTGGGCTCCGAAATCCGGCGGCGCACAGGCGTACCGCGCCCTGGCGCGCGAGGTGATCTACCGGTCGGGTCCGTGACCGTCGACGCTGCCGACGAGGCCCCGATCGAGGTTCCCGCCGACGCGGATCCGTCGAAATTCAGGGTGCGGTTGCTCAACTTCGAGGGTCCGTTCGATCTGCTGCTGTCGCTGATCAGTCAGCACCGCATGGACGTCACCGAAGTGGCGTTGCACACCGTCACCGACGACTTCATCTCGTTCACCAAGTCACTCGGTGCCGATGTCGGCCTCGACCAGACGACGGAATTCCTCGTCGTAGCCGCGACTCTGCTCGATCTCAAGGCGGCGCGGTTGCTGCCCTCGGGTGATGTGGAGGACGCCGAGGACCTGGCGCTGCTCGAAGTGCGAGATCTCCTCTTCGCTCGACTACTTCAGTACCGCGCCTACAAGCAGGTCGCTCTGTTGTTCGGTGAGCTGGAAGCTGCTGCGCTTCGGCGTTATCCGCGGTCGGTGTCGGTGGAGGACAGGTACGCCGATCTGATTCCGGAGGTGCTGCTGGGCGTCGACCCGGCCACGTTCGCCGACATCGCCGCAGCGGCCTTCAGACCCAAGCCGATTCCCCAGGTGGGACTCGATCACATTCATCAGCACGCGGTCTCGATTCCCGAGCAGGCGGCATGGTTGCTGGAGAATCTGCAAGGCCGAGGTCTGAACGAGTGGGCGTCGTTCTCGGAGTTGGTGCAGGACTGCGAGGTGCAGGTGGAAATAATCGCTCGATTCCTGGCGTTGCTGGAGCTGTTCCGGCAACAGGTGATCGCGTTCGAGCAGCCCGAGCCGCTCGGCGATCTTCGAGTGAGTTGGACCGGTAAGGACGAAGGACCCATCGTGGTCACGGAGGAGGACTACGCATGAGTGCCGACCCCGAACTCGAGCTCGAGGACGTCGACGATTCCGAGGAACTCGACGACACCACTCTCGCGTCGGCGCTCGAAGCTGTGTTGCTGATCGTCGATACACCGGCCTCGGACGAGCAGCTCGCCTCGGCCGTGGGTGCCTCGGTGGCCCGCGTGCGCGCGACCTTGACGGCGATGGCCGCCGAACTGACCGAACGAACCAGCGGAATCGACCTTCGCTACGCCGGCGACGGATGGCGTTTCTACACCCGAACCGCCTATGCGCCGTACGTCGAACGGCTGCTTCTGGACGGCGCTCGGTCCAAGCTCACACGCGCGGCATTGGAAACCCTGGCCGTGATCGCATATCGTCAACCGTTGACCCGCGCACGAGTCAGCGCCGTGCGAGGAGTCAACGTCGATGGAGTGATGCGTACGTTGCTCGCCCGTGGACTGATCTCCGAAGCAGGAACGGACCCGGAGACGAACGGCACGATGTACTGCACCACCGAGCTGTTCCTCGAACGGCTCGGGCTCGCATCGCTCGGTGATCTACCCGAACTGGCACCGCTGTTGCCGGGTGTGGACCTGATCGACGAGATCAGTGACAGCATGGACACCGACCCGAGGATGACCCGCTCCACCAAGAACCGCGGATCGAAACCCGATCCGGCAGCCGAGCTCGACTCGGACGACTGATAGGTAAGACAAGTGAACAAGCCCGCTCGCCGTGATGGCACACCGGACCGTAACAAGAGACAAGACCCACGCAGGAAGCCGACCGCAGGTAGGTCGGACACTCCGCGTGACGCGCGCCGCGGAGATCGCACCCGCGACGCTGCGCCCCGTGACGGCGCTCCTCGTACCGGAGGACCTCGCGCAGGAGCTCCTCGCACTGGAGGACCTCGCGCAGGCGCGCCCCGTACCGGAGCTCCTCGAACAGGAGCTCGACCTGCCCCTCGCCGTGGCATCGAGCAGGACGAAACGACCGATTACACGCCCGTCGAGACCGGCGTCAACGACCGCAGCAACGACGCCGTTCCTCGCAAGAAGCCCTCGCGTCCCAAGCCGCCGAAGCCGCAGAAGAAGCAGGTTCCGTCGACCACGATCAGCAACGCCAAGCCGGCGAAGCATCAGCACACCGATTCCTCACCGCGCAAGCACGTACCCGCCGGTGAAGGTGTTCGGTTGCAGAAGGTCCTCGCACAGGCCGGCGTCGCATCGCGTCGCGCCGCCGAGGAACTGATCGCCGACGGCCGCGTCGAGGTGGACGGACGCATCGTCACCGAACAGGGAATCCGCATCGATCCCAACATCGCCGTGGTCCGTGTCGACGGCACCCGCGTTGTGGTGAAGGAAGAGCTGGTTCATCTCGCGATGAACAAGCCGCGTGGATGGCAGTGCACCATGTCCGACGATCTGGGACGCCCGTGCGTCGGCGACATCGTCTCCGAGCGGGTTCAGGCGGGGCAGCGACTGTTCCATGTCGGCCGCCTCGACGCCGACACCGAGGGACTGTTGCTCTTCACCAACGACGGTGATCTTGCTCACCGCCTGATGCACCCGTCGTTCGAGGTTTCGAAGACCTACCTCGCGACGTTGTCGGGCACCATTCCCCGCACGCTCGGCAAGCAGCTGCGTGAGGGCGTCACCCTCGACGACGGACCGGTGAAGGTCGACGGCTTCCAGCTACTCGACATCTCGGACGGCAAGTCGCTCGTCAAGGTGACCCTGCACGAGGGCCGCAAGCACATCGTGCGTCGGTTGTTCGACAAGGTCGGATTCCCGGTCGGGCGCCTCGTGCGCACCGATGTCGGCAACATCGTGCTCGGCGATCAGCGTCCAGGAACACTGCGTGTTCTGGGTCGCGGCGAGATCGGCAAGCTCTACGAATCCGTAGGCCTGTGATGAGTGCGCTCGTCGTGGCGATGGACGGTCCCTCGGGCACCGGTAAGTCGTCGGTATCGCGCAGACTCGCGTCGGCACTGGAAGCCAGCTACCTCGACACCGGTGCGATGTACCGCGTCGCGACGGTATGGGTTCTCCGTTCGGGCGTCGAGCCCACCGATGCGGATGCGGTCGCGAAAGCTGTTGCGGCGCTTCCCCTCGAGATCGGCAAAGACCCGCTGTCCGAGACCGTGTTGCTCGACGGTGAAGATGTCAGCGACGAAATCCGCGGCGACGCAGTCACCAAGGCCGTCTCGGCGGTGTCCGCAGTGCCTGCGGTGCGCGAGTTGTTGGTGCAGATGCAGCGCGACCTCGCGAGCTCGTCGACGCGAATCGTCGTGGAGGGCCGCGATATCGGCACCGTCGTTCTTCCCGACGCCGACGTGAAGGTGTTCCTGACTGCCTCACCGGAGGCGCGGGCAGAGCGTCGCAACAAACAGAACATCGAACAGGGTCGCGACGACGACTACGAATCCGTGCTCGCGGATGTGCAACGCCGCGATCACGCAGATTCGACGAGAGCAGTGTCACCGCTTCGTCCCGCCGAGGATTCGGTGATCGTCGATACCAGCGAGCTGGATCTCGACGGCGTGATCGAGCGTTTGCTGCTCGTGGTGAACGACAGAAGTGGAGCAGTGCAGTGAGTGAAGAATTCTTCTCCGGCGCAGCGGAAACCGCGGGCGACGGAATATGGAGTGACGAGGGCGAGTGGGAGTACGTCGACCTCAACGAGGGCGAAGACGGCGAAGACGCCGTCGCCGTACCGACTCTCGCCGTGGTGGGGCGTCCGAACGTCGGTAAGTCGACGCTCGTCAACCGCATCATCGGACGACGTGAAGCCGTCGTCGAGGACGTACCCGGCGTCACCCGCGACCGGGTGTCGTACGAGGCCAACTGGAGTGGTCGACGCTTCCTGGTGCAGGACACCGGCGGTTGGGAACCCGACGCCAAGGGTCTGCAGGCATCCGTTGCGCGCCAAGCCGAGTTGGCCATGCACACCGCCGATGCGATCCTGTTGGTCGTCGACGCGCGAGTCGGCTCGACGACGACGGACGAGGCTGTAGCACGAGTACTGCGCCGGTCGAAGACTCCGGTTCTGTTGGTGGCCAACAAGGTCGACGACGGACGCACCGAGTCCGAGGTGGCCGCACTGTGGTCGCTGGGTCTGGGGGAGCCGTTGTCGGTGTCCGCGACCCACGGCCGCGGTACCGGTGATCTGCTGGACCGGGTGCTCGAGGCGTTGCCCGAGACCCCGCGCGAAGGAATCCCCGGTGGGGGACCCAGGCGTGTCGCTCTGGTCGGTAAGCCGAACGTGGGCAAGTCGTCACTGATCAACAAGCTCTCGGGTGACGAGCGCTCGGTGGTGCACGATGTTGCCGGCACCACCGTCGATCCCGTCGACTCGTTGGTCGAATTGGGCGGCAAGACATGGCGATTCGTCGACACCGCCGGACTGCGCAAGCGCGTCAGTCATGCCAGTGGTGCCGAGTTCTACGCGTCGCTGCGCACCAAGTCCGCGATCGAGGCCGCCGAGGTCGCGATTCTGCTTCTCGATGCGTCCGAGGTGATCTCGGAGCAGGACATGCGTGTGCTCAGCATGGTCGCCGATGCCGGCCGCGCGTTGGTGTTGGCGTTCAACAAGTGGGATCTGGTGGACGACGATCGTCGTCAGCAGCTCGAGAAGGAGATCGATCGCGATCTTGCTCGGGTGCCGTGGGCGCAGCGAGTGAACATCTCGGCGCAGACGGGCCGTGCGGTCCAGAAGCTCGTGCCCGCTCTGGAGACGGCTCTGGAGTCGTGGGACAAGCGTGTCCCCACCGGCAGGCTGAACACGTGGCTCAAGGAGGTCGTGGCGGCCACTCCGCCTCCGATGCGAGGCGGACGACTGCCGCGCATCATGTTCGCGACGCAGGCCAGCACCCGGCCGCCGACATTCGTGCTGTTCACCACCGGCTTCCTCGAGGCCGGCTACCGCCGATTCATCGAGCGGCGTCTGCGTGAAGAGTTCAACTTCGACGGCAGCCCCGTCCGCGTTTCGGTACGTATCCGCGAGAAGCGGGAACGGCCGGGCAAGGGCAACAACCGCTGATGTAGCCCGACCCCGCCCCTGAGCAGGCGATTTCCTCTCAGGGGTAGGGCTGGGGTAATCTCAGCAAGCGCCTTTCGAGGCGCGGCGGGCTGTGGCGCAGCTTGGTAGCGCACTTGACTGGGGGTCAAGTGGTCGCAGGTTCAAATCCTGTCAGCCCGACACATTGCAGGTCGAAGACGGTTTCGGAGTAATCCGGAGCCGTCTTTTTGTCTGCGTTGCCGAGGCGCATCGACGCGTGAACTTCGAGAAATTCCGATGTCGGTGCCCTGTGCGATTCTCGACGGCATGGCGATCTGCATGGCGTGTGAACTGGAAATGCTCGATTCGGTGGGTTGCACGTGACGACCCAGTCGAATACCCAATGGACGGAAAAAGTGCCACGACTGCGCTGGGCCGCCGGGAGCACTTCATCACCCCGGCTGTGACGGTGAGCGGTGCCGATGTGGCCAGATGCTCTCGTGCGGCAGCGGATGTGCAGTGGCCGAATGCGAACGTGAAGACGGCCACGACTACGTCGGTGGAAGCTGCAGGTGGTGCGGGCAACCGTTCGGACAGCTCCGCCTCGTCAGTGGCCCATGACATTGCCGGCAGGCATCTGAACTGTGCAGTCGGTCAAGTCGATCCCCGAGCTGTACAGGTGTCGATATCTTCCGGTCGGGTGCTGGTTCTAGAGATCACTGCTCTAGGGCATCATGGGCCTATGAGCGATCCCGAATACCTCGCCACTTTGCTTTCTGCGATCGATGGGGGGATCGCGCGAATCTCCGCCGCCGAATCGGGCTCCGACGAATACGCATCGGCGATCGACGATGCCGCCGATGCCGTCTTCCGGTTGCGCGAGAAGGTCAAGGCCGGCTACTCGGGCAAGAAGGCCTATTACCTCGCGGCGTCGACCGATCCGAAGGGGATCAGGGTCGAGGGAATTTCTGCCCTGCACGGCAAGCGTGCCCACGAACTGGTCCGGGACGGCGGGTGGATGCACGCGGATTCCAGCACCGTCCTCGAGGCTCTCGATGACGACCGAATCAGTCGGTATCACGCCATCGCGGGACGTGGGGTCGCACAGACGTTTCGCGACGCACGTGAATACCTGGCGGCGGCAGTAGCTCTCGCCGATAAGTAGTCCGAAGTAGCACCACGTCGAGGCAGCTGAACCCGTCGACGGTAGAAGTCCGGGCCTCACATGCTGAATGCCCCGCTGAAGTCGAGGGGTGCCGCTTCGAGATGTCGGCCGCGGGGAGTGGCGTCGACGAGTTCGCCGTCGTGGACGACAATCTCGCCGCCCACGATCACGGTGACCGGCTTTCCTCGAAGTCGGTGTCCCTCGTAGGGGGTGTAGTCGGTCGCCATGTGCAGTGTTTCGGTGGTCACCGTCCATTCCAGTTCGGGATCCCAGATGGCGATATCGGCGTCGGACCCCGGCATCAGTGATCCCTTGCGGGGATACAAGCCGTTGGTGCGCGCTGGATTCGACGAGGTCAACTCCACGAATCTGCTTGCAGTCAGACCCAATCCGTCCACATAGTGCGAGTAGATCACCGGAAGACGCGTCTCGACTCCGGGCAGTCCGTTGGGCATGTGCCGCACGTCGTGGCTGTGCACCTGCTTCTGTGCGGTGTCGTAGCAGCAATGGTCGGAACCGATGGTGGTGATGTGCCCGGTGAACAGGTGTCGCCCGAGTTTCTCGACCACCTCGGCCGAGCGCAGCGGTGGGCAGCAGACAAATCGTTCGGGTTGTTCACCCTCGTAGGCCGAGTCGTCGAGGATCAGATGGTGGGCGACCGATTCGGTGAAGGCGACGAGCCCTCGCTTACGAGCGTCCGCGACCAGTTCGACGGCAGCCGGAGTCGACTGATGCACGAAATAGACCGGCGCATTCTGTGATTCGGCGATCGCGAGAATGGCGGCGACCGAGGCAGTCTCGGCGAGCTCCGGCCGCGTCTGCGACATGTGTGCGGCATCGACTCCGTCCGATACGGCTGCGAGGTTCTGCGCGTCGGTGACGATCGCGTCGGACTCGCAGTGGATGATGACCATTCCGCCGAGATCGCGAGTGGCCTGCATCGTGTTGAGGATGGTGTGTTCGTTCGCCATCGTCTCACCGGCGTAGGTGGTGAACATCTTGACCGTCCGAATACCGCCGTCCGCCAGTGTTTTCAGTTGGTCGGCGGTGGTGTCGGTCCACTCGACGACGCAGGCGTGCAGAGCCGAATCGCACAGTCCGCTCGACGCTTTCGCTCGCTGCACCTCGGCAGCGTTGAGCGGCTGTTGACCGGGACGCGGGATAGCGAAGTCGATGATCGTGGTGGTGCCGCCGAAGACGGCCGCCGTCGTGCACTCCAGGTACGAGTCGAGAGAGGTGAATTCGCCGGAGGTGAACCCGACGTGGCAGTGCGGATCGACTCCACCCGGCATAACCAGTTTACCGGTTGCGTCGATGACCTCCGCTGCCGCGTCGACCTCGCTCCCTGGGTTGAGCACCGCAACGACTCTGCCGTCGTCGATGAGCAGATCTGCCGGAGCAGCCCAATGGGATTCGACGATCGTTCCGCCGCGCACGACCTTCATCGTGTGCTCGCGAGGTAGGTCAGCCATCCTCCGCGATCACTGATGTCGGTGACGCCCGTGGCCGTCAGATAGCTCTCACGCATGCGCATCGACAGGGAGCCCGAGCCATCCGCCAACTCGATGACCCCGAGTTCGAGTTCCTTCGGCTCTCGGGGAAGGAGCTCGTCGCGCAATACGTCGTACTCGACCTCGTACAGCTCGCCCGGTACTACGAATCCATCGGTTGTGACCGGATGAAGACCGGGAAATTCGTCACGCACGGAGAAGAAGCGGTATTTCGGGGCGGTGTCGACTTTCCCGACCAATCGCGCCTTGTGCAATGCGTCGTTCAGGGTGCCGCCGGACATCGCTTGTCCGTTGACGAACATCGTGACCAGTGCCATGTGAAGCCCTCTTTCAGTGAGTGTGAAGACGGACGAGACGGTCCGGGGAGAACGCGGATACGTCGACCTCGGGTTCGGTGCCTCGCGCCAGGGCCGAGAGAACCTGCCCCCACAGTGGCGCGAAGGTGAAGGAGTAGGTGCCGCCGGCCACGAAGAGGCCTGGGGCTGCGGCGAGTTCGCCGATGACCGGCATCTCGTCGGGGGTGGTGACCACGGGGCCGGTCCAGGTATCGAGTAGCGCATTCCGGGCGAGCGCAGGCAGAAGCCGTCGAACCTGCTCCAGATTTCCTGTGGTGCTGTCGGATCTGCTCGGGGCCGTCTCGCTGTCGTGGAACGCACCTGCTGGCCAACCGCCGCCGAGGACGAGGCGTCCCGTTCGGTCCTGTTTGATCGACATTCCCTCACCGACGTGCTGCACCAGCACTTCGAGTGTCAGAGGTGCGGCATCGAGCGAGTGCATCTGCAACGAGGTCGGGACGAGATCGAGCGATACCCCCGCCATAGCCGCGATCGGAGCCATCCACGGACCTGCAACGTCCATCACTACGGGTGCAATCCACGTTCCACCGTTGGTGCTCACTGTCCAGACATCACCGTCGCGGGCCAATCCGGTGACCGGTGTCGACGGATGTACAGACGCTCCTTCGGCCACGGCCTGACGTAACAGGGCAGGACCGGCGAGGTCGGGTTCTGCGAATCCGTCCCACGGACACCAGGTTGCGGCCTGAACGCTCGGGCCGAGCAGCGGTAGCGCCTGTCGAGCCTCGTCGCCGCTCAGTACCTCCGTCGGGATCCCCGCAGCTCGTTCCCATCGGTGCTTCGCGATGAGGGCGTGGACCTGCTCCTCGGTTTCGGCCACCATGAACCCGCCGCACCGGTTCAGCCCGAGACCGGGCACCGTCTCGTCCAGTGTGTTCCACAGCGAGCTCGTCGATTTCTGCAGTGGAAGCAGCTGTTCTACATCGACGGCTGTGCCCTGCCCGGGCCTGCGCGTATGGATGGTCTGGATGTGCAGGTTGCCCGCAGTCGTACCGGAGCCGGCGGTGTTGGGTAGGGTGCGATCGAGCACAGCAACGCGGGATCCCGCGCGAGTGAGGGCGAGAGCCGTTGCTGCACCTACGATTCCGGCTCCAATGACAACAACGTCGACCTCAGACCGCATGGACAGCTCCTGCGGTCGCGTAGGCATCGTCGATACCCGATTCGACGATGACCGATTGCAGCGAGGCAAGCGTGTCGGCGTCGGTGACCGGCAACAGCGGTTCGCGCACCGTGCCTCCCGGTTGGCCGAGAAGGTTCATCACGGCCTTCAACTGGGGGATGGGGGAGGCGTACACGCCGCTGTAGTCGGACGCGATGAGCCGGCCAGAGAACGCGCGATAACGATCGACCCACATGCGCGCGGTGTCGGCGTCACGTGCAGCGACGGCCTCGTAGAACGGCACCGCGAAGGGCGCGCCCACCCCACCGCCGTCGATGTTGCCGTCCCCACCCAGCTCGAGCAGCGTGGCAAGGCCGCGTCGATGCAGGAAGCTTCCGAAGACACGGACGCGGTCGGACACGGCCTCGACGGTGTCGAGCATGGCGAGCCAATCACCGGTGCTGTCCTTGATCGCGACGACGTTCTCCAGGTCGGCCAGTCGAGAGAACAGGTCGGGTGAGGTGCCCATGTCGACCGCAACGCCACGAGGCCAGTTGTAGGCCATGAACGGCAACGATGTTGCGGTACTAACGCTTCGGTAGTACTGGAATGTTTCTTCCGCGGAGGTGTGTACGTACGGCGGAGGTGTCGCCAGTATGCCGTCTGCGCCGGCGGAAGCAGCGTGCTTGGCAAGCGCGGAGGACTGCGCTGCTGTGTACGCACTGACACCGATCACGACAGGGAAGCGGCCTGCGACTGCATCGATCGACGCTTGCGCGACGGTCTTTCGTTCGTTGTCGCTCTGGCTGAACCATTCGCCCGTGCTGCCGTTCACGAGTACACCGTGAACACCCGTCTGCGCGTAGAGATTCATCAGGTCGAAGATTGCCTCGGTGTCGACGTCACCCGACTGCGTGAACGGTGTGGGGGCTGCGGGCCAGTAACCGGACCACGCGACATCATCGCGATTCATGGGAGTGCCTTTCGGGCTCGGGACGATCGACGACGCGTCGTACCCGCATTTGTGGGATCGATTGCATAGACTGCCTTCGGGGTGGTCGAGTCGTCAAGCCGGAAACGTACTTGTAACGCGACCGCGGTCGAATATGTCTGTCCGAGGCGTGAAGCAAGAGAACGGAGAACCGATGGCGGTCACCTTGATCGACGTTGCGAGCGCTGCTGGGGTTTCGCGCAGCACGGCATCACGCGCATTGAGTGGATCGTCACTGATCTCCGCGGAGACCCGCGCAGCGGTCGAGGATGCTGCCCGGGTTCTCGGATATCGGCCGAACAGGGCTGCGAGCGCGCTGCGCTCCAACAGATCGCACTTGATCGGTCTGGTCATGAACAACCTGCTCAATGCGACCTTTCACACAGTCGCCGAGGTGGTCCAGAAGAGGGCGGCAGCCGGCGGATTTCAAGTCCTGCTCTGCATCACCGATGCAGATCCGGCGCGAGAGAACGACGTCCTGGCCATGCTCGGCGAACACGGCGTGGACGGCACGATCGTGATCGGCAGTGGACGGAGTGCGGCGGCGTCGAATGCGCTTCTGGAACAGGGCCGCGCGGTGGTCAACCTGATCCGTTCGGTCAAGGGGAGTTCGGCGTCGACGGTGCTGGCAGACGACGTCACGGGTGCTCGCGACGCGACGGCGCACCTGGTCGAGCTCGGGCACAGTCGGATCGGCTACATCGGTGGAAACGAGGATGCGACGTCCGGGCGTGAGCGCTACGAGGGCTATCGACTGGCGTTGGCCGACGCAGGTATTCCGGTCGACGGGACGATCGTCCGAAAAGGGCCGTTCACCACCGAATTCGGTGCCGAAGCGATCAACTCGCTACTGGATGCACCCCAGGCGATGACTGCTCTGTACGCAGCCAATCACGAGGCTGTCTTCGGCATCCTGCCCACGCTCGTCGGCAGGGGTGTCTCGGTGCCGGACGAGTTGTCGCTGATCTGCCACGAGGACATGCCGTGGCTCGCGATGTGGCAGCCGGCAATCACAGTCGTCGACAACGGCGCGGCCCAATTGGCCAACGTGGCCATGGACCTGTTGTTCCAGCAGATCAAGGACTCGGTCGATCCCGACGGGCGTACGTATCGAATCGGTGCTCGTCTGGTGGAGCGGGCGTCGTGTGCCGCACTGTGATCGACGTTCTCGGATCGCAGGAATGGGGAGCGCGATCACGTGCGAACGGTTAACAGTTGATGTACCGCGTGTCGGCCGTGTTAACCGCGTTGACGCCTCCGAATTCGTCTGCGACGCTTGATGCAATCGATCCCAAAGGATCGGCTCTTCTCGAATCACTCCGTCATCGTCGCTGCCGCCCCGTCCTCGAACGTGTAGTGCTGCAGTCGATATCGAAAGGCTCGCTCAATGCGCAAGTTAACAGGACTCGCCGCTATCGCTGTCGTGGTGGCCGGCCTCACTGCCTGTAGTTCCTCGGACGATTCCGCAGCCGCGCCGACGGACTGCACACCCACGCTCGGTGCTTCGGACCTCGCCGAAGAAGGCGTACTGACGATGGCCACCAACGCGACTCTTCCGCCCATGCAGTACGTCGATCCGAACGGCGACGTGATCGGCATGCGCGTCGACCTCGGTAAGGAGATCGCCAAGCGCCTGTGTCTGACGCCGAAGTTCGTCAACATCGAGTTCGAGGCACAGATTCCCGGTGTGCAGGCCGGCCGCTGGGACATGATCGACACCGGCATGTTCTACACGCCCGCACGGGCCGAGACCATCGATCTCGTTCCGTACGAGGTGCAGGCAGTCTCGATCTCGGTGCCGTCGGGGAACCCCGAATCGATCTCGAGCGTGGACGATCTGGCGGGCAAGACCATCGGGGTCGAAGCGCCCGGATACGAGTTCGACACGTTGACCGCCATGGCCGAGGAATTTGCAGCCGAAGGAAAGCCAGCGCTGACGGTGCAGACGTTCAAGACCAATGCCGATGCCTATCAAGCGCTTTCGGCGGGACAGCTCGACGGCACCTCCATCGTCGAGTCGGTCACGTCGTTCTACCAGGAAGACGGACGCTTCGAGACAGCCGTCGGTGGAATCAACGAGGCACCCCTTGCCATGGGATTCGCCAAGGGCAGCAAATCGTCCGCTGAGGTGGCGCGTGTGCTCTCGGAGATGAGGAGCGATGGTTATCTGCCCGATCTGTTCGAGCAGTACGACGTCACCGGATACGAGGGCGATATCGCCGTCAGCACCGGTCCTCTCGACAGCTGATCCGACCAACGCAAGTCGAAAGGCACCCCCATGTGGTCCTGGGACGCATTCTTCTCCATCCTGACGAGCACCCAGCTGCTCGAAGGCGCATGGGTCACTATCTGGCTCACCGTAGTCAGCATGATCCTCGGACTCGCTCTCGCAGTGGTGGTGGCCTCCGCGCGATCGTCCAAGCTCGTACCCCTGCGGATAGTCGCCGGGTTCTACGTGTGGCTGATGCGCGGCACGCCTCTACTGGTGCAGTTGGTGATCATCTACACCGGACTGCCTCAGGTCGGCATCAAACTGGGCGTGATCGAGGCGGCACTCGTCGGCCTGGTTCTCAACGAAGCCGCATACCTGTCAGAAATAGTGCGTTCCGGATTGCTGTCGGTTCCCACCGGACAAACGGAAGCGGCACGGGCACTCGGTATGTCACCCACGAAGGTCTTCCGCGTGGTGGTTCTCCCTCAGGCACTGCGGGTGATGATTCCTCCACTCGGCAACAGCTTCAACGGGTTGCTCAAGACCACAACGCTGGTGTCGGTCATCTCAGTACAGGAGTTGCTGCGACGGATGTCGTCTGCCATGAGCATGGGACCAGCGTGACCTGATTTCTGCCAGGGTGATGGGACCACCTGGATTGCCAGTTAT
>NZ_JAWLKF010000026.1:0-24711 GCF_033042195.1 Rhodococcus cerastii
AGTCCGTGAAGACCGGGTCGGTGTCCGTCGCTCTGACTCGACAAAAGTTACGCCACCAACCACACCAACGCAAATCGCCTGCTCAGCGACGGTCATCCGTCGCCCGAGCCACATTTCGGCAGTCCTCGAGACCGCTTCTCGGCGGCTCAGCTCAGCAATGCGTCCCGCGCGAACCTGCGAGACCAGCTCGGCGAGTCCGATACCTCTTGACGGAAATAGAACCGCGGACCGTGGGCACCGATGAGATCGAGGAAGCTCACCGTGGCCTGCGCCGCGAACTGAGCGTCGAACACACCGGAATCTTCGCTGGCCCAACCCAATTCGGCGACAGTCTCGATCAACATCTCGTTGCGATGCGTCGCAGATGCCGATGCCGCGAGGGAGATCAGGAACAGAGTCGCTGCGTCGGTCTCGTACGACTCCTTCCCCAGAGGAAGTCGCGACGCCGCATGCCGCCACATGCCGACCGGGTCTTCGGCCAACGCCGCTCCGAGCTTGGTGCGCAGCAACCTGCCCTTCGATGTGCGGGTCAACCCGAGGTGCCGCGCCGCGTCGCGCAGATCGCTGACCTGATGATGGTCGATCTCGCGATTGCTCGGCCCTACCCACCCCAGCCCCCAGTCCAGTTCCTCACGAATCGCCGCCACGAACGCGGGCTTGAGGTAGCCGGCACCGGTCAGCTCTGCTCCGTCATCACCGATTCTGTCCAGAAACCACGTGAACTTGGCCATCGCCACAGCTGCGACGGGCAGATCGACCGAACTCTCGATGGTGAGCTCGCATCGCGGAAGCAACGCCATCAGTGACGGCACCTCCGTAGGACGAACCCGGTCGAACAGCTTTCCGATGGCTGGGGCCGCGGCCACCGCTTCGGCGAGCACCGAACGCCCTACGTCGAACGAGTGCAACACCGCGTTGACCGCATCGACGTCGAATCGAGCCGGGTCGAAGCCCGCGCCCCATCGTGCGATGAGCGCCGCGTGCTCGGGATCGGACGTGTCGGCGGCAATCTCGAGCGACTGGGCGTACCGCGAAGGCCCGCCGGACTCCTCGGGTGGGCAGGCGCGCGCCCCGTCGAGACAGACGGATCGGAGGTCGTCGATATCGGAATCGATCTGCTCCAGATGGATCGTGTGTGTCCATCCGTCACCGAAGTCGTACTCGTACGTCATCGTGGACCCCGGTGCAGTGAGTACGTCGTCGACCCGCACTCGCTCCTCGCTCGACGCGTCGTCGTCCGGTTCGTCGTCGAGCGTTTCCTCCATCTCGAATCGACGCGTGGCACCGGCGGTCCTGACGCTGAACGCATGCAGGTGCCGGTCCTCCCAACCGAGAGCACTCTGCAGAACCGCGTGCAGCTCGGACAGCAGCAGATCCGAGCGCACCCGCACCCGACGCCAAATCTGTGGACGAGTGTGATCCACGGTCACCCGAAGCACCAGGTTCACCAAGCGTCGCCGAGTGGCTTCCGTCGCGCTGTCGTCGGCCGGTTCGTCGGTGTCGGACAAATTCGGCACCACCGACAGGTGCCGGACGCGACCGGTTCTCATCGACATGGAAAGGACCCTAGTCGGACCTGCGCGTCGGACACAGGGGCTCGCGGTCTTCTACATACTCGTGGTCAAACCGTCGTTGATCGCGGCGACGTCGAAGGCCAACGCATCGAGCTGCGACGCCAACGTCGTCACCGTCAACTGCACGAGGTACTGAGTATCGACGCCTACCACGACATACCGCGTCGTCACCGCGGCTTCGAGTTGCTGCGCGACGTACGTACCCCGAATGAATCGCGACGGCCAGCCGAGCCACGACGCTGTACTCGCCTCGCGCTCCACCCATCCGGGCATCGCACGTCCGTCGCCGAAACCCAATGCCATCAACGCTTCCGGGTCGATCGTGCGCGACAACGCACCGACCAGAAGCACCGCGTTGGGCGCGAAACCGTTCTCCACGAGGTTCGGTTCCACGATCACCTGGGTCGCCCCTGGGAACTGTGCGGGATCGAGCGTCTGCCATCCCGCAGGAATCGGCACGGTGATGCCCAGCTCGGCCGCCGCGGCACCGTCGAGCGGCGACACGCGCAACGAGTGTGCGTCGAGGTACTCGGCGATCGTGGTGGGCTCGGACGATTCCGTCGACAGGGCGTCGTTCACAGCAATGCCTTTCGTGGTGCACGATTCACAGACACGCCAGAGGCTACCCGCGCCGGTCCGCTCGTCAGCAGGTCCTAGAGGCAGTGACCGGCAGGGAGCTGGTTGCTGTGCGACTCCAACCAGCTGCCGACCGCGTCGAGCATTGCTGTTCCGTCGGTGAACGAACCCGAATTCGGTTGCGCCGCAATCGCCACACCGACTCGACCGGCAACAGTGGTGACGATACCGACCTGCCGGACGTCGTAACCGCCTCGGACGCTCGGCCCCCAGCCGCCTTTGAAGGCAGCATCGGACATCTTCGCCAGGCCCCACTGCTGCTCGGGCGCAACACTGTTCATCATCTCGACCACCGGTGCAGCGTCCGGAATGCACGACAGGCCCGCCGCGAACGTTGCCTGATCCTGCGTCGACCACTCGGTCTGTCCGAATGCGCTGAATTCAGGACGGATCCGCTCCCTCTGCACCGCAGTGGCCGCGTCACCGCCCTGCCGCAGAACCGCTTCGACTGCGCCACCTGCGGCAGCGGAATCTCCGAGCGAACCCCACAGATTCTCGGCAGCTGCGTTGTCGGAGCTTTCGATGGCGGCGGTGGCGTCGCCAACCACCGTGTCCCCGCCGCGACGAATTGCGGCTACGGCCAGTGGCACTTTGACCGTCGACCACCCCGCACCGGAAGTCCAGGTGCCGAGCACTGTCGGCGGGCCACCACCGACGGGAACCAGAGCGAGGCCGATGGGCCCACCCGCCGTCGACTCGAGTGCGCCGAACTCCGCGGCCAGATCCTCTGCCGGCAGCGGCTCGACAGGAGGCGCAGTGGTCCATATTTCCGCATCGGACGTCGGTGGAAACACCGGTGGCACAGGAGCAGCCGATGTTTCGGACACGAGGGGCGCTTCGGACGCGGGGCCGTCGTCGGTGGCGATGGTGCAGCCGGACACCAGAGCACAGAGCGCGAGAGCCACCGCTCCGACTCGTCCGACGCGGCGCGCCGAACTAGAAGAGGTAGACAACGGCGTTCTCGCCACCGGTACACGTCACCAACTGCGCAGACGAGACGCAGTTCATGTCGTACCGCTTGCCGGTGACCGGACTGCTGGCCACCACGGTCCGCGAATTCCGATCCGAACCGGCCCTGGTGTAGGCCAACCGAACTTCCTCTGCGAACGGACACGACGTGACCGTCGACCCCACCGCCGAGCCTCGAAGTCCGCTGCTCGACGCCACGGTCGCCGGGCAGGTCTGCGCGCCCGCAGGCAGAGTGGCCGGGCCCGGCTGCGGTGAGTTCTCGGCAGTCGGTGCGGTTTCACCGCCTGGAACACCGCCGTCGGACACTGCCGAGGATGGTGCAGCACCCGACGCCACCGCCGGAGTTGCGTCGTCACGCAGAATGAACCAACCGAACACGCCGCCGAGAATCACTGCGACCACAGTCAGAACGGCCACCACGATCCAGATGCCACCGTTCCCTTTTCTCGGGGGTCCAGGTGGAGGCGAACCAGGGAAGCCACCGGTGCCGAACACCGGCGGCCGGGGAACCGCGCCGTACCCACTCGGCTGCGCCGTCGCCGGAGAATGCGGCGCACCAGGACCGGACGAAGGCGGTGGCAGGACTCGATCGGATGGATTCGGCTGCGCGCCGTACTGTCCGTACGCGCGCTGCGAGGGGTCGCCCGAATCTGGATAGCTCACTGGTGTCCTTCTGCCGATGATGGGGCCAGCCTCTCATACAGCGTCGCGACGAGCAGACCGGACGTTACAGTTTCGTTGGGCGCGCGGTGAGCTCCTCGAGATAGCGCGCAACGGCGTCGTCGTCGTTGGATTCGAGGACTCGATCGACGACGGATCGCACGGGCTCCGCGGCATTCGACGGACACAACGCCGTACCCGCCCAGGTGAGCATCGGCAGATCGTTGCGCGCATCCCCCACTGCCGCAACCGAACCGGCAGATATCCCCCACTGCTCGCACAACTCTTGCAGCGCACTGGCCTTCGAGACTCCCGCCGCGGACATCTCGATGTACGGGGCACCGGAGTGCGTCAACTCCACTCCGTCCACCCCCGCCGCAGCAACGATCTCGTACAATTCCTCACTCGTCGTATCACTGTGCCGGGCAACGATTTTGACGGTCGGCTCGACGTCGATCGACAAGCCATGCTCCGACAGCTCCATCTCGTGCGGCTGCCGGTGATGGTCTGCGAACACGCACAGCTCGGCGTACCGAGCCTCGGCCACGAATCGCGTGGCACCCACGGTTGCGAAGGCAACTCCGGGGACGAGTGAGCGCACAACCGACTTGGCCGACGCCACCGTCTCGGCCGGTACCGACCTGGTGCCGACGATGGCCGGAGAGCCGTCGGACAGATCGAGGACCACAGCCCCGTTGGCACCGATCGCCGTGCCGCGAAATCCGCACGACGCAGCGAGTTCGTCGATGGAGTGGCGCGCGCGAGCGGTGGCCCACACCACCCTGATTCCGGCTGCGTCGGCGGCAGCCATCGCGGCGGCTGTTCGCGCCGACACAGTTCGGTCCGAACGCAGCAGGGTGCCGTCGAGATCGGTTGCGACAACGACGACCTCTTCGGTTCTCTTCACCCCACCGATACTGCCAGGTATCGCGCGCTCAGCCGGCGACCAACGTCAGAACGGAAATCTCACTGGGCGCGAACACCCGGAAAGGCGGGCCCCAGAAACCCGATCCGCGGCTGGTGTAGAGCTGAGTTCGCGCACCGTGTCTGCTCAGACCGTGCACCACCGGTTGGTCGAGGCGAACCAACGCCGAGAACGGCCAGATCTGACCACCGTGCGTATGCCCGGAGACCTGCAGATCGACGCCGGCGTCGACAGCGTCGCCGATCTGTTTCGGCTGATGCGCCAGCAACAGCACGGGCATCGACGGATCGGTTCCGGCAAGGGCGCGAACAAGATCCGCTCCGTGGCCGGGTGCACTCGAGCCAGCGGCGGTGGCGTCGTCGACGCCCGCGATGATCAATGCGTCGTCACCGCGATGCAGCACGACGTGGCGATTGTGCAAGGAGTTCCATCCGAGGTCGTCCATGTGATCGAGCCACTCCTGCGCGTGGCCGAAGTATTCGTGGTTGCCGGTGACGTACACGCGGGCCGCGCTCGCGAGCATTGCCTCCAACGGCGCAGCCTGCGCTCGACGCCGATCGACAGAGCCGTCGGCGATATCTCCGACGTGGGCCAACACATCCGGTTCGAGCGCATTGACGGCGGCGGTCAAACGATGCGACCACGTCGTTCGATCGAGCGGGCCGAAATGCGTGTCGGTCACGAGAACCACTCGTAGACCGTCGAATCGAGCTCCGAGCCGGTCGATCCTGACGGTCGTGTGTCGCACTCGGGGCGTTCTCATCGCCTCGTAATGGCCCCACAGTGCGAGGACGACCACGACGATCAGCGTCGTCACCGCGACGATCCGTGACCGAAGAGGGTCGTCTATCCCGGCCACCCACAGACCGAGCCGCAGCAGCAGCGAGAGTGCCGACCACACGAACGCGATCCAAGCCAAGCCCAACAGCACATCTCCGATGCGCGCCCACACGTCCTTGGAGACCCCCTCTGCACTCGGCCGGTGACCCAGATACATCGCTGCAGGCAGTGCCACGAATGCCGCGACCGCAACCGCAGAGCCGACCGACTGTGCAGCCGCAGGCCACTGCGCGCCCGCGAACACGACAGTCCAGGCTGGCAGGCCGACAAGCACAGCGCAGACCACGAGAACGACGGTCGGAACGACAACCCGCCGAGCTCGCGGTCGCGTCGAACCGTCCGGTGAGACCGACTGTTCCGGGCGCTGCGTCTGTCGATCTGTCATCGGCGTCGAACCCTCTTCACTCGTGCGTGCGCAATCCGAGGCCAAGACTACGTCGGCTTCGGATGGTTCGGCGCGGGCACTTAGCCTGCTCGCCGGGAGCTACGGCCGACGGCGGGTTGTGTATCCGCGAAGTCCGTTGAGCGGCAATTCGTGTTCTGCGATGTCCTCGTCCTCGGGTGCCTCGAGGCCGCTCGGCTCGGCGTCATCGGTCGTTGCTTCCGTCGAATTGCCCTGCGTCTCGACCGGATCGGCTCCATCGAGCTCGGCCGACTCGACGTTTGCCGCGGCGTCGTCCTGAGCGGCCGGCTCTTCCTGTGCGACGGGCTCTTCCTGTGCGACCGGCTCTTCGGCGTCCCCGACCCGGTCCGTGGCCGATGTCGTGCTGTTCGTGGCTTCACCGATCTCGGTGGTCGAGAGGCTCGGTGCCGAGGACTCGATCGGCCGAGCGGTGCCATCGGAACCGTCGGACTCCCCGGTACCGGATCCGTGGGTAGCCCCGGCACCGTTGGCACCTCCGGAGCCGTTGACACGACCGGCACCGTTGGTGGGAGACACACCGTTCGTCATTCCCGAACCGTTGGTCGGTCGCGAACCGTTGGTCGGTCGCGAACCGTTCTGGACTTCCGCTCCGTCGGTGCTTCCGGAACCGTTGGTTGTCGTCGGTGCCGATCCTTCGCGGTCGGCTCCGCGAGCTTGCGACGCGGACGGCTCCTCGGTGGGAATGTCGATGCGCGGCATGGTCCACAGAGACAGCACCGACTCGTGGCGCGCGGGTGAGTCTGCGTGCGTGGACGTCTCGAAGACGCCGGAATCGTCGAACTGCGAGGACTCGAGTGGAACCGGGGTCCAGGACTCGTCCGAGCTCTCGAGACCCTCCACGACAACGCTGTTCGGCTTGATTCCCAGATGGGCCAACGTGGCCCAGAGGCTTTCCAGCGCCGCCTCACGGTCCAGGTAGTACTCGGATTCACGCACCCGCCAGAACGTCCAACCGCACCTTTTGAGCTCCTGCTCACGCTGCAGATCCGCCAACCGCTGAGCGGGGGTCGACAGGAACGTGTCGCCGTCGCACTCGACGGCGAGCCGCGAGGAGTCTCCGGTGACGACCAGGGCGAGACGCCTGTTGTTCACCTCGACACCGGGATTGACGTGAAAACCTCTCTCGACGAGGTCGTTCCACAGCTGCTGCTCGAGCAGCGTCTCGAAGGGGGCCTTCCGGACCTCGCGCGAGACACCGACCGGCATGGGATCGGCCGGAGCGGGCGAGACGGAGGTGACGTAACTCAGCAACGAGTTGCGCAGGTCCGCTCGCTTGAGACGATCGACCGTGACCGAGTGGAAGAGCCACAGCTGATCCTGTGCCCGCGACGCTGCCACGTTGAACCGACGCTTGTACTGATTGGCGGTGAGGGTGGCGAAATTCTGATCGGGTGCCACCACCATCGACAGGAACACGACGTTTCGTTCGTCGCCCTGGAAGTCCGGCGGCGTACCGACGCGAAGTCGACGCTGCTCCCACTGCTCGATACCGATCCGCTTGATCAACTCGTTGCGAATCTCGTCGACCTGCGATTGGCCCTGCAGCACAACCACTCCGAAGGTCAGGTTGTCGTACGCTGAGTCTTCGAGGCACTCGGCGATCTGGTCGGCGATCGCGATGGCCTCGGTCCGGTTGACCAGTGACGCGTTCTTTCCGGTCACCGTCGCTCCGCGAACGTACGTGTGCCGCAGCGGCGGTAGTCGATCCGCGCCGAACTGCCGCACGGGAACGAGCGGGGAATCTCCGTAGAACTGCTGACTCGACCAGTTGATGATCTCCGGCATCGAACGGAAGTGCTCACGCAGCCGCACCACCTGACCGAACCGGGTGCGCAGCATCGAGAACAGGCTCGACCTCGGGGTCAGCGTCGCACGCACGTGTTCCGGTAGATCGGGCAAGTAGACGTCCAACCGATCGAACACGTCCTCGAGTGTGCCGGTCTGTGGAACATCGGCCGGCGCGCACTGCCTGTCGTCGCCCACCACGATCACCCGGGGTGCGAGATACAGCAGGAAGAGACTGGTGATGTCGGCCTGACTCGCCTCGTCGACGATGACGACGTCGAAACTGCCCGGCACCGGCGGGATGGACGCGAGCACCTGCGAGAGTGGCATGACCCAGGCGGGCACGGCACTCTGCGCCTCACGCATCGCCGATCGTGCTGCACTGCGGTAGGTCTCGGCGTACTTACCGGCTCCCGAGCCGATGCTGGAGATGTGCTCGCGATAGGTCTGCAGCGCCCGCACCTCGACGGCCGTCATTCGCTCGAGACTGTTGCGCCAGGCACTGGCAGCGGCGAGACGTGTTGTGAGGTAAGCGATGTCGGTATCCGCAGCGGCCAACTCCGCCTCGAGTTGCTGCTCGAGGCCGCCGTGGTGCTGCTCGCCGACCCACTCGCGTGCCCGACGCCACGCCCAGGCCTTGGACATCTGCCAGCTCAGCTCGTCCCATTCGACATCACCGGCAGTGTCCCTGACCAAGTCGAACAACGCGGGTGCGACCTCGGACAGCGACGCCGACATCGATTCGAGCAGCAGTTGATCCTCCTGCTCGGAACACGCTTGCGAGTACGCCGCAACGGCGGCAGCCAGTTCCAACGGATCCGCGGTGCTCAACGCACTCACCAGATTCGAGCCCTCGGGCGACGGCCCGGCGTCGATACGAGTGGCAACCGCGAACTGCAGGGCGTCGAGCTCGGCGCGTGCGGCATCGATGTCGATACGCGTGGCGATGGCGTCGGCTGCCCCGGCGACTTCCCGAGCGTCGGCCAGGCTCCGAATCCACGGTGCCGCAGGCGAAATGGTGTACAGCCGGTGCACCAGGGCGTCGCGAGCAGCGACGACTGCAGACACCAGACCCAGCCTGTCGGCAATCCGCGCCACGTTGTTGACGCGAATCGACCGTGTGCCGTCGAGCGGAACGACGATCGCGAGGTCGGCCAGCAGCACCGCTGCGGTCTGCACGGTCTCGAGCGCGCGAATATGTTCGGCCACCAGACGCGCAGCCATCGCCGTCGTCGCAGGTTGCCCGTCGACGGTAGCGACGATATCGAGTGCCTCGACGGCCTTCTGCTCCTCGCTGCGACGGAACCGGGGCTTCCACTCGATACCCGACTCCAACGCGCCGGCGAACGCATCCATCGCCGTGAGTGCCGCCGGTGAGCTCGTCGAGCACTGCACGTCGTGCGCACCGACATAGCGATCGGACGCAGCGGCAGTCTCGACCATCGCGTCGATTCCGCTGACCCGAGACCACAGGTGGGCGGCCTCGCCGGACAGCACGGAATCGGTGAGGCGTAGGTACGAGCTGTCGAGTTCGACGACCGCTCGCACCCGAGCGGCGAGCTCCTCGCACAGTTGCCTGATCTCCGAGGCCACGGCGGGTTCCACGCCGTCGAGCAACGACACGAGCTCGGCGGCCTGGGGCGAGGAAGCGTCGATGCGCGCACCTGCGCGCTGGCAGAGCGATGCCAGTTCGGCCGAGTTCGGCAGCATGGTCTCGGGACGCGGCAGCACCTGACGCGAGCGAAGCTCTCGAGTCCCGTCGGAGCCGGCGATGAGCTTACGAAGCTGATCGACCTGGGCACCGTCGAGAGGTGGTCGATCGGCGAACAGTGGGCCGGGCAGCCACTCGTGGGCACCTTCGGCGGCCTTGACCTTGCGCACGATGGACGACACCGTGCCGTCGTATCCATCGGAAATGTATTCGTGCACAACAGTTTCGGACTCGCGGAGCGCGCTGACACGATCGAGCAAGTCGGCCCGCCCGGCCAGAGCCGCCGCGCGCTGCGTCGTCAGTGCCTCGATCTTCTGCACCTCGCTGGCCTCGTCGAAGGAGGTCTTGCGCTCGGCGATCTTCGCGACGCTGCGGTTGAGCTCGTCGGAACCACCGCGGGAGAGGTCGGTGATGGATACGCAGAGCTCCTGCAGCTCCGGCGGGAGTTTGTCCCGCAGCACGCGCAAAGCTTGTGACTTTTCACTAGTGACCAGAACCCGTTGACCGCGCGCAAGGAGCCCGGACATGAGGTTGGCGATCGTGTGAGTCTTGCCCGTTCCGGGCGGTCCTTCGACCACGACGCCGCTGTCACGCCCCAGCCGTTCGATGATCTGCGACTGCTCGGCGTTGGCCGGCAACGGAAACAGCGGGTCCTCCGCCAGTGCCGCGGACTCCCCCGCTCCCGTGCGTTCGAGCCACGCGATCCGATCGGCCGGCTCGATGGCATCGACCAGTTGAGCGAGCCCGAGCGGTACCGGAGAGTCGGCGAACTCGAGGTCGGCGATCATCTGCTCGTAGTACTCGACCAGTGCGAACGAGTCCCGAACGCGGAGAACGAGGGCAGGTGAGACGGTGAGCGTGCGGTCGTCGTCGATGTAGGCGAGTGCCCCGGGCGGCCCGAGACGATCGAGTACCTCGATCTCGTGCCGCGGCACCCGCGACGCCCAGTTCCTCAAGAACTGTTCGACGCCTGCCCCGATGGGTGAGGTGACTGTGTCGTGCAGTTCCTGTGCCAAGGCGACCGAGCCGGAGGTGTCGAAATCGTCCGAGGCGGTCAGCAGCTGGCCGTCCTCGAGCCGCGCAGTGGTGCTCGCGGCGAGGCGAACCAGCAGATCACCGGTACGCACGTCGCGTTCGATACTGGCCGATTGCGTGATGAGGTGAGTGCGCACGCTGCGCTGCGGATCGGTGTTGCTCGAGGTCAGCAGCCCCGAGGCCACCACGAGTTCGATGGACTCGGGTCGCGATGCAAGCTCCTGCATCATCAGCTGCAGAGCCTGGTACAGAGCGGCCTGCGGACGCCGATCCCGATCCTCCTGCGCCCATTCCTTCCACGACTGCGAGTACTCCTCGAAGGCCTGCTTGATCTCGTAGGCCTTGCGAATGTCGAAGTCCGCATCGGACTCCTGCGCCTCCGCTCGACGACGAGACGTCACCGAGGATGCGTCGGCAAGCTCGAGTTCGCGATAGCGACTGTCGGCAACGACCTGCGGGTCGAGCCATCCCGACAGCAGCGCCGGCGGCTCGGGCGGATCGTCGACCGCGATGCGCGGTGCGCGGAGCACCACACCACCCTGCTTGGCGCGTGGGTCGAGCTGCATGGGAACGTCACCGGCATGGATCCATTCGACCTGCACGTGGTCGTCGAAGCGCAGCACCGGGTTCGAACGCGCCTCGACGATTTCGCGAAGAAAGCGCAGCAGGCGTTGAACCCTGCTCTTGAGCTCGTCGTCGTGTTCACGACCGGTAGCCGCTGCAGCCGTCACAGTTTCCCCACAAATACTCGAATGGTCGTCCGTTTCAGGGACGGTGTTTGCACACCCGGGCCAGACTAGCCGCTGGAAACCGGTTGTTCGTTGCGTCCTGAGCACACAAAATACGTTCTAGTGCTGGTTCACAAAGACCGACGTCGGTCGCTGGATCCCCCACAGCGACATACCCCGCAAGCCCACGGGTTCTCACCCGTCGAACACGACAGGAGCCGAATGCGCAACCTGGTCTACTACATCGCCGTCACCCTCGACGGGTTCATCGCGGCACCCGATGGCAGCTACGACTGTTTCGTGCCCGACGGCGATCATCTCGACGCCATCGTGGACGAGCTGCCCGAGACGTTGCCGGTCCACGTTCGTGACATGTTCGGCCTGGACGGTCCACCCGCTCGGTTCGACACCCTCCTCATGGGCCGCGAGACGTTGCAGCCGGCGCTCGACGTGGGTATCACCAGCCCCTATCCCCACCTGCGCCAGTACGTCTTCTCGCGCACCCTCGCACCGTCGGACGACCCCACCCTCACCGTCGTCAACGAGGATCCGATCGGACTGGTCAGGAGCCTGAAGGCAGAGGATTCCGAGTACGACGTCTGGATCTGCGGAGGTGGAAACCTGGCGGGTCAACTGCTGCCCGAGATCGACGAGCTGTTCCTCAAGGTCAATCCCGTCGTGCTCGGCAGGGGCATCGGCCTGTTCTCATCGGGAATCGGCCCCGATCCGTTCCCCGCGGAGCGGTTCGAGCACCTCGAATCACGCCAGTTCGACAGCGGGGTGAGATTCTCCCGGTTCATCCGCCCGGACGCGCGCTGACGATGACGTATAAAGACTGAATGCCTGCCGCGCCGGAGCCAGACCGTGAGCTGCCGAATCGGGAGCTGCCGACCACCCCGCGCGGGCTGCGAACCCGTACCTCGCTCGTGGCCGCCGCGCGTCGAGTCTTCGAGGACAGCGGTTACCTCGACTCCCGGTTGATCGACATCACCCGCGCTGCTCGATGCTCCGCCGGCACCTTCTACACCTATTTCACCAGCAAGGAAGAGATCCTGGCCGCAGTGCTCGAGCAGGCCAGAGACGACATGCTGCATCCCGGAACCGAGCGAGTGAACCCGCACGACGATCCGGTTGCCGTGATCGCCGCGAGCAACCGTGCGTACTTCGAGGCATACCGCCGCAACGCGAAGCTGATGGCGCTGCTCGAGCAGGTCTCGAACATCGATCCCGAGTTCCGACGCCTCCGCCGTGAACGCGCCGATGCCTTCGTCAGGCGCAACGCCCGCAGCATCGAGAGCCTGCAGAGCCGCGGTCTGGCCGACGCGGAACTCGATCCCCTGCTCGCCTCGCGCGCACTGTCCTCGATGATCAGTCGGCTCGCGTTCAATCACTTCGTCGTCGACGCCGCAGACGGTCTCCCGCCCGCGGACTCCGAGGATCTGCTCGCGACGGCGACGAGGCTGTGGGTCAACGCGCTGCGACTGCCACGGGCGAGCGAGGGCGACAGGTGAGGGAGACCGCACTCGGCGACGAGCGAACCAACTCGAGCCGATCGGCCCGAGTTGTACCCGCCAGTAATGTACTCGCCGGTAGCAACGAAAGTCGTCGAATGTCGAATTACGCCACGCGCCAACGCTACTCGCGAGTACGTTAGCGAGGTGAATAGAACCCGACAGCAACTTCGGAGCGAAATTGCTTGCCACAGAATATGATTCACTTGTTGGTGATCAATCACACTCACGCCGAACGCCGTTGGCGATGCACACGGCCTCGTTACCGTTAGAATGAGCCGATCGGAGTGCCGCACGATGGACGAGAAATCGACATGCCCGGCACCAATCCACGTTCCATCGAGTGCACCGACGCGGTGCGCCCACACCGAGCGAAGAGAGATACGTTGTTCAAGCGGATTGCAGTAGTCAACCGAGGCGAGGCAGCAGTACGCCTGATCCGAGCCGTCCGAGAGCTCAACGCCGAACACGATTACGGCATCCGCACCGTAGCGCTGCACACCGAGGCGGAGAAGCGGGCCATGTTCGTCCGCCAGGCCGACGAAGCGGTCACACTGCGCAAGCCTGCGAGCGGCTCGGCCTACCTCGACTACGGCGTCCTCGAGGCGGCGCTGGTCGAGTCCGGTGCCGACGCGGTGTGGGTCGGCTGGGGCTTCGTCGCCGAGGACCCGACGTTCGCCGACCTCGTCGCGCGCCTGAACATCACCTTCATCGGCCCGTCGGCCGACGCGATGCGCCTGCTCGGCGACAAGGTCGAGGCCAAGATCCTCGCCGAGAAGGTCGGCGTTCCCGTCGCACCGTGGTCCGGCGGACCCGTCGAAACCCGCGCCGACGCCAGGCGTCACGCAGCGGCGATCGGCTACCCGCTGATCATCAAGGCCCGCTCCGGCGGCGGCGGCCGCGGTATCCGCAAGGTCTTCCACGAGGACGAACTCGAACTGTCCCTCGAACGTACCCAGGGTGAGGCCGAGCGCTCGTTCGGCGACCCCGTCGTCTTCCTCGAACGGCTCGTCACCGATGCTCGCCACGTCGAGGTCCAGGTCATCGCCGACAGCCACGGCAACGTCTGGGCCCCGGGCGTGCGCGACTGCTCCATCCAGCGCCGCAACCAGAAGGTCATCGAGGAGTCCAGCTCCCCACTGCTCACCAAGGAGCAGGCCGACGAACTGCGCACCGCCTCGGCCGAGCTCGTCAAGGCCGCCGGCTACCAGGGCGCAGGCACCGTCGAGTACTTGTACCAGCCCGAGCAGAAGATCTTCACGTTCCTCGAGGTCAACACCCGCCTCCAGGTCGAGCACCCCATCACCGAATACACCACCGGCATCGACCTGGTGAAGCTGCAGATCCTCGTCGCCGACGGCCAGGCACTGCCCGGTGAATGCCCCACCGAGTTCGGCCACGCCGTCGAGGCTCGCCTCAACGCCGAGGACGCCGACAACGGCTTCGCTCCGGCTCCCGGCACCGTCGAGCTGCTCAAGTTCCCGCTCGGCACCGGCATCCGCGTCGACACCGGTATCGCGCAGGGCGACGTCATCCCGCCCGACTACGACTCGATGGTCGCCAAGGTCATCGCCTGGGGCCGCGACCGCAGCGAAGCGCTGGCGCGGTTGCGCAACGCGCTGCGTGAGACCACCGTCGTCATCGACGGCGGCACCACCACCAAATCGTTTCTGCTGAGCCTGCTCGACCGCGAGGAGGTCATCTCCGCCTCCGCCGACACCGGCTGGCTCGACCGCACCGAGGCCGGCTCTCAGGTGGGCCCGACCGCCGTCGCCGACATCGCCATCATCGCCGCGGCCATCGACGCCTACGACGCCGAGGAAGGCCGCGAGCGCACCGCGTTCCTCAGCTCCGCACGCGGCGGCCGGCCGCGCGCCACCCATGCCATCGGCCGCACGGTCGAGCTGAACTACCAGGGTCAGGCCTACAAGCTCGAGGTCGGCCAGACCGGCACGCACCGCTACAGCATCGACGGTGACGGCATCGGCGATCTGCAGGTCGACGTCGAACGCCTCGGCACCTACGAGAGCCGCCTCGTCATCGGCGACCGTCGCTACCAGGTGGTCACCGTCGCCGGAGCCGCGCACTTCCTCGTCGAGGTCGACGGCATCAGCCACCAGATCTCGCAGGACGAGGCCGGACTGGTCCGCGCACCGGCACCCGCCGTCGTCGTCGCCGTCCCGGTCGCCGTCGGCGACGAGGTCGAAGCGGGTCAGACTCTCGTCGTCCTCGAATCGATGAAGATGGAAACCGCCGTCCGGTCCCCCTACGCAGGCACCGTGCGTGAGGTACTGGCCTCGGTCAACGGCCAGGTCGACGCCGGAGCGGCACTGCTGCGCGTCGATCAGGCCGGTGAGCAGAAGGTCTCCGAGCAGGCACCGCGCGTGCAGTTCCGCGGTATCGACGATGCCGCACAGCGTTCGCCGCAGCGTCGGGCACTGGACCGACTCGACGAACTCGCCGCACTCATCACCGGTTTCGACGTCAGCGGAGCCCGAGCGCGAAACCTGTTGTCCACCTATGAGACTCTGCGTGCCGACGTGCCGCGCAACGATTCGGGTCTGGTCTCGGCCGAGCTGGATCTGCTCAACACGTTCGCCGACATCTGCGAGCTCTCTCGCAACAGGCCGACGATGGACGAGGAAAGCAACGACGAGCGCGTCCACTCCCCTCGTGAGCACTTCCACTCGTTCCTGCACTCGCTCGACGCAGACGTTCAGGGTCTCCCGGATTCGTTCCGCGCCAAGCTCACTCGCGCACTCGCGCATTACGATGCCGCCATCGACGAGGGTCGTACCCCCGAACTCGAAGAGGCCGTCTACCGCGTCTTCCTCGCTCTGCAGCGTATGGAGAACCAGGTTCCGGTCATCGCGGCGCTGCTCGGCCACTGGCTCAGCGACTGCTCTGCGCAGCCCGAAGCCACCCCGGCCATGGCCGAGGTACTCGAGCGCCTCATCGGTGCCACCCAGGCACGCTACCCCGTCATCGGCGATGTGGCTCGCAACCTGCGCTTCCGGCTGTTCGACGAGCCGCAGATCCGCAGTGCACGCGAGAAGATCTACGACGGCGTCCGTGGCAGCCTGCAGTACCTCGCCGAGAACCCCGACGCCGCCGACTACTCGGCCCGCATCGCAGCTCTGGTCTCCACCCCGGAACCGTTGATCGAGCTACTGGCACAACGGATCACCGATCCCGGTGCCCTGCTCGAAGTGATCACCCGTCAGTACTACGAGATCCGCACCCTCGAAGACGTCAAGGCCTTCGACCGCGACGGCAAGCACTTCGTCACCGGCAACTTCGAGCTCTCGGGCGAACGGCTGCACCTGGTATCGACCGCAACCGATTTCGACTCGCTCGCAGCAACTCTGGATTCGGTCGACGACATCGCCGGACCGGCACCGGAGAACCTGGCGGTCGATCTCTACCTGTCCTGGCCGGACGCTCCGACCGACGGCGACGAACTCTCGGCCCAGCTCCAAGCCGTGCTGGCTGCCCACTCGGGCACGGGCCACTGGCGCCGCGTGACGGTGACCGCTTTCGGTTCCGACACCCGCAAGATGACCTACCGTCGCACCACGGCCGAAGGATCCGAGCCTCTCGCCGAGGACACGATCATTCGAGACATGCACCCGCTGACCGGTCAGCGACTCGACCTGTGGCGACTGAAGAACTTCGACGGTGTCCGGTTGCCCGCCAGCGCCGGAACGTACCTTTTCCACCTGACGTCGAAGGCCAACCCCTCCGACGAGCGCCTCGTCGCACTCGCCGAGATCCGCGGCGTCACAACACAGTTGGACGACGCCGGAAACATCGTCGCGGTACCGGAAATCGAACGCACCGTTGCCGCCTGCCTCGACGGCATCCGCCGCGCTCAGGCCGGACGCGGCAAGAAGCGCCTCGACGCCAACCGCGTCGTGCTCTATGTCTGGCCCGTCCTGAACGTGCCCGCCGACCGCATCGCCACCATCGCGCGGCACATCGCGCCGCTGACGATCGGCGCGGGCCTCGAGGAGATCACCCTCATCGCGCGTCTGGCCGAGACTCCGGGCGCGACACCGCGCGAGGTCGCGTTGCGCCTGTCGTACCGTTCCGGTGCAGGCATCGTGGCCAAGGTGACCCCGCCGCCGACCGAGCCGATGCGTCCACTCGACGAGTACACCCAGAAGGTGCAACGCTCGCAGGCCCGCGGCACCGTGTACCCGTACGAGCTGATCCCGTTGCTGAGCAGCAACGGTGGCACGTTCACCGAGTACGACTTCGACGCCGACGGCGTGCTCGCCCCGGTCGATCGTCCCTACGGCCGCAACACCGCAGGCGTCATCGTCGGCGTGGCCACCACACCGACGGCCAAATACCCCGAGGGCATCACTCGCGTCGCACTGTTCGGCGACCCGACCAAGGCACTCGGCACCGTCGCCGAGGCCGAGTGCTCGCGAATCGTCGCGGCCATCGACCTCGCCGAGCAACTCGGCGCACCCGTCGAATGGTTCGCATTGTCCTCCGGTGCAACGATTTCCATGGAATCGGGCACCGAGAACATGGACTGGGTCTCACGCGGCCTGCGTCGCATCATCACCTTCACCCAGGCCGGCGGTGAGATCAACATCGTCGTCGCAGGCATCAACGTCGGCGCACAGCCGTACTGGAACGCCGAAGCCACGATGCTCACCCACACCAAGGGCATCCTGGTGATGACCCCCGACAGTGCCATGGTGCTCACCGGAAAGCAGTCCCTGGACTACTCCGGCGGCGTCTCGGCCGAAGACAACTTCGGCATCGGCGGCTACGACCGCGTCATGGGCCCCAACGGCCAGGCGCAGTACTGGGCACCGAACCTGCGGGCCGCATGTGACATCCTGTTCGCGCACTACGACCACGCGTATGCCGCACCGGGAGAACGATTCCCACGTCGCGCAGCCACCGCAGACCCGACCGAACGCGACGTGCGTACCTACCCGCACGTGCACCCGTCGAGCGACTTCACCACCGTCGGCGACATCTTCTCCTCGGTCACCAACCCGGACCGCAAGAAGCCGTTCGACATTCGCACCGTCATGCGCGCCGTGGTGGACCAGGATCACTCGGTGCTCGAGCGTTGGGCCGACATGGCCGACGCCGACACCTCCGTGGTGTTCGACGCCCACCTCGCCGGAATCCCGGTGTCCGTCATCGGGATCGAATCACGAGCCATCCCCCGTAAGGGCTGGTTCCCGTCCGACGGCCCCGATCAGTGGACCTCGGGCACCCTGTTCCCGAACTCGTCGAAGAAGACAGCACGCGCCATCAACGCCGCCAGCGGAAGCCGACCGATCGTGGTGCTGGCCAACCTCTCCGGCTTCGACGGATCACCGGAATCGCTGCGCAACATCCAGCTCGAATACGGTGCCGAGATCGGCCGCGCCATCGTCAACTTCGACGGACCGGTTGTGTTCTGCGTGGTATCGCGTTACCACGGAGGCGCTTTCGTGGTGTTCTCCGGAG
The DNA here is from genome assembly GCF_033042195.1 of Rhodococcus cerastii. Classification (NCBI taxonomy): domain Bacteria; kingdom Bacillati; phylum Actinomycetota; class Actinomycetes; order Mycobacteriales; family Nocardiaceae; genus Rhodococcus; species Rhodococcus cerastii. Next base: position 18,280 of record NZ_JAWLKF010000026.1, read on the forward strand.
CGCTCAACGACAACATGGAGGTCCTCGCAGTGGAAGGCTCCTTCGCCTCCGTGCTCGGCGGTGCCCCGGCCGCAGCAGTGGTGTTCACCCGCGACGTCAACGCCCGCACCGCAGCGGACCCGACCGTCAAGGAACTCGAGACTGCACTGAACAACGCCTCGGACGACGCCACCCGCTCGGCCCTGCGCGTCGAACTGGCCACCGTACGAGCGAACGCACGCAACGCCAAACTGGGTGAAGTGGCAGCCGAATTCGAGGCCATCCACAACATCCAGCGAGCACAGAACGTCGGATCGGTGCACCACATCGTCCCCGCCGCCGAACTGCGCCCGCAGCTTGTCGCCGCCATCGAACGCGGAATGGCGCGGTCGCTGGCCAAGTAGGGCTTGGGCTCACTCGACACAAACGCGCGCGCGTTTGCCGGGTGCTCGCGGAATGGTTACCTGTTCCGCGAGCGTCTGGCGAATGCGCGCGCGTTTGTCGGTTGGGGGGTCGGCTCAGGGCGCGCCTTACCAGTAGGTCACGTCCGTGGCGACGACTCCGGTGCACTGACCGGTGAAGATGGTCACCGCGCAGGCCTCCCAGAGCCGCGACAGCATGTCGAAACCACCCAACACTCCGCTTGAGCTATTGGTGCTCGCGCTTCCGGTATCGGCCACCGCGACTGCCGGTGACGCGATGGCGATGACTGCGGCTCCCAACACAACAGCAATACGACGCTTCACGCTGTTCTCCTCTTCTCTTCCATCGGACATGGTTCGCTCGACACGCTAACCTCGCGTCCCAATTGTCACAATCCTCCGAACGAACGAACGATGCCGGCCGTCAGAGCTCGAGGGTTCGGGCACTGACGAAACGCCGCGCTTCACCGGTCAACGGGTCCGTGAAATTCAGTGCTCGGGCGAGGAGTTGCAGCGGCCGGGCGAAGTCATCGCCCGGGACAGAGGTGAACACCGGATAGTACGGGTCGTTCACGATCGGAATCCCCAACGACGACAGGTGGATTCGCAGTTGGTGGGTTTTGCCCGTATTGGGGAAGAGTCGATATCGGGCGGCGGTGCCCAACGTGTCGACCAGTTCGATCAGGGTCTCGCTGTTCGGCTCCCCCGGCTCCTCGTATGCCGTCATCACCCCGTGCTCCTTGAGGATTCGGCTGCGCACGACGCGCGGAAAGTTCAGTGCTGCATCGAATCCCGCGACAGCCTCGTACTCCTTGGTGACGTTACGGGAGGAGAAGAGTTCCTGATACGGGCGTCGGGCATGCTTCGTCTTGGTGAAGAGCAACACCCCTGCGGTGGCGCGATCGAGTCGGTGCGCGGGCGTCAGGTCGGGGCAGTCGAACTGCCTGCGCAGTCGCACGGTCGCCGTCTCGGTGACGTGCCGACCACGCGGGATGGTGGCGAGGAAGTGCGGCTTGTCGACCACCAGCAGGTCGTCGTCCTCGTACAGGATGCCGATCTCGAACGGAACCGGAACCTCCTGCGCCGGAACGCGATAGAAGTACACCTGGCTTCCGGCGCGATACCGCGTGTCGACGGAGATCGGCCGGCTCTTCTCGTCGACCACTTCGGCGTCGAGCACGGCCCGCCGCCAGTCATCCTCGGGCAGCACACGTTCGAGATACTCCACGATGGTGGTGGCCGAATCACCATGCGGCAGAAGCAGCCTGAGCGGAGCGAGACCGTCCCGGAAGGGCAGCATCGTCAGGCGCAGTCGAGACAGATCAACCGCAGACCACGGCCGGCGTCGCCGTCGAAGTCCTGGTACCGGGACGTCGGATTGCCGCAGGCACTGCAGCGACCGATGACGGCGGTGTGGTCGGAGAAGTTCTGCGCCATCCGCTTGTCGAAGACGAACAGCGAGCCCTCCCAGAGCGCGTCGTCGCCGAAAGTTTCTGCGTACCGAACGATTCCGCCGTCGAGCTGATACACTTCCTCGAAACCACGGGCCACCATCAGCGAAGAGAGCACCTCGCAGCGGACTCCCCCGGTGCAATACGTGACCACCGGGGACTTCTTCAGATGGTCGTAGGCACCGGAATCGAGCTGGGAGACGAAGTCCCTCGTCGTCTCGACGTCGGGCACCACCGCGTTCTTGAACTTGCCGATCTTCGCCTCGAAGGCGTTGCGCCCGTCGAAGAAAACGACGTCGTCGCCGCGGGAATCGACGAGCTCGTGCACCTGCTGCGGACTCAGGTGTTTACCGCCGCCGACCACTCCGTCGGCGTCGACCTTCAACTCGCCGGGGGCACCGAACGTGACGATCTCGTCGCGCACCCGCACGCTCAGGCGCGGGAAGTCGTTGCCGAGCCCCTCGGACCACTTGACGTCGGCCGCCTTGAACGCCGGATAGCTGCGGGTGCCGCGGACGTACCGTTTGACGTCGTCGACGTCACCGCCCACCGTCGCGTTGATGCCGTGCTCGGAGATCAGGATGCGTCCGGTCAGATTGTTCGACGCGGCCAGCGTCTGCTGCCACAACCGGATCGCCTCGGGATCGGGTAGCGGAGTGAACACGTAGAACAGGACGATTTTCGGTACAGCCACGCCGACCAGTATGGCGCGTTACCCGGCAGGCGGTGCCGCCGCCCGGACGCGCTGGGTGCCGGAGTCGACGGTGAAGCCCGCTCCCCAGTAGACGCCGGTCTGCGGATCCTCCTTGGCGGTGAGGAACCAGTGGTCCATCCGCGCCGCCGTCCTGGTGACCTCGAAGACACCGAACCCGTGACTGTCCAGGTCCACGAACTTCACGTGTTGGTTGAGCGCCTTGAATGCCTCCTCGGCGACCCGGCCCAGCGTGTGGGGCGGAGTACGCGTCAGGTCGTCGATGTTGGCCGAGCTGACCGAGGTGACGACGAGCTCCGTGGCAGCAGGCTCGGTGGTTGCGTACTGCGCCGCGTCGAGGGGTACCTCGCAGGCCCAGGCCGAGTGGATGTCGCCGGTGATGAAGACGGTGTTGTCGACGCCCGCGTCCACGATGGCACCGAGCAGCTTGCGGCGGTCGGCGGTGTATCCGTCCCACGGATCGGCGTTGTACGGCAGACCGCCCTCCGGGATCCCGAGAAGCGAGGTGACCGCCCTGGCCGCGTCCCGGTCCAGCGGCGGGATGAGAGTGGGCGTGATCATCACCGGATTGCCGACGATCTTCCACTGCGTCGGCGACGAGACGATGCCGTCGGTGAGCCACTGCATCTGCTCCGCGCCGGTGATGGTCCGGTTGGGCGAATCGACCTCGGGCCCGTTGAACGGCAAAACCTGCTGCGAACGGTAGGTGCGTAGGTCCAGCATCGACAATTCGAGTAGGTTGCCGAACCGCAGCCTGCGATACAGGTGACGGTTGGTTGCGGTGCCCGCCGCGCGCACCGGCATCCACTCGTAATACGCCTGCTCGGAATTGGCCTTGCGGGTGGACCAATCGCCCTCGGTGCCCGGAGTGTGGTTCTGCGCGCCGGTGTTGTAGGCATCGTTGGCGGATTCGTGGTCGTCCCACGTGCAGATCCACGGCACGCCGATGTGCGCGGCCTGCAGATCGGGATCGGACTTGTACTGGCCGTGGCGCTGCCGGTAGTCGGCAAGGGTGACGATCTCGTGGGTGGGCGAATGCTGCCGGATCACCCCGTCGCGTCCCGGGAATCCGCCGGTTTCGTACTCGTAGATGTAGTCACCGAGGTGGACGATGGCGTCCAAGTCCGTCCTGGCCGCCAGATGCCGATACGCGCCGAAGTAGCCGGACTCCCAGTTGGAGCACGAGACGACACCAAAACGCATCGCATCGATATCGGCGTCGTTGGCCGGTGCGGTGTGCGTCGTCCCGACGGCCGATGCCGCGTCGCTCGTCTGGAAGTCGTAGAAGTACGTGGTGTCAGCACTGAGCCCGTCGACGTCGACCTTGACGGTGTGGTCGGTGGCGGGGCCGGTTTCGACGGTTCCGGAAGCGACGATGTCACCCATGTCCGCGCTGCGGGCAACACGCCACGTCACCGATACCTGTGGGCCGACGCCGGAGCCCGGGGTGGCGTCGGGCGCGGGGGTGATGCGGGTCCAGAGCACGATCGCGTCGGGCAACGGATCTCCCGACGCCACCCCGTGCAGAAAGCCGCGGTCGCTGCCCTGCGCGTGGGCGATCGCCGGCAGTGTCGTGGCGGCTCCGGCCACCGCGACGGCCACCGACGACGAGCGAAGAAACGTCCTTCTGGAAAGCGCAGACTCAGCGTGCATCGGGTCAGTCCATGCGATGGATGGTCGGTGGTCAAGTAAGGCGCGCCTGGGTCGGCCACAGTGTTCACCGGCCGGCCATGTGCCGGACGCTGGTTTGCCTTCGTCGCTGCGGGAGAACACTCCGGGAATGGACGCTCTGTGGTTGTTCGGTGATCAGCTCGGCCCGCACTTTCACTCCGTGGACGAGCACGCGGATCGGGATGTGCTGATGATCGAGTCCCGGCGCGTGTTCCGGCGTCGGAGATACCACCGACAGAAGCTGCATCTCGTGTTGTCGGGGATGCGGCACCTCGCCGACGAGCTGGGTGATCGCGTCACCTACCTGCAGACCGAGACGTATCGCGAAGGGTTGGCCGAGTACGGCAAGCCCGTGGTGGTGTTCGAGCCCACCTCGCACGCGGCGGAGAAGTTCGTCGCCTCGTTGCACGAGGAGGGCTTGGTCTCGGAAATTCTGCCGACGCCGATGTTCGCGCTTCCCCGCGCCGATTTCGCGGAGTGGGCCGCCGAGCGTGGCACCTTTCGGATGGAGACGTTCTACCGCGAGCAACGCAAGAAGTTCGGGGTACTGATGGACGGTTCCGAACCGGTCTCCGGAAAATGGAACCTCGACGCCGAGAATCAGTCACCGCCGCCGAAGGGACGCCTGACGCTCGGAGTCGAAGAACCGTGGTGGCCGACCGAGGACGCGATCGACGAGCAGGTGCGCGCCGACCTCGACGACTGGGACCTCGACACCGTCGGAGTGGACGGGCCACGAGTGTTCGCGGTGACTGCTGCCGAGGCGTCGGATGCGTTGGCGCACTTCGTGAACTACCGCTTGGACGACTTCGGCAAGTACGAGGACGCCGTGATGGCCGACGACTGGACGATGTCGCACTCGCTGCTGTCGGTGCCACTGAACCTGGGTCTGCTGCAACCGCTGGACGTGGCGCACGCCGCCGAGGACGCGCACCGCGACGGCACGCCGTTGGCAAGCGTCGAAGGTTTCGTGCGGCAGATCCTCGGCTGGCGCGAGTACGTGTGGCACCTGTATTGGCATCTGGGGCCGGAGTATCTCGAGCGAAACAAGCTCGACGCCCATGAGCCACTACCGGATTGGCTGACGGAGTTGGACGGTGATGCCGTGGTGGCGAAATGCCTGTCCAGCACCGTCGACGGCGTGCGTGATCGCGGGTGGGTGCACCACATCCCCCGACTGATGATCCTGGGAAACTTTGCGCTGCAACATGCGTGGGACCCGCGAGCGTTGACCGATTGGTTCGCAACGGCTTTCGTCGACGGGTTCGCCTGGGTGATGCCGGTGAACGTGATCGGCATGAGCCAACACGCGGACGGTGGGGTGATCGCCACCAAGCCGTACGCCTCGGGCGGGGCGTACCTGAATCGCATGACGGACTACTGCAAGCCGTGCGAGTTCAACCCGAAAAAGCGACTGGGTGACGACGCCTGCCCCTTCACCGCCGGCTACTGGGCTTTCGTACACCGACACCGCGAGATGTTGGCGCTCAATCACCGCACGGCGCGACAGGTGTCGTCGATGAACCGATTGAGCGACTTGGAGCAAGTGCTGGAACAGGAGCGTCAACGCGAGGTGTACTGACGCGCCGGATGCCTGAACCAAGGATTTCCGAACTTCGAGAGCGTTGCGCTTTGCGACGAGTCGCCGCCGCGGTCGGTACCACTTTCGCTTGTCGCTATTGCGATGCGACTGGGACGACGCGCCAACTGGGGTGCGACGAGACGCCGCATCGGTCCGATGGCCGTGCGTTGGGCGAATCTGTATGCGCGACGCTCCCTACCCATGGTCGCGGACCGCCTGCGCGGCAGATGAACCGCCACGAAGACACCCAAGTAACGCCAGCGGCGGACGGTCAGGAGTTGGTGCTGGTCGTATCAAGCGAAAGAAATCGAAATAGTCACCGCGCTGCTCGGACTGGAATCGCTGCAGCGATCACCATCTGGAAACGGGCTCCGCGCTCCTATCACACGTCACCGACATGTTCTGATTCTCGAATCCTTATGCAGGGCAATAGTTTTCGATTGCACTATGATTGCCAGTCGAACGCGCGTTCGATACACTTGCTCCATGACCACGGAGATCTGGCAACTGAGCGAGAGCGAACTGCTCGCCGACGCCACCGCGGTCTCCCATCAAATCCAGTTGCTCGAAGCCCGGCGGATCGCTCTCGTCGCCGAGATCGACACCCGCGTGAGC
>NZ_JAWLKF010000027.1:0-15525 GCF_033042195.1 Rhodococcus cerastii
CACTACAGTTACCAACAGCCCGCCATCGCGGCCTGAAAATAGTCATCTCCATTGTCCGAAATCCTCGCGGCAGATCACCGGTAACCGCCATACAACCGCAGATAGTGCACGGTTAAGGGGCCGCAAAGAGAACATGCTGGCGGCGGCCACGACCGCAAGCATGGGCAGTTTTTTATTCCTTGGCACGCCTCGATGTGGGCACCGCCGCCGAACGTCTCGGACTTGCCGCAGGAACAGCAGATGCTGAGCCACCGTGGCCATTTCGCGCTGACAACGCCGAGCTATCAGCCGGGAGTGTGGGGGAGGTAGTTGGCGCGGCCGGACTCGGGGTTTGACGCGCGACCGTCTTGTCCGTCTCGTAGTAGTACGAGTAGCCCTCCGCACCTTTACGTCCACTAGGCATCATGGTCAGCACAGCCCCGAGTACACGGGCTCCGATCTTGTCCAGGTTCTCCACCGCGCGACCGACCTCGGCTTCGCTGGTGTGACCGTGGCGAGCGACAACCAGTGCGCCGTCGCTGTGCGCAGTCAGTACTGCCGAGTCGGTCACCGGCAGCAGCGGCGCTCCGTCGATGATGACGAAATCGAACATCCCGTGCAGATCGGCAATCACCTGTCGTGCGGTTTCGGAGCCCAGGAGCTCGGACGGGTTCGGTGGGATGGGGCCCGACGCCAGCGCCTGCAATCCCTCGAACTTGGTGGGTTGCAGCACATCGCTGAGGCCGGCCTGGCCCGCGAGAACTGTCGAGAACCCGACCGCACCGATGAGGCCGAGGTACTTGGACACCCGGGGACGCCGCAGGTCACCTTCGACCAGAACCACCTGGTGGCCGGCCTCGGCCAACGCGAGGGCAAGGTTGACGGCCACCGTGGTCTTGCCCTCGGTGGGTACGGCGCTGGTGACGACGATGACGCGAGGTGGGTGGTCGACGTCGAGGAACTGCAGGTTGGTGCGCAGTTCACGGAAGGCCTCCGCGCTCGGTGAGTGCCCGCCGCCGAAAGGCACCACCGCGTTGTCTTTGAACGCCTTGTCGAATGGGATCGACCCGACGAGCGCAGCCCCGGACGCAGCCTCGAGCCTCGCCCGGGTCTTGATGGTGTTGTCTAATCTGTCTCGCAGCACGGCCAGTGCGATACCGAGCAACAGGCCCACTGCTGCGCCGAGGGCGATGTTGCGCACCGTCTTCGGGCCAATCGGTGCCGCAGCCTCCTTCGCCTCTTCCACCAGCCGGACTCCGGCCGTAGGTGCGCCGCCGTCTTCCGGAGTTTCGAGCTCGCGAACCAGCGTGGTGAGCTGTACAGCCAGCGAGTTCGCGATGTCGCGGGCTAGGCCGGGTGAACTGTCCACAACACACAGGTCGAGCAGAACTGTCTCCGGTGTCGACGTCGCGGTCACCTCCGCGGCCAGCTTCGCAGGCGTCATCGTCAAGCCCAGATCCGCGATGGTTCGCGCGGCGAGTGTTTCACCGGTGACCAGTTCCGAGTACGAGGCCACCCGCTGCTGCGAGAACAGGTTGCCCTGGTAGCTCTCGCTCACGGACGTTCCACCCGAGGTGGATACGAAGACTCGACTGCACGACTGGTAGGTGGGGGTGGTCAGCAGAGAGACCGCCAGTGCACCCAGAACGGCGACGGCAACGGTGACGACGATGACCAGCCAGCGCGTCCTCAGTATCCGGAGGTAGTCCTGGATTTCCACGTGGGGCTCCCTTAATCTCTGTGCAAGGCTCTGATGATGGTTCCATGTATTGGATGTTCCGGCGCGGTTACGGCACCGGATCCAACGTTTTTGTCAGCGTGAATTGCACGACGTCGATGCGCGAATCCTTGAACCTGGACGAGCTCCCGGTGAGGTACTCGACGTACTTCTCGTAGGTCTCCTCAGAAGACAGCGCGACTGCCTGCTCTCGCGAGGCGATGAGTCTGACCGCCCACTCATCGAGCGTACGTGCGTAATGCGGTCCGAGCGCATGTTCGCGGCGTAAGTCGAATCCGGCCTCTACCGCCCTGGATTTCACCATCTTCGCCAGGGTCAACTGCCCGCCCGGAAAGATATCGCGCACGATGAAACGCAGGAAGTGTGCGTCCTCCCGGGTCAGACCGACTGCGCCAGCGTCCGGTTTGGGCGGCGATACGACGATGGTGTGCAACAGCATCCGCCCACCGGGCCGCAGCACCGAGCGGCACTTAGCAAAGAAGGCGGAGTGCCGCTGACGCCGAAAGTGCTCGAATGCGCCGATGCTGACGATTCGGTCGACCGGCTCGTCAAACTCTTCCCACCCTTGCAACCGGATGTCTGCAAACCGTGTGCTCGACAGTTCGGCAACAACCTTGCGGCCCTGTTCGTACTGGTTCCGACTCAGCGTCAGGCCGATAACGTTGACGTCGTATTTCTCGACGGCCCGTTTCGCGAGAGCTCCCCACCCGCAGCCGATATCGAGCAGGGTCATTCCCGGCTCGAGGTCCAGCTTCCCGAGCGCCAGATCGATCTTGGCCATCTGCGCCTGCTCGAGCGTCATGTCGTCTCGTTCGAAGTAGGCACAGCTGTAGGTCATGCTCGGATCGAGAAACAACCGGAAGAACTCGTCCGATAGGTCGTAGTGCGCCCGAACATCATCGACGTACGGTTCCAACTGCTTGCTCATCACGTCACTCCCTTCGCGGCTGAGTCGATGCCGGCTATCCCGCCAATTGCACGCGCACCATCTTCACCCAGCATGTTTTCGTGCCTCACATCGATTCGGTGCTGTGAGATCTGGCCGGCGACGTAGTCTTGCCACTGTGTAGGCCCCTCCGACCCCTGAGCGGCTACGTAATGGATGTCACCCTTGAACACAGGCGGCACGTGAGCCGCAACCCACCCCGGAGCGTCGACAACGGGTTGGTACATACGCTCGAGGTGCTCGACGGTAAGGAATCCGAGTTCGCTCCTCGACTTGCGCAACTGTGCGGCAATCTCCTCAACCGAGTCACCCTCGACCCCGAGCTGACGAGCGAGATCGTCGATGCCGAACTCCGTCGCATCTTCAGGGGCCGAGAGCTGTGCGTCGACGAGCGCGAGCAGCGCGACGTCCTCACCTTCCGACTGCAGTTGCGTGGCAACAGCATGCGCGATCACGCCGCCGAGCGACCACCCGACCAGGTGATACGGACCGTGCGCCTGCACACCTCGGATCTCACGCACGTATCGCTCGGCGAACTCCTCGATCGAGGCCGGCGACGCTTCACCATCGTTGATGCCCGGCACCTGCAGCCCGTACAGCGGCCGATCGGTCTCCCCGAGCAGCGAGTAATAACTCCAGGCGATTCCGATGGCCGGGTGCACACAGAACAGCGGCGCACCCACACCCTCGGTTCGGAGCGGAAGCACCACATCGAACGCCCTGTCGACGCCGTCCTCGCCCGTGTCGAGTTGCGTTGCCAGAGCGGCGATCGTCGGATGTACCAGGAGCAGGCTGATGGGAAGACGACGGTCCAGCCGGTCCCCCAGCGCATCCATCACCTGCACCGCTGAGAGGGAGTGTCCGCCGAGATCGAAGAAGTTGTCGTCCACCCCGATGTCCTCGCCGGCCACCAGCAGCACCTCGGAGAACACGGCGTGCACCAACACTTCGTTCGCGGACACCGGGGCCCGGCGTTCGGTCGACATCACCGAGGGCTCGGGCAACGCGCTCACATCGACTTTGCCGGACAACGTCATCGGCAAGGCATCGACGACGGTCACGGTACCGGGCACCATGTACGCGGGCAGCGTTCTCGCCAGGAAGTCACGAGCCTCCCGCGGTTCGACGCTGCCCACCACGTAGGCGGCCAGCGAATCTCCATGACCGATCACGCTGGCCTGAAGCACATCCCGGTGACGCAGCAGCGCCGCCTCCACCTCGGACAGCTCGAGGCGATGGCCGCGAATCTTGACCTGCGAATCCACTCGGCCGAGATATTCGAGTTCACGATCGCCGCCCCGAACCACGCTGCTCTCAACAACCCAGCGCACGAGATCGCCGGTTCGGTAGAGCCGACCGGCACCGAAGGGATTGGCCACGAAACTGCTGGCCGTCGTTCCGCTCTGCCCCACATAGCCTTCGGCAAGACCGGCCCCGCCCAGGTACAGCTCCCCGACGACGTTGTTTCCCACCGGACGTAGTCGGGCATCGAGGACCACCGTGTCGAATCCGCGGGTCGGTCCGCCGATGGTCACCGGAGCCGCTCCCTGGCCCCACTCACGCTGATCGGTGGTGCAGGTGCTCATGACGGTCCCCTCGGTGGGGCCGTAGGCGTTGAACACCGAACGTTGACGCGACCATCGCTGCAGCAGAGCAGAATTGGCGGCTTCACCCGCCATGACGACAACCCGAAGCGACGGCACGGCGTCCGCGTCGGTCACCTGCAGCACGGTCGGCGTGAGGCACGCGTGGGTCACCTGGTGGTGCTCGATGAGCGCTTCGAGTTCGCGACCGCCGTGCACCTCGGCCGGAACGATCACCACACCGGCTCCTGCCCCGACGGCCATCAGTGTCTCGAAGATCGACGCATCGAAGCTCGGGGAGGCGAACTGAAGCACCCGAGAATCCGGCTCCACACCGAACAGATCTCGTTGGCTCTGAACCAGATTCGCGATACCGCGGTGCGTCACCCGCACACCCTTGGGCACCCCGGTGGAACCGGAGGTGTAGACGACGTAGGCCACGCTGTCCAGCGGTGCTGCGGGAACATCGACCCGGTCGCGTTCGTCGCCGGTGACACTCACCCAGTCGTGACCGAACGAATGGAAATCGGCCGCCGAGATTCCCGTGACCGGGGCTGCTCGATCGAGAATCTCCTGCACTCGGGCGACAGGTTGGGAGGGGTCGATGGACAGGAAGCCGGCACCGGTCTTGGCCACGGCCCAGATCGCGACCAGGTACTCGACGGATCGAGGATAGGCAATCGCCACCAGAGTGCCAGGACGAGCACCTGCACGTATCAGACTGTCCGCCAGCGTATTCGACTGTCGATCCACCTCGCGGTAGGTCAACGATCGCGACCCGTCGATCACCGCGGTGTTGTCCGGCCAGCTCGTCGCCGCCTGCTCGAACACTGCCGCCAGTGTGCAGTCGGGTGCGCTGCTGCGGTGGGACGCCACGGCCGACGGCGCGTGCCCGAAGTCCGCACTGCCGAGCCGAGTCTCCGGCTGCACCCCGACCATGGCCAACACCTCGGCCAGCCGCTCCGCGAGTCCCAGAATCACCGATCGAGAGAACCGTGCCGGTGAGTATCCGAGGTGGCCGCTCAGTCCAGCAGCGGACTCGTCGACCAGAACTTCGAGGTCGAACTGTGTGGCCGTGATGTCGACGCGCCGCGGGGTGATCGACGTCGACTCCAATTCGATTGCCGGAGTTGCCGTATCACCGAAGGCGAGGAGCACCTGGAACAGCGGATGGGTATCGACGGCGCGCGTGGGCGCCGCCGCGTCCACCACCCACTCGAACGGGACGTCGGAGTTTGCAAAGGCATCGAGATCCCGGTCGCGGACCGCGGTCACGAACTCCTCGAACGTTTTCGAAGGATCGACCTCTGTCCTGAGCACCACGGTACCGACGAACATGCCGACGAGGTGGTCGAGAGCGGGGTCGGATCTACCCGCCACCGGCGTCCCGATGGCGATGTCCTGGGTGCCACTGGCTTCGGCGAGTACAGCGGCGAGCGCCGCGTGGACCACGACGAACACCGTTGCACCCACGCGATGCGCAAGTGAACGCAGCCGCGTCAGGGTGTCCGGGCCGACGGAGAACTGCACGGCCGTCGCCTCGGCCGAGGGATCAGGAGTACCGGTCGGCAGATCGAGGAACTCCGGCACGCCGGCCAGGGTGCGTCGCCAGAAGTCCAGCTGATCCGACGCCACGGCGTCGAGAATATCCCGCTGCCACACCCGGTAGTCCGAATAGTCGACTGCGAGAGGCTCGAAGTCCGGTGCGGATCCAGAGATCCGAGCCAGCAGAGCGATCTCGACGTCTCGAGCCAGGGGACGGAGCGAGAGACCATCGATCGCGATGTGGTGCGCAACGACAGAGAGCACCCGCTCGCCGCCTCGTTCCACCAAGCCCAGTCGTAGCGGCGCTTCGAGGGTCAGATCGAAACCGTGCAGGGCCGACTCGCTCAGCCCGGCATGAGCGTCGTCCAACGTCGACAGCACGATCTGCGAGTCGAGAACGACGGTGACGGGACCGTCCGCGGTCGACGGGTACATCGTGCGCAGCGGTGTATGTCGTTCCAGCACATCCGCTATCGCGGCGCGCAGCACATTCAGGTCCAGGTTCGCCGGGAGCGGCACCTCGAACGCGATGTTGTAGGCAGCCGACGCTGGGTCGTATCGATTCTGCAACCAGATGCGACGCTCGGCCGGGGCCAGACCGGGGTACGACCGCGCGTCGGGATCATGAACCAGAGACGGTAACGGGGTGTAGTTCTCGGACAGCAGCTCGATCGCCGACGCGAGCTGCTGCGCGGTGGGCAACTCGAAGATGGTCCGCACCGGCACCTGGGTACCGAGCGCCGCGCTGATGCGGGTTGCGGCACGCGTCGCGAGGAGAGAGTCCCCGCCGAGGACGAAGAAATTGGCGTCGACGGCCGGATTGTCGATACCCAGCAGGTCGGCGAAGATCCCGAGCACCACCTCTTGCGCCAAGGTGCGTGCCTCCGCCGCATCGCTGCCGGGCAGCGTCTCCGGATACAAGGCCGCGAGATCCACTTTGCCGTTACCGGTCAGCGGAATACCGTCGATCCGGGTGATCACGGTCGGCTGCATCGACAACGGCAGCCGGTCCAGTAGCCACTGTGCAGCGTCGTGGCTATCGAGACCCACCACCCATACGTGAATTCTGTTCTCACGCAACGCTGCTACTGCTCCGGTGACGGCTGGGTGCGCCGTCAAGACACTCTCGATCTCGCCGAGTTCGATGCGCACACCGTTGATCTGGACCTGATCGTCTCGGCGTCCGCGGTAGTCGAGCAGGCCCGAGAGTTGCTGCCGGACGAGGTCACCGGTCCGGTACATCCGCGTGCCGCCGGGTGCCGCCACGAAGCGAGCCGCGGTCGACGCCGGATCCGCGTGATAGCCGCGAGCGACGCCCGAGCCCGCGACATACAGCTCACCGACGCCCCCGAACGGCACCGAGTGCAACCGGTCGTCGAGCACAAGGGCTCCCACATGGGCCAACGGCCGACCGATGGTGACCGGCTCACCAGCCCGAAGCGACTCGGCCAGCGTGGCCACCACCGTTGTCTCACTGGGACCGTAGGCGTTCAGCATCGACCGCCCGGCCGACCAGGCGTCCACGACACCGGCACCCAGCACGTCACCACCGACAGCGACGGTCTCGATCCCGGGGGTCGGCGGCACGGTGGCGAGCACCGCGGGCGTGGACAGGTAGTGCGTGACGCGATGTGCGGTGAGGAAAGCCGACATCTCGTCGCCGCCGAGAAGGTCGGGCGGCGCGATCACCATGGTTGCCCCGGCCCCGAAAGCCAGCACGAGCTCGAGCACAGCGGCATCGAAGTTCACCGAGTAGCCATGCAGCACGCGCGAACTCGACGTCACGCCGTAGCGCGGAATGACCTGCTGCGCGAGCGCATACACACCCTGATGCGTCACCACCACAGGCTTGGGTGTTCCCGTCGAACCCGACGTGTGGATCACGTAGGCGGGGTGCTCGGGCTGCAGTATTGCCACGCGGTCCGCGTCGGTCAGGGGCAGATCGCTGAGGTTCTGGGCCGCAGCCTCGTCGAGCCAGTGCACCGTCTCCTCGACGCCACCGAACCCGATCTCGATGTCCTGCAGCATCTGTTCTCGACGAACCGTCGGGTAGCGTGGGTCGACGGGGACGAACGCGCCGCCTGCCTTCACGACGCCCCACAGAGTCACGATGTACTCGGCCGAGCGTTCGAGGGACAGAGCGACAAACGTTTCCGGCCCGACGCCGTGTGCGATGAGCAGCCGCGCGATCCGATTCGAGCGAGAATCGAGCTCGGCGTACGTCACCGATTCCAGGCCGTCGATAGCGACGGCCGCACCGGATTCCCAGCCCACCACGTCGAGTAGCGTTCCGCCGGAAGTCGAGGCCGGCAGTGCCGGCGTCTCGGCAAGGGCCAGGTCGCCGACGACAACGGTGGGATTGGCAACCGCCGCATTCAGGATGAACAGAATCACCGAGGCGAACTGTTCGACGGTGGCCCGCTGATACAGGTCCAGCGCGTACTCGATCTGGCCCGTGAGGGCCGTCGAGTCGTGCTGGCCCTCGAGTACCAGGGTGAGGTCGAATTCCGAGGTGCGAGTGGGAATCTCCAGCACCGAGACGGGCAGGTCCTCGACGGATCGGTGCGGTGCATTGTCGAATGCCAGCATCACCTGGAACAGCGGATGCCGGTCGAGGGATCGATCGGTCGCCAAGGCGTCGACGATGCGCTCGAACGGGACGTCGGAATGCGAGAAGGCCTCGAGGTCTGCGGTGCGGATTGCATCGAGCAACGACGCGAAGCTCACCGACGGGTCCACGGTGACTGCGAGAGGCAGGGTTCCGACGAACATCCCCACCATCTCGTCGAGCGCTTCGTGGCCTCGCCCTGCAGTCGGGGATCCGACCACCACGCGGTTCGACGTACCGAATCGACTCAGGGCGGCGGCCACGGCGGCATGGAGGACCATGAAGGTGGTCGAGTTGGTCGATCGGGCCAGCTCACGAATGCCCGCGTGCAGAGTCGACGAGATCTCGAAGGGAACCGCGTCGGTCATCATCGATTGCACTGCGGGCCTGGGGAAGTCCGCCGGTAGCTCTGCCGATGCGATGTCGACATCACCGAGAATCGACGTCCAGAACGAGAGTTGCTCGTCGGCAACCGAATCCACCATCAATCGGTTCCACACCGCGTACTGGCCGTATTGCGCACGCAGGCGTGGCCAGGTGGGCGCATGACCCGCTCCACGGGAGGCATGGGCGAACGCGAAGTCGCGTACGAGTGGGTCGACCGACCATCCGTCCATCGCGATGTGGTGCACCACCACGACGACGACGGTGTCGCCGGATTCTTGCACACTCAGAAGTGTTGCGTGGATGGGTACTTCGACGGAAACATCGAACCCCTCGGCCGCTAACGCTGCCACTGCAGAGTCCAGATCGCGCTCGGACACAGTGCGCTCGGGGACCTCGACCAGGACGGTGTCGGTAGGCCGCACCACCTGCCGCGGACCGTCGTCGTCGGACGGGTAATACGTGCGCAGGGCTTCGTGCCGCTCGATGACGTCGCGGAGCGCCGTCAGAACCAACGCGGAATCCTGACCGACACCCACTCGCACGGCCACCGGCATGTTGTAGGCAGGCGATGCGGGATCGAACTGGTTGAGGAACCACAGCCGCTGCTGTGCGTACGACAGCGGGATACGTTCGGGCACAACGGTATCGAGCAGCTCGAGCGATACCTCGGAAGCAGAGGACAAGTCGATGGCCGCCGCGACTGCGCGGACCGTGGGATCGGCGAACAGTACGGTCAGCGAGATCGAGGAACCGAGGCGTGCGAGAACTCGGGTGGCGCTGAGTGAATCACCGCCGAGCTCGAAGAAGGAGTGCTCGCGCCCCACCTTCTCGACACCGAGGACGTCGGCGAAGGCTCTCGCCACGGAATGTTCCGTATCAGTCTGCGGCGCAACATATTCGGTAGTGACGAGTGCGATGGGGGCCGGCAGTGCACGGCGGTCGACCTTGCCGCTTGCCGTGATGGGTAGTGCGTCCAGAACAACGACGGTGCTGGGAACCATCCAGGCGGGCAGCCGGCTGCGGAGATAGCTGTCCAGCTCCACCGAGGGTCCGGTGACATAGAGGACGAGGCGATTGTCGCGCACAACAGCCGCGGCGGCGATCACTCCGGCACACGTCGTTGCGGCGGACTCGACTTCGCCGAGTTCGAGACGACGCCCGTGCAGCTGGATCTGCTGATCACCGCGGCCGAGGTACTCCATCGTGGAACCGTCGAACGAGCGTCGGACGATGTCTCCCGTGCGGTACAACCGAGCTCCGGGCACCCCGGGGTCTGCGACGAACCTCGCCGATGTCACGCCCGGCTGCCCGCTGTACCCGCGGGCGAGTCCGTCACCGCCGAGATACAGCTCGCCGACGCCGCCGCACGGCGTGGGCCGCAGGTGGGCATCGAGCACCAGCCCGCGGACACCCGGCAGCGGAGCGCCGATGGTCACCCGTTCGGCCGCTCGCATCGGGTCGGACAGCGTGGCCAACACTGTCGCCTCGGTCGGCCCGTAGGCGTTGTGCATCGCCGCATCGGCAGAGACGAACCTGTCGCGCAACGCAGGAGGGCACTCCTCGCCGCCGACGTCGAAGACCTCGATGGAGCCGAGGTCGCGAGGGTCGAGAGTGGCCAGCACCGTCGGCGAGGTGATCAGATGCGTGATTTTCTCGCTGTCCAACACCTGGGCGAGGGCAGGGCCGGCGTAGACGTCGTCCGGGGCGATCACCAAGGTGGCACCCGCAGCGAACGCGGCAAGGATCTCCTGGATGGACGCGTCGAAGACCGGCGAGGCTGCGTGCAGCACGCGGGAGTAGGGGGTGACGGCATACTTTTCGACGACATTGGCCGCCACTTGCGCGAGTCCGCGGTGAGTGATGCTGACGGCCTTGGGTTTACCGGTCGATCCCGAGGTGTGGATGACGTAGGCCTCGTTATCGACGTGCACGGTCGGCGCAACGAAGGCACGCGGGTCCGCGTCGAGCAGATCTTCTATGTCGAACCACTGAGTGGAATCCGGAAGTTGTTCCAGCGCAGCCCCGGTGGCGATCCCGAACTCGACACCCGCGTCGGCGATCACCGCAGCCAATCGCTCGGCGGGCTCGGTGGGGTCGAGGGGAACGAATGATGCGCCCGAGATCGAGACCGCCCACGAGGCCAGCACCGATTCGTAAGAGCGTTCGATGGCGACGGCAACGCGTTTCTCGGGGCCTGCACCGATCGAGACGAGTTGCGCAGCAATGTGTTCGGCGACCCTGGTAAAGTCCTCACTGGATTGATCGACTCCGGTGGCACGAACCACCGCGCCGGCCGTCAAGAGTGAGGGCAGCAGCGCGGGGGTTGCGGTCGCCGTTGCAGATCCGCCGAGTAACGCTGCCCTCTCGTCGACACCGAGCACCTCGAGTTCGGACACGGCAAGGCCCTCGGGGGCATCGACCACCTCACGCAGGAGCGCCAGGAAGCGCCGATGGTGGGCTAAGAGCTCATCGGTGCTGTAGAGCGCCGGGTTTCCGAGGAAGTCGACGCGAGTACTGGTGCCGGCGACTCCGGGGTAGACGTTGACCATCATGTCGTCGATGGGGCCGCTGGAAAGCACACGGTATTCGCCGATGACGTCCCCGAGCCGGATTGTGCTGTTGTACATCATGATGTTGACCGTCGGCCCGAACGCTCCGCGACCGGCGGCGGCGGTATCCGCGCTACCGCCGATTTCGCGCTGCATGTCTTCGACGCGGAAGCGCTGGTGCCGCAGCGCACCGGTGAGTTCCACTTGAACCCGCCGCAGCAGTTCTTTGACGGTCACCCCGGGTTCGACGCCAATGCGCAGAGGCACGACGTTGGACATCATGCCGGAAGAATCCCGCAGCTTCGTGGTCGCTCGCCCCGATACCGGCAGGCTGAGCATCACGTCGTCGGTATCGGTCATGCGCGCGAGATACAGCGCGAAGGCCGCTAGAACGACGGGGACGTCCGAGGAATTGTACCGGTGTGCCACTTCGGCCATGGCGTCGGTGAGCCGCGCGTCCAGCACTGCACCCACGCTCACGGACACTCCCGAGGGTGCTGCCTGCGCACTCGGACTGCCGGCGAGACGCGGGGCGTCTGCGTGACCGTCGAGCCGCCCGAGCCAGTACTGACGATCGGTGTCGTAGCGAGAGGAGTTGGGGTAGGCGGCTTCGTAGTCGTAGATCTCGCGCACACCGACGGCTCGCGTCTTCGGCACTTCGGTGCCGTTGACCAGGGCTGTGTAGACCGCCGCTGTGCGTTCCTGCACGGAGATGGCACCGAGTCCGTCCATCACGACGTGGTGGGCACGGCTGTACCAGTAGAAGTGACTCTCGCCGACCTGGATGATCTCGGACGAGATCAGCTGGTCGCGGACGAGGTCGACAGGCTTGCGGTACTGCTCATCCATGTATCGCTGCGCGTCGTCGACGGGATGATCGCACTCCCTAAAATCTCGATAGATCATCGCGTAGGGGGCGTTGAAGTCAGGCCACTGGTAAGGATGACCGTCATGCATGACGAGACGAACAAATGTCGACTCCAGCCGCCGGCACGCGATGTCCGTCGCTCGGATCAGCAGGGACGGATCGATGTCGCCGTGAATCTCGACGTACTGAGCGATGGTAAACGGCACTTGTGGCGCGAGCTGCTGGGCGAAGTAGATGTTCATCTGGGCAGCCGACAGAGGGAAGTGGCCATGGTTCAGTGGCTCGCCTACATGTGACGACACGTACTGCCCTCCTCAACGTTGACGTCCTAGCGGCTTCGGTTTCATTGGCTCGAATGCCGCCCAGCAACGTTGAACTACATCGCCCCGGTACAAACTAGCGGACGTCGGGCAGATGCTCTACCCGAGTCGATATAGTCAGAGCTTCTCTTGATTCCGGGCAAAACGTTTCCGGCCGTGCGACGGTTCGTCGCGTGGTCGAAACTACTAAATTTCTCACTAATCGATCGAGCGGGCCGTTTCAGTGAGGCTATCGCTGACGCGTCCTACCGTCCCGTCACGGATGGGCTGATGTCAATAGATGCGACCGCAACATTACCTTAGGGAAAGCGCACCTTGCTCCGAGTCGACACGTACACAGTCGATGGGCTTTTGACGAGCAGGAACAAGAAGCCCGTACTGTCCAACAGCTAACTCGGCGCGGTCGAGTGTTCGTAGCTACACCCGCTATACACCTTGGAACGTTGAACCGTTTTTTCGACTAACGCCGAACCGTTGAGTCGAATCTGTCCTCGGGTGCCAGACAACTCGACCGTGGACGCAGACGTCTTAGGCAAGCTCCGGGTCCGGACGGAGTAAGGGCTCGCGATCTAAGTCACCGAACTGTTTCAGCAGCAACCAAGATTCGCACACAACACTGGTGCAGCCGCAGACGCAGGCTGCGGGAGCTCGCTGATCTTCAACCGTGCTCTAACCCCCGCCCACGTTGGCTGCGCGCAGTTCCATTGCGACAGTCACTCAGAATTCGCCAAGACCACCGCCCGCGTGGACTTGCTGTCGAAACATTCGCAGCGGAACTTCTCGCAGTTCAGGTAGTCAAGCTCGCCGCGCCGTTACCCACCTCATCAGCGAAAACATGCGACGACGCCGTGACGGTCGCATCGCGCCACCGAGGGATCGCCATAACCCGGCTCGTCACCAAGACCATCAACCCAGCTACGAACGCGGCGAGCGCGTACGGTCATGCTAAGTCACACCACCCTGATCACTATGAACAAGGCCGTCCTGTCGGCCACTCGACGCACTGTGACGATCTGGTCGACGCAACGCAAACCCAACGACTAGGATCACAGTGTGCCTGATAACATGCGCCCTGCCCTACCCCTCTTTGCAGGGATCGCGGTGGCCTTCATCGTCGTTCAGGACGCCCTCAACACTGCAGTCGGAGTTCAGGGTGCGGCGACGCTAGCGCTCGTCGCATTGGCGGTGGTGATGTTCATAAAGACCAAAGCGACGCGGGAAGGATCCGAATCCTCGAACCCACTTCACGCATGGCCCTCCGCATTCATGTGGGCGTTCGTCGTGTGGGCCACGGCTGGTTTCATCACATCCCCGACGACCGAAGGGCTGCAACACGTAGCGGTCTGGTTCCTACTCCCTGCTGTCGCTGCCCTTGTCGCCATGAAAGCAACCACTAACACGATCACCATTATTTACCCGTGGTGGCGGCGCGCAGCGATCGCAGCGGCGCTGATATACATTAGCCTCGCTGCGATCAACGGCCCTGGCGTCACTGCGTTTCCATACTCGGAGCGTGGTGCTGGATGGGTTCTTGTCTCAGCAATGGTCCTTCTTTTCGCCAAAGTAATTTTCGAACGAGAATCGCTATGGCCTCTCATGATTGTCGGCACTGCGGTCGTGCTTTCGTTGTCCCGTACACCTATAGCAATTATGTTGGGCTTCGCCGCTATTTTAATTATTGCGGGACGAAACAGGTCCGCGAAAAACAAGAACCCATGGTTCGCCCGAACACTGCTGGCTGGTTCCGCGGCAATCGCGGGTGTTATCTACTTATTCACGTCCTTCACCTCTATTTCAAACCGGTTTTCGCAAGGTGACGGGTACACCCTCTTTGGCGTAGAGATTAACGCCTCCGGCCGCGACAAGATCTGGACGTTGACGACCGACTTGTGGAAAGAGAATATTTGGTTCGGCAATGGGCCAGGCGCTGCGCAACGGTACATCACGGACTACTACGACGCCTCTATCGCTCACCCGCACAACGAGTATCTACGGTTCCTAGCCGACACTGGTGTCGTCGGCTTGGCTTTATGGATACTCGGGATGGGGGGACTCCTGTTCGGAGCGGTGAAACGTTTGCGAAATTCCCGAATCGCACAAGACCGAACTATTCACGGCGCTGCAATCCTTTCACTTCTGCTGATTCTCGGTGCCTCCACGACCGACAATCCAACGATCACCGTCTACCAGACAGTCATTTACGCAACCGTGCTCGGGCTAAGCATGTCCCGTGCTCGAGTCGCTGAAAACACTGACCGGCCGACACATGTTGCGCAGCTTGACGCTACGCGATGATCAATCACGAACGTCCCCGGGCATTCCTCCGTGGTCGCAGCCTGTGTCCGATACAACCCACATCGGTCTTCGGTTCGTTCTGACTCCGCCGCCTGAGCCACCCTCGCCTTCTACAGGACCTGATGCGTCATGGACCGACAGAAACCCGCGGGAACCCGTTGTTCGCGAGGTCGTCGACTGACCTTTCAGCGAGGTACCCGTGTCCAGCGGTATTCAGGTGCGTTCTGCTCTCCGAGGTAGACTTCGGCGAGTTTTTCGTTGTCGAACCACCTCTGTCGTAGAGGATTTATGATCGCGGCTCGTGCCTGAAGAGCCCCAGCGACAATGGTGTCGTTCGGCCCACCGAGTAGTGCGCCAAGTGGTTGCGGCGCACCCGGGCTAATAACGACCACTTGTACGCCGGGCCAGGCTTGCCGAGTCTGCTCGATCGTGTCGACGACTGTCTACGTGGTCTCTTCTGGAGTGAACCGATAGTCATTCTCACTGCCCTCTAGAAGTCCACATCGGGTTCGTACCCATTGGCCTTTAACCGCCTAATTCGATCGAAATACCTGTTTGGATCGATGCCGTCAACTCCGCCTCCCCGGGACCAACCAGTTCCCGGAATCCCGTCGTAACGCCTCCCGGCTGCCTGATTCTCGATCACAACGTACGGGTCGAGCTGCTCGGTCGTCAGGTTCCACGAGCGGGCGAGGATCATGTAGTTC
>NZ_JAWLKF010000028.1:0-14317 GCF_033042195.1 Rhodococcus cerastii
GCGAGTGGTCAGTTCTTATCGGCCGTCAGTGGGCATATTCATGGCCGCCTGTGGTCAGTTTTTCATGGCCGCCGACAGCAGATGCGCGAGGTCACCGACCGCTCGCAGAAAGCCACCCGCAAAGCCCGGCGCAACCGTGCCCGCCGCATGCATCTCACCGGTGCCGCCGCGTGTGCACCGATCCCGGCGATCCACCCGCCGGTGGAGCCTCGAGCGGACGGCGGCACCGCCACGCCGGTCTTCAGCGACATCGAGGAATGGTGAGGCGATGACCGCATAGACAGGAAGTGGCGAAGAACCCGCCGAGTCGTCCATTGAGGATTTGGGGCACCTGCGGATGCCGTACACGCAGATCGCGGCCCTGCGGGCATGCGATGTCACCGCCGATGCGGGTCTCGACGCCTTTCGCGTCGAGACAGGCCGCGGCGTTCGTACCCTCACCTCCCTCGCGCTGGCGGGGACGGGCATTTCTCCGCGCACGGTGTTCCAGCGCTGGTGTGAGGTGCTCGGCCATCAGACCCGGTATGCGAGCACCCGAATGCTCGCCGACGCTCTCGATGCCGTGGACGGTACCGGGCTCGGCGGATACGACCGGTATTTCGATCCGGCCGATCGACAGCCGCTGTCGACTCCTATCGACCGGTGGGGCCACACCCCGTTGGCTGCGACCCCGCTGACCGCCCGTGCGGTAGCGGGCATCGTGCGAATGCACCTGGACGGACGGGCACCCACCCACCTGCAGCCCACTGCGCGGTCACAACATCCGGAGCAGATCGCGGCACCGGATCCAGTACCGCGGGTCCTACTCGACCCCGGCTACTACGAACGCGGAACGCTTGCGCGTAGACACGCCCACGGTCTTCTCGACGAAGTGGACTCCGTCCTCGCCGATGTCGAAACCCGCGCGGACAGCCTGTTGGAAGCTCTCGTCGACTTTCTCGAATCGGAGACCGCACGCGTGCCGGCCGACACCGTCGAGTGACAAGTGGTTGGTACTCGGGTTTGCACACACTCTTCTTCTCACGGCAGGGAGGCGGTGACGTCTCCGACATCTCCGAGATGAAGATCGACCAGGCCGCGAACGAACGAGGCATCGATCTGACCCCGTCTGTGGTCTACGTCGAATCCGGGTCGTCCGAGAGTCGTGGGTTTCGGAAATCTTTCGGAGAGCGCCCGGTCCAGCGTTTGAAGGCATGAGAGAAGTTGGCGAGGTCGCTGTATCCGAGTTCGGAAGCGATCTCGCTGACCGAAACCGAGCGATCGAGGAGCCGTAGCATCGCGCGTTCGTACAGCAGCGTGTGGCGGACCTTGCTGTAGGTGGTTCCTTCTTCGGCAAGCCGCCGTTTCAACGTGCTGCTCGACATCGACAATGCTTGTGCAACATCATGGTTGGTTCGCTGTCCGAGGTCCTTTTCCAACAGTTGCCTCACCTTCTCGGCGGATGACATGGACCCACTCCGCTGGGCGAGTGTCCGCTGCAGATCAGTGATAGCGAGTCGATATGCGAGAGGGTCCGAGAACCGACAAGCCTTGTTTAGTGTGTCCTCGGGTACGTGGACGAAGGAAATCGGAGCGTCGAAGAACCGGCGATTCGCCCCCGGACCTTTGTCGTGGCTCACCTCGGTCGGCTCCGGCCAGCTCAGATGGAGTGTCACCGGCGATATGTCACCGGCGAGCATGTCCAGCAGTCGTAATAACGCCGACCCGCCGTAGGTGATGACCAAGCAGTCCAGTGCGGAATCGCCTGTGTGCGCAGTGAGCCCGACGATCAGACCGTAGTCGCCAGTGTGGAACTGCGATTTCAACGCCGTGGAGATCAATGGCAGGTATGTCAGGAGATCGACGATCTCGGCGACCGAACCAGCGCTGATCAAAGGTGAACTCAGGGGCCCGAACGATGTCAACTGGGCCTGCTCGGCAAACGCAAGTCCGAGTCGAGTGGCGTGGGCGATATCGAGTTCGGGATAGACCTCCCGAAACCACCGTATCGGTGCCTGGACGTCATGCTGAATGAGCGTCGCTTCACTGGTTCCTTCGCGGTGCATGATTGCACGAAGGCGCGCGGCGGCGTCAGGGTCGAGTGCGCGGCGTTCGAGCAGTTGCACGAACGCAAGCGGTGGCACGCCCTCGTCGCTCAGCTTCACGGTGATTCCTTTGACCCGAATTCACAAGTTTATGACTCCACCGAACATAGCCGTCACCCACGTTTGCGACGACACTTTCGTCGATCACGCCAGGAACTGAGGTGGTGGCAAGCTGGACGGATTCTTGTCCGGAAGTTCGTTTGTCTTGAGAATGGGAATATTGCGTGACACCGACGCTAGCGGCGCTACACCGCTGTCGCTACGGTCGACCGAATCGAGTCGTCTTGCTCAACTCTGGATTGGCTTGAAAATCTTGGAACCCCTCGATGTACGGAGCGAGTAGGTCTGCGATATCGGTGGCGGTCTGGGCTGCGTCAGTCGGGGGCCGTGAGACATACGCCAAGGCCATCTGAACGATGGACGTGCTCAGGATATCGGCTTGGCGTTTCGGGGCTTGCACCCAGCATCGCTGAAATGTGGCAGAGAGGTGATCTGCGGCTCGCTCGACAAGCTGGGTGCTGTGAACAGTAATGAGCCGCAGGAGGTCTGCGGATGCGTCTTCTTCTCGTAGCGATCTGACCAATGGGTCACGTTCGGAGACGGCGAAAAACGCAGCCAAGCCTCGGCCGAGCGCCAATCTGATATCACCAACGCAAGTGTAGAGGCCATCGTCCACCACACTGACCAGCTGATCGGTCAGTCGTATCGCGTAGCTCTCCGCCACACCGCGCCGGGACCCGAACTCGTTATAGATGGTCTGTCGAGACAAACCGGCTTCCTTCGCGACCTCGGACATGGTCACGGACTTCCAGCTCTGCCGCAGCAGGAGAGCGCTCAATGCGTCTAACGCGGTCGCACGAAGGAGAGTGCTTGCCGCTGTCCGGTAGCCACCATCAGGGCGCGCAGTGTGGACGGAACTCATGAATAGAAGTCTAGGCGCGTTCGGACATTGGTGGTGGGAGATGATGTCGCTGTCGCCAGCGCGTCGATGCTGCCAGCGATGCGACCATTGGCGTTATCTGCGGGCGAACGAACCAGGCGCAGCGGTGAGCCGAACACCTACGAAGAACTCATCTGTTCTTTCGGTAGGTTTCCCGAGCGGCGTGCAGCGAACGCAGAGCATGCAATTCGGCACAACTGCCGGCGTGTGGCGTCAGAAAAGCTCTCCATTGCAGAGGTCGGCTACGCACACCCCTCGTCTGCGTAGCTCGACCTACATCTGGCTGATTTTCACGTCGCGAATATTTCGGCGTTCGATCCGACTCGCGCACCGTGGTAGGTCAACGGATTCCACGAGGGTGCCAACATGAACAGTAGGAGCGGTGTCAATGTGAAGAATGCAAAATCCAGCACGATACCTCGATTTCCACTGCAGCCATGGAGGCCTGAAGGGGCCGTCGTCGTGGTGTCGATCGTACTGGATCGGCACCGTTCTGTGATATGTCCAAGTTGGCCAAAGTCGCAAGGAGTCCTTGTTCTTTATGCACAAATCATCCTTCCCTCTTTGACACATGAGGAATAGCTATCGTACAACTAGGTCGTATCGAGTTCGCTCCCGTACTTAAAGGAATCAACCTTGAATCGAGCATTGGACCGTCTCGCAGTTCGTGGTCGGGTGCTGGTCACACCCTGCCAGGGGGAGCCCGAACTGTGGGACTACGAATCCGATCCACCCTACGAGACGGTTGCTCAGCGAGCTGCGCGTCATAAAACTGCAGCAGACTCTTGCATGAAATGTCATATACTGACCGACTGCGAGCAGTATCTTGCTACTGATCCTTCGCCAGTCGGAGTGTGGGCCGGTCGAATCTTGGAGACGTCCGAAGGATCTGTCGAATCAAATGCGGCGAACATTGCGACAGGTGAAGGAATCGAGGGCAAAGAAATGGATATGAATGACCGAATCAAGTCGCTTTCACCGAATGCGGCATTCGATATTCTGATAGCAACAATCGTGAATCAGCATGGCAATGGAGTCTGACGAACGTGACGCTGGAAACCTGGAAGGTTTGAGCCGGGTCGCAGCCACCCTGCTCAAACCGTCAACCGTGCGTCTGCTGAGCCGAGCGGTATGGGTAACTTGAGTACTGTGCTGGGTGTCCACCACGCGGCATCCAGCGCAATCCTGAGGTTCATGAGGATGCCGGCATCGTCCAGCTTGCAACCGCACTCTTTCGCTGCTTGTCGGATGCGGTATTTGACCGTGTTTCGATGGATCGTCATATCGTGAGCGGTCGCGGTAACGCTACAGTTGTTTGCTAGGTAGACTCGTAAGGTCTCGCGGAGCCTGCGGTTCCGCGCACTGTCCAGAAGCAAGCCTCCGAGTGAGTCTTCCGCTAGATCCCTTAGGATTTCCGGATCTTCGAGCAGAAGAGTGATGGCTGCAACTTCCTCGAAAGTTACCACCGGACTGATGTCGACCTTGCCGTCCGAAACTACGCGGGCCGCGCGCTCTGCCTGCCTGGCTGTCTTCCGAAAACCATTTTCACCACTCTGCACGGTTCCAATTGCTGCTCGAATTCGGCCGTACTTCTGAAGAACGTCTGTAACGCTTTCAAGGCAAATCCTTCCGGCGTGAATTATCGGAAACCAAACCAGGGATCGGGCATCGCCTTTACTGTTGACTTGCGGTCGACCGATCGTACCGAGTCTGACGCCAACGGTATCTACGAGCTGGTGCCAGGACTTTCTCGGGAATGGTTCCCGGTCATTCGTCCAAAACTCAATGGCAATATGGTTTCCTGTGAGATTGTAATATGAATCGATTTTGTATGCGCCCAAAGAATCTGTGCATGATGTCGACATTGCGCGTTCGAGTTCCGTGTTTACAGAACTATTTTCTTCACGTATCTTCGATTTCTCCGCTTCGTATTCTGAACATGCGTCCTGACACACGCGGTCTATGAAGACGGCAGACCTGCTGACCAGATGCGCAAGTTGATTCGCGGCCAACGTGTGCGTAGCACGCGAGAGCGAGAACAGGACATGCTCAAGAAATCTCGATTGGCCCAGGTGATAAGCGCGCGCGAGCGCCGTCAGCGGGACATGCGTGTGTGCGAGAACGCGAGCATGGCACAGGGCGGCATGCGGAGCTCGCAAGTTGTCGTGCTCAGTCCTGTCGGCCAGGAAGTCGATAGCCGCATTGATGTTGGCTTTCACGCTGGTGTGTAGAAGTCCGGTTGCGTCTGCATTGCCGTTCATTTCATGGATTGATGCACTTATGAATGAAGAGATATTCTCCGTCAACTCTGCCTTTCTGTCCTCCATCTCGTCCACAAGTGTTTCCATCAAATGAGTCGATATCATTTTAGTGTCATACCTATCCTGGTAGTTCAATTCTGGAGCGGCGCGCCATTTCGGTGACGATCGCTGCGGATCTACCTTGTCGATCTCGGGGCTTGCCCCGCCGCCTGTGCACCTCGGCTTCTCGTCAGAGCCCTCCTTGCTGGCTTCTGACGCACCGGCTCCTTTCGGTTCGGCTCGCCGGTGACGGAAGCGTCAGCGGCTTGTGGTTAATGAGCTGCACCACTAGTATCTGTACACGCAGGCTGCATCTGTCAATTAATTGGACAAAAAGTCATCGTCTGTATAGTAGTGTGCCCGGGTAGGCAGGCGGTCGGCTTTGGTCTCACCGTCGAGGGGGCGCACTCTCGCGCTGGGTCCCGGCCCCTGGGGCGAGGAGCAGTTATCCGGTTTGAAGAACCAGAAGGAGACGCCATGGCGACGCCACCGAGCAGTTCAATCGATTACGACGTCTTGATCGTCGGTTCGGGCTTCGGCGGAAGTGTCACCGCGCTGCGGCTGGTGGAGAAGGGGTACCGCGTCGGGATCCTCGAGGCCGGGCAACGCTTCGAGGACAAGGACTTCGCGAAGAACAGCTGGGATCTCAAGCGTTTCCTGTGGGCACCGAAGCTGGGTCTGTACGGAATCCAGCGTGTGCACCTGCTGCGCGATTGCCTCATCCTCGCCGGTGCCGGAGTGGGCGGTGGATCCCTGAATTACGCCAATACTCTCTACAAGCCGCAGGCACCGTTCTTCGAGGACAAGCAGTGGGCGCACATCACCGACTGGAGCAGTGAGCTCTCTCCGTTCTACGACCAGGCCACCCGCATGCTGGGCGTGGTGCGCAACCCACACATGACCCCGGCCGACGAGGTCATGAAGTCGGTGGCCGAGGACATGGGCGTCGCCGACACCTTCATTCAGACGCCGGTGGGAGTGTTCTTCGGAGACGAGCCCGGCAAGACCGTCCCGGACCCGTACTTCGGCGGTGCAGGTCCCGAGCGCACCGGATGCATCGAATGCGGTGAGTGCATGACCGGTTGCCGCCACGGAGCCAAGAACACCCTGCTGAAGAACTACCTCGGCCTGGCCGAGCGCGCGGGAGCCGAGATCGTGCCGATGACGACCGTGACCGGTCTCGTTCCGCGATCCGACGGCACCTGGGACGTCGACACCGAGC
Organism: Rhodococcus cerastii; assembly: GCF_033042195.1. Lineage (NCBI taxonomy): Bacteria > Bacillati > Actinomycetota > Actinomycetes > Mycobacteriales > Nocardiaceae > Rhodococcus > Rhodococcus cerastii. The sequence goes on from NZ_JAWLKF010000028.1 coordinate 6,547, forward strand.
GCACCGGCGCTCGGCTCCGCAAGGGCAAGAAGACGTACAGCGCAGCCAATGTCGTGTTGGCCGCGGGCACCTGGGGCACCCAGAATTTGCTGCACAAGATGAAAGACACGGGCGCGCTGCCCAAGCTGTCGGACACACTCGGCGAACTGACTCGCACCAACTCCGAGTCGATCGTCGGAGCGGCCAAGCTTGCGGTCGATCCGAACATGGACCTCACGCGCGGAGTGGCCATCACGTCCTCGTTCCACCCCAGCCCCAACACGCACATCGAACCGTGCCGCTACGGCAAGGGCTCGAACGCGATGGGAATGCTGCAGACCCTGATGACCGACGGCGGCGGAAAGATCCCGCGTTGGCTCAAGTTCGTGTTCGCGTTGATCGCACACCCGGTTCAGTTCGTTCGCGTCGTCAATGTCCGGCACTGGAGCGAGCGCACCATCATCGCGCTGGTGATGCAGAACCTCGACAACTCGATCACCACATTCACCAAGCGTGGGCCGTTCGGCCGCAAGATTTCCAGCAGGCAGGGCCACGGCGAGCCGAATCCGACGTGGATCCCCGAGGGCAACGACGCCACCCGGCGCATCGCCAAGAAGATCGGCGGCGTCGCTGGAGGCACCTGGGGAGAGCTGTTCAACATCCCGCTCACCGCGCACTTCCTCGGGGGGTGCGCCATTGCCTCGGATTCGGCGCACGGCGTCATCGATCCGTACCACCGCGTCCACGGATACCCGACGCTGAGCGTGGTGGACGGGGCGGCTGTGTCGGCGAACCTCGGGGTCAATCCGTCGCTGACCATCAGCGCGCAGGCCGAGCGGTCCGCCGCATTGTGGCCGAACAAGGGCGAGCTCGATCTTCGTCCGGCACAGGGGCTTCCGTATCAGCGGCTCGATCCCATCGCCCCCAACTCGCCCGTTGTTCCGGTGGACGCTCCGGGTGGGCTGAGATTGCCTATCGTCGAGATCCGAAATGGCCATCTGGTCGCCGGTGAGACGGCTTCGCGGTGAAAGAAGTACTTGGTGAGCGCGCATTTCGAAACAGGAGCCCAGCCGCTCGATGCCTTCGTGCGGAGCGCAGAGTTGTCGCACTCCACATCTGGAGTGGACTCAGGTCGGATCTCTGGGGCGAACCGTCTGACCCGAATTCACAAGTTTTTGACTCTACGGAACATGGCCGCCATTCACGTTTGCGGCGACACTGTTATCAATCGCGAAGAAAATTGAGGAGTTGACATGGCAGTTGTAACTTTCGTCGCCCACGATGGTGGGAAGCACGAGGCGGGCTTGGTCGAAGGTCGATCGTTGATGCAGATTGCAACCGACAATGCTGTGCCGGGGATCGATGGAGACTGTGGGGGCGAAACGGCCTGTGGCACCTGCCATGTGATCGTCGACCCGCAGTGGTCAGGAGAGGTGGGTCTGTCCGGTGCCAACGAGGAGGAGATGCTGGCTATGAACCCCGAGCGTGAACCCACGTCTCGGTTGTCGTGCCAGATGGTGGCCTCAAAAGCGTGGGATGGCCTGATCGTTCGAACACCTGAATTCCAATTGTGATGTGTGAAAGGCAGGCACGACAGCATGAAAGTTTCTGAGTCGATCACCGACAAGGTCCAGTCGACCATCCCTATAGGGCTGCAGATCCAGGGCGCTCATCTGTACGACAAGACCCGACGGTGGGTGACTGGCACGAATGGCAAGAAGATCTTCGTCGAAAGTCCCATCCCACCGGTCGAGGATGTCGAGCTCGCCGACATCGACCTCAGTAACCCCTTTCTCTACAGACAAGGGCGGTGGCAGTCGTACTTCGAGCGCGTGCGGAACGAGGCACCGGTTCATTACCAACCCAACAGTCCGTTCGGCCCGTTCTGGTCGGTCACGCGCCATGCCGATATCGTGGCCGTCGACAAGAACCACGCTGTGTTCTCGGCCGAACCGTTCATCGTCATCGGCGTCCCGCCCCGGTTTCTCGATATCGAGATGTTCATCGCGATGGACCCGCCACGCCACGACAAGCAGCGCGCTGCCGTCCAGGGGGTTGTCGCACCGAAGAACCTCCGGGAGATGGAGGGACTGATCCGATCGCGGGTACGGGAGGTATTGGACGACCTCCCCTTGAACGAGCCGTTCGACTGGGTGCAGAATGTCTCGATCGAGTTGACAGCTCGGATGCTCGCAACTCTTCTGGATTTCCCCTACGAACAACGCCGCAAACTCGTCTACTGGTCCGATTTGGCAACCTCGATGGAGCAAGCCAACGGTGGGCCCTCGGACAACGACGAGGTGTTCGAGGGCATGCGTGACATGGCCCGTGGCCTCAGCGCTCTCTGGCATGACAAAGCAGCCAGGAGGTCTGCAGGGGAAGAGTCCGGTTTCGATCTGATCACCATGTTGCAGAGCAACGAGGACACCAAGGATCTGATCGATCGTCCGATGGAATTTCTGGGCAACCTCGTCCTGCTGATCGTCGGTGGGAACGACACGACGCGTAACTCGATGAGCGGTGGCGTTCTTGCGTTGAACCAATTCCCCGACCAGTTCGAGAAATTGAAGGCCAATCCCGATTTGATCCCCAACATGAACTCGGAAATCATCCGATGGCAAACACCCTTGGCGTACATGCGCCGAATTGCCAAAGCCGACACCGTTCTGAACGGACAATTCATCCGCAAGGGTGACAAATTGGTGATGTGGTATGCCTCGGGTAACCGCGACGAACGCGTTTTCGAGAATCCTGATGATTTCATCATCGATCGTGCCAATGCGCGCAATCACATCGCGTTCGGATTCGGTGTACACCGGTGTATGGGCAATCGGCTGGCCGAAATGCAGCTGCGGATTCTGTGGGAGGAGTTGCTTCCCCGCTTCGAGAACATCGAGGTCGTCGGCGACCCCGAGTATGTTCAGTCGAATTTCGTGCGGGGCATCAGCAAGATGATGGTGCGCCTGACGCCTACTTCCAGCGCATGACATCGCAACGGGCGATCATCGTCGGCGCAAGCCATGCTGGGGCACAACTGGCAGCTAGTTTGCGCCAAGAAGGTTGGACAGGCGAGATCGTCCTCATCGGTAACGAGTCTGCCACTCCCTATCAACGCCCCCCGCTGTCGAAGGCATACCTGGCGGGCAAATGCGTACTCGACGATATCGCCATTCGCAGCACGGACTTCTACTCCAAGCAAGGTATTCAGCTCCTGAACGCGCAGGTGGAGGCCATCGTTCGGTCGGAAGGCAACGTCGTTCTCGACACCGGGGAGAAGCTGGCTTACGACAAGCTCGCGCTGTGCACGGGAGCCCGCCCTCGTCGGCTCACCGTTCCCGGGGCCGATCTCCACGGGGTCTACTACCTACGTACCGCAGCGGACGTCGAGAGGATCCGTATGGCCACCGGCCCTGGCCGGCGGGTGGTGATCGTCGGAGGCGGCTACATCGGACTCGAGACAGCGGCATCGCTGCGCGCACTGGGCGTGCAGGTCACAGTTCTCGAGGCAACTGGGCGTGTGCTCGAGCGGGTCACTGCTCCCGAGGTTTCGACGTTCTTCGAGCGGATACATCGCGAGCAGGGAGTCGACATCAGAACGAACGCGATGGTCGAAGGCCTGTCCGGTGACCGTGAGGTTCGTGAAGTCAGTTTGGCCAGCGGGGAATCGATCCTCGCAGATCTGGTCATCGTCGGTGTCGGCGTCGAGCCGAACACCGACCTCGCCGCCGACGCGGGTCTTGTCATCGACAACGGCATCGTGATCGACGATCACACTCGGACCAACGACCCCGACATCATGGCGGCGGGGGACTGCGCGAGCCACGACATGGCCCGTTACGGCCGTCGACTACGGTTGGAGTCCGTCTCGAGCGCAGGAGAGCAGGCCAAAGTCGCTGCCTCGACCGCCTGCGGGAAGTCCAGAAAAATCGAAGCGTTGCCGTGGTTCTGGTCAGATCAGTATCACTTCAAGCTGCAGATCGCCGGCCTCAACACTGGATACGACGAAGTGGTTCTCAGTGGTGATCCCACCCGTGACAGTGATTTCAGTTGCTTCTATCTCCAGGCCGGTGAGCTCATTGCCGCCGACTGCATAGGTCGCCCGCGCGAGTTCATGTACAGCAAACGGGTGATCGCCCAGCGACTCTCCGTCCAACGCGAAGACCTGATGCTCGGCGGACTCGCGCGCAACTGACCGATCCTTCGGTCGTTGTGCACACAACAGCAACCGGTTTGCTCAGAGAAGGGAACATCGGCGATGACCATGACAGACCGCCCGCCCGGGGCACATACGACGCAGCCACCGCACGCGTATCTGGGAGCAACGGACTTCCTCGACATCGAGCACGAATCCGTGCGGGCGTTCACCGCCGCGGCAATCGGGGATGCGAGCAGCGACCGTGACAAGGCCAGACGCCTCTTCGCCGCCGTCCGCGACCGGATCTGGTACGACCCGTACACCGTGTCGGACGATCCTGCCCACTATCGAGCGAGCTTCGTCCTCGAGACCGGGCGCGCTTACTGCGTCCCGAAGGCGGTGCTGTTGACCGCAGTGTGCCGGGCGGCGGGTATCCCGGCACTGCTCGGTTTCGCCGACGTCCGAAATCACCTGCAGACCGAGACGTTGCGCGCGCTGATGGGCGGCACCGATCTGTTCGTCTACCACGGCTACAGTCGCCTCTACATCGAGGGCCGGTGGTTGAAGGCCACGCCGGCATTCAATGTCGAGTTGTGCGCTCGTTTCGGCGTGCCGCCAGTGGAATTCGACGGCGATCGCGATGCTCTCATGCATGCCTTCACCGCAGACGGAGCTCAGCACATGGAGTATGTCCGCGAGCGAGGAGTCTTCGATGACCTACCCTTGAACGCGATCTTGACGGTGCTTCGGCACGCCTACGGCCCCACGATCTTCACGGGCGCTCACCCACTCGATGATGTTTTCACCGGCCGCACCCGGCCGGGCGAAACTCCCGGGGATCGAAACTCGCCGCGGGAGTCTCGATGAACACAAGCGGTGAGAACATACGCGCCGAACCCCGTATCGCGGCCGACTGCCGATCGGTCGGAGCTCTCTCCGCGAACAATCGCGATCGTGAACACTCGGACCGCCTCGGACACCTTCGAATCGGGTGAGCCGACACCTGCTGGCAGAGCTGTGCCACATGACTGTCTCGTCGGCGCGGCCGTGTTGAGGCCGGGCACCGGAAGTTGCACCGAACAGACGAGACCCGTTCTGCCGCTGGGGTTGCGGCCGATGAACGACCGATCCGAACGCCTCCCCGGGCACGAGACGCCGCGCGATACCCATATCCCTCTCCTGTGTGCGCAGCCGCTACCGCGAGAGCGGCCCGAACGGCGTCTACCGATGTCTCTTATCTATGCAAGGAGCGCAGCATGATGAACAACGCACCTCACACCCCCGCCAGGACCGTGGCGATCACAGGTGGAGCTCGCGGCATCGGCTATCAGACAGCGAAGGAGTTGATTCGACGAGGCCACCGGGTCGCCATCGGCGACATCGACGAGGCACGTGCGAAGGAGGCCGCCGCCGAACTCGGGGTGAAGGTCGTCACCCGACTCGACGTCACCGAACCTGACTCGTTCACAACGTTTCTGGACCTGGTCGAACGTGAACTCGGACCCCTCGACATCCTGATCAACAACGCGGGCATCATGCCTACCGGCCACGCCCACGAAGAGGACGATGCAGTAACCCGGCGTCAAGTCGAGATCAACGTCCTGGGTGTCATCTTCGGGACCAAACTGGCTCTTCAGCGCATGCTGCCGCGCCGCACCGGACACATCATCAACACTGCGTCATTGGCCGGCGAGCTCGCGGTACCTGGTTTGGCGACCTACTGCGCTACCAAGTTCGCAGTCATCGGATTCACAGAGGCCGCACGACTGGAGTACCGCAAGTCAGGGGTTCGACTGTCCACAGTCCGCCCGACGTTCACCAACACCGAACTCGTCGCCGGAACCGCCGGCGCAAAGGGATTACGCAACGCCGAGCCGGAGGAAATCGCCCGCGCGACAGCAGATCTGATCGAGAATCCACGCCCCTTCGTCCGCGTCACCCGTCTCGCAGGCGCAATGGTCGCGGCGGTGAAATTCGTCCCCCGGCGGCTGGCGACCGGACTGGGTGCGGCCCTGAACACAGATTCGGTGTTCCTCGCGGACGTCGACATGACTGCTCGCCGAACGTATCTCGACAGAATCCAGAACAGCTGAGCATGCCGACACGCGCGCTCGACCAACCACCCGAAAGGCAGCCACAGTGACCCCCACGACTCTGATCGAGAACTATCCCCACCGGATGGGAGGGCACTGCGGGTCAGGTGCAATGCGAGACCTTCTCCAGTGGCACGGTCTGGGATGGGACGGACCACCCGACGAGGGGTTGGTGTTCGCACTGGGTGGTGATCTCGGTTTGTCCTACCTGCGATCGGACGACCTGGTCCCACCGATGTACCTGGTCGGCCGCGGTGCCGACTTCGAGATCGACTTACCGCGCAGGCTCGGCGGACAAGTCGAGGTTCTCACGACCGACGATCCCGGTGAGGGATGGTCATGGGTTCGCGACGACATCGATGCGGGAAGACCCAGTCTGGTCTGGGCCGATATCGCTGAGCTGCCCTACTTACGGGTGAAACTGCAGATGAGTCGCCACGACATCGTGGTGATCGGCTACGACGAGATCGGGGGGACTGCCTCGGTCGTCGACAACGATCGGGCCGACGTGCAGAAGATCCCGCTCGACGCGCTGGCTCGGGCGCGATCTTCCACCTCGTTCCCGCAACCGACACGTCACTGCACGTACCGAATCACGTGGCCGCAGACACTGCCGCCCGTGTCGACTGCCGCGGCCGCGGCCTTCGCCCGATCCGCCGCCAGCATGCACGCCCCATCGACACCGGGAATAGCCGACCACATACCAGCAGCCGGTGCCGACGGTTTGGCCGCGGTCGACCAGCTGGCAACCGACGTCAAGAGCTGGGTCGACCTTCCGCCCGATGACCTCGAGACGCTGCTGTTCAGTCTCGGTATCTTCATCGAAAAGGCCGGAACCGGAGGCGGGCTCTTTCGTCGGCTTCTCGCCGACGGCTGTACCGAGATTGCACGTCTGACCGGTGATCCCGCTACCGCAGACCTCGCGGTGGCCGCCGATCACTGCGCCCAGGCCTGGACCGAAACTGCCCGCGCCGGAACACAACGCGGTCTCGATGTGCGAACACGCGCAGCTGCGGTGGCCGTGTCGGCTGCCGAACTGCCTGCACTCGAGCTGATCCTGGTGGAGTCCCTGGAGTCTGCTTCACGCTCGCTGTCCGCCATCACGAGATGATGCCCATCGTCGTTCGACGGCGCGCGGTAGACGGTGCATCGCACTGTGCTGCAGCCTCTCGTGCCGGATCGCCGCAGGCGTGCGGAGGCACCGAACGACCGAAGAGTTGCCGGACGGAACAGTCGAACGCCTCTCGGTGGACGCTGCATCGATGCCGTGTCGTTGCTCGGCAACAGACCCTGATCTCTGCCCCGCGCCGACAACAATTCAGCCGCCGACGGAAGCCTTCGATGTTCGCGGTCACCGTTTTCGGCTCGACGGCCGCGTCGTGTGCGCTATCGGGCCAGGCCCGTTATCTTCTAGCTGATACTTGAAACCGAGGGCTACGGTAGCCAGACCCGGTATGACTTCTCGCCCCTGTCATCGATGATCCGGGGGGGTAAGTCCCGTGGGGTGGTGGACATTCGGTGAGGCGGCGTAGCCGCAGCTCGGGCGTGTCGTACCCGTGTTGTG
>NZ_JAWLKF010000029.1:0-7115 GCF_033042195.1 Rhodococcus cerastii
TCTTATCCTCACCCCACCTCCAGGCGTCTTCGACGTCATGTGAGCGTCGGCGTGTCGGCTTTGTTTGCACGTGAGCTGATGGTTGCCTACACCCGTACGGGAGGTGGGTGTCATGGCTCGGACGCAGAAGGTGGTACTGCCGGACGGCGGGGTGACCTGGTCTGTCCTCGACCGCGACCACGCAGTAGTAGGCCCTGTCGAGGAATGGCTGGAGTGGCTTCGGGTCGCGTGCGCGTTCAGCCCCAACACAGTGAAAGCGTACTCACGTGGGCTCGCGTTGTGGTGGCACTACCTCGAGCAGAACGGGGTCGAGTGGCGCGATCCTGGCCTGACCGCGTTGAGCGGATTCATCGGCTGGCTCACCGGCGGGGATCTGCCCACCGCACGCCAACACCGGGTCAAGCCCACGACGTGCGGGCCGCGAACGGTGTCGCTGCGGTTGGCGGCGCTGGCCTCGTTCTACGAATGGTCAGAACGCCAATGCGGCGCAGTCGCACCGCGATTGGGGCGTGCGCGGCGCGAGCCGGAGTTCCAATCGTTCTTGACGCACCTGCAGAGCCGGCGGCGCGATCGACCCGCCGCGCTCGTCCCGCGCCGCCGCTGGCACACCGGTCCGACACCGGTGTTCCTGCCGGTACATGTGCAGCGAATCCTGGACAGCGCAGCAACATTCGATCCAATCAGCCGATCGTGGGCGGGAAATCTGCGCGACCGCCTACTGTTCGAGATACTTGCCGAAACAGGCCTTCGTCTGGGGGAGGCGTTGGGTGTGCGGCACGAGGACTGGATCGTCGGACGCGGCGGCACACCGTATATCGAGGTTGTTCCCCGCGGCGACAATCCCAACGGTGCCAGAGTGAAGAACATGAAGGGCCGGCGCGTGTTCGTCTCCGACCGCCTCGAGCGGATCTACGGTGACTTCCTCTACGAGGTCGGCGATGTAGCCGACCGTCATGGTTTGCCGCTTCGCGACACCGACCCCGTGTTGGTCAATACCGGTGGCGGACAGTTGCTGGCGGCGATGACACCGAGCGGGGTCTACCGGGTCGTCGAGCGGCTGCAGCGCCGCGTAGGCGGCGCCGTCCCCAGCGGTTGGACTCCGCACTGGTTCCGGCATACCCACGCCACGGCGCTACTTCTGAGCGGGGTCCCCGCGCATGTCGTCATGCGGCGACTCGGTCACGCCCAGGTCCAGACCACTCTGGACCTGTACGGATGGGTGACCGAAGAGGCGGAGCTACGCAGCGTGGCCGAGTGGCGGACATTTGCGCAGGGATGGCACCTACCAACCGAGCAGGGATATACGACAAACCTGGAGAATCGATGAAGTCTGCTGCATTGCCGCTGCCCGAACACAAACAGGCCGGGGTCACCGACCACGATCTCTGGGAACTCGTTCCCGAACATGTCCGGCCCGGAACGACTCTCGACATGCTGGCTTGGCCGTGGAACGAGGTGATCTACCACTACCCGAGCCGGACCCACCAACATGTCGCACTCGATGTTCCCGATCCGATCCGCCACGAATTCATCTGGTGGCTGTGGTCACTGCATATCACCGGTGAACGGGTCTCGCCGTCCGCGGTCTCGACGTGGATGCATTCGATCGCCCACATCAGCACCTCGCGGGTCCAGCGAGGCCACCCACCGATCACATCATTCCTCGACCTGGACCTCGACACGTGGATCACCGAGGCCCGGTCGGCCTTCACCGCCCGCCACCAACGCCTTCCGGGCGCACGGTTCAGCCAAAACCATCTGCAAATCATGCGCCGCCTCCGGCGCGCGGTCGGCATCGCCTATCACGAACAGGCGTGGTGGCAGGCCGAGCTGTGGGATCCCCTCCACGACCCCCGAATACCAGCACGCCGACACGAACCGCGCGGTCACGCCACCGTCGACTGGTCGACCGTGGAACCGGACTGGCTTCGTGCCGCAGGCCAATGGTGGCTCGGAACCCTTCTCAACGCCGACCGGATTCGGTGGGGCAGCGTCGGTCGATACCGAACCTCGTTGTGCGCTCATCTCGGACCCTTCCTGATCGAACGCGGAATAGACAGTCCGGTACTGGTCACCGACCCGGCGACGATGCTGCGTCCGTTCGCAAACGACTTCCTCGGCTGGCTACGCACCCGCCGCGCGGCCAACGGGCCCAACAAAGGCCAGCCCTTGTCCAACAAGACCATCTCCCTCACCCAGACCGCAGTGAACTCGATGTACGCGTTCTTCGTCGAACACCGCGACGAAGCGGCATTCGTCCTGGGCGACCCGCGATGGCGTGAGCTCACCGAACGCCACCTCGTGATGTGGCCGCGAGGGGAAACGATCTCGGTTGTGCGCTCCGACGACGCACCCGAATACCTCGACGGCGAAGATCTCAGTAGCGTTGCCGCGCATCTGGATCTGATCGGCCTGTCGGTATCGGAGAGTCGCACCATCGTCGTCGATGGGCAGGACAAGACAGTGTTCGGGCTCGGCGACCCGCAGGTCATGCGCGCCTATCTGCTGCTGATCCTCACCGGCCGCCGAGTCAATGAAATCCTGATGCTCGATCCGGACCCTCTGGGCCCTCTACTGACGACACCCGATCGGCAATCTGATGTGCAGGACTCTGCTCCCGAAACCCGGATGGCGGAGTTCTTCGTGGCGCGGCTGCGCTACCAGCAGACCAAGATCGATGGAGCCCCGAACACGATCCCCGTCGAGCAGGCCGTGGTGAACATCATTCGCGAGCAACAGGACTGGGTTCGCGACACTATCCTGCCGACGTTGACCGATGGCGCGGAACCGAAGTATCTCTTTCTTGCCCGAAAGGGCAACCAACGGGGCCAGCGTCCACTCGGCGGCATCCGTCAACGACTCACTGACCTTGCTGCGTTGATCGAGCTTCGCGACAAACACGGCCGCCCTGTCGATTTCCAGCGCACCCATCGGTTGCGGCATACCAAGGCCACTCAGATGCTCAACGCGGGCACACCACTGCACGTCGTGCAACGCTATCTGGGGCACGTCTCACCGGAGATGACACTGCGGTACGCAAAGACGTTGGCCCGCACCCATGAGGAAGAATTCTTGCGGCTGACGTTGATCGGCACCGACGGGCGTGACCACAACATCGATCAACACGCGCTCCTCGACGTTCTGCAACTCGATCAACGCACCGACCGGATCCTGCCCAACGGCTACTGCCTGCTGCCGCGTCCGAAAACCTGCGAACGGGGCAACGCATGCCTGACCTGCGGCGAATTCGCAACCAACGCCACCTACCTCAGCGAACTCGAAGACCAGCGGGACTCGACACTGGATCTGGTCGAAACCCGACGCGCACAACATTTTCAGCGAACCGGCAAACAGATGACCGACGACAACATGTGGCTCACCGCCCGGCGCAGCGAGGTGTCCGCACTGAACCTCATCATCGCCAACCTCACCTCCCCGGGCGGTGACGAATCGACCACGGTGCAGGGAGCCGGCGTCGGTGGCCGGGACGCGGTCCGCCGAGCATCGCAGCCACGGACACCGGTGGACCTACCACTGGGACCCAGCAGGAAAGGACATCGACCATGACCCTCGACGCCGAACAACGCAGCCAATTGCTCCGCCGCTCTGCCGAGGCCCGCACGACCGCCGCAGTCGAAAGAGCAACGAAAGCTATTGCCGCACTGAGTAAACGTGGTGAAGCGGTGAACTTCCGGAAAGTGTCACGCGAGGGCAACGTCAGCCTCGACTTCCTTTACCGCAACACCGAACTACGCGAGAAGATCATTCGCTTACGGACCCGGGACCAACCGGCACCGAACACCCCGATCGAACCGGATACGCAGAGCACGATCGTCCTCAGCCTCACCCGCCAACTGCGCGAAGCCAAAGCCGAAATCACCCGACTACACACAGCGCTCGCCGCGGCACACGGCGAGAACCTCACGCTGCGCCGAAATGCGCCCACACCTCGATACGAGCCGGCAACGTAGGGGCACGAAACGCCCCCGAAAATCACCTCATACTGGGGGCGGCACAAAACCGATGGTGGTTCAAAGTCGTACGACTGACCTTCAGTCGACGGTTTGCCAGGCCACTATCTGCAGACTGAGCCGAGTCAGGGGTCGCGAGGTCGCACCACTTCAACGACACGTAAGGGCTTCAGAAAGAGCCGGCGGCCACCAGTAGTAGTAGTACCGATGGTCGTCCCCTCCTTTTTGCCTGACGTCAGTGGGTTCTCATTCGGTGTGACGCAGCTTGCGGGATTTGACCTGCGATCCGCCACATGCACAGCATGCAACGACGGATGATTCTTCTCACCGAGTGTGGCGATTTTCGGCCTGGGGGCCGCATCCGGACCTGATGGGCGAGTCCCGTCACAGCAGCAGGAGGACCGCCCCGACGAGCAGTAGGCCCGGACCCCGGAGCAACTGCCGGATCATGTCCACCGGCACCATGCCGAACATCGTCACCACGGCCAGGCCGTCGTAGACACGAGGCGGGGCAGTGCGGGAACGGACGGCAGCCATCAGAGTCGTCAACCCGACGACCAGGCCCGACCACCACGACACCGTTACCCCCACCGCGACCGCCACGGTCAGCGCCGCGAGCGAAGGCACCACGAGGAACGCGCCGGTCACCATCCGGTCCGGCAGAGCGAGAGCGAACCGTATCGCCCTGTCCGACATGACGTCTCGAAGACCGATACTGGCCGCCGACGTCGCCACGTAGCCCACGACAAGACCCAGGACACCAGCCCAGTACGGCGTCAGCACCGCAGAGCCGACGACAACGAGACCTGATCCGACAGCCAGGACCGACGGCATCATTACGTTCCGGCGGTGTCGCACCACATCGGACCACACCAGGGCACCCGCCGGGCGGGTCGACACCCAGCCGCGGCTGCGCGAGCGCACCGCCCCACGACGTCGAAGAGCTCTGGACTCGAGCGCTGACACGAGGAACCCGACGTCGAAAAAGGACACTCCCACCCACCCGGCTGCCAACAGATCCGACCCCGACGTCAGCGATACCCGGCGGATCCTCCCGAGGCGCGACACCGCTGTCGCCCATGCGGCGACGGCCGCGACGGAGAGGACGGCCGCGGACACTACGACGGGAGCAGGCGGTGTGACCGCCGCAGCAGCCGCGAGAAACACGGTTCCGAACTCGACCACAGGCAGCGCGGAGGACCACCTGCGGGACTGCTGACCCAACAGCGCCAGGGCGACCACCAGCGCACCAGCGGCGGCCCCGACGACGGCGAGCGGCCACCAGAGGGTGCCACCTGCGACCAACGCCAGCACGCGGGCGACCACGACCCCAAGTACGACGAATGCGCCACTCCACGCCAGAGCCCGGCCGCGCAGCAGCGCTCCACGATCGAGCGGCGCGGAGATCAGCCAGTGCGTCGTGGCAGCGTCGGTGCCGACCGGGCCGACGATGCGCACACCATGAAGTGCGGCCGCCGCGACGACCAACCCGACGCCGGTCGCCGACGACGCCGACAGCACCGGAGGAGCCACGGTCAATCCCGTCGCGCGTCCGGACAGCACCCACAGCGCGATCGCCGTCATCGAAGCCACGCCCCCACCCCAGATCGACATCCGCTCGACCGTGCTTTCGGTATCGACACGGCGTCGGCGGAGTTCTCGGTGCAGTTCGGCTGAGCTCATCTCGTCGGTGGTCATCGCCACGCGTCCGCATCGACGACGACGTCGGCCACCGTGTCGACGAGCACCGCGTCGTGGGAAACGAACAGCACCGCCACACCTGCGTCCTTCTCGGCGACCAGCGTGCGTATCAACCACTCGCGACCGGCGGCGTCGAGGTGCTGCTCCGGCTCGTCCAAGACGAGAACGCGGCGGGGCCGCACGAAGGCCGACGCCAGCATCAACCGCCGGCGCTGCCCGCTGGAGAGCGTGACCGGCAGCTGATCGGCCGCGGGAGTCAGGGAGAGGCCCTCGAGTGCCGACGTCACGACAGCCTCCGCGTCGCCGACAGCGTGTGCAGTGGCGATCAGCAACAGATGCTCGCGCACCGACAGATGAGGGAACACTCCGCCGTCGTCGATGACGGCTGAGATCGCCGTGCGGGCGGCGGGGTCACTCTCGTCGAGGTCGATGCCGTCGAAGAGCACGCGCCCCTCGTCGACGTAGTCGGCGCCGACGGCGCAGCGGAGCAACGTCGATTTTCCGGAGCCATTGACTCCGACCACGGCACATGCAGAGCCAGGGCGAGCGGTGAGGTCGACGCGCCGAAAGACGGTGAACTCCCCGTGGGCACGGGTGATGCCGGACAGGTGCAACATGAGGTCTCTCTCCTACGATCCGAGAATTCAACGGTGTCGTCGGTGCGGAGACGCACGATGGCCGAATCAGGTCGGCTGCGCCTCCGCGAGAGGGCCGGGTGCTCGGGGCATGGGACGACCGGCAGTGGCGGGATGAGTCTGACGGCGGAACGATCCGCGCAGGCGACGCTCATCGGCAGGAGGCCCACTGCCCGCGACAAGTGGCAACGCGAGCAGGTCTGGGCGAAGGAATGCGGCAGCGAGCAAGGCAACCGAGAGGGCGACCGCCACAGCCACGGCCACCTCGACCGGTTGCGGTATCGCAACGACCAAAACCAGGCCAAGGGACAGCAAGACGAACACCACAGTCATCCGGCTGAGGATCGCGCTCCCTGATCGCATGACCGCATGGTACCGATCCTTCACCGCGTCCCTGCTCGGGTTGCACATATGCATCTCCGTGAGGAGGCCGCCACCTGGAGTGAACGCCGACGGAGCCGCCCACCACAGGGGCCTTCGACATGGCCTCGAACACCGTCATCAACACAACTACCTGCTCGCTCTGACCGAGACCCGACACATCATCGTCGCGACAAAAGCAAGCAAGCCCGGCCACGACACCGCCGGACTAACAACGACAGGCGCACCTGCTGGGTGTCCCCTGAAATGACGGACATCCGGTCGGAGCGCGGAGCGAAATATCAAGTGGCTAGGAACGTATCTGCCATAAGACTGGCCTGTGTCGTGGACTGAACCAAATCCCCTTACTGACGACCCTGTGACTGAGATGCCTTTTACGCTTTGAGCTGGATATTCATGACTCAGAACAGCACGGGATCCAGATTAG
>NZ_JAWLKF010000002.1:0-536445 GCF_033042195.1 Rhodococcus cerastii
ATAACTGGCAATCCAGGTGGTCCCATCACCCTGGCAGAAATCAGGTCACGCTGGTCCCATGCTCATGGCAGACGACAGGTGTCATCGCGGGATCTCGTGGCGGGCCGAACCCCAGGGGAGGAAGAGGGAGTAAGCCGCTCAACAGCGGCAAGCGCCCGCATCAGCCGCGCGGGTGACCGCCTGCGGTCGCGTCGAAATGTCGCTATCTGTTGTCGGGCTGGTCTCGACCGGGCCGAGTTACGTCAGTGTGTACAACGCCTGGGGGCTGGCTGCGTAGGCGGTGTCGTAGTCGACCGCGGTCAATGCCTCGACGGACCCGGTTGCGGAACGCTTCTGCCAATCGGCGCCGTTGCGACTACGCCAGGCGTATCCGTCGGTGTCGATCCCCCACAGTGCATCGCCGGCACCGGCGAGCAATACCAAGTTCGGTGCGTCGAGGACAGGAGAGAATGTTCGGGCCGTGTCGGTGCTGTGCTGAAGTCCCTCAGGTGTCACCGCCCATACTCCGGAGCTCGTAATCGCCAACGACGCCGCGGGCGCAGCGGCGCCGGGAGTCCAGGTGGAGCCGCTGTCGGCGGAGACGAGTAGACCGGTACTGCCATCGAATCCGACGAGGATGCGTCCATCGGCAGCCAGCGCGTGGAAGTCGACTTGTCCCTCCAGTGACCGATCCGACCACGACATTCCGCCGTCATTGCTGCTACGCAGTCCCAGTGGGTTCGCCGCCGTGCTGGATTCGCCGGGATGACCGGAGGTGAAGAGGGTATCGGTGGCCGGTACACCCGACAAACCCATGAAGTCATCGTCGGAAGAGCCGACCCTGGTCAGGTTTCCGGACGAACCGATGGCGAAGAGTCCTGTGTGGCTACCAGCGAGGACGGTGCCATCGGCGTTGACGTGCAATCCGTGCACATGAGCCAGTGAGGAGGTGAAGTCGACCACTGCCGGATCGGCCGCGCCGTCAGTCGCTGCCGGAGCGGAACATCCAACGAGGGACAGAGCTGCGATCAGAGACGGCAGCAGGATGCGGGAAAGCGAGATGGACATAAAGTGCGGTTCTCGTTCTGTCGATGAGGGCTCGGTGATGTAATCGCTTGAGCGTCAACGCCAAGTGATCTCCCGGTCAGGCGCGGTGAACATGACCGGATACGGCGGCTGAGGTGGACGTGACTGCTCGGGCGGTATGTGCGGGACGACGTAGACGCATCGACCTTCATCTCCATTCACTTAATCTCCAATCACTGAGGCGATGTACGAGCGCGGATCGTTCGGCGGCGAACAGCCGTGGCAGCGACATCGCACCGACGATCGGTATCGGCTGAGTGCGAACAATTCCGACACCTTCACCCGCCTCGCCGTGGCGAGCACTCAACTACTAACCAGCATAGTATTTCGGGCAGGTCAGGCCGAAGTGCCCATCCGGTTCGGTGTCATCGCAGATGCGCCGGTGCGTCGCCCGGGGTGATGCCGACGTGGACGTGGTCGCTGTGCACGTCGTCGGTGAAGAATCCTGGACGGTCACCGTTGAGGTCGGTCGGACCTCCGACCTCGGTTGCGCCCAGTAGGGCTGCCGCAGTGACGAATTCGGAGATCGTTGGGTTGTTGAAGGGATCGTCGACAACGCGCCGACCGTTGATTTCTCGGATGTCCACCGCTCGTCCCACTGCGTGGTTGGACAAGCGCGGGTGCGGGAAGACGGTCTGGATGTGACCGGTGTGCATCACCTGCACTGCGTAGGTGAATCGATCGGCAAGTCCGAGCATGATCTGGAGCACATTGTTGTTGATGCGTCCGGTTCCGATGTCGAGTCGTGCAGGCTCGGAGAGCGTGATGCGAGGGTTGCTCAGCACCGACGACGCAGCGGCGGTCAGTGGTACTGGGGACCCAAGAGAGGTCAAAGGGTTGATCTTTTCCACCGTCCAGGCCGCGCCAGCGGCGATGTCGCGCTTGAGCCGGATATCGAGTGCCATCTGCCGGGTCGTCTCAGCCGGCTGCGCGAGCGTGGGGCGTTGTAGGAGTTGGTCGAACAGCACGATCACTGCAGCACTCTCTGGACCGATTCCGGCGTACTGCGGATACACCACTCGCAGGGTGCTGGCGAGGGCCTCGTCGGGTTGAAGCAGTGCTGCCGTCGCCGCGACTTCGAGCGATACCCCTGCGGTGCGCAAGCTGTCGAGTACTCCTCCTCCCTCGCTCCAGCTGCCACCTGCTTCGAGGAAGCTCGTCGCTGCGCGTTTGATCTCGGGCATCACTTCGCCAGCTGTCGGCATCCACCGCCCCGGATTCACCGGGGCCGATGATCGACTGCTCGGTGCGCTCACGGCCGGGGACCGTGCGGGAGATGCGTTACTGCTCGGTGCGAGGCTGGGGGATTGTCTGTCGGCGGTGTTGATGGTGCAGCTGACTGTGAGCGGCAAAACCGCTGCGGCTGTGAGCAGTTGTCGACGGCTGACTGTGATGGCGTTTCCTTTCGTGCGCGGGGGTCTCAAGGGTGAGTGTCGTGGGTGATCACCGCGGCGGCGGTAGCGGCAGGCCGGGAATGTCGATACTGGGCGGCGCTGGCGTGGGCGTGCGGTCGGGGGCGGGGGAGCCGTCACTGATGTACAGCGTGATCAGCGATCCCGGGATCGCCGCGCCGGATGGGGATGTGCCGGTAGCGGTACCGCGAGCGCCCTGACCGGTGGTGGTGACGACGGTCACCTAGAATCCTGCTGCTTCCAATCTCGATGTGGCCGACGACTGGCTCATGCCGCTGACCTCAGGTACTTGGCCGTTGGCGGAGCCGCGGACGTATTTGTCGTCGACCGGTGGCAGCTCGATGGGGCCGAAGTTCGTGGCGATTGGGTCCATCGCGTCGTACCAGGTTCGTGCGGGTTCGTTACCGCCGTAGAGGTTCCCGGAGCTGCAGGGCCGCAGTGGGAAGGAGCAGATCTGGCCCGGTGTCGGTGAGTCACCGTAGGTGTAGACGGCGGCGGCGTAGCGGTTGGTGAAGCCGAGGAAGCCCGAGGATCGGTTGGATTCGGTAGTGCCGGTTTTCCCGGACATCGGCAGCGTCCAGCCCACGGACCCGGCCGCCGATGCCGAGGTTCCTCCGGGTTGGTCGTCCTTGCTCATCGCGTTGGCGAGTGTGTTGGCCAGGCCGGGTTCGACGACCTGCTCGCACGCTTGTTGTGTGACCGGTACAGCTACACCCTCGCGGTCGGAGATGGAGTCGATCGGGTTCGGCGGGCACCAAGTACCTCCCGAGGCGAGGGTAGCTGCGACGTTGGACAGCTCGAGCGGGTTGACCCAGGTAGGTCCGAGTGTGAACGAGCCGAGGCTTTGCTCTTTCTGGAGGTCGGCCATGCTCTGCTCGTCGAATCCAGACGAGCCGGGGAGGGTGTAGGAGCGAAGCCCTAGCCGCACTGCCATGTCGACTGTCGGTGTGACACCGACGGACTCGAGCAACTTCACGAACGCCGTGTTCGGTGATTGCGCCAGTGCGTCGGTGACCGTCAGCGCCGGTGGGTAGTTTCCGACGTTCTCCACGCAGTAAGCGCCCGCCGGGCAGTTACGCGCGCCGCCGTCGCCCAACCCCCTGACCTCGACGCGCCGGGGAACCTGCAGTGTGGCGTTGGTGCCGAGTCCGCGTTCCATCGCGGCGGCAGTGGTGAATATCTTGAAGATCGACCCGGCGCCGTTGCCTACGAGTGAATACGGTTGCGGCTGAACCGTTTCGTCGGCGTCGGCATCGAGTCCGTAGGTGCGACTACTGCCCATGGCGAGGATGCGGTGTTCGTCCTGTCCGGGTGCGACGACATTCATCACGGTGGCGACACCGTCGAGGTCGGGATCTGTGTTCGCGGTCAGTGCGGCCTGGGTCGAGTTCTGCACCGCCGGGTCGAGAGTCGTTTTGATCAGATAACCGCCCTCGTCGATCTGCTCGCGGCTGATACCGGCGTCCTCAAGATATTGGAGTGCGTAGTCGCAGAAGAACCCTCGATCACCGGCGGCGATGCATCCACGTGGGAGGGTGTTGGGCTCGGCCAGCACCCCCAATGGCTCGGATTTGGCGGCCTCGAATTCTGCGGCTCGGTTCGGGATGGTTTCGATCATGTTGTCCAAGACAAGGTTTCGGCGGCTTGTGACTCCCTCGACGTTGGTGTACGGGTTCAGTGCCGAACTGGACTGAACCATCCCTGCCAGCATCGCTGATTGCGTCGCCGTTAACTCGCTGGCATCGACACCGAAGTAGGTTTGCGCGGCGTCTTGGATGCCGAACGAGGCATTGCCGAACGGAACCAGGTTCAGATAGCGGGTCAATGTCTCGTCTTTGGTCAATTCTCTGTCCAAGGACAACGCCATTCGGATCTCGCGGATCTTGCGAGCCGGCGTGGTCTCGATCGCGGCACGCCGCTCGGCGTCGGTGTCAGCGACGACCAGTAATTGATAGTTCTTCACGTACTGCTGATCGAGTGTCGATGCGCCCTGCTCGACCTGCCCGCTGGTGGTGTTGGTCAAGAACGCTCGCAACGTTCCCTGCCAGTCCACGCCCTGGTGTTCTGCGAAGCGCCGGTCCTCGACGGAGACGATCGCAAGCTTCATCTCGTTGGAGATCTTCGCGCTCGGCACTTCGGAACGGCGTTGCTCGTATAGCCACGCGATCGGGTTGCCTGCCACGTCCGTCATCGTCGAGATGGCAGGAACTACGCCCTCGGCGAGTTCGCCGGAAACGTTGTCGTCGGTGTCAGCGGCGCGGTTCGAGACGTATCCCAGGCCACCGACGATGGGGAACAACACTCCTGCAAGCAGCACGCCTGCGAGCGCAGTGCATCCCACGAGTTCGAACACCGTTCGTCGGGTGCTTGACATCATCGTCTCGTTTCTGTCGACGGGGCAGTGCTCGCGGTCGTCCGGGTTGGTGGGACCGACAAGGGGAGCGGAGCACGGCCGCAGCGGCCGTCTAGCTCTCGCCGGTAGGTCTGCATGGTCCGGCCATCTCGATCGAGACGGTTTCCGCTTTTCTGCCATCCGAGGCGCTCGTAGAAGCCGCCTGCATTGTCGGCCACCCCGAGATCGGTGGACAGCTCGGCGCAACGTGCACCTGCCCGCGCAGAGTCGGATTCGAACCAGTCGAGCAACTGTGCACCCACTCCGATCCCTCGCACCCGTGGGCTCACCGCTATCGCAACGACGACGGCGACACTGTCGGCCGGGGGAGTCTCGGGTTCGCCGTTCGGCAGTGGGATGGGCCGAGCGCGCGCCACCGCTCTGCACCAGGGGCGAAGACGCGTACGAACGAACCGCATGGCGGTGCGCGGGCGGACTGCCATCGCCGCACCGGCGTGTGCAGCCAACGGCAGCACGGTCATCTTCTCGCGCAGTAGATCACCGATATGGGCATGGTGATCGAGGGTGCCGAGGAGGAATCCGACGACGGCGCCTTCGCTATCGGTTGCGACAAGAGCGATGGCGTGTCGTCGGTTGACGAAGCTGCGGTGCCACCGGCGCAGGAACCGTGCTCCCAGCTCGGGGAACAGGCCAATCGGTAGCTCGTCGAGGTGCAACTGCGCGCTCTGCGGTAGATCGTGCGGCCCGGCCTCGCGAAGGACGATCGCGACTCCGGGAGGAGGCGCGGCGGGGTTGGGATGAGGGAAACAAAGGTGCGGCGTAGACGATGAAACGTTGAAGAAGATATGCATGGCGTTGTCCTCGACGAGGCAGGCTCGCGCCCTCACCGCGGAGGCGGCGCGCGAGAAGAAAGGTGGACCGATCTGCGCAAACGCAGACCTCTCACACCCTCAGAAGGCATGCCGCGTCGAGCACGGACATCGGCGCAGGGGGAGAGACCGACCTCTCAGTTGGCGACGATCTCGATGCCTGTAGACCTCGAAGCTGGTGCAGTAGCACTGTCCATCCGGTCCGGCGCAGCAACATTGCCAGCCCTAGCGCAAGGATCGCCACCGCTATGTGGACGGACCCGATCAGGGATCCGTGATTGTCGTGATGACTGGACGCGCTACCGCCGATCCCCTCGTCCTGCTCCGGCGCCGACGTGTGCTCGATTTCCGGGACGCTCTCGATGACCGCAGCCAGCGGAGCGTGGCCGGGCTCTGCGGTGGTGTGTGCGACCTGCGACATCATCAGCACCGCCACTGCCGTGGCCGCCATGATGGACCAGAGCAGAATTCGGCGAATACACTCGCTCAACCGAATCGGACACACACGACGAAAATAGCAGATCCATGTCGCCGTCTACCCGCGCTAGCGACGAATACCGTGTGCGGTGACGCCTCCAGCGTTCCATGCGGGCCGCACCCTCAACTGCCAGGCATTGTTGGGTTCGACGTTGGCGCAGGGCCGTGGTGACCCAGAGGGCGGCGGGCCCGTCATCGAGCAGGTGCGCGGCGGCGCGATCCACGGTGACCAGTACATCCTCGTAGGCCAGTCGTAGTGGCGCTCGCTCATCGAGTTGGGACATCGCGACATCCTCGATCAACTGCAGAGGGAACCGCGCCGCTTCGTACTCGGCACGCAAAACAGCTAGTGCAAGTGTGCCTGATCTCACCGCACAGGTATTACTCCGCGGGATGAAACGCGTTTGGACGGCATGAGTAGAAGAACCGATCCGCGCCTACCGTGGGGCCGAAAGCGGCCTAAACCGAACCGCAGCCCGGCAGCGTTCCGGATGGACCAAATACCACGTTTGTGGTTGCAGCACTTACCCTCTCGCCCAGGCGACTACCGCGCACAACTGCACACGGCCCATCAACTACTATGTTGCATAGTAATTGAGATGCAATCGTCGAAAGGGTGTGGCGGTGTGACAGCTGATCAAACCCCGGCGCTCACATCGCAGGGACGGTTACGCAGAGCAATCGCTGCGGTGCGCAACAGGTGGCGGCAACTGACCTCGATGCGAACGGCACTGGTGCTGCTGTTTTTGCTCGCTATCGCAGCAATCCCAGGCGCCCTGCTGCCACAGCGCAATCTCAACACCCAGGCGGTTGATTCCTACATCGCAGCGCGCCCGGCTCTCGGGGCCGTCATGGACACGCTGGAATTGTTCGACGTATTCGGAAGCTTCTGGTTCACCGCCATCTACGTCCTACTGTTTGTGTCGTTGATCGGCTGCCTGACTCCCCGAATGATCGAACACGGTAAAGCCCTTCGCGCACAGCCAGTTCGCGTACCCCGAAACCTTTCGCGACTACCGCTTCATCATTCGGGCGCTCTCGCCGGTAGCCCGAAAACCGTCATCGACGACATCGCGCCCCACTTGAGAGGGTGGCGTACTGCCGTTAGGCCCGAGCCCGATGGGGCGCTCACCCTCTCCGCCGAGAAGGGCTATACCCGCGAAGCGGGAAACCTACTTTTTCATTTCTCGCTGATCGGTCTGCTCGCGGCCATCGCCATCGGCAAGCTCTTCGGTTACGAAGGATCGGTCATCGTCATCGCCGACAACGGGCCCGGTTTCTGCAACACCTCGCCCGCCATCTACGACTCCTTCCGGGCCGGCAACAGCACCGACGGAACCGGGCTGGAGCCGTTCTGCATCAGAGTCAAGGACTTCAACGCCGACTACCTTGAGAACGGCCAGGCAGAGATGTTCACCTCGAACATCTCCTACCAGTCCGCCGACGACATCGCCGCAGACACCTGGCGCGACTATCAACTCAAAGTCAACGAACCCCTCCGGCTCGGAGATGAACGCATCTACCTCACCGGCCACGGATACGCCCCGGAATTCACCGTGACCTTCCCCGACGGTCAGAGTCGAACCGAGGCCCTGCAGTTCCGGCCCGACGACGCCACCACGTTCCTGAGTAGCGGGGCGTTGCGTTTCGATCCACCCGGCGGGACCTATGCCACCGCCGATGAGCGACGCCGCGGCCAGATCGCCATCGAAGGCCTCTTCGCTCCCACTGCGCAATTCAACGGAACCCTGCTCTCCTCCCGCTTCCCGGACTTGGTCGATCCTGCTGTGGCAGTGGATATCTACAAAGGAGATACCGGCCTCGACACCGGCATACCCCAGTCGATCTTCTCCCTGGACCAGGAGATGATCAACCAGGGCCGACTTGTCAAGCAGGATC
Organism: Rhodococcus cerastii; assembly: GCF_033042195.1. Lineage (NCBI taxonomy): Bacteria > Bacillati > Actinomycetota > Actinomycetes > Mycobacteriales > Nocardiaceae > Rhodococcus > Rhodococcus cerastii. Next base: position 8,076 of record NZ_JAWLKF010000002.1, read on the forward strand.
GGGTGAACCTGCGTCCCGGTGAATCGACGACCCTCACCGACGGCACCAACATTCGATTCAACGGCGCCAAGGAGTTCGCCAACCTGCAGGTCGGATACGACCCCGCACAGTTGTGGGTGCTCGTGTTCGCGATCACGATGATGACCGGACTGTTGGTCTCGCTGGTGATCAAGCGACGTCGAGTCTGGTTCCGTGTACTCCCGGCCGAAACAGGCCGATCGAGCGTGGAGATGGGCGGGCTCGCCCGTACCGATCACGCCGGATGGGGACCCGAATTCGAGACCCTCCGCACCGAAATCTGGACGCCGCGGACAAAGAACCACTCCGAGACCCTCGATACAGAAACGGTGTAGCGCCATGCCGATCGACGACAACCTCGCCCGCTGGAGCGACATCAGTTTCGAGACCGCCTTCGTGGTCTACCTTCTCGCCGCGATCCTGTTCATCGCACAACTCGCAACGACACGAACAGCGACTCTGAGCCGGGCCTCGAGTCTGCATCCGCAACTGATCGCAGCGACATCATCGACACCGGGATACGTGCCGGTCCCCGAGCGAAGAGCCCCGTCCGAACGCCTGGGCCGCACGGGACTCGCCCTGGTAATGCTCGCACTCACTTTGCATATCGGGTCGATCGTCCTGCGCGGGATCGCCACTGGCCGCCCGCCGTGGGGAAACATGTACGAATTCGTCTCCGTCACATGCGCGGCCGGCATACTTGCCGGACTGATCGTGCTGCGCTCGGAGCAACTGCGCACACTATGGTTGTTCGTCCTCGTGCCGACCTTGATCCTGCTCTTCATTGCCGGAACTGTGCTCTATGCCAACGCGGCGCCCGTCGTACCAGCCTTGCAGTCGTATTGGCTCCCCGTGCACGTCTCCGTCGTCTCGCTCGGCAGCGGGGTGTTCCTGATCTCCGGTGCAGCCAGCACATTGTTCCTGATCCGGATCCGATATCCCAACAACAACGCCGTCCCCGACAGCAGAGTGGGCCGGATCGTCGCTCGTCTCCCCTCGGCGCACTCGCTCGACGTGCTGGCGTACAAGACCACCATCTTCGCGTTTCCCCTGTTCGGAATCGGTGTCATCCTCGGCGCGATCTGGGCCGAGGCCGCGTGGGGTCGGTTCTGGGGCTGGGACCCGAAAGAGACGGTCTCATTCATCGCGTGGATCATCTACGCCGCGTACCTGCACGCCCGGGCCACCAGCGGGTGGCGTGACACCCGGGCCGCGTGGATCAACATCGCCGGATTCGTGGCCATGCTGTTCAACCTGTTCATCATCAACATGGTGGTCTCCGGACTGCATTCGTACGCGGGTTTGAACTGATGTCGCCTGCTAGCCGCCGCCCTGTGCTTCGGCGAGGTCATGCGGCACCGGTCGCGTCAATCCCGCGTCGACCCGGCCGGTGTTGCCGACCGGGTATCGACCGGACCAGGATCCAGGAGCCACGACCACGATCCGAATCAACTGACTGCCTCGTGTCCGTAGTGCATTCCGGAGAGGGAAGTCACAGTGCCCCGAGCTTCGTCACCGGCCAAGACTGGGGCATCGACCGCGTCACCGATCCCACGATGTTCGAGACATCGGCGCAGATCCGTACTGCAGCAAAGGCGTCGACTTCATGAGACTCGGCCGCCCTACGGGGGCTCGCACACGCGAACAGAGCAGTCTGCCCGCCACGGCAACGGCATCCATCCTTGCCGTTGTACTCCTGGTCTCCGGATGTTCCGCAGGCGCCGACGCCGTGCCCTCCGGAGGTAGCTTCGATTTCGTTGCACCCGGTGGTCAAACCGACATCGTCTACGATCCCCCCGAAACGCGCGGAACCATCGGTGAACTCGCCGGACCCGATCTGATGGAGGAAGGTAAGAACACCGCTCTGTCGGACTATGACGGCGAGGTGGTCGTGATCAATCTCTGGGGTCAGTGGTGCGGCCCCTGCCGCGGCGAAGCCGACGACCTCGAAGAGGTCTACGAAGCAACCCGCGAGCGCGGTGTGCAGTTCCTCGGTATCAATGTTCGAGATCCGCAGAAGGACAAAGCGCAGGACTTCGTTGTCGACAACAATGTCTCCTACGCCTCGATCTACGACCCCTCGATGCGGACGCTGATCGCCCTCGGCGGGAACTACCCGACCAGCGTGATTCCCTCGACGCTGGTACTCGATCGAGAGCACCGGGTGGCGGCAGTGTTCATGCGTGCCCTCCTCGCCGAAGACCTGCTCCCTGTCGTCGAACGGATAGCAGACGAATGACTGTTCTTCTTGCCCAAGGCGGCGTTGGCTCGACGTTCCAAAATCTGGCATCGAGCGGACCTCTGGTACTGGCGATCGCCGCATGTATGCTCGCCGGGCTGGTCTCGTTCGCGTCACCGTGCGTGGTGCCCCTGGTGCCGGGCTACCTGTCGTACCTGGCGGGCATCGCAGGTGCCGACGTGCCGTCGCTCGCCGCCGCCTCGACTGGTGAAGCACCGCCGAAGCTGGCAAGCCGCTGGCGCGTGGCAGGTGCAGCGGGGTTGTTCGTCGCCGGCTTCACCATCGTCTTCGTCCTCGCCACCGCCTCGATTTTCGGGGTCATCGGCACCCTGCGCATCAACGAACAGGTGCTTCAGCAGGTCGGCGGTGCCATCACGATCATCATGGGCTTGACGTTCATCGGGTTCATTCCCGCATTCCAACGCGACACTCGATTCGCGCCGCAAACCATCTCGTCTCTTGCTGGAGCGCCGCTGCTCGGTGGCGTGTTCGCGCTCGGCTGGACGCCGTGCCTTGGCCCCACGCTCGCCGGGGTGTTGTCCGTTGCCGCTGGCACTGAAGGCGCAACCGCAGCGCGCGGCGTCACTCTCATCGTCGCCTACTGTCTGGGACTCGGTCTACCGTTCGTGGTCCTCGCGTTCGGCTCGAGTTCGGCGATGCGCGGTGTCGGCTGGCTACGGCGGAACTCGCAGAGAATCAAAGTGGCAGGCGGAGTGATCATGATCGCCGTCGGTGTCGCCCTGCTGACGGGGGTGTGGGGTCTGTTCATTGCCTGGATACGCAATGAATTCGTCAGTTCGGTTGTATTACCCATCTGAGAAGGAAACCGAGCAGCCGCACGTGCAAGACCACGCCTCCCCAACTGCCAGTGCCGGTGGTATCGAACCCACTCTCTGTCGACGGCGCGCCCCCGCCGGGCCGCGATGACCCGATCCGAGAGCCGCCCCCTGTCCCTACCGCGGATCTGCGTGTCCCAAGGACCCCGCAGGCGGGTGCATCAGCAGGGGAGGGCATGTTTCCGGGGCCGTGTTGATCGGTGTGGCAGCTAAAAGGGCCAGGTCCTTCGAAACCGAAGGGCGGGGCTCGGTATTAGCCGAGCCCCGCCCTACGGTTGATAGTTCCCAGAATTGAGAGTTACTGGGCGAGCAAACTTTCCATTGTGGAGATTTCGCTCTGCTGCGCATCGATGATTGTGGAGGCAAGCTCCTTGGCATCAGCATTGGAGCCGTCGGCCAACTCGATCTGAGCCATCTCGATTGCCCCCTTGTGGTGCTCGATCATCATGGTGAGCCACATGGAGTCGAACTCCGCTCCGTTAGCGGCCGACAACATGTCCATGTCTTCCTGGCTCATCATGCCGGTCATGCCACCGCTCCCCATGTCCATACCGCCCATGTCCATTCCGCCCATGTCCATTCCGCCCATGTCGGCGGACGCTGCGGGCTGTCCCCATGCGGTGAGCAGGGCATTCATCTGCTCCATCTCCGGTGCTTGAGCTGCTTCGATGGCCTGGGCCAGCTCGATGACCTGAGCATTCTCGGTTCGGCCGTCGACAAGTGAAGCCATCTCCACCGCTTGTGCATGGTGGGGGTACATCCCTTCGACGAACGTGACATCGGCATCGTTGAATTCGGCCGATGCTTCGGCGGAATTCTCGGAGGACGACGAGGCCGGTGTATCGCTGCTCGACATGCCGGGCATGTTCATTTCGCCGTCGTTACTGCTGCAGCCAGCGAGAACTGCGGCGGCGACAGCGGAAGCCGCCGTTATCGCGATCGTGAAACGGGTAGATCGATTCGAACGCATAACAAACTCCTGAAATTATGGTGGGGTGGTTCGGATCGACAGGCACACTGACCCGTCGACATCTGTGTCTCACACAACGGTGAGTCACCTGTCAGATCCGAAGCACAGACAATTCGGAGAGAGTGAAAATGGTCCAGGGCGGCGGGTGCCCGGTTCGACGACGAACTGCCGACAGCCGCGCAGCGTGGACGAGAGAACCGGCGAAGCCCACAACGATTGCCCGTAAGACGGCCAACGCCGCGACAGCACCGATGATAGCCAGACACAGATGCATGACCGAGCTGTGATCGCCACAGCCGTTCCCGCAGTGTGCTGCGGAACCACTCTCCGATGCTGTCGCAGATGATGCTCCCGAATGCTCGTCGACGGCAGGTGGAGCGCTCACCGTCGAGGTCATCGAGTGTTCGCCGATACTCGTCGCCGTTGCGAACGACATCGGCGCAGAATGCATGAGAAGGACTCCGAACAGCACTATCGAAGCGCAAACAGCACCTAGGAGCCACTTCTGGTTCATGGGTTCCGTGGCTGAAGTCCTCACCGGTTCGATCTTACCGGTCTGCCACACGGGCATCCGGTCTCCTCGCAGTCGCGGCGTCCGGACCGTGGACATCGAATCAGGTGGCGATGGGCCGGTTGATTGCGGTCACTTCATCCCAGGGAACGGGCGCGACTTTGACGACGTCGCCGCCGGTGGGGGCGTTGACGTATTTCCCGTCGCCGATGTAGATCCCGATGTGTCCGATCGGTGAGTAGAGAGAGATGAAGTCACCCGGTTGCACTGATTCGCGGGAGACAGGTGTGCCCGCTCGTGCTTGGTCTGCGGCCACGCGTGGAACGGTCAGTCCCAGTTGTTTGTAGGCGAAGTAGATCAGTCCGGAGCAATCGAAGGACCCCGGCCCGGTAGCTCCCCAGGAATAGGGTTTGCCGAGTTGGTCGAGGGCGATGCGCATCGCCTCCGCTGATGTTCCACTCGCAGCCGAGACGGCGGCGGGTAGCTCGGAAGGATTCGTGGTGCCGGGGCTGACGATGGCAGCTCGATCCGCATCGGTGAGGGCGGCGAATTGGTCGGTGATTTTGGCGATCTGATCGGCCAGGTCGGTCTGGCGTTGCTCGAGGTCGCGTTGTGTACGTGCGGCGTCCGCCTCGGCTACCGCAGCGGACGCCTGTGCTTGCCGGGCTTGTTCGAGCTGGTCTCGCGCTTCGTCGTCGATCTGTGTCGAGTCGGCGAGTGCAGCGGCTCGATCGGCGAGGATCCGGTCCAACAACACCATCTGATCGAGTAGTTGCTGTGGGCTGTCCGCGACCAGAACGGCCCCGAGAGGGGATTGCGGTACACCTTTGTACGCGGCGTCGACAGCTGTGGCCAGTGCTCGACGGTTGGCAGATGCGGCCACTTCGGCTTCCCGAGCCGCCGCCGAGGTCTCGTGGGCGAATTGAACTGCGGTACTCAGTTCGCCGCGGCGACGATCGAGGGTGTCCTGCGCGGCGTACATGCTCTCGGTGAGAGTGAAGGCGGTCGCATTGAGTTCAGCGAGTTGTCGTACGGCTTCGGATGCGTTCACCGGGGGTGCAGCAGGGTCCGCCGAAGCTGGAGCATTTACCGAAAATGCCGCGGCAACAACGATGATCGAGGCGATCAGGGTAGCGCGGACACGCCGCGTCGGGCCTGAAAAAGAATGCACAGAAGAAATCCTCTGGGGTCGGTGTGGGTTCCCTGCGTCACCAGCGAAGGAAACGGAGCGCGGCGAGAGCCGCATGGGACTGTGTCCGGCCTCGCCGGTCACCATTGTCGGGTATCGGCAGTCGTAGACGGTTCCTCACGGTCGGCTGAGGCTCGCGTCGACGCTCGACGCCTGTGCCGTATGGGCGGCGAGTCGGCGTCGATTGACGCCGACTCACCGCACCTGCAAACTACTATCATTCATAGTAGATGGTGGGGTGGTATCCGCTGACCGGGAGAGGGATGACGACTGTGACGATGCGTGACTGGCCGGCGCGGCGTTGGGTGGCCGCGTTACTGGGCGCGACGGTGGCCGCGCTGGTCGTGGCGATCCCCACCGGGATCATCCACACTGCGTTCTACGTTCGAATGACCCCGGTGTTGTGGTGGAACTATCCGGTGTGGATTGCCACCGCAGTTCTCAGTGGCCTCATTCTTGCGACATACGTGAGCACTGGGCTGGCGTCGTCGGTTTCTTCCCGTGTAGGGGTCAGTGCGAATGCGTTGTCGTTGTTGGCAGTCGGATGTCCGATATGCAACAAACTGGTAGTGGTGGCGGTCGGGGTGAGCGGTGCTCTGGATCTATGGGCACCCGTGCAGCCCGTAATCGGAGTGATGTCGGTGGGGGTGATGGTGTGGGCTCTTCGACTGCGAATCCGCGGGGAACGCGCGTGCCCTACTTCTCGCGTAGGTCAGGAGTTCGGCAACTCCGCTGGCTTTGGCGGTGCAGGCGCAGCAAAATTGTAGGATTTCTCGCCACGTCCTATCCGCGGTCCGGCAGCAACAGACGACGAAGGCGACCGCTTCTCGATGCGCCATCTGCGGTGTTGGGCTGTGCCTGCGACATCGGCAGGCGGGCGTCGGCCAGCAATCCTGCCACCCCGGCGGCCACGCAGGCCGACGTCACCACTATCAATGCCGGATTCGTTCGCCCGGTCAAAGCGTCCCCGAACAGCACCGCGGCGATCGTACCGGGCAGAATCCCCACGACAGTGGCCGTCGTGTAGGGCAGCAGGCGCACCGCGGAGAGTCCGGAGCAGTAGTTGACCAGGGCGAACGGTGCCGGGGCAATGAGCCGCAAGGACCCGACGGCCAGCCACCCCCGCCGAGCCAACCGGGCATCGATGGACTTGACCGCAGGATTCGTCAGCCGCTCCTGCACCGCGGTGCGCCCGAGCGCGCGCACCAGCAGCAACGCCAGCACAGCGCTGACAGTTGTGGCGGCGATCGTGACGGCGACCCCGGTGGCGGGACCGAACAACAGTCCGGCGCTGAGGGTGAACACCGTGCGCGGTACCGGGGCAATCGTCAACACCGCCTGGGTCAGAAAGAACACCACCACGAACGACGGGCCCATCGACTCCGCCCACTCGCGCACCACAATGATCGACGGGCGGGGTACGAGGGCGGCAGCCACTGCCAGTATTGCCAGCGCTGCCACGGTGGCGAGGACTCGGCGATCGCGCAGAATCGCCGATACGGTTTCGGTCATGACGGTCTCTGCCTGCGCCGCCTCGCCGAGGTTTCCGACAAGCACGCGGGAGTGGACGGCGAGGAATGGCTTCGCACTGCCGGTGCTCAGGAGCGGACGAGCCGTGAGATCGCGTCGGTGGCCTCTTTGATCTTCGCGTCGGCTTGGGGACCGCCGGCGATGGCGGCGTCGACCACGCAGTGGCTGATGTGAGCTTCGAGCAGGCCCATGGCCACCGCCTGCAAGGCTTTGGTCATCGCCGAGACCTGGGTGAGGATGTCGATGCAGTACTTGTCTTCCTCGACCATGCGCTGCAGTCCTCGGGCCTGGCCTTCGATGCGCTTGAGGCGTTTGAGGTAGGCGTCCTTTTCGGTGATGTAGCCGTGCGCGGCGTGATCATGGCCGTCGGTCTCGGCGGGTGCCTGCGCGGCCGCGGGAGTGGCCATGGTGTCCTCCTGGAATCCGAGTGTCATGCCGAGCATCCTCGATTATGCCCGCCCGGGGTATGGCGCGAGAGGGTCGGTCCGTCGAGTCGTCGCTGGGCCGCCGCCGCAGCGCACATCACCGCGCAGCGGGCCACCGCTCGGGTCGCCGGGTGCCGGGTGATCTGCACCAAGGTCGTTGTCACGAAGGACATGGCCCTCTCCTTTCGTAGGCTGCATCGGGGTTGTAGCGGTGGGGTGGGGTGGCGCGCCTGCATGCCACGCCCACCCCAGCCTTTTGGGTGCTTGTTCTACCCGCGCGGTTATCCGGTGAGGGACTTGAACCGGCGCAACCGCAAGCTGTTGCTGACCACGAACACCGACGAGAACGCCATCGCTGCACCGGCCAGCATCGGATTGAGCAGCCCGGCCGCAGCCAAGGGGAGGGCGGCCACGTTGTAGGCGAACGCCCAGAACAAGTTGCCCTTGATGGTGCCCAACGTTCGGCGGGACAGGCGGATAGCATCCGCTGCTGCGCGCAGATCACCGCGCACCAACGTCAGATCGCTGGCTTCGATCGCAACGTCGGTACCGGTGCCCATCGCCAGACCGAGGTCGGCCTGCGCCAACGCGGCGGCGTCGTTCACGCCGTCGCCGACCATCGCCACTACCTTGCCCTGCTCCTGCAGCCTTTTGACGACGTCCACCTTGTCTGCGGGCAGCACCTCCGCGATCACTTCGTGGATGCCGACCTGGTCGGCGATGGCACGCGCGGCGGCTGCGTTGTCGCCGGTGAGCATGATCGGCGTCAAACCCAGGCCCCGCAGCTGCTCGATCGCCTCGGCGGAGGTGGGTTTGACCGCGTCGGCGACGACCAGTACTCCGCGAGCCCGACCGTCCCAACCGACTGCGACGGCGGTCTTGCCCTCGGATTCGGCTGCACGCATCGCACTTTCGAGTTCGTCCGGCAGCTGCTGCGCCCGGTCGGCGAGGAGGCGGGCCCGTCCGACGATCATTGCGTGGTCGTCGACTATGCCCTGCACCCCGAGGCCTTCGATATTTATAAACTGCTCCACCGGTGGCAGGGCTCCGACCTTCTCGCGGGCACCTTTGGCGATGGCCTGGGCGATGGGGTGCTCGGACGAATCTTCGAGTGCACCGGCCAGGCGCAGCACCTGCGCGGTGTCCTCGCCGTCGGCGGTGATCACGTCGAGCAGAGTCATCTTGCCGGTGGTGACGGTGCCGGTCTTGTCGAGTACCACGGTGTCGACACGGCGGGTCGATTCGAGCACTTCGGGACCCTTGATCAGGATGCCGAGCTGAGCGCCGCGGCCGGTGCCGACCATCAGCGCGGTCGGGGTGGCCAGGCCGAGGGCACACGGGCAGGCGATGATCAGGACGGCGACGGCTGCGGTGAACGCGGCCGCGATCCCACCGCCGGTGCCGATCCAGAAGCCGAGTGTCGCCGCGGCAAGGGCGATCACGATCGGGACGAAGACTCCGGAGATCTTGTCGGCCAGACGCTGAGCTTGGGCTTTACCGGTCTGAGCGTCTTCGACGAGTTTCGCCATCTGTGCGAGCTGGGTGTCCGAGCCGATGCGGGTCGCCCGGACCACGATTCGGCCACCGACATTGACCGTCGCGCCGACGACCAGATCATCGGGTCCTACCTCGACGGGCACGGATTCGCCGGTCAACATCGAATTGTCGACCGCGGAAGAGCCGTCGGCGACCACGCCGTCGGTGGCGATCTTCTCCCCGGGGCGGACGACGAACTCGTCACCGACGATGAGTTGATCGGTGGGGATGCGCTGTTCGACACCCTCGCGCAGGACGGAGACTTCCTTGGCACCGAGCTCGAGCAGGGCACGCAGGGCGGCACCGGCGCGTCGCTTGGAGCGTGCTTCGAAGTAGCGGCCGGCGAGGATGAAGGTGGTGACTCCGGCTGCGGCCTCGAGGTAGATGTTGCCGGCCCCGTCGGAGCGGGAGATGGTCAGCTCGAACGGGTGTGTCATGCCGGCCGTTCCGGCGGTGCCCCAGAACAGGGCATACAACGACCACCCCAGTGCTGCGATGGTGCCCATCGAGATCAGGGTGTCCATCGTTGAGGTGGCGTGCCGCAGATTGGTGAAGGCGGCCTTGTGGAACGGCCATGCCCCCCACACCACCACGGGTGCGGCGAGGGTCAGGGAAAGCCACTGCCAGTTGGTGAACTGCAGTACCGGAACCATGGCCATCGCGATCACCGGCACGCTGAGCACCAGCGATATGAGCAGGCGTTGGCGCAGCGAGGCGGTGGGGTCGATCTCGGCTGGCCCGGCCGCGTCGGGGTCGGTGGAGGAGGCGGCGGGCGCGGGGACCGTGGCGGTGTAGCCGGCCTGCTCGACGGTGCCCACGAGATCCTCGGTCGAGACATCACCGACGTAGTCGACGCGTGCTTTTTCGGTGGCGTAGTTCACCGTCGCGGTGACACCGTCGAGCTTGTTGAGCTTTTTCTCGATCCGGTTCGCGCAGGAGGCGCAGGTCATACCACTGATGTCGAGTTCGACCCGGCCGTCGGCGGTGGGGTGGTGCGTGACGGGATTCATCGTCGCTCCTCTCGGGGTGTGGTGGTGTGTCAGTGTCCGTGCCCGGCGGGCATCGGCTCCGAGGCGGCGGGCACCGCGGCGTATCTGCTGTCGGTGACCATCAATCCTCCAGGTCTCTGATTGGCGACGGGCCCGCCCGCAGTGGACACCGCGGCGGCGTCGTGAGTCGAGGTGTCGTGTGTGTCGGGTGGTGCGGCACCTTCGGGGCCGAAGGCGTCCCCGGCTCCGAAGGCGAGCCCGAAGACCGCGGCTAGGGCGATGGTGAATCCGACGAACTTCGATGATGCGTTCATCGTGCGAATCTCCTGTCCGGGTCTGGTGTCGATCAGGAGGCGAGCTGGTAGCCGGCCTCGTCGACTGCGTGGGCGATGGCCGTCTGCTCGATCGGGGTGTCCGAGTCGATATCGACTCGGCCGCTCGCGAGGTCGACATTCACGGCGGTCACACCGGGGATGCCGCTGATCTCCTCTCGGACCGAGGAGACGCAGTGCCCGCAGGTCATTCCGGTGACGGTGACGGTGGTGTTCATCGATGCCCTTCTTTCTTCGATTCGGAATGTGATCGAGGTCGTCGCGACCCACTTACAGATTTACCATACCCCCCTACGGTATGCAACGAGATGTGCCGCACCGGTGCTACGGCATGACCCTGGGCACTGACCGGAACACCGCCCTCGGATGCGGGAGCGGCACCCAGAATCGAACGTCGCACCAGAGCCTGCATCGGCGGGCGTCCTCGACTCCGGCTACTACGAACGCGGATTACGCGCGCGCAGAGATGCCCACAATCTTCTCGATGATGTCGCTTCCGTCCTTGCCGACGTCGAATCTCGTGCGGACAGAGTGTTCTTTGGGTGATGATCATCGTCATCGCCATACTGGCCACGATCATGCTCTTCGTATACGAGCGTTCGGCCATCACACCGGTAGTCGGTACGCAGGCAATCCATTCGGCGTTCTGTCGTGGCTGCGCTCGGCGTCGCTGCACTGACCGTACTGGCGTTCGACCTCGGGATGGGTGGCTGGATGCTGCTGCTGTACTACACCGAGACCATGCCACCGGCCACCGACGCTGCGTTCTGGATGCTCATGCAAATCGGTATCGTCCTCGGGGTGGTCACGGGTTACCCCGTCGTCCGTCGCCTCCAACGTCACCGCAACACCCCCGCCTGAGGCGTGGGTGGCCCGCATTCGTGTGAATGCGGGCCACCGGTCGGTGGATAGTCGTGAACGGTGCCGCGTCACACCCTCTGTTCGGCAACCATCGTCGAGGTCTAGGGTGTGGGCAATGCAGGCCACTTCTCGGCGTGCACTGCCGCTAGCCGGTGGCCGGTACCTCGCCGCTTTCGGTCACCGTGGTCTCGGTGGGGGGTGGGGTGAGCCGGTCGGATCGATCGAGCGCATAGAGAGCGGCCACAGATGCCGCCCCGACCAGGGTCAGTATCGCCCAGATCAGTGCACCCAGATGCGCGTCGCTGAGAAGCCCGAAGACGGCTCCTGTACCCAGGTTGCCGAGCAGGATGCCGACCCCGACGATGGTGTTGTAGAACCCGTAATGGGTGGCCACCAGCTTCCCGCCCGACAGGGTCACCACCGTGTCCATCTCGAACGGAAACACCGCGGCGGTGCCGACCGCCAACAGTGCAGCGGTGAACACCAGGGCACCGGCGGCGGCCCACCCGCCCAGCGCGGCCGGGCTCGGCAGCACGATCAGCGGGAGGAACGCCAGCGCCATGATTGCCATACCGACCACCACGCTTCGCCCCGAACCCCACCTGCGGGACAACCAGGACGTGATCCGGAACTGCCCGGCGATCGCGACCACGCCGGAGACCACGAACAACGAGGTCACCAGAGCGGTGTCGGACCTGCCGTTACCGACTACCACCGCAGCCTGCAGCGGCAGCGCAAGATAGATCTGGAACGAAAGCACGTAGGATCCGATCATCGCCAGCGCGAACAGCACGAAGGGTCGGTTGGCCATCACCACCCGCCAGTCCTCGAGTACCGATGTCGTGGCCCCGGTCGTCTCGGCCCGGTGCGCGGGGAGCGTCCAAATCTGCACGATCGTCAGAACAGCAAAAATCGCGGCCGCTGCCAGTGAGGTGACTCGGAAGTCGAGGGTGGTCAGAGCGAGACCGATCAACGGGCCCAGCAGAATCCCGGCCTGATAGAACACGTTGAACACCGCGAACGCCTCGACCCGCCGTGGCCCTGCGTCGGCGGCCAGATACGCCCGCACGGCCGGGTTGAACAGCGCACCGGCGAACCCGGTCGCGGCCGAGGCGAGCAGGATCGCCGGCAGCGATTCCACGGCCGCGAGCAGTACGAAACCGGCAACTCGCAGCAGGCAGCCGGCGACGATCAGGGGTTTGTATCCGAGGCGGTCGGCGAGGGTGCCGCCGAGCAGGAACATCCCTTGCTGGGAGAAGTTCCGCATCCCCAGCACCAGCCCGACCGCCCACGCCGCCAGGCCCAGGGAACCGGCCAGATACCCGGCCAGGTACGGCATCAGCATGTAGAAACCGACGTTGATGGAGAACTGGTTGACCATCAACACCTGGCTGGGCCGGTCGAAGCTACGGAACTTGGTCAGAAAAGTTTTCATCGAACGCTCTCGGTGGGATCGACGACGGTGGGATCGACGACGGTGGCGCACCGCGTCCACGACGTCACAGTCTCATCGGTGGGGTGGGCGATGGTCGTCGGCTCGGTCGGCGGGTCAACGTCGAGCAGGCCGTGCTCGGTGCAGTAGTCGTCGTTGTAGATGGTGTCGAAGTAGCGCTGCGGTCCGTCGGGGAAGACGGCCGCGACCCGGGTCTCCGGCGGGCTGGTGCGAGCGATCCAGCCGGCCGCGAGGGCGACGGCCCCGACGCTCCAGCCGCCGCTGGCGTGGTGCGTCGCCGCCAGGGTGCGGCACGACCACACCGCTTCGTGCGGGGCCACCCAGTGCACCTCGTCGAAGGCGGGATAGTCGATGTTGTCGGGATAGATGCTCGAACCCAACCCGCGCATGAGCCGAGTGCTGGCGGGTTGCCCGAAGATCGTCGATCCGATGGTGTCGACACCGACCAGTTTCAGGTCGGGGCAGAACTGCCGGAGCACCCGGGCCACCCCGGCGGAGTGCCCTCCGGTGCCCACCGAGCAAACCAAGGTGTCGACGCGTCCGAGCTGGGCGATGAGTTCGTGAGCGAGCGACTCGTACGCCTCGACATTGTCCGGGTTGGTGTACTGATCCGGGCACCACGACCCTGGATGTGTATCGAGGAGCTCACGGACCTTCTCACGCCGGGCCTGCTGCCAGCCGCCGTCGGGGTGCGGTGTGGTGACCAGTTCGACGCGGGCACCGTACGCGGCGAGCATCCGGTGCACGATCGGTTCCAGTCCCGGGTCGGTGACGAGGGTGACGGGGTGGTGATGGGTGATCCCGGCCAGGGCCAAACCCAGGCCGAGGGTGCCGCTGGTGGATTCGATGATCATCGAACCGGGAGCGAGGTCGCCGCGGGCCTTTGCTTTCTCGACCATGTGCAGCGCGGGGCGGTCTTTCATCCCACCGGGATTGCTGCCTTCGAGTTTCGCCCAGAAACCGCGGCCGGAGTCCGCGAACGGTTCACCGATCCACAGAACAGGAGTGTTGCCGACCATCGTGCTCGGTTCCGGGCAGTTCTTGGCGGTCGCCAACATGTGGCCGGCGGAGGACGGTGGCACGAGTGTGGAGCGAACAGCACAGTTCATGAGTAATCCCTGTATGTGACCTGCGAGGGCGCAGTAAGTGAGTGATGGGCAGCACGAACTGGGCCATGAGAAGAGGAGTCCTCGGATGGCCCGCGGGCTGCTGATCAGCACCTGTTGATACAGAGTTCGTTCAAGACGGTTCGGCCGTGCCGGATCGGAATGGGTAGATCCGGTGGGGCTCGCGAAATGCGCGGGGCAGACATCGCCACCAACACCACATCGAAGGCCATCGCGGCGACCGCGGCGATGGTCGATGGGCGGGGCGGGTTGTCGGATCGGGGCATTGCGATGACGGTGTTCGTATCGTGCGCCATGTGGGGCGATCCGACGTCGATGTGCGCGTGGTTCGGGGAGAGTTCCGCGGCGGCCTGAGACGAGGACGAAACGATGTGTACGCCGTCGCTGTGATGGTCCTGTTCCCAGGCGATGCCGCATTGAGCGATGGTGTGAGCCAACAAATACAGGACAGCGGCGACTGCGATAACCGTCCGCAGGCGCGGCGGGCCCAGCACAGAGATTCTCACAACGCCTCGACGGTAGCAGCCGGAAACTGGGTTGGCCCAAACCCATTCAGGGTGCCCCTGATGTGCCGCCGCCGAATCGGGCGGTCACACCGCCCGCCCGCAGGCACCACATGTTTCTGGTCACGTCGAACACGGCCAGGACGATCGGGGCGGTGATCATGATGGCCGCCAGAGCAGATGCACCCGCATATGTCGGCGTGCTGCGGCGCGGTAGAAGCCAGTCTCCATCCCGGGGTCCAGCACGCATCTTGTGCGAGCCGAGGGTGGTCCGTGCACCGGTCGATGCCCGGCCACGAAGGGCACCGCGAAGAAGAAAGGGCACAGCGAAGGTGCGCGGTCGATATCCCGGGGTATGCATCGACGTCGCAGAGGCGCGGTGTCGGCGGGGGAGCCGGTCCGGGCTCACCGCTGTTACTACTATCGTGCATAGTAGCAACCGAGGGTGGTCAGGTGGCGCTATGCCGTACATGAGAAAAGAGCCATGCAGGCATGCTCGATATCGAGTCCAGCGCAACAACAATGAACCGTCACCGACGAACCCGACGTCGTGCGTTCACCGCGATAGCAGGCAGGTCATCGTCCGCGGTATCTGCTGGTGTGCTGTTGTACGCGGGCTTTCCACCTCGGTCGCTGTGGTTCCTCGCGCCGCTGGGTATCGGGGTTCTTGTTCTCGTCATCCGCGGCCGTTCTATCCGGGCGGCATTCTTCTATGGGTATCTGTCGGGGCTTGCGTTCTTTCTGCCCCTTCTGCCCTGGGTGGGCGTCTACGTCGGCGCCCCGCCGTGGCTGGCGCTCGCGGCGATCCAAGCGATAGCAGTGGCACTGTTCTGCGCTGCAGCGGCCGCAGTGTCCGGGTTGCGCTTCGAAGCGCTGTGGATCGCCGCGATCTGGACCGCCACCGAAGGTCTGCGCGCACGGATTCCGTTCGGGGGATTTCCGTGGGGGAGATTAGCTTTCGCCCAAGCAGACGGCCCTCTGCTCTCGCTTGCCGCGTTCGCCGGTGCGCCCGGTGTATCTTTCGCAGTCGCAGTGATCGGCGCGGCACTGGCAAGTGTGGTCCGCCAGGTACGCTCGCCGACGTCGCGATTCGCAGTCGGATCGGTGGCCACTGTAGTGATCGTGCCAGCTCTGGCTTTCGCGCTCACTCCCGCTGGCGACGCAGGCGCAGCGCGTGCGACGGTCGCCGTTGTGCAAGGCAACGTTCCGCGGTTGGGTCTGGACTTCAACTCGCAACGTCGAGCAGTTCTCGACAATCACATCGAGCGAACAAGGCAACTCGGGGACGACATCACCGTCGGCAGTGTGCCCGCTCCCGACCTGGTGATCTGGCCGGAGAATGCATCCGATATCGATCCGCTGCGCAATGCCGACGCCACTGCCGGGATCGACGCTGCAGCGCGGTCGGTCGGGGTGCCGATTCTGGTCGGTGCGGTCCTTGGCAACGACGACGGCACCTCGACGAATACCTCGATCGTGTGGGATCCGGTACTCGGACCGGGGGAGCGACACGACAAACGCAAACTTGTTCCTTTCGGAGAGTATCTCCCGATGCGATCTGTGATGACGGCGTTGTCCTCGTACGCCTCGCAGGCCGGTAACTTCGTTCCCGGGTCGGGCGACGGTGTCGTCGATATCGCCGGAATTCCGACGGCCGTCGCCACGTGTTACGAGGTCGCGTTCGATGACCTGGTCACTGAGTCCGTGCGTGCGGGGGCGCAGCTGATCACGGTCCCCACCAACAATGCGACGTTCGGGCGCACCGACATGACCTACCAGCAGTTGGCGATGTCGCGGCTGCGGGCGGTCGAGCACAACAGGACTGTTCTCGTTGCGGCGACCAGTGGGGTCAGTGCCGTCATCGACCCACAGGGGAAGGTCGCAGATCGTTCGGGCTTGTTCACTGCGCAGACGTTGGTCGCTGATGTTGCCCTGGAAACGAGATCGACGTGGGCGACAAAGCTGGGACCGCTTCCGGAGTACGCCGCGGTCGTTCTTGCTGTCGTGGGGTGTGCTCTCGCATGGAGAAGGCAGCGTTCGCCGGCCGATGGTCTCCGACCGTCGACGTCCGGTGCTACCGCGCTGTGAGGCACGAAACCACTGCGGGGGACATCGAACTACTAACCATGATAGTAATTACCCCACTCGTCGTGTATCTTTTCGTTATCGCGTCGTGATCCGTTCGATACATCAGTGAGGTGCGCACGTCGATGATTACGCCTCGCTCCATTCGATTTCCGAGGACTCTGCTGTGGCACAACACCGTATGACCCGCATGACCGACCGACGTCGACAGTTGATGGACTGTGACGTGCAGGGAGTGGCGGTGACGCCGAGAGGGCGGCATCGCGCTCGGGCGCGCGCCACCGAGCGCCGCGGCAGTGTCGCTGTCGGTATTGCGGTGGCAGCGGGCGCTCTGGTCACGGCGGGTGCCCAATATGCGAGTCCCGCACAGGCGCAGGCAGTCCCCGTGCACGAAGCGACACCGATGCAGGACCCGGTGGCCGAATACTTGCCTCAGATCCTCGCCATACCGGAGATCTCCAATATCAACGATGCGATCGAGCAGTTGGCGAAGGGACAACGAAGGGCAGAGGAGAGCGCTGCGCGTGATGCAGCGGCGCTGCGACCACTCGTCGTTCGTCCGGTCGCCGGGACCCTGACCTCGGATTTCGGTCCACGATGGGGGACTACGCACACCGGGCTCGACATCGCCAACGCTATCGGAACTCCCGTCTACGCGGCAGCCGACGCTACCGTGCTCGACTCCGGTCCTGCAGACGGATTCGGCCTCTGGGTACGTCTTCAACATGACGATGGAACGACAACGGTCTACGGGCACATCGATCAAACCTTGGTGACAGTGGGGCAACGAGTACAAGCCGGTGAGCAGATCGCCACCGTCGGCAATCGTGGCCAATCGACCGGGCCTCACCTGCATTTCGAGGTCGTCGACGCGGCGGGGAGCAAGGTCGATCCTCAGGAGTGGCTCGCCTCTCGGGGTGTCGCGCTGTCCGACGCGGCTGTTCGGTCGTAGGCCCCCGTTTCACCTCTCGGGCTCGCAGTAGGTACGGCGAACTTACCGGAATGCGGGCGATCGTACTGCGCTCCCGCTGAACATGTCGAGGCACCGAGGGTTCAGGTCTGATGGTGAAAACGAGACCGCAGAGACGCATCCGAAGTCAGTGCAACAGTGCGGAATTCGTTCCCATCGGCGGGCCGTGCGGTCGAGGCTCGGCTACGAGTCACGATCCGAACCGGTGATGGTGGCTCCGCGTTCCGCGAGCCAGGGTCTGGGGTCGACCTTGTTGCCGGCGGGTGTGTCGACCTCGAAGTGCAGATGTGGACCGGTGGAGATACCCCGGTTTCCTACCGTCGCAATTTCTTCACCAGCAGTGACGCGTTGACCTACGGTCACGAGGTTGTCGTTGTTGTGCCCGTAGGTCGTTACGGTGCCGTCATCGTGGCGTATACGCACCCAGAGTCCGAAGCCCTGGGCCGGTCCCGCGCTGATCACCTCGCCGTCCGCAACGGCGACGATCGGTGTACCGGTGGAGTTGGCGATGTCGATTCCTTGATGGGCGCGGCCGTCGCCGAAGGTCGAGGTCAACGTTCCTGTTGTCGGCGCACGATACTTTCCGTTGCTCGACCCTGTTGTGCCGGTAGGGGATTGCGGGGCGGCCGACGAATGATCGCCCGCCTCGGGTGTCGTGGTTTCGGGTGTCGTTGTTTCAGATGACGTGCCGGGTGCCGACGTTTCAGGCACAGTGGCGTCGGGTTCGAGCGCGGGCAGTTCGGGCGTCGCCGAGTCGGCCGACTCGGCGGCCGACTCGGGGTCCTGAGTGTCCTGGGTGCCTTGGGCGGTCGGTTGTTCGGTCGAGGGCTCGGCGTTCGACCTGCCGGGTGGGACCGCCGCATGTGCGCGCGACGAGGTGTGCGGGGTGGCCGGATCGTGGGGAGTCTCGGCGGCCGCGAGTGTGGATGCAAGTGTGGCGACGTCCATCGACGACACCAGTCGGGGGAGAACTGTGGGGTCGATGTCGTCGATCGGCGCGAGACAGGGGATCAGTCGCGAAAGGGCTCCCGTTGGTCCGTCAGCTGTATCGGTTGGCTCCGATCGTGCCCACGAGGCAGGAGACGATGCGGCTCTGTGGGCCGGCCAGGTCGTCGAGAGCACCGTTGGCGCGAATCTCGCGTAGTGCGCCGACGACGAGATCGAGGACCTCCTGTTGGACGTGCGGGTCCGATTGGGCCTGCGCGGGGAAGGCAGGCGGCGGCGCAGCCGGATCGGCGTCCGGGGCTGCAGACGCCGTGGGTGCCAGCGCGAGGATGCCTCCCACGAACGCGGTACCGACGAGGATGCGAGTACCCCACCGAGTTCGGTGCGCCATGTACGAGGACGAGGGTAGAGGTCTCATGTCGGTGGTCCTCCTGGACGGCAACTGCATACCTGGCAGTAATTCAGGTCGCCTTCGAGTCAAGGCGACACGCCGCATCACTATTACACTCTTTCCGCACAAGCACCATCAGTCACAGTGAATTACATCGGTAACATTCGCACCCTGCGACCCATTTCGATCGTCGGGTTGTTTCTCGGGAGCCGGGGTTCATGTACGTAATATCTTCTGCGCCAGAAGGACTCGGCGTCGCTGGACGGCCTTCATCGTGCGCCTCGATGGGGGCGGTCGTCTTCGGCGAACGGCCGGAGAGCTGTGTGCTGGCACTGTGAGGCCCGAGGGTGAAGGGGGCCGCGAAAGCGTTGACGGCGTGCAGGATCCACGTTGCTACTATCGAAGATAGTAGATCGTGTAGTATGACGCTGACAGACCGGAAGACATCGTCGAGGTGAACGAGACAGAGGTGCAGGGTGCAGCGGGTGACGACACGCTGGTCCCTACTTGCGATCATCGTCATCGTGACAGTTGTTGGAGCGCTGGCATTGTGGTCTCGAGATCCCTCGACCCAGTCGGTGGGGTCCGCAGGATCGGCACCTCACGTCGAGGACGAGGATCTCCCGTCGGCAGTGATCGCTACCCGTGCTGCCCTCGAGCCGTGCCCGACCTCGTCGCCGGTTCCGTCCCCCGTAACTGGCGAGCTCGTCGGTACGTCCGCACGATGCTTGGGAACGTCGGACTTATCCGATCTGGGGACCTCCCTGGCTGGGCAACCCACATTGCTCAATGTCTGGGCGTCGTGGTGCGGTCCGTGTAGACAGGAGATTCCGGTTCTGGCCCAGTACGCCGCAGAACCGGATGCGGTTCGGGTCGTCGGTCTCAACGTCCAAGACGATGCCGATGCGGCATTGAGCCTGCTCACCGAGCTGGGAGTGCACTATCCCTCGTTCGATCAGGCCGACGCGGCGTTGCAGACACTTGACGCGCCCCCTGTCCTGCCCCTGAGTTTCTTGGTCCAGAGCGATGGAACGATCGAGCGCATCACCTCGACGCCGGTGTTCTACGACCCGAGTCAGGTGCGGGAGGCGGTAACAGCGCTTGTGCGCTGATCTCAGCACGAGCACGAGCACGAGCACCAGCACCAGCAACGCGGCGAGGATCGAACGCCCGCCGGCGGACGGACTTCTACAGAATTGGGAGATGTGTATGACCGGGCAGCGGGCAGGTGCGTTCTCGCTCACGCGCCGCAACTTTCTCGCGCTGAGCGCGGCCGGAACGAGTGCCGTCGTGTTGGGGGCATGCGGCAATGGCTCGTCCGCAACAGCAGTCGTCGGACCGGACTCCGATGTGGTGGGACAGGCCGAGGACGCGCGCCGCTCGGCTACCGGCAGACAAGTCGATATTTCCTTGAGTGCTCAGCCCAGCACGATCGACCTCGGCGGAGTGCAGGTACAGACCTGGACTTTCGGCGACAGACTCCCCGGTGCCGAGATTCGCCTGAGCCGAGGTGATGTGTTGCGCGCACAGCTCGACAACCGCCTCGAGCAGGAGACGACGATCCATTGGCACGGAATCGCCTTGCGCAACGACATGGACGGAGTGCCGGGCCTGACTCAGCCGGCTGTGGCTTCCGGTGACTCGTTCGGCTACGACTTCACCGTGCCCGACGCGGGCACGTACTTCTTTCACCCTCACGTCGGTACCCAACTCGACAGAGGACTGTATGCACCGCTGATCGTCGAGGACCCCGCCGACGGCTCGGACTACGACCTCGAAGCCGTCCTGGTCCTGGACGACTGGCTCGACGGGGTAGCCGGCGACCCCGATCGAGAACTCGAACGGCTGCGCAGCGAGGGCATGTCGATGGGCGGCATGTCGATGAGCGCGCCCACCGCCCAGTCGCCTCTCGGTGGCGACACCGGCGACGTGAGCTACCCGTACTACCTGATCAACGGCAAGATCGCCGCCGACCCCATCGTGCTCGGCGGACGGCCGGGCCAGCGGCTGCGCCTGCGCATCATCAACGCAGCTGCCGACACGGCCTTCCGTTTCGCAGTGGGGGGGCATCCTCTCACTGTTACTCACAGCGACGGATTTCCGGTTCAGCCCGAGCAGGCGCAATGCTTGTTGATAGGGATGGGAGAGCGTTACGACGCAATCATCACCTTGCAGGACGGGGCGTTTCCGATTGTCGCCGCCGCGGAAGGTAAGGACGGGAGCGGGTTCGCTGTGTTGCGTACCGGGCCAGGCGCCGCGCCGCAGTCCTCAGTCCGGCCTGCCGAACTCTCTGCAGCCCCGGTGATGGCTGATCAACTGATGTCGCTCGATACGGTCCGCTTGTCCGCACGCGAGCCGGATCGCACGTACGACATCGCTCTCGGGATGGAGATGGGCGGGTACACCTGGACGCTCAACGGTGAGACGTACGAGCAGCACACCCCCCTCGACGTTCGCGAAGGCGAAAGAGTACGACTTCGCTTCGTCAACGCCACCACGATGTTTCATCCCATGCATCTGCACGGACACACCTTCGAGGTTGTCAACGGTGCCGGATCAGGCCCCCGGAAGGACACCTCGCTGGTCTTGCCGAACCAAACTGTCGAAGTCGACTTCGACACCGACAATCCCGGCCAGTGGCTTCTGCACTGCCACAACCTCTATCACGGGGAAGCGGGAATGATGACATCGGTGTCCTACCTGGCGTGAGCCTACGGCCGCATTCGTATTCGAGGCATGCAAACCTCTCGGACCAGGGTGCTCGCTACCGAAGGATCACGTAGCTGGCTCGTTCGACGGGATAGAGTGAACACGCGCCTAGGAGGCACTCATGCAGGGTTTGGGAGAGCTCGAAGCTCTGGTGATGGACGTGGTGTGGAATACCAGCGCCGCAGTCCGGGTTCGTGATGTCATCGATCAACTCGAGGACGGTCGAGAACCGGCGTACACCACGATTCAGACGGTGCTCGACAATTTGCACCGTAAAGGCTGGGTACACCGACAACGCAACGGACGGGCATATTGGTACGAAGCCACCCGAAGCAGGGAAGAAGCCGCCTCCGACGCCTTGCGAATACTTCTCGAATCGACCGGCGACCCGACGAGCGTGCTGCTGCACTTCGCCCGCGGCGCTTCCGATGACGAATCGAAGGTGCTCACCCGCGGTCTGAAAGAGCGTCAGAGGTGACTGCCGTACTCCTGTGGGCCCTCGGTGGGCTGTTGGTTGCGGCTGCCGCGCCATTGCTGATGAGGTCGATGATCGACAGAGGTATCGATGCGCACGTCACGCTCTTGACGTGGTCGGCGCTCGTTGTGGGCACCTTGGTCAGCATTGCGGTACCGGTCGTGCTCAGTGCGATCCCCAGTCATGGGGGCGTGACGACCCTGGTCGACATCGCACACCAATGCTGGCTCGCCCTTCAGGGCGACATACCTGCCCGCGTCGAGGCCATCGTCGGGGTTGTCGGGATTGCGATGTTGGGCTGCGGCGCAGTCCGCTGGATCGTCCACCTGAGGCGCGCAGTGTGTGAGCGACGGCGAGTGTACGAGCGGCACATCGATCTGCTGCGCATCATCGCTGGAGGCGTCGGGTTTTCCGGTTCGAATCAACCCGCGTCGACCTTGTGGCTTCCGTTGGACAGTCCTCTCGCGTACAGCGTCGCGGGACGACCGGCGATGGTCGTGGCCAGCGAGGGGCTGCGTACGCAGTTGACGCCTGCTGAAGTCGAGGCGGTCCTCGCACACGAACGTGCACACATCGATGGCCGGCATCATCTGCTCGTAGGCATTGCCGAGTCGGTGGCCTATGCGTTTCCGTGGCTACCGATCATGCGAGCGTCACCTTCGCTCGTGCGCGCTCTGGTCGAACTCGACGCGGACGCCCGCGCAGCCCGCTCGCACGGACGAGACCCCGTGCGGCGCGCTCTGACTTCGCTGCGCCCGCACCCTGTTCCTCTGCCCGCCCTCGGTATGGTTTCCGATGCCACCGTTGTGCGGCTCGATCGTCTCGCCGTGGACCGAGTGATCCCGCATGCTCCCCTCCGGTGGGCGCGGGCGTTCGTAGCGTGCACCGCCGTTGCCCTGCCTGCGTTACCAGTAGTGGCCCTGCTGGGGGCCATGACGTTGGCATCCTGCGCGGTGGGATGAAATGCCCCGCGCGGCACTACAGATCACGGGAGCGAGTCCGCAATACTCGCCCCTCGGCTTTCGGCTGCGGGAAGCGATCATCATGAGACCGACGAGCGCGAGGACCATCGCCATCGGATAGCCGACCGCGAGATCCTGCCATCCGGCGCTCGGAAGAAACCGAAGCTGCCCGAGATGAATTACGACGTGGGTCGCACCGATCACGACACCCGCCATCAGGACCACCCAACCCCGACCTTGACGGCGGCGCTCACGCTTGTACGCCTCGGTGTAGGGGCCGCCCGCGTCTTCCGACGACCGGCCGTCTCGTTCTTCGCCTGACATCGCGCGCTGCCAGCACGTCCATACGTTGTCGATCGTGAGCGAGTCGGCCGACGGAGCCGAACCACCGCCGAGGAGAAGGCAACCTGGGGCGAGGGCACGCCTGCGCTGGTAGCACTGAGGGTGACAGCGGGCGAGGTTCTGATTCGCCGGTACAGGCCGGGGCCCGTTCGACGTCGTTTGCGCCCGCTGGCAAACCGATAGGTTCACTTCCCGGCAGTAGCGGGACCATCGGCGAAGTGTCCGGTCCCGACCTGGTAAACCCTGACCAAGACGATCTCGGCATTCGATTTCACCGGATCGGTTCTGGTGCTCGACCTTCGGGGGCGGTGGTGCGGAACGTGCGTGATCATTCTCCGATGGTTCGTCCGGTGTTTCGCCACGCGAGCATGCCGCCTTGTAGTTCGACGACATCGGTGTAGCCGAGAGAGGCCAGTTCTTTCGCAGCGGTGGCGCTCATTGTCCCGGTACGGCAGTAGATCGCCAGCGGCGTGGTCCGGTCGGGCGGCAACGTCGCGGCCTGTTGTCGGATCTGGTCGAAGGGAAGGCTCGAGTCGGTTCCCGGGAGCTGGCCCTCGTCGGGGGTATGGACGTTGATCGTGACTCGGGCGGGATCGGCGATTGCGGCGGCGAAGTCAGCGGGATCGAGCAGTTCCGCCCGTGTAGCAACGGGCATCGACGCGGTGGGCTCAGAGACCTCGCCGCCGGTACATCCAGCGAGTGCAAGGACGAGGACAGTCAGTATCGATGCCGGACTACGGAGCGTCGATCGGGACACCGAATGCGGTGCCATCGCATCGAGGTGATCACCGAAAGGCACACGCATAAAAATACGTTCGGTGATCACGAGAGCACCTGCGACGCTGCGAGGACGCCGATGAGGACCGCGCAGCAGATGAGCGAGACAGTGAGTCGGCCTCGACGAGTGTGCGCGTCCACTCGAAACAGAAACAGGCCTTGCCGGACCAATGTGTATGCGGCAATACTCCCCAGGAAGACCAGCCCTCCGACGGGAAGGTCGACCTGAAGTACCGCGGCGAGCGCAACTCCCGCGATCAACAGGGCTGCAGCGGCCTCGTAGAGCTGAACCGGAATCCTCCTCGTCGCCAGGGTGCGATCGGACGAAAACAGGCCCCACCGAGATCGAGTCGGACGCCCCGAACAGCAGCCCGCCAAGAAGCATCCCGGACGACCGATCGCCATGCCGAGAAACAATCCCGGGGTGGTTGCATCCAGGACTGCGCCGACGTCCATACCCCCGAGTGCTCCGCCGATGACCAAGGTGCCGAGCGAAACGAGGAGGAAGCCTTGTATGCACGCTCCTGCGCGGATGAAAGTAGATATCGGTCGACGGTGCAAGATCAAGTACCAAACCTTGGCACCGATATATCCCAAAACGCAACTCAGAGCTGAAATTGCAACAGCAGCAGCAACATTGGCATCCATGCGTGAGAGCAGGAATCCCTGAACAATCAATGCAACCACCGCTCCCGCGGCTACCAACGCCGGCCAACTCCACACCCGCACAGCGGGACCGTATGTCAGTAGCGCAGTGCGCGCGGTGAGCACAGAGTTCTGCTGCCGTTCGCTACTGTCTGCGCCCCCGTCGATGCGTCGCGCACTCACCTCCCACTCCCCGCTGGCAATGCCCTGAATACGGGTGGTCGCGGCGAACCGGCCTCCAGCGGCAGGACGTGATTTCACGACCAGAGTCCGATCGAAACCGACCTTCTCGGTCGATGCATGGCCCTCGACTTCCACCCGCGATCCAGTGAAGCGAATCGCCACGTCGTGGCTGGGCTCGGCATCGGCCCCGCCGACACCCCAGTACGTCACCGCAAGCCCCAGCGGCTCGACCTGGGAAATCTCATCGGTACAACTGGTGGCTGGTGAGCGCTTGGGTGCGTAACTCTGCGGTGCGGGCGCAACAGCTTCAGGCGTGCGGGCACGTGGGCGCTCCGGCGGCGCTGCAGTATCGATCGTCGGTTCTGCGGCCTGGGCCGACGCTCGCGGTGGGGTAGTGGAGTCCGGCGCGAAAGCCCGGGCGACAGTGGGATGGAGTGCACCGCTGCCGGGCGAGTGGCCCCTGCTTCGAAGATAATCGGCGGCGGCGACGCTGACCGCAGAATGTGGGGCCACCGCTGAGAGGGGATGCCTTGGCTGGGGCTCAGTACGTATGGCACCGGGGTGGGGAGCCGGTGGGCCGCCCCCGGATCGTGTCGCCGTGGTTCGTCGTTTGTGCGCTTTCGATCGCGACTTGCTGGATTTCTTTCCCACAGGTTGCCTCCATCATCGCCTGTCCGGGCGACGGCGTCTCGACAGCAGTCAACTACTATGCTCGATAGTAGCTGAACTACTAAGCGTTATAGTAGGAGCTGCGGGATGACCACACTCCGCAGGTCAGCAGGTGGCTGGTGCGAGAGTGAGGAGCAGCAATGATGAATATGGGCACCATGAGTGGCGGATGGACGATGATGGCAGGAATGGCCGCGTTCTGGCTGGTCGTGATCGCTCTGTTGATCTGGGGTGCGGTTCGGCTGATGTCCGCTCGCCCGCAATCGGGGGAGGACGCGCAGGAAATCCTCGATCGTAGATTCGCGGCCGGGGAGATAGATCGAGATTTCTATCGCGCAGCGGTCGCAGAATTGGCGACCGCTGCGCTGCGCAAGCGTGCCGACACTCGGTAAAGAGCAACTGCGGTGTGACGGGCAGGCATTTTCACCGCATGTGACCGAGTTTGCGGACTGGATATGTCGGTGCGCGCCGGCTGGCCGGTAGGGCAGGGCTCGCCCGGGGCCGGTGAGCGGCAACTGTCGGCGCGTTCGAAGGCGCACCGAAACGATCAGATCGAAAGTGGAACCGAACGTGAGTGATACACCCATCTACGACTTACTCAACGCTACATCGGCGGCGCCGCAGCCCCATGGTGAACGAGACAGTATCGCTCCACCGTCCGATCTGCGGCGTCAGCGATCGACCGAACGAGCAGTTCCGCGATCTTCGAGAGTCGACACGCGGGCTCGCCATGCGCGCCGTGACACGGCGTAATTCGCCCTGCCCTGCCTCCAGTCGGTGAGAAGACTCGTAACGGAAATCGCAGCGAACGCCGATGATCCACGCGCGTGTGCAGGTACGCCCGTCGCTGTAAGGCTCAGCTGTGCCGCGGATGCATGCGCCCCTTGACCGAATCGGTATCGACATCCATGCCCGTCCGTGAGCATGACAGCGACCGCGGGTGCACCTGGTGGCCAGCCGACTGGCGCTCACGCGTTGACAACACCCTGACGGTTCTTCCCAATGGGATCAGGAAGGGGTATGGTTCGACTTGATCAACATATACCCCTATGGGGTATATGTTGTCCGAGATGTCGAAAGCTACGCATGATCATCACGCACTGTCAGTTACGCCGGTATTGATGTACGGCCACTGTGAGCCGTCGGTCCGCAACGACGTCAACGCCGTGATCGGAATGGACACTGTCGCGTTATCGGCGGCGGCAGGGACATTCACGGTCACCAGTGCAGCCGCGCTCGTCCAGGCGCAGATCATTGTCGCCCTCGACGCCGAATACACAGCCGAACCAGAACCCACGAGTTCATGGGATGAATGGATATCGAACTCGATGGATGAGAGGACTGCACGATGAACGATCACACACACTCCGACGTCGACTCCGCGCGGACGGATCCGCCGAACAGACTGCAGCACAGCGGGCATGAAGAAGGACCCGAAATGCACACGGACGGGGCAGAGAAGGCGACTCCGCAGTCGGACCACGACACCGGCGGGCACAACGCAGAGCACGGCGGGCACACCGGTCACGGTGATCACGTCGGTATGTTTCGTCGCCTGTTCTGGGTCATGCTGGTCCTTGCCGTTCCGGTGATCGTTGCCTCGAACATGTTCGCGATGCTCCTCGGCTACTCATTGCCCGACGCAGCGTGGATTGCCTGGGTCTCTCCGGTGTTCGGAACGGTGATGTACGCCTGGGGCGGGTCTCCGTTCCTCTCCGGAGCAGTCAGCGAAATCCGTTCCCGTGCACCGGGAATGATGCTGCTCATCGCCCTGGCGATTACCGTCGCATTCATTGCGTCGATGGGAGCGAGCCTCGGCCTGCTCGATCATCAGCTCGACTTCTGGTGGGAACTGGCCCTGCTGATCGTGATCATGCTGCTCGGGCACTGGATCGAGATGAGATCACTCGCCCAGACCACCTCCGCTCTGGACTCGTTGGCGGCGTTGCTCCCGGATGTCGCCGAACGCGTCGAGGGCGACGATGTGGTGCCGGTGCCCCCGTCCGAGCTGCAGCTCGGTGATGTCGTTGTCGTCCGCCCCGGCGGCCGCGTACCGGCGGACGGCACCATCGTCTCCGGATCGGCGAGCATGGACGAATCGATGATCACCGGGGAATCACGCACCGTCCGCCGCAGCGACGGCGATCAAGTCGTCGCCGGCACTGTCGCCACCGACTCAGGTCTGCGCGTCCAGGTCACTGCAGTAGGGGAGGACACCGCCCTCGCCGGCATCGGCCGCTTGGTCGCCGACGCCCAGAACTCGACCTCGCGCGCTCAGCGCATCGCGGACACCGCCGCTGGCTGGCTGTTCTGGTTCGCTCTCGGTGCCGCGATCATCACCGCTGCGGTGTGGACTCTGGTCGGGATGCCCGACGACGCCGTCATCCGCACCATCACCGTGCTGGTCATCGCCTGCCCGCACGCACTCGGACTGGCGATTCCGCTGGTGGTCTCCATCGCCACCGAACGCGCCGCCCGCGGCGGTGTTCTGGTCAAGGACCGGCTCGCACTCGAAACCATGCGCACGGTGGACACCGTGCTGTTCGACAAGACCGGGACCCTCACCAAGGGTGAACCCACCGTCACCGCAGTCGAGGTGACCGGCGGGCGCACCGCCGACAACGTTCTCGCGCTGGCCGCTGCCGCAGAAGCAGATTCCGAACATCCACTCGCCCGTGCCATCGTCGAGGCCGCACGCGCGCGGAACCTGACGGTCCCGGCTGCAGCCGGCTTTCAGTCGTCCCCCGCCGTCGGGGTCGCAGCCGACGTCGACGGCGTCCGGATCCAGGTCGGCGGGCCGGCACTGCTCGAGCAGGAACACGGATCCGAACTCGCTGTCGCCGACCGGTGGCGCGGGGACGGGGCGATCATCCTGCACGTCCTCGCCGACGGGGCCGTGATCGGTGCCCTCGCGCTCGCCGATGAGATCCGGTCCGAGTCACGCACTGCGGTAGACGCGCTGCACGCGCGAGGAATCGCGGTCGTGATGATCACCGGTGATGCCGACGCCGTCGCGAAGTCCGTCGCCACCGAGCTCGGTGTGGACCGCTACTTCGCCGGGGTGAAACCGGAAGACAAGTCGCACAACGTCGCTGAACTCCAGAGCGAAGGCCGTACGGTGGCGATGGTCGGCGACGGAGTCAACGACGCCCCGGCTCTGGCGCAGGCCGATGTCGGTATCGCGATCGGGGCCGGCACCGACGTCGCAATCGCATCGGCCGGAGTGATCCTCGCCAGCGACGACCCGAGGTCGGTGTTGTCGGTGATCGAACTCTCGCGCGCCTCGTACCGAAAGATGAAGCAAAACCTCTGGTGGGCAGCGGGATACAACCTCATCTCGGTTCCGCTCGCGGCAGGAGTGCTCGCGCCGGTCGGGTTCGTGCTGCCGATGTCGATCGGCGCGATCCTGATGTCGCTGTCGACGATCATCGTCGCTGCGAACGCACAATTACTGCGTCGACTCGACCTCACACCCGACACCATCACCGGAGCGGTGAACGAGGGGAGTTCCAACCCTCCGTCGCAGCGCACACCGTCACTGTGAGAGCTGATCTCGTACCGGGAACGCAGCCCTGACAATTGTGGAACGTTGATGGCCGCACCTTCTCCGCCGGAGAGGATGCGGCCATCGTTGTCTATAGCGGGCCGGGTCAGCCGAGCAGCCGCTGCATGGTGTCGATTTCCTGCTGCTGGGTGGCGACGATGGTGCGGGCCATCTCCAGGGCGTCAGGATTGGAACCGTCTGCGATTTCGGTGTTGGCCATCTCGATGGCGCCGGTGTGGTGGGCGATCATCATCGTCAACCACTGGCGGTCGAATTCCGGTCCCGACGCTGCCATCAACGCGTCCATGTCCTGAGCGGTCATCATGCCGCTGCCGGAGCTGTGGTCCATCCCGCCCATGTCACCCATGTCACCCATGTCACCCCTGTCCATGTCGGGCATGGGCTGGCCCCACTCGGTGAGCCAGGTGGTCATCTGGTCCATCTCGGGCTGTTGCGCGGCGGCGATCGCCGATGCCAGCGACAGCACCTCCGGGTTGTCGGTGCGGCCGTTCGCCATGTCGGCCATCTCGACTGCTTGGGCGTGATGCGGGTACATCATCTGCGCGAACATCACGTCGGCATCGTTGAACTCTGCGGACGCGCTTGCTTGGGCCGAGGACATCGGTGCCGAGGACATCGATCCCATCGCATGGCCGTCCATCGACGAATCGGCCGCGTTGTCGCTACAGCCGACGACGAGGAACGCGCTCGCGGCGGCAGCAGCGATCGAGGCAATGACTTTGGTACGCATGAGGAAACTCCTTGCAAGAGTGGGTAGTGCAGAGAATTGGATGTCGTTCGATCCGCCGACAGACACGCGTCTGCCGGGCTCCCTGTCACACTCGCAAGGTCACCGATCTGTCCAACTCCCATAACGTCCACGGCGGCGCACGCTCAAGCGTGGAGTCGGCCCGTCCAATGATCCGGTTCACCGATGTCGGCGCCAGGTCGAGGGCTGCGCTCATCGCCGGGACCGTCAGCGCGGGCCACGACACCGTCGTGCCGACGCAGGGATGCATCATCTGGTGCCCCGACGGGCAGTCATGTTCCCCGGTCATCACCGGAACCGTGGCGTCCGTGTGGGACGGTGCTGCGAACGAGGCATGGCCGCCGCTCATCGATGTGGACATCGAGCCGGTCACGGGCATCGACATCGGTGTCACCGAATGCATCAACAGGACACCGAACACCGTCAGTGCAATCAGTAAAGCTGCCGTCGGAGCTGTGCCCCGTCGACCGTGCCGATTCACTGAGTGCATGCGGCCGATGATACCAACATATACCCCCTGGGGGTACGCCTGTCTCGTCGCGTTCGGTCGTCGAAGCATTTCGTCATGTCTTCGAGGTGTCGAGTCCGAGATCTGTTGCGCGGTTGTAGTCGTCGTCGATGAGCACCACGCTGCGATGTTCCCGGTCGAGTAGTGAGGCCGCGATCGAGGCGCGATAGCCGGAGGCGCAGTGCACCCACACTTTGCCGTCGGGAACTTCTGCGAGTCGGTGCGGCAGTTCGTGGAGGGGAATGTTGATCGCACCGGGGATGTGGCCGTCCGCGTATTCGGACTGTTGACGGGTGTCGAGCACTGCAATGTCCGAGTCCTCTGCGGCGAGTCCGGCGAAGTCGGACACTTCGTAGGACCGTACGCGCCCGTCGCTGGCGAGCGAATGAATCTCTCCGACAGCGGAGCCGGAGGGGTGGTCGATGCCGATACGTGCCAACTCCCTTGTGGCCTCGTCGATTTGATCGGATGTGTCGCCGATCAAGGTCAGCGGCGCACCCCACTGGTAGAGCCAGCCGAGGTAGGTGACGAATGTCGTCGACAGCTCGAAGCCGAGGGAACCGTCGAGATGTCCGGCAGCGAAGGCGGTGCGTGCGCGGAGGTCGACGACCCATTGTCCGTCGTCGATGCGGCGGCGTAGTTCGTCGGGGTCGACGGGTTCTGGGGTGGACAGGTCGATCGGTGCGGGGCCTTCGGTGTTGATGACGCCCATGTGGGCGTAGTACGCGGGGTAGGCCGACAGTCCTGCGATCAACTCGTCGACGTAGGTTTGTTCGTCCTGGGTCAGCGCGGGATTGGACTGTTGCTGTTCACCGATGGTCGACGAGTCGCCGCTGGTGGGGGTCGCGGAGCAGAAGCTACCGAATCCGTGGGTGGGGTAGACCTCGACGTCGGCGGGGAGTTCGGCGGCGATTCGACGGACCGAGTGGAACTGGGCATGGGTGAGCTCGTCGGTGTGTTCGGAGCCGAGTAGGTCGGTGCGGCCGGTGGATCCGTAGAGCATCGAGCCGCCGGTGAAGATCGCGATCGGTTCGTCTCCGAGTTGCAGTACGTAGCTGACGTGATGATGTGTATGGCCCGGGGTGTGCATGACCTGAAACGTCGCCGATCCCGCGTCGACGACATCGCCGTCCCCCACTGCCCGTCGCTCGAATTCGACCGGGTCACCCTCGGGCACAACGTATTCGGCTCCGGTGGCGCGTGCGAGTTCGAGGCCGCCGGTGACGTAGTCGTTGTGGATGTGGGTTTCGAGTACGTGGGTGATGGTGGCGTTCTTCTCCGCTGCCAATGCCAGGACGCGGTCGATGTCACGTTGGGGATCGATCACAACGGCGATGCCGTCGTGGCTGACCAGGTAACTGCGGTCGCCCAGGCTCGAGGTTTCGATGATGGCGATATCTGGATCGGTCGTGCTCATGGGGTACTCCTACGGTGTTGTCGGGTCGGCCTCGTTTCTGACGTGAAATGTGTCGTTCAGGCCAGTGCGAGGAAGAGTTTTTCCAGTTCCGCTTCGGTCATGGGTTCTTTGTTGTCGGCGGTCTCGCCGGTCATGCATTCGCGGAGGCCGGTGGCGACGATCTTGAAGCCGGCTTTGTCGAGGGCGCGGGACACTGCGGCGAGTTAGGTGACGACGTCTTTGCAGTCGCGTCCGTTCTCGATCATGCCGATCACTCCGGCGAGCTGGCCGTGTGCGCGGCGCAGACGGTTGAGTACCAATGCGATGCTGTCTTCGTCGCCGACCATTGCGATCTCCTGATGGTGTGAGGGTGGTAGTCGTTCCAGATTACCCCTGGGGGCATCGGGTCGGTGTGTGCGTCCGGTCATGAAAGAAAGAGTGTGTCGACAAGTACGTAGCCTGCGACGGCGAACACCAGGTAGGCGAACCACGTGCGCAGCTTGTCGGTGTCGATGCGTGTGCTCAGTCGCCCGGCGACCAGCGAGCCTGCGATCGCCGCACCGGCGAACGCGGCTGTCAGCGGCCAGTTCCCGCCGAGCCCGTCGGCCTGAGCGATCAGTCCGGCGGCGGAGTTGGCGACGATGACCACCAGCGATGTTCCGACGGCGACACTCATCTCGATTCCCAACAGCAGCACGAGTGCGGGGATGATCAGGAATCCTCCGCCGACGCCGAACAGTCCGGTGAGGACTCCGACGCCGAACCCGGTCGGGATGGACCGTGGTGCGCACCGCCGCCAGTCGATCCCGGAATTCCCTGTTTTGCAGGCAGTTCCGACATCGTCGGTGCTTCCCAGCATCCGCGCCCCGGCGATGATCATGACGATCGCGAAGCCGATCATCACGGCGGCCTCGGGCAGATGTCTTCCCAGGGCGCTGCCGACCAGGGTGCCGACGATACCGGTGGCCGCGAAGATCGCCGCCAGTCGCCACTCGACGAGCTTCGCCCGCACCTTGGGGATGGCCCCGGTCGCCGAGGCGACACCGATCACCAGCAACGAGGTCGGTATCGCCTCCGCCAGGGGCAGGTCGAGGGCGTAGACCAGAACCGGGACGGCGACGATCGACCCACCGCCGCCGAGGAGACCGAGCAGGATGCCGACGGCGACGCCGAGAACCAGGGCCAGCGTCAGGGTCATCAGCTGTGTGCTGTGTCCTGGCCACCGAGTGCGTCGATAGCGGCCTGGAGCTTGGTGGTGGCCTCGGCGGCGACGTCGGAGAGTGCTGGTTCGCCTGTCGCTTGTACCATGATGTCGGGGTTCATGGCTTCGACGATGATCGATCCGGGTGCGCTCGTGTCGGCGCGGACGACGACATTGCACGGCAGCAGCAACCCGATCTGGCGCATGACTCCGACGGCGCGGTGCGCGAGGGTGGGATTGCAGGCACCGAGGATCAGATACTGCTCCATGTCCTCGTCGAGTTTGGCCTTCAACGTGGCCTGCATGTCGATTTCGGTGAGAACACCGAATCCCTGATCGGACAGGGCTGCTTTGACGGAGTCGACTGCGGTGGCGAAGTCGGTGTCGGTCAGGGTGGTCGAGAGTGCGATGTTCATGAGGGAAATTCCTTTCGATTATCAAACTGCGGTGATGTAGGTCTACCCGTTCAGGGGCCGACGAATACTCGGCACGCCGACCCGGCTGAGGAGTGCGCTCGCCGGACACCAGCCGACCGCTGCGTAGAGGGCGAGGTTCGCGGCAGCGAACGCGCTCAGTAGTCGCCACTGCGGTGCGTGTAATTCGCCGAGTGCCAGACCGGTGGCGGTGACACCGGCAGCAAGGGCGGGGACGATACGTTCGATCGGCCATCCTGTGAATGCCGCCGAGTGGGTTGTGTTCGGATCGATCATCAGTGCTCCGTTCGGTGTGGTGAGGGTGTCAGTGAGAGAAGCTGATCGACGGCAGCACCTTGCGCAGCCAAGCCGGTGACCACCATGCGGCGTGACCGGTCAGACGCAGCAAGACCGGCAGCAGGATCAGCCTGATCAGGAAGGCATCGAGCAGTACCGCGACACCGAGAATGATGCCCATCTCTTTCGGTGGGAGCGGATCGGACAGTGCGAAGGTGAAGAACACGGCGACCATCACCGCGGCGGCGGCGAAGATGACCCGGCCGGAGTGCGCGAGCCCGTCGACCTGAGCTGCCTTCGGGTCCCCGGCCCGTCGCCTCGCTCGACCCCGAGAACGCGGGCGTGGTGATGGATCTGCTGCAGCGGGTGTGCAGCGAGGAGAAGCTGACCGTGGTGTGCACCCTGCATCAGGTCGATCTCGCGCTCGGCTGGGCGCATCGGCTCGTGGGTCTGCGGGACGGTCGGGTGGTGCTCGATCGCCCGGCCGCCGGTCTCCGACGCGAGGACATCATGCCGATCTATCAGCGGATCGCGCCCGACCCCGGAAACATGACCACGGTGGCACCGATATGACCGTCACGGTCGAACCGAAGCCCACGAACACTGCTGCACAGAACGATCCGCGGCGACGTCGATGGCTGTTCCCGGCGCTGGGCGTCGCCGCGCTCGTCCTGACCGTGCTCTCGGCGGGGTACATCGACTTCGCGCCGACGACCCTGATCGACGGTCTCGAAGACGTCGGCAACCTGCTCGAGCGGATGCTGCCGCCCCGCGTGGACGACACCGGCAGGATCGTCTCCCTCGCACTCGACACATTGCTCATGGCAGTACTGGGCACCGTGCTCGCAGCGATCGTCTCGGTGCCGTTGGCGTTTCTCGCGGCGCGCAACACCTCGCCGCATCCGGTCCTCTACAGCGTTGCTCGCGCCGTCATCACGTTCTGCCGGGCGATGCCGGATCTGCTGTTCGCGGTG
This sequence comes from Rhodococcus cerastii, assembly GCF_033042195.1. Lineage (NCBI taxonomy): Bacteria > Bacillati > Actinomycetota > Actinomycetes > Mycobacteriales > Nocardiaceae > Rhodococcus > Rhodococcus cerastii. The sequence continues at coordinate 42,850 of NZ_JAWLKF010000002.1, forward strand.
CTGTTCGTCAGGGCGCTGGGGATCGGAGTGTTGCCCGGCATCCTCGCCCTCGCACTGCATTCCATCGGCATGCTCGGCAAGCTGTTCGCCGATGCCATCGAAGAGACCGACGTGGGACCGCGAGAGGCGATCCGTGCCGCCGGTGCCGGCTACTACCGGGAGATGATCAACGCCGTTGTTCCGCAGGTCGTTCCGGCGTGGATCGGAGCCTTCGTCTATCGAATCGACATCAATCTGCGCATGTCGGTGGTCCTCGGCTTCGTCGGGGCAGGCGGTATCGGGTTCGCCCTGCAGGACGCTCTGCGGGGCCTGATCTACCCGCGTGCTCTCGGCATCGTACTGGTGATCCTGGTGATCATCGCCGCGATGGAATTGGCGGCGATGGCTCTTCGCCGCATGTTGCTGGTGCCGTCCGCGGCCGGCCCGCAGCGCGATCGACTGATGCGCATCGGAGCGTCGGCCGTGCTCGTCGTCGCGGTCGTGGCGTCGTTCGTGGTGCTCGAATTGGATCCGCGCTCGCTTCTGACGTGGATCGGGCCGTCGATCGAGGTGTTCGGGCGTATGGTCCCACCGGACTTCTCCGCGCTGGGAGCGGACCTGTTCGACGCCGCCGTACAGACCGTTGCCATCGGAGTCGTGGCCACCGCCATCGGTATCGTTCTGTCGATACCCGTCGGAGTTCTGGCCGCGCGCAACGCAACTCCGCATCCCGCGGTGTACTGGGTCGCGAGATCCTGGATCCTGCTGGTCCGCGCGGTACCCGAACTCATCCTCGCTGTCGTATTCGTCGCGGCGCTCGGACTGGGCCCGGTGGCGGGAACCTGTGCACTGGCCATCGGGTCCGTAGGATTCCTCGGCAAACTCGTCGCCGACGCGATCGAGGAGATCGATCCCGGTCCCCTCGAAGCGGTGGCGTCGGTCGGTGGCGGTTGGTGGAATCGGACACTGAGTGCCGTTGTCCCTCAGGCCATTCCGTCGATGGTCGGTTCGAGCCTGTATCTGCTCGACGTGAACATCCGCACCTCGACCATCCTGGGGATCGTCGGTGCAGGCGGTATCGGCTTCCTGCTCTTCGAGTCGATTCGTACTCTCAACTTCGACGTCGCCGGTGCGATCGTTCTCGTCATCTTCGTCGTCGTGTACATCGTGGAAAGGATCTCCGGATGGATCAGATCATTGTTGGTCTGACACAGGCCGCCGTCTGGACGGGGAGCGGAATCGAACGACGCGACATGGAGATTCCCACTCTCGAATCGGGTGAGGTGTTGGTGCGCGTCGATCTCGCCACGGTGTGCGGAAGCGACCTGCACACCGTGTCCGGTCGACGGCACGGTGCGTGCCCGTCGGTGCTCGGGCACGAGGCCGTCGGTCACGTGATTGCCATCGGCGATGCGGTATCGGCTGTCGAGGTGGGAGATCGGATCGTCTGGTCGGTCACGGTGTGCTGTGGTCGGTGCGCCCGATGTGTCCGCGGGTTCACGGCCAAATGTTCGGCCGTGCGCAAGGTGGGTCACGAGTCTGCCGAGAGCGCATGGGCTCTCAGCGGCTCCTATGCTCGACACATCGTGCTCCCACGCGGAACCGCAGTGGTCCGAATTCCCGACACCATGCCCGACGCCGTCGCCGCACCCGCAGCGTGTGCGACAGCGACGGTGATGGCCGCCCTCGACGCCGCCGGTGCGCTCGACGGTCGACGAGTACTGATCGTCGGGGCAGGGATGCTGGGGGTGACCGCCGCTGCGGCGGCCAGGGAACGAGGTGCAGCGGTGTCGGTCCTCGACCGAGACCTGCAGCGGCAGAGACAATCCCGTGCATTCGGGGCCGTGGAGGACGACGGTGCACGCACCGATGTGGCCATCGACTTCTCCGGATCGTCCTCGGCTGTGCAGGCGGCCTCGGGGCGACTCGACGTCGGTGGGCGGCTCGTCCTCGCCGGCTCCGTCGCGCCCGGTGCCCCGATCACCGTCGACCCCGAAGCGGTGGTCCGAAACTGGCTGACCATCACAGGAATCCACAACTACGAGCCGCGGCACCTCCACCAGGCCGTTGCCTTCCTCCGTGATACCGGCGAGAAGTATCCGTGGGAATCCCTCGTCGAGGCACCGGTTCCATTGGCCGAACTCGAATCCGTATTGCGGCCGACGCCGTCGGGGATTCTCCGGTCGTCGGTCGCGCCCTGGGCTCACGGTCTGTCGACGAGGTCCAACGACTGTCCGGCGCGTCCGGCCGGTGTCGCTTCACGGTGATGTCGGCGTCGGCGTCGGCGGAGGCGCTCATCGTACGAGCGGGCCGAGCGTGCGATTACGGTTGTGCCGAGCGGGATACCCCAGAAGCATGCCCGAAGGCGACACCGTATTTGCACTGGCCGCAAGGTTGCGTCGAGCATTGGACGGCGCGACGCTGCGGGCCGGACGGCTGCAGGTGCCGGCGCACGCAGTCGAGAATCTGGCCGGGCGAACCGTCGTCGGGCATCGAACACACGGCAAGCATCTGCTGACCGATTTCGAGAACGACACGACGCTGCACACGCATCTGCGGATGAGCGGTTCGTGGACGGTGGTGCGGGCCGGTCGTTCGATTCCGCAGCGCATCCGACCCGACGTGCGCGTCCGGCTTGCCGTGGTCGACGGGCCGACCGCCTACGGAGTTCTGCTGCCGGTCGTCGACTACGGATACACGAGGGACATGAACGCGCTGATCGCGCATCTCGGGCCGGACCCGCTGCACTCGACGTTCGACGCCGAGCGCGGAGTTGCCAACATCGGGGCCCAGGGAAGTCGTCCGATCGTTGCGACGTTGTTGGATCAGCGGGTCATCGCCGGTCCCGGAAATCTGTGGGCCAACGAGCTGTGTTTTCTGCGCGGCCTGTGGCCGTGGACGCCGTCGGGTGATGTCGACGCGCAGAGATTGGTCGCGTTGCTCGAGCGGGCGATGCGTCATTCGGCGACAGTTCCGGGTGCGATGCAGGTGACCACCGGGGACACTCGCCGGGGCCGATCACACTGGGTTGCAGGGCGGGCCGCAAAGCCGTGTCTGCGGTGTGGAACGGCGATTCGGGTGGTCGCGGAGATACCAGGAGACCCGGACAAGCGTCGAACATGGTGGTGTCCGACCTGCCAACCGGAGCGCTAGCGACGAGCGGTCGATCGCTGTTGGCTCAACGACATAACCGCCCGCGGGTATCGCGTGTTGCCTGCCGATACCAACGATTGCTTTCCTCGTGACCGAAAGATCGAAACCTGGGGGTCGTCAGAAGGTCGAATTGGTCGGGTGGTCGGTATCGACCAAGTCGTGAGCCACCTTGTGCAAAGGCTGATTCTGCTGCTGTGACAGCTTCGCCAGCAGCTCGAACGCCTGCACCGCGTCGAGATCGTAGCGTTCCATGATCATTCCCTTGGCTTGGCCGATGATGTCGCGACTGGCCAGGCCCGTCCGGAACTGCTCGTTGTCGCGGGCGCTGAGCAAGGCAATGGCGGCATGCGCTGCGAGGGCTTCCCCGATCTCGACCGCGTCGACGTCGAAGGCACGCGGCTCGTCACTGTAGAAGATCAACGCACCGAGGTCGTCGGCGTTGCTGTAGAGCTGAAACGCCGCCAAGGATTTGAATCCCTCGTTCACGGCCAGAACCGCGAACTCCGGCCATCGTGGCTCGGACGTGAGGTCGTCCGAGACGACGACATCGAAGTGGCGAACCTCGGTGGGAATCGGGCCCTCGTCGAGCTCGTACTGCAGTCGACACAGCTTTTCGGCCAGGGGGTCGGTGGATGCCACCACGGTGCGGACGCCTTTGCTGACCGTGGTGACGCAGCCGACGGTTGCACCCGGTATGAGCCGAATGGAGGTGCGCAAGATCTCTGCCATCGTCTCGGGCATCGAACGGCGGGTATCACGCAACGACCGCGCGAATTCGGCGAGTGACGATGCAGGGGACGATCCGGGAAGGTGCACATCGGGCGATGATTGCGACATTCACACGGTCCTCTCGCGTAGGACCCCTGCCGCTCTTCGCCGGAGAGATCCACGATCTTGCGCCTTCTGCTGGACGCCCGTGCCGGCTCGAGAGCCAGCGCTGTGCACTTTATACGCTTCCGCCGAAACGGTTGTACGTCGCACAGCGCGAGGGCCGCCGATCACCTGATCGACGGCCCTCACAGAGATACGACTTACTTGAAGGTGTCCTTGATGTTCTCGCCGACCTTCTTCACGCCTGCCGAACCCTGATCCTTCTTGCCCTCGGCCTCGAGGTCCTTGTTGTTCGTGGCGTCGCCGACAACTTCCTTCGCCTTGCCGATGGCGTCCTCTGCTGCGTTCTTGGCCTTGTCGATGAAGCTCATGTGAGTTCCTTTCCTCGTGCCGGGTTGGTACTGAAGACTTAGTCGGAGCCCGTCGACGAAAGCGCACGTTCGCATGTTGAGATCTGGGTCACACGTACCGTCGACGTTTCCGTGGTGCCTGCGGTGGTTACATTCGTCCGATGATGGTCGCCAAGGTGGACAGTTATCAGCGCAGGCATCCGTCGGCGGGTTTCCCGCTGGCAGTGCTGTACAAATTTCTCGACGACCGTGGCGGCTACCTCGCGGCCCTCATCGCGTACTACTCGTTCCTGTCGTTGTTCCCGTTGCTGCTGCTCTTCACCACCGTGCTGGGAATCGTGCTGGCCGGGGACCCCGAACTGCAGACCCGTATCATCGATTCGGCAATGAGTCAGATCCCGGTCATCGGTGATCAACTCGGACAGCCGGATCGGCTCAGCGGCGGAACGACCGCCATCGTCATCGGCGTGGTGGGGTCGCTGTACGGCGGACTGGGAGTGTCACTGGCCGCTCAGTACGCGATGAACACCGCGTGGTCGGTCCCGCGAAACGAACAACCGGATCCGATCAAGGGTCGGCTGCGCGGGCTGGTGCTGCTCAGTACCGTCGGCACCGCCATCATCGGACTGACCGTTCTCAACGGCGTCGCGTCCTCGGGCGTGTTCGGATTCGCCGGCGGCGCACTGGCACTCGTCGGAGCGGTCGTGGTCAACGCCGTGGTCTTCATTGCCGCGTTCCGCATCGGGACCGCCCGCGCCCTGAATGTGCGCGAAGTTCTGCCCGGCGCCGCGATCGCCGCGGTGATCTGGCAGGCACTGCAATCGTTCGGCGGCATCTACATTCGCTATGTCGTCGGCAACGCCAGCGCCAGCAACGGGATCTTCGCGATCGTCCTCGGCCTGCTCGGCTTCCTCTACGTCTCGTCGGTGCTGATCGTGCTGTGCATCGAAATCAACGCCGTACGCGTCGACCACCTGCATCCCCGAGCGTTGTTGACGCCGTTCACCGACAACGTCGAGCTCACCGAGGGTGACAAGAACTCCTACACCGGCCAAGCAGAAGCACAGCGTAACAAGGGATTTCAGGACATCACAGTCACCTACGACGAGCCGGAAGCAGTGATGGAGAAGGATGCGCCGCCGAACAAGTGATGGGTGGTGGTGCGTGGCATCGGCGTGGCATCGGCGGGGGGCAAATGCGCGCGCATTCGTTGGGTGCGCGCGGAATAGCCAGGTGATCGGGCGCGAAATCGCGCGCGGATGGCAAACGCGCGCGCATTTGCGGGAACAGGGGCGGCGGGGAGAACTGGGGGAGGCGGGTACTCGGGCGTCGGAGGCTGATCGCCGGAGGGGGCTGATCGGCGGCGATCGCAAATGCGCGCGCATTCGCCAGGTGCTCACGGATTAGCCAGGTGATCGGGCGCGAGTTCGCGCGCGGATGGCAAACGCGCGCGCATTTGCGGGAACTGGGGCGGCGGGGAGGCGGCTGGGGACTCGGTTTCGGCGGACGGGGGAGGGTCCGCCGCCGAACAAGTGATGGGTGGTGTTGCGTGGCATCGGCGATCGCAAATGCGCGCGCATTCGCCAGGTGCTCACGGAATAGCCAGGTGATCGGGCACGAGTTCGCGCGCGGATGGCAAACGCGCGCGCATTTGCGGGAACTGGGGCGGCGCGAACTGGGTCGACCCAAGCCACGTGACCCCCGTCACGAACCGTCTGCCCGGTCGGTGAAAAAGAATCCAGGTTTGTTTCGGCGAAAGCGCATGCGCAAGCGCTTGTATGCGTTCTAGGCTCCTGCAATCGAGCGACGCGACCGCGTGGCTAGGGGACAAGGGAGTCCACATGTTCAATCACCGTCGGAAGTCCGCGCTGACGATCGGCACCGCGCTCATGGCCGGTTCGCTCGTGTTCGGTCTGACCGCTTGCAGCAGTTCGGATTCGGACAGCGTCAAGGTCGGACTCATCACCAAGACGGACTCCAATCCGTACTTCGTGAAGCTGCGCGAGGCAGCGCAGGCGCAGGCGGATTCCAGCGGAGCCGAGCTGGTGGCTCTGGCCGGCGCTTTCGACGGTGACAACGAGGGACAGGTCGCGGCCATCGAGAACCTGGTCGGGCAGGGCGTGAAGGGGATTCTGATCACCCCGAACTCGTCCACCGGAGTCCTGGACGCGATCAAGAAGGCACGTGACGCCGGCGTCGTCGTCATCGCCCTCGACACCGCAACCGACCCCGAGGACGCGGTCGACGCCACGTTCGCCACCGACAACAAGGCCGCAGGCGTCAGCCAGGGCGAATGGGTCAAGGGCACTCTCGGAACCACTGCGCCCCAGGTCATCATGCTCGACGGCACCGCGGGCGGCACGGTCGACACGTTCCGTCACGACGGCTTCCTCGAGGGCATGGGCCTGACCGACAGTTCGCCGGAGATCGTCGGCCAGGAGAACACCAACGGCGATCAGACCAAGGCGCAGACCGCCATGGAGAACCTGCTGCAGCGCGCACCGGGCGTCAATGCGCTGTACACGATCAACGAGCCCGCAGCAGCGGGTGCGTACCAGGCGATTCAGTCTGCCGGCCGCGCCGATCAGATCACCATCGGCTCGATCGACGGCAGTTGCACCGGCATCGAGAACGTCAAGGCCGGCATCATCGGCGCGACGGTGTTGCAGTTCCCGGCGAAGATGGCCGAGCAGGGTGTCGACGCTGTGGTGAAGTTCGCCGAGGACGGCACCAAGCCCAGCGGCTTCAACGACACCGGCTCGCAGTTGGTCACCGATCAGCCCGTCGACGGAATCGAGTCGCAGGACACCGCGTGGGGCGAAGAGAATTGCTGGGGCTGATCGCGGATTCCCGGACCATCGCCCCAACACGAGGACTGATCCGTGAGTACTGACACCGCCGCCGAGCCCAAGGCTCCGAGCCGGTTCAACGTAGGGACCATTCTGCGTGAACCGCTGCTCGGGCCGATGGCCGCACTCCTCATCGCCGTCATCGTCTTCAGCTCGATCTCGAGCTCGTTTCTCAACCCGCAGAACGTTTCTCTGATCCTGCAGCAGTCGGTGGTCGTCGGCATTCTCGCCGTCGGCCAGACGCTGATCATCCTGACCTCCGGTATCGATCTGTCGATCGGTGCGGTGGCGGTGATGGGCACCATCGTGATGGCGCAGTCGGCAGGCGCGAACGGTCCGGTGGTCGCACTGGGTTCCACGCTTGCCGTCTGCCTGGCGTTCGGTGCGATCAACGGCGGATTGGTGACGATGCTGCGACTGCCACCGTTCATCGTCACGCTCGGCACGTTCACTGCGATTCAGGCAGCCACCAGGTTGCTGGCCGGCTCCGAGACCTACCAGGTGCCGAGCGGACCGCTGACGCTGCTCGGTACCTCGTTCAAGATCGGCAGTTTCTCCACGACGTACGGCGTGGTGGTGATGCTGCTGGTCTACGCCGTGATGTGGTACGCGTTGTCCCAAACATCCTGGGGCAGGCACATTTACGCGGTCGGTGGCAGCCCGCAGGCGTCGGATCGCTCGGGCATCAAGTCCGGTCGCGTGCTGTTCTCGGTGTACATCGTCACGGGAGTCATCGCGGCGATCGCGGCGTGGGCAGCGCTCGGAAGAATCCCCAACGCCGACCCGAACGCCTATCAGAACGCCAACCTGGAAACGATCACCGCGGTCGTCATCGGTGGAACCAGCCTCTTCGGTGGCCGCGGCACCGTCATCGGGACTCTCATCGGAACCCTGATCGTCGGTGTGCTGCGCAACGGTCTCACCCAAGCAGGCGTCGACAGCCTGTACCAGAACGTCGCGACCGGCATTCTCGTCATCGTCGCGGTGGCCGTCGATCAATTCGCACGTAGGAGGTCACAGTGAATGCCCCCCTCGCTCTGGAAGCGCGCGGCCTGGTCAAGACCTACGGCAGTGTGACGGCCATCAACGGTGCCGATTTCGAGTTGCGGCCCGGTGAGGTGCTGGCGGTGATCGGCGACAACGGTGCCGGAAAGTCCAGTCTCATCAAAGCTTTGGCGGGCGCTGTCATTCCCGACTCGGGCGAGATCCTGATGAACGGCTCGCCGGTGTCGTTCAAGAACACGCGCGACGCACGAGCAGCGGGCATCGAGACGGTCTATCAGGACCTGGCTGTCATTCCCGCGCTCGACATCGCGTCGAACGTCTACCTGGGACGCGAGATCAAGCGTAAAGGCATCAGCGGCAGTCTGTTTCGTCGCCTCGACATGCCACGAATGCGCGAGGAATCGTCGAAGCACCTGCAGGACCTCAAGATCGGCATCAAGTCGGTCAATCAGGCGGTCGAGACGCTCTCCGGCGGTCAGCGTCAGGGCGTGGCAGTTGCCCGGGCGGCAGCGTTCGGACGCGGAGTGATCATCATGGACGAGCCGACGGCCGCACTCGGCGTGCGGGAGTCGGGCATGGTGATCGACCTGATTCGTACGATCCGCGACCGAGGCATACCGGTGGTGCTCATCAGCCACGACATGCCGCACGTGTTCGAGGTCGCCGATCGAATTCACATCCACCGCCTCGGCAAGCGTGCAGGCGTCGTGAATCCGAAGAACCGCACCATGTCCGAGGTCGTCGCGCTCATGACCGGCGCGGAGGAGCCGACCGACGATGAACGCGCAGGCCTCTGAATCGACAAGTCCGGTCGGTGTTTTCGTCGGGCTGGCGACACTCGACGTCGTTCATCGAGTGGCGGCAGCGCCGGCACCCAACCAGAAGATCACCTCGAGCGCACAGTTCGTCGCGGCGGGAGGTCCTGCCGCCAACGCGGCGGTGACCTTCGCCGCGCTGGGCGGGACGGCGGTGCTCGTCACCGCGCTCGGAGACGACCCGGTGGCAGCCCTGATCAAGGCCGACCTGGCGGCATTCGGAGTGCGGGTGCTCGACGCCGCCGAGGGCTCCACCAGGGCTGTGCCCGTCTCTGCGGTGACGGTGATCGAATCGACCGGTGATCGGTCGGTCGTCTCGGCCGACGCCGTGAACTCCGACGCCTCGCCGCCGGAGGATCTCGAGGCCGTCGTGGCCGGTGCCGACGTCGTACTCGTCGACGGGCACCACCCCCTGATCGCCTGCGCCGCCGCGGAACATGCGGCGGCGCGGGTTACCACGTTGGTCGTGGACGCCGGTCGCTGGAAACCGGTGATGAGCGAGCTGATTCCGCACGCCACGGACATGGTGTGCTCGGCGGACTTTCGCGCCCCCGGCACCTCGGACACCGCTTCCACCGCCGCGGCGCTCGTCGGATCCGGCGTGCACACCGTCGTCACGACCCACGGCGGCGATCCCGTCGAATGGTGGTCCGAGGGATCATCGGGATCGGTCGATGTGGAGCCGGTCGCAGTGGTCGATACTCTGGGTGCCGGGGATGCGTTCCACGGCGCGTATGCCTACTACTCCACGCAGCCAGGCTCCCTTTCCGAGCGCATCGACAGGTCGGCTCACGTTGCCGCATTGCGCTGCTCGGTGATCGGCCCCAGAGCGTGGTTACACGAACTATCCGCCGACACACTTCACTACCCACGGACTCGAAAGCGACAACGGTGAGCACTGACCAGGACGTACAGGAAGCCACCCTCGAACAACTCGTGGAGCTGGCGCGAAAGTCGGCTGTATCCGGTCAGCGACGCATACTCGGCCTGACCGGTGCGCCGGGTGCCGGAAAGTCCACTGTGGCTCAGCAACTCGTCGATGCGCTCGGGCCGGAACTCGCGGTACTGGTTCCGATGGACGGATTCCACCTCGCCAACGAGGTGTTGATCGAGCTGGGCCGGCTCGATCGCAAGGGTGCCCACGACACGTTCGACGACGGCGGCTATGCGCGGCTGATCGCGGCGATTCACGACCAGCAGCCCGGCGACCCCACCGTGTACGCGCCGAGATTTCGGCGCGAGATCGAGGAGTCGATCGGGTCCTCGATTCCGGTCCCGTCGACTGTCCCGCTCGTCGTCACCGAGGGGAATTACCTGCTGATGGAGTCCGACGCGTGGCCTGCGGCGCGCGCAATGATCGACGAAGTTTGGTTTCTGGCCCCGCACACGACGGTTCGGCACGAGCGGCTGGTGGCCAGGCACGAGGCCTACGGAAAGTCGCACGAGGACGCGAAGTTCTGGGCACTGGGCTCGGACGAGCGCAACGCGGAACTGATCGGGTCGACCGCATGCCGCGCCGATCGAATCCTGCGGCTGACATGACAGTTCCGCCGAGCCGCGAGGCCCGACAGCCTCGGGCGTACTGACATGCCCACGATGGACGACGTTGCTCGCCTGGCCGGGGTATCGGTATCGACTGTCTCCCACGTGCTCAACGGAACCCGCAACGTCAATCCCGCTACTCGGGAGCGCGTCGATGCAGCGATCGTCGAGATCGGCTATCGGCGCAACGTCGTCGCTCGATCGCTCGCGGCGGGTCGGACGCACACCGTGGGACTGTCCATCGCCGCATTGACCAACCCGTACTTCGGCAGCCTGGTCCATGCCGTCGAGGAGCGGTTGTCCGAGGCCGGTTACGTGTTGATCCTCGGTGACTCGCACGACGAGCCTCGCTCCGAGCGCAGGGTGACGGACTCGTTGCTCGACCGTCAGGTCGACGGCATGATTCTCGCGCCCGCAGCCGGCTCGGAATTCTCCACGATTCCCGAGATCGTCCGTAGCGGAACACCTCTGGTGCTGATCGACCGGATGCTCGATGTCTCCTGTGACCAGGTGGGCCCGGAGAACGACGCGTCGGCGTACGAGCTGACGACCCACCTTCTCGACGCCGGACATCGACGCATCGCGATCGTCCGCGGCATCGAAGGAATCTCCTCCACGACAGAGCGATTCGACGGCTACTCCCGCGCACTGGCGGATCGAGGAATCGAACTCGATCCTCGACTCGTTCTCGACGGCCGGTCCAGTGTGGAGGTGGCCGAGTCCCGGGTGCGTGAGTTGATGTCGGGTCCGGATCGGCCGTCTGCCCTGGTGTCGATGAACAACTCGATGACCATCGGATCGCTGAAAGCGGTTCGTGGCCTGGGCTTGTCGATCCCGGCCGACCTCGCCTTCGTGTGCTACGACGACTTCGAGTGGTCGGATCTGTTCGAGCCCCGGCTCACCGCGGCGGCGCAGGACGTGCAGACGATCGGCCGAACCGCAGCCGACCTGTTGCTGAATCGAATCGAGGGCAGCGAAGAGACACCTCGGTCCATTCGAGTGCCCACCACCTTCACCCATCGCAATTCCTGCGGATGCACGTAGACCGCAGCCGCACCCGAAAGATAGGACCCGCCATGCCGATTGCCAGTCCGGAGCAGTACGCCGCCATGCTGGATCGCGCCAAGGAGGGTGGGTTCGCCTACCCGTCGATCAACGTCACCGGTTCGCAGACTCTCAACGCAGCTCTGCAGGGATTCGCCGAAGCCGAGAGTGACGGCATCATTCAGGTGTCGGTCGGCACCGCGCTCTATCTGTCCGGCAACGCCGTGCAGAACCGCTTCGCCGGTTCCAAGGCTCTCGCGCAGTACGCCCACGAAGTGGCGCAGCACTATTCGATCTCGGTGGCGCTGCACACCGATCACTGCCCCGCCGAGAATCTGGACGACTGGGTCCGCCCCCTGCTGGCCGACGCGATCGAACGACGCGGCCGCGGACTACCGCCGCTGTACCAGTCGCACATGTGGGACGGATCGGCCGTGCCGTTGGAGGAGAATTTGCGGATCGCGCGCGAGTTGCTCGACCTGTCGGTGGAGGCCGACACCATTCTGGAGATCGAAGTGGGAGTGATCGGCGGAGAGGAGGACGGGGTGTCACACGAGATCAACGAACAGCTGTACTCGACGGTCGACGATGCGCGCGCCACGATCGCTGCGCTCGGTGCGGGGGAGCGCGGTCGTTATATGACGGCTCTGACCTTCGGCAACGTCCACGGCGTCTACAACCCCGACTCGGTACATCTACGACCCGAGATCCTCGACGAGATCCAGTCCGTCGTCGGAGCCGAGACGGGCAAGGACAAGCCCTTCGATCTGGTGTTCCACGGCGGATCGGGTTCCAGCGCAGAGGACATCGCCTCGGCCGTGGCCAGCGGGGTGATCAAGATGAACATCGACACCGATACCCAGTACGCGTTCACCAGATCCATCGCCGGTCACATGCTGAGCAAGTACGACCAGGTTCTCAAGGTCGACGGCGAGTACGGAAACAAGAAGGCCTACGACCCCCGATCCTGGGGCAAGCCGGCCGAGACGGCGATGGCGGCTCGCGTGGTCGAGGCGACACAGATGCTGGGCTCGGCAGGGCGCACGATGCGCTGAGAATCTTTTCCGTCGAGTGTGTCGAAATCTGCGGACCGGTTCCGTCCCAGGGGCAAATGCGGCAAGAATGGCCGCATCGAACGTCAGGAGACACCATGGCCAAGTACCTCATGCTCAAGCACTACCGCGGCGCTCCGGAGCCGATCAACAGCGTCCCGATGGACCGGTGGACGCCTGCGGAGGTGCACGCACACATCCAGTTCATGCAGGATTTCGCCGCCGAACTCGAAGCCACCGGCGAGTTCGTCGACGCCCAGGCCCTGGCTCCCGAGGGGACCTGGGTCAGCTCCGGCGGTGAGGGCAAGCCGCCGGTCACCGACGGTCCGTTCGCCGAGACCAAGGATCTCATCGCAGGCTGGATGATCATCGACGTGGAGAGCTACGAGCGGGCGCTCGAACTCGCCGGGCAGTTGTCGGCCGCGCCGGGAGCAGGCGGCGAACCGATTCACGAATGGCTCGAACTGCGTCCGTTCATGGAGGCTCCCCCCACCATCGCCGACTGACGACCGCCATGGACCCCCAGGTGCTGCGGGCACTGACACCCGCGGTGATCGGCGTCCTCGTCCACCGCGGAGCCGACTTCGCGTCGGCCGAGGATGCCGCGGCGGAGGCGATGCTCGAGGCGACCTCCACGTGGGTCGCCGACGCGCCTGCCGATCCGAAGGGTTGGCTGGTGACCGTCGCGTGGCGCAAGTTTCTCGACGCAGAACGATCCGAGAAGGCGCGACGAGCACGAGAGGATCGAGCCGCGGCACAACCGGATCCTGGCACCGTGAGCGGCGTCGACGACACGCTGCAGTTGTTCTTTCTGTGCGCGCATCCCTCGCTCGGTCCGGCGGCAGCGGTGGCACTGACGCTGCGTGCCGTCGGGGGATTGACGACGCGGCAGATCGCGCGGGCGTACCTGGTGCCGGAGAAGACCATGGCGCAACGCATCAGCCGCGCCAAACGCACGGTGCGCGATGTGCGTTTCGATGCGCCCGGTGATGTGGGGACGGTGCGGCGGGTGCTGTATCTCGTCTTCAACGAGGGGTACACCGGGGACGTCGATCTGGCGGCCGAGGCGATTCGGTTGACCCGGCAGTTGGCCGGGTTGTCCGACGACGAGGAAACGGCCGGACTGTTGGCGCTGATGCTGTTGCACCACGCCCGGCGTTCGGCCAGGACCGGGCCCGACGGTCACGTCATCGATCTCGCTGGGCAGGATCGATCTCGTTGGGACACAACGCTGATGGCGGAGGGAGTGCACATCCTGCAGGCGGCGCTCGCCCGCGATCGGTTGGGTGAGTTCCAGGCGCAGGCGGCCATCGCCGCCTTGCACGCCGACGCCCGGTGTATGGAGGAGACCGATTGGCCGCAGATCGTCGAGTGGTACGACGAGTTGCTCGCTCTCACGGACAGTTCCGTGGTCCGACTCAATCGAGCGGTGGCGATCGGGGAGGCCGACGGTCCGGAGGCGGGGCTCGAGGCGCTGGGCGAGGTCGATCCGGCCGTCCCGCGGCACACAGCGGCGACCGCGTACCTGTGTGAGAAGGCCGGTGATCTGCAGCGTGCTGCCGAGTTGTACGCGGAGGCGGCGGAGAAGGCGTCGTCGATTCCCGAGCGGCACCATCTGACGCTGCAGACCGCGCGGATCAGAGCCGGTTGAGCCCCGCAGGCGGCAAGCGAACGGACCGATCGGTTTCGTAATCCGATCGTTAGCGGTAGAAAGCGGAATCCGTGCGACCCTCGTATGGTGCTGAAGTTGCCAATGGGGCAGAAGAGAAAGAAACGAACTCGATCCGCTGCGGTCGCGACGGCCGCGGCAGCGGCGTCGATACTGATGACCGGAACACCGGCGCAGGCGTTGCCGGGTAACTCCGGATCGGCCGACGCGGCCGCGGGAGCTGTCGGCATCCATCAGGTGTCGGCGACCCGCGCGGTGCTGAACGTCTTCTCCCCGTCCATGAATCGGGTCATTTCCAACGAGGTGTTGCATTCGCCGGAAGGCGGCCCTGCGCCCACTCTCGTGCTGCTCAACGGCGCACTCGGCAACGAGGACGGAGTCGGGTGGCTCAACAACTCGGGCGTCGAGCAGTTCTTTCTCGACAAGAACGTCACGGTCGTCGCACCCATCGGCGGTCGTTTCAGTTTCTACACCGATTGGCAGACAACCGATCCCGTGCTAGGCAGCAACAAGTGGCAGACCTACCTGAGCCGCGAATTGCCTGCCGCTGTCGACGCGGCCTACGGCTCGACCGGCAGACGCGGCGTGGCAGGGCTGTCGATGAGTGGTGGTCCCGCACTCGATCTCGCGATCCAGGCTCCGGATGTGTTCGACGCGGCCGCGTCGTTCAGTGGATGCCCGGCACCCTCCGACCCGCTTGCCACTGCCGGTATTTCGGCGATGATCGCCGGCGGACTCAACAACCCCTTCAACATGTGGGGGCTGCCGGGAAGTCAGGGATGGCGCGACCACGACCCGTCACTGAACGTCGAGCGGCTGCGCGGAACCGCGGTCTACGTCAGCTCCTCCCGCGGACTACCAGGGCCGGTGGATCGCATTCCCGAGGGCGCGATCCCACCGTTCGGCGGAATGGCGGTGGAGGCCATGGTCAACCACTGCACATCGATCTTCGTCGACGCCCTGCGCCGAGCCGACGTGCCGGCAACGGTGTCCATGCGCGAGGAGGGCGCGCACACCTGGCCGCTGTTCGAGGATCAGCTGCGTGAGGCCTGGTTCACCACGCTGGCACCGGCTCTGGGAACCAGCTGATTGCATCGAGACTTCGGCGGGTAAGCGGGGTTCACACCGGCGAAAGGACAACGCGAACATGTCGAAGGACGAACTGCACAAGGGCGACAAGGTCGAATGGCAGACCCACGGAAACACGACCGAGGGAACGGTGGTGGAGAAGATCACCTCCGAGACCGAAGCCGCAGGCCGCACCGTGAAGGCATCGAAAGACGAGCCGCAGTACCGGGTCGAGAGCGACAAATCCGGTAAGGACGCGGTGCACAAGCCGGAAGCGTTGGACAAGAAGGACTGACGCCACAAGATCACCTGTGCGGCCCCGAGTTGTCGACTCGGGGCGCACAAGTGGATCTCAGGCCTCGGGCACCGATCGTTCTGCGCCCCAACTCCGTTCGATGTAGCCGCGGATGCGCTCGATGTCCTCGGCTGGGATTCTCTCCGGCTCGCCGTGCTCGAGGGGATCGGTGTGGAAGATGTACAGCCGTGAGGCGAACTGGTCGAACGGCAGCGAACCCTCGCCTGCGCGTTCGCCGTTGCCCGCCGTGCCGACCACGACGCCGTCGCCCCAGTCCTGACCGCTGTCGTTGTTCGGGTTGAAGAAGTACACCCGCATGGCGCCGTCGGGATCGGTGTTCACGCGCAGGATCGTGATGGCGTGCCACCCCACATACCTTGCGGCGCTGTCGGTTACGGCCACACCTGCCGGCTGCGGATGGATCAAGGGTTGGTGCCCGTTGTACTCCGGGTGGTACGCCGCGTAGAACTGCCGCAGAAAGGCGTCCAGGTCGACGAGATTGCCGGTCGCGACATCGACGTCGATGTGGAATTCGCGTGCCGACCACCACCCGTGGAACTCGGGATTGACCCAGCGGTGCGGGTCGCCGGGACGATCGGCGCAACGCCGGACCATCTCGGCATAGATGCGATCGAGGTGTGGAACCAGCAACAGCGACGCGGGATCGAGGTCCACCGGATCGGTCGTGGCGACGCCGCTGACACTCTCGGTCGACGAGATCGACTGCCCCTCGAAGTGCATGACGATCTCCTCGTCACGCGCCGCCCACACCACCATCTGCAGCAGGTAGTCGGGATCGTTGTAGGCCCACATCGACAATGCCCGCGCCGACTGACACGTCGGGTTGTCGCCCTGGCCCACGCCGAGGGGCTGCCCCAGCATCGAGAGCAGGCCCCCGAGCAAGCGTGACTCCGGCGCGGGGACCGGCCCGAACGTGGTGATCAGTCGTTCCCGCACCGCGGGAGCAAGTTTCAGCGAGATCTGCCGCCACAGGGACGGCACGATCGGCGGCTGATGCAGAATCCCGCGATCGAGAAGCAGTGCCAATCCGTAGAGGCACTGCGCGGTCTCGGGATACACCGTCTCCTCGATGAGGCGATGCACCAGTTCCGGATACCGCGTCAGGCAGGTCCGGCCGGTATCGGAAAGGCCGAGGGCCTCGGGCAGAACGTACGAGTAATGGTCGACGAGATACTGCGTCAGCGTCGCGTGATACGGGGAGACGAGCCCGGTGTCGTGCATGGCTCGCGCGAATCCGCGGGCCTCGAACTGCAACGCCTCGACGTCCATCGCCTCGAGTCGCGATCGGTACACCTCGACGCCCGGATCCTCGCGGCAGGCATCGGTTGTGCCGAACAATGCCGTGATCAACCGATCCAGACCTTGACCGGACGTGCCGAGATCGACGGTGGGATCGTCACGATAGATCGCGATGCGGGTGACCATGTCCTTGATGGTGTCCACCTGAATCGGACGCTGCCGCAGAATCCGCCAGATTTCCTCGACCAACTCGTCGAGCACACTGTCGTAGCCGATCTGCCCGGCCACGTACCCGAACAGATCACGGATCAGATGCGCGGTGCGCCCCAGGCGAACTCGCTCCGACTCGGACGGTGGTGTGAACAGGACGTCGAGATTCACCGCGAGAACCTGAGAGAGGAACCGGCGGGCATCTTCGGCGGTCACCGCAGCATGCTCGTACTCGCCCGCAACGATCGCGACCATCCGCAGTTCGCTGGTCGCCTCGAGTACGAAGGTGTCGTCGTTGCCGCTGCGCAAGCTGGGCCCCACGAACCCCGGAACGAGAATGTCCGGCTGTGCCCAATCGGTGCCCGCGAACAGCCCCGCATTCTCGAGCACCTCGGCGCGTTCGCGAATTGCACCGCAACCGCCGGGCTGCAACAGGACTCGATGCACACCGTCCAGAACTCTTCGCACCTTGGTGTTCTTGCTGAACTCGGGTGCATCGGCCAAGGCATGCACGGCATGGTCCAGTTGCGCCAACCGTGATGCCAATGCTTTGTCCACGGTGGTGGTCGCGTTCGTCGGTGCCGGCTCGTCCATGGTCTGTGACGATGGGTTGCGGTCGTCTCCGAGTTGCTGCTTCACACGTAGAAGTCCAGTTCTTCCTGATGCTTCAGCAAGTCACGCATGACGTAGGTGTCCTCACCGAAGAAGTACAGCAGGCCCCAGTGGGTGCCGAATGCCGTTCTCTTGGTGACGGTTTCCTCCACCGGTGCCGACAGATCGTTGGTCTCGTAGTAGTCGTGCCCGCTGGTCTCCTCGGGAATCTGCAGTTGGCTGACGACGCGGCGTCGCGGGTACACCCCGAAACATCCGGCGACACCGGTGGCGTCGACGACCTCCTTCGGGAAGAAGGCGTCGATCTCCTCTTCGGTGGTCTTCGGGTCGAACGCCAACGCCAGGCCCTGGTAGGCGTTGAAGCCGTAGGCCCGCTCGAGCAGCTCGAACACCTTGAAACCCGGTGGGCGGTAAGCAACTTCGCCGAAGTACATCTCGCCGTCACTGGTGACGAAGTACTCGGGATGAATGAAGCCGAACTCGATGTCGAACGTCTTGATCAACTTCTCGATCTGCACCGTGATCTGCTCGCGGTACTTCTCCAGTTCCGGTGTGGCCGGAACGAACACCGAATAGCCGAGCGTGACGTATTCGGAGATGTTGAGGAACTTGATCTTGCCGTTGTGAATCCATGCTTCGACGGCGAACTCCCAACCGTCGAGATGCGATTCCATCAGCGCCGGAAATTCCTCGTCGGGAATGGAGTCGACCTCGTCGGGGGTGCGAATGACACGGTGGCCGAGGCAGCCTGCCTTGTCGAATGCCTTGACATGGATGGGATCGTTCGGATCGCCGTCGAGCTTGAGCAAGGTCTGGTTGACTCGCTTCAGGAATCGGATGACGTCCTCGCGGTCGTGGGCCTCTTCGAAGATGCCGACGCGGATTCCACCGAGTTGGGCGCGACGCTTCATCAAGGACTTGTCGCGCAGCAGCATCGCCTGACCGAACAGTCGCGGGTTGCCCAGCAGCACCGAGTTGATGGCACCGGCCCACTCGACCGTCTCCTCGTAGAGCGGGATCGCGACGTCGACACCCTTGTCCTGCAGGGTCTCGGCAATTTCCAGTGAGCGATCGTTGAGTCGCTCGAAGTTCCACGGGAGGTACGGAATGTCGTGCTCGGTGCAGTACGCCTCGGCCCACTCGGGGGCGACGACGACGTATCGCCGATCGAACTTGTCCAGTGCTTCCACCGCGGCCAAACTCCACCCCAGCAGGGCCACGAAACCCTTGTTCGGGTCTTTCTCCAGCCTGTCTGGCTGAGCCATGAAGTTCCTTCCCCTAGATGATTCATCGGTCGAGGTCCTTCGCTCCACCGTACAGAGGCAGTATCGGTCACCGGGCACCCCTGTATGCGACTGTGGATCGGAAACGCGCCGGATCCAGGTGTTCGGTAGCGTTCACGATCGACGAGGTGCGGTGCGCGCCTTCCTGGAACGAGGAGTGCGACATGACGGTCGACAAAACGGGTGCGCAGGTCGAAATCACCCAGCAAGCAGATCGTTTCACGGTCTCGGTCGACGGCTCGCAGGTCGGCTTCACCGAGTTCGTCGACGACGAGGATGCACGACGCATCTTCTTCCATACCGAGGTCGACGCGGCCTACGGCGGACGTGGTCTGGCAACGATTCTCGTGCACCAGGCGCTCGACGCCACTCGCGCCGACGCCAAGCGCATCGTGCCGATCTGCGAGTTGGTCGCGGCCTTCGTCGGCAAGCATTCGGAGTTCGACGACGTCGTGGAGCAGCCGACCGACGAGATCCGGCAATGGCTGGCCGACCGGCAGGCCTGAGGGCGGGAATACCGTCGGACGCCATCGGGTTGAGGTCGATATAGTAGTTGCAGAGTCAACTACATTGCCGAAAGGGACGCCATGCCTGCAGTGACGGTCGACAACATCCTCGCCTTGCCCCGAATCCCCATGCCCGACGCCACCGCCGTCCCCCGGCCGGTCCGGTCCGTCACGACGGCACCGACGGGATACGAGGGCGAGGGCTTTCCGGTCCGTCGCGCATTCGCGGGACTGGACATGGCGTCGCTCGACCCGTTCATCCACATGGATCAGATGGGCGAGGTGAACTACGCGCCCGGCGAGCCGAAGGGGACGCCGTGGCATCCGCATCGCGGGTTCGAGACGGTCACCTACATGATCGACGGCATCATGGAGCACAAAGACTCTCACGGCGGCGGCGGAGTCATCGGCGGTGGCGACACGCAATGGATGACGGCGGGCGGGGGCATCCTGCACATCGAGGCTCCGCCGGAGCATCTGGTGCTCTCGGGTGGGCTGTTCCACGGTGTTCAGCTGTGGGTCAATCTGCCGCGCGAGAACAAGATGGCGCACCCGCGCTACCAGGACATCACCGGCAGCAGAGTCGCACTGGCGTCGAGTCTCGACGGTGGTGCGTTGGTCCGCGTCATTGCCGGTGAGATCGCAGGCATGCAGGGCCCGGGATCGACCTACACTCCGATTGCGCTCTCGCACAGCACCATCGCACCGGGTGCGGCGCTGACGCTGCCGTGGAACAGAGAGTTCAACGCACTGATCTACGTTCTCGCGGGCGAGGGCACCGTGGGCGCGGAGAAGCGTCCGATCAGGATGGGGCAGACGGCGCTGTTCGGCCGCGGCGACACCATCGAGATGTCCGCGTCTACGGCGGGGGAGTCGCTGGAGGTGTTCGTTCTCGGCGGCAAGCCGATCAGGGAACCCGTCGCGATGGCAGGCCCGTTCGTCATGAACACCAAGTCCGAAGTGCTGCAGGCGTTCGAGGACTACCAGGCCGGTCGGCTCGGCGTTCCCGTCGAATGATCGTCTCGGCCGTGCAACGATCTCCTGCATGAGCGACGCCGAGCCCCGTATTCGCAGAACACGGCTGTATCGCCGTCTGGTCACCCGCGCGGACGGCCCGCTCGAGCCCGCGCGGGCGGCCAAGAGACTGTCGGCCTACGTCTACGGAAACATCCTGGTTCTGGCGGCGGTCGCAGCATCGACGCCGAGCTCGATCGAGAACGGAACTGCTGCTGTTCTGGTTCTGGCCACGGCGGTGACGACGTTTCTGGCGCATGTGTTCGCCGATTTCGTCGCCAGCAGTCAGATTCCCGAAGCGCACGGCGATGCAACCGACGAGCAACGCACGTTCGAAGCCGTCGAGGAATTCCGTGACGCCGTGCCGATCCTGAGCTCCGGCACGGTCCCTGCGGTGATGCTGGCCCTCGGCTGGTTGTCGGTGCTCCCGGGGCAGTGGTCGGAACTGCTGGCCGGCGGAGTCATCGTGATACGCATCGCGACGATTCAGATGGTCACGGAACGAATTCGCGGCAACCCGTTGACCTTCCGCGCAGTTCTGGGTGGTCTGGCCACCGCTGCGGTCGCAGCACTCATCGTCTTGGCCAAGGTGTTTCTGGGGCACTAGCTCCCGAACTCGGCGTACAACTCCGGCAGGAAGCCGGCCAGGTGATTCATCTCCTGTCCGCAGTGCAACAACAGATCTCGGGCGAGATCGACCCCGAGATCGAGGTCCGTCGGATCGACCGACGCCCCGCGGCGGACGGCGCACACGGCCTGCTCGATGTCCGGTACGTGCAGCCCGCGCAGGTTCAGGAAGAAACGGCTACGCATCTCGGCACCGCCCTCGACGGGACGCACCTGGTGGGCCAGCCAGCCCAGGTCCACCGGCGCGATGGAGCTGCCCACTCGGCCGAAGACGATCGTCTGATCCGCGGGAACGTCGAAGCCGTGCGCAATCGGATCGCGAAAGGCGATGCCCAGCTGTTGCAGCTTCGGCCCGACGTACTCGTCCACGAAAGTCGTGTTGCCGACGTACTTGGCCTTGTCGGGGATGTCGAGTGCCGTTCGATCCTCGGCGAGGGCTGCGTAGAGGTGGGCGTCGGGATGCCACAGCTTGTAGCGTGCGGCCTCGGTGGAATGCCAGCCGAACCACCAGTCCCACATCGCTGCCGTCACGCGCGGCATCACCGTGCGGACCGCCACGAACGTCACTCCATCGGCGCGTCGACCGTATCCGGTCTCGATCGTGGAGTAGCCGGTGGGCGCGAGATCGGTTGTGATGGAATCGAATCCAGGAATCGAATCCGGCGCGAGGGCCGGGCCCGCACAGGCGTCCGCGACGGCGGTCGGTGCGGGCGTCGTTCGCTGTGCCATGTATCGGGCGTACGGCAGATCTCGATCGGCGTCGCGGTAGCCCTGGTAGCGCTCACCGCACTCGTCCGCCGAACCGGTTGCCGGGGCCGCCACCGCCTTGGCTACCGGGCCGACGACGGCGACGGTGGCCGCAGCGGCCGCTCCGATCATGATCTGGCGTCGTGTCGGCCCCCGGGTCATGCGACCACCCCTCTCAACATTCGTTGAGGCTAGGTCGTGGAATCGATGTATGTCAACAGCCGGGCACTACACTGCGCGGTATGAGTCCGGCACACCCCAGGGACGACGAGTCGAGAGTGCGTCGGCGCGACGAGATCGCCACGGCCGCGATCGAGGTGCTCGCCACCCGAGGTCTTCGCGGCTTGACGCACCGGGCGGTGGACGCCGCAGCGGGACTGGGACCCGGGTCGGTGAACTACCACGCGCCCACCCGGAGTCGGCTGCTTCACCTGGCTCTCGGTCAGCTGTTCGTCCGCGACTTCGAGGTGGCCGGAGCGACCTTCGGCAGTCTCGTCGACGTCAAGCCGCTCACCGCCGATATCGTGGTGTCGCGCATCATCGATTTCATCGACGCCATGACGACCGGGGATGCCGTCCAACGGGTCATCGCTCGCCACATCATGCTCGGCGAGGCGCAGCACGACGACGAAATTCGCGAGTTGTTCGACAGTCAACGAGCAGCATTCGTCACCTACACCCAGTGGATCGTCGCCTCGTTGGACTCCGAGGATCCGCCGTCCGACGCCGAGACCCTCGTGGTGATGATCGAGGGGCTGGTGCAGCGGCAAGTGCTGATCGGGTCACGCCTGTCCCCGGGTTTCATCGAGCAGATGTTGCGCAAGATCGTGGTGGCCTCGCCGCTGGTCGAGAACTGACCCGGGCCGGCGGCCTCACCCCAGCAGCGAACGACGCTCGGTGTGGGTGAACGTGAAGATCGTCGCGCCGAAGCTGATCAGTGCGGTCAGAAGCAGTACCTGCGGGCCGGTGATGACGACGCCGATGAAGGCTCCGATCGCGCCTCCCAAGGCGAACGATCCGAGAAGGGCTGTGTAGCAGAGCCAGTCGTAGCGCGTCCCGCCGCCGAACATGTGCCGCTCGATTCCCTGGCCGAGTTTGACCATGGTCCCGGTGACGTAGCTCAGGGGAATGTAGGTCTCTTCCTTCTTCGTGAACGCGGTGTTGAGAGCACCGAGTGCGAAGGCCACCAACAGAATCGGGTAGAAGTTCACGTTGGCCGACGACCATCCGGAGATGGCGATGTCGATCGCGCCTGCTCCGGCGAGTGCGATCGTGGTGAGCACCGTTGCTCCGTGCGGGTGATTCGACCAGTAGCGACGACGGCAGATCGACGAGATCACGACGCCTGCCAGGAAAGAGCCCATGAGCGCCAGTGCCGCGATCGGTGAGGCCCCCGGGGTGACCTCCTTGCCCTCAGGATGCCCGAAGTGTCCGACGACTGCTCGCTCGGTGTTGCCGGTCATGAAGGTCACGAAGTAGCCGGCGGAATGGAGGAAGGCAACTGCACCCACCATCCCTGCCAGTCCCGACAATATCCAGGACAGACGAGCTTCGGCACCGACGGCTGTTTCGCGGCTGATCGTCAATGGGGAAGTCATGACTCGATTGTCCGGACTACGGGCGAACCGGCAAATCTTTGAGTTGTCGGTCACATAACCGACGGCGATTCACCATTGGCAATCATTCCCCGGTGCATGACCCTGTTTCCCACGACCCCGCTGTGATCGGCTTTGTGCATCACACATCGGTTGTCCCACATGACGACGTCCTCCGGTGCCCACGCGTGTCGCAGCACATTGGTCTCGCGAGTCGAATGTTCGAACAGGTATCGCACGGTCTCCTGTGCCTCCTCGGTGGACATGCCGCTGATCGCGACGCACCGTGCGGGTGCCGACAATGCCAGAGCGGTACGCCCGGTCACGGGATGCACTGCGAACAAAGGATGTTCGGCACAGGAATCGGTGTCCGACGCCACCCCGGTCACTCGGTGCGTCACCGTTCTTCCGGCCAGGTCCGCTTTGCGGTCGGCCGGCAAGGTGTCGTAGGCCGCGTACTGGTCGCTGAACAGCGTGCTGCCCCCGGCCTCCGGTACCTCGACCGCGCGTAATGCGGTGTAGGCAGGCGGATTCGGTACATACGTGGTGTCCACGTGGAACGTCGATTTCGGCGGTGTGGTGCGGCCGACGTTGCTGATGACGTTCAGATCGGGAAAGCCCGGCACAGGCGTCTCGCCCTCGGTGAACATCATCTCGCCGAACCGCCGGAGAAATGCCAGGAAGCCCGCGTCGTCCAAGGGTTGTCTGCGTAGAATCAGCACGCCGTGTTCGGCCAACAGCGTTCGCAGTTCTTCGGTCTCGGTGGAGCTCAGGTCCAGCTCGTCGATCTCGATTCCCAACGTCACGAGGACAACTCCTTCACCGACAGTTCGGCGAGCGTTCGTGCGAACAGTTCGTCGACGGCGATACCTGCCGCCGAGGCCATCACGGCGAGCACGCTCGACGGCGAGTACGAGCAGTACAGACCGGCTTCGAGGAACCACGGTTGTCCGTCGGGGTCGATCCGGAAGTCGAACAGACCGTAGTGCCGGCAGCCGAGAGATCGATAGCACGATCGTGCTGCCGCCCAGACCTTCTCGGTGATCGGATCGGAGACGTCCACCATCCAGGCCCTGGTCTGCTCCTTCGCGACCAGGTACAGATCCCCGTCCGAGGTGCGATTCAACTTGTCGGCGCTGGTACGAATCGACTCGACGGCATACTCCTCGAGTGGAAGGCAGATCAGCTCGTCGCCCCGTGCGATGATGCCGCAACGGACCTCGCGGCCGAGGGGGATGTACGACTCCACCAGTGCCGCAGACGAATACGTCAGAGCCTCGCTCACAGCGGTTGCCAACCGGTCGGATTGGCGAACCAGTGTGACGCCCATCGAATTGTCCGAGTCGACGGGCTTGACGACCACCGGCAGTTCGACGTCGATGTTGTCACCGCACCGCACCACGACACCGGTCGGGACGGCGACCCCGGCCGCCGCGACCACGGCTCGGGCGCGAGCCTTGTCGGCCGTCATCGCCATCACGTCCGGACCGTTGCCCACGTACGGCACGCCCAACAGATCGAACAGGCTGCGGTATGTCGTCATTCCGGGCAGGCAGAACATCTGTGGAACCATCACGTCGAAGTGCCACGACGAGATGACGTCCACTGCCTGCGCCAACGACATCTGGTGTGCCGACGCCACACTGGCGGCGTCGATGCCGCCGGGAAAGCTCCAGAGCCCGCCGGGGGAGACGAACGCCACCTCGAACCGATAGTCGGGATTTCCACCGAGTGCGTCGAGAAATCCGC
This sequence comes from Rhodococcus cerastii, assembly GCF_033042195.1. NCBI lineage: Bacteria > Bacillati > Actinomycetota > Actinomycetes > Mycobacteriales > Nocardiaceae > Rhodococcus > Rhodococcus cerastii. The sequence continues at coordinate 68,105 of NZ_JAWLKF010000002.1, forward strand.
CCGCGTACACCCGAGACAGATCGCAGTGGAACTCGTCCACCGACGATCCGACCAGTACCAGGACCGACAGGGTCATCAGTCGCCTCCGTTCTCCACGAGCTTGCCGATGTTGAAGTCGATGCGTGACCATCCGCGCCGGGCCAGCAGATTTCGCACCAGCAGGGACGGAATCTGGAGGTGGTGCACCAGCAGATAGGGGAGTGGATCCCAGCCGGTGAGGATGGCGTCCTTTCCCTCGAAGATGCTGCGCAAGCGGGCCTTTCGGTTGCCCTCGGTGAGCAGACGCCACACCTCGTGGTAGATCCAGTAGGTCGGGCGAGCCGTCGTACGCGGCACGATCACCGGATGGCCGTCGTCGAGGTACGCGGCAGCCAGGTCGGGATGGTCGTAGAACATCGTGATGGCCGAATGGGTGCGGGGGTTGCACTCGATGGCGTAGATGTGGCCGTCGGCGGCGGACTCGATGAAGTCGAACGACAGCTGGCCGGTGACGTCCAGCGAAGAGACGAACGTTTCCACCCAGCGCAGGATGTCGGGCTTGTCGACCATCTCGTAGTTGACCTGGAACGCCGATGATTCACAGCAGCCGTACACCTGCAACCGGCCGCCGCGGACGGTGCCGTGGGTGCAGTACTCCTGCCCAGCGACGAATTGCTGCAGGATCCACGGATCGTCCTCGGAGATCCCGAGACTGCGTGCGAATCGCAGGTTCTCGGCAGGCGTGTCGCGGGTCAATCGCGTCAGATCCATGCGGCCGACCGGGTTGTACGAGATGCGTTTGAGGATGTACTCACGGCCCGGTGGGAAGTCGAACTGCGCGATCTGCTCGACGTCGGTGATGCGTCGCCAATCGGGAACGCGCAAGCCGAGCGCCGCAGCGTGTTCGGAGAACCTGGACTTGTCGTCGAGCATGCGCACCGTCGCGCCGTCGGTGTGCAGGACCTCGCAGTGCGAATCGAGCAGTGCCCGTGCGTCGGCATCGTGGATGCTCGCAGCCGGACTCGCGACGGGGACGAAGACGTCGACGCCTTCGCGGAGCACCACATCCAGAAGTGCTCGGGCGTAGCCGGATTCGGTCGGGTCGGGTACACAGTGAAATCGGTCGACCGCACGTGAGAACCGATGGCCGGTGAAACGGTACTTGGCCGATTCCACCAGGACGACTCGGTGCCCGGCGAGATGGAAGGACCGCGCGAGCTGCAGGGCCTTGGTCATCTTCCCGCCGCTGATCATGACCGTCTTGGGGGAGTCGGTTCGGCGCGTGGCGGGCCGGCCGCCGCGGACGGCAGCCACCCCCGCCGCCACGAGGTCGGCGGGGAGGGTGGCAGTGAGTCCGACAAGTGCTGCGACAGTGCGGATCATGTGCGCCGGATCAAGGTGACGCCGTCGCGCAACGGCACCAGCACCTGCTCCACGCGGGGGTCGTTCGCCACGTACTCGTTGAATTCTGCGACGGCCCGGCCGTTCTCGGTGGGGCGTTCGCTGTACGGCTGCCCCTGCAGGAGGGTGTTGTCGACGGCGATCACGGCGTTGTCGGCCAGCAGCTCGCTACCGAGCAGGTGCTCCACGTACGCGCGGTATCCGGTCTTGTCGGCGTCGACGAAGACCAGATCGAACGTGCCCTCCAACCGGCGGAGGGTGTCCAGTGCAGGCCCCTCTTCCACCGTGATGGACGAGCCCGCAGGCGAATCCGCAAAACAGGACCGCGCGAACTCGGCCACGTACGGATCCACCTCGCAGGCGACCACCTCGCCGCCCGCGGGCAGAGCCTCGGCCATCGCCAGTGCCGAGTAGCCGGTGAACATACCGATCTCGAGCACCCGCTTCGCCCCGGTCATGTGCACGAGAAACGCAAGAAAGCGTCCCTCCACGTGGCCGGAGAGCATTTCCATCTCCAGGGGCCCCGAGCCGGAGACGACGTCACGTGATCTCCAGTCCTCGGTGCGGGTCCGCGATGCCAGTGTCGCCAGCGCTGCGGATTGGGAGGTGGTGCAGGTGTCGAGATACGGGTCGAGTCCCGCCGCGAGATCGCGGGCTCGATGAACACGGGTGATCAGCTCGTCGGTCGCCCCGGCACCGGCGTCGAGCAGATCGGCTATCTCGCTGAGCTCGCGCGCCAGAATGGTGGTCGGGGTGACCGGTCGGGGGGTCTGGGTCACGGCGTCGGTGCAGTGAACATGTCGAGACCCTCGCCTGCGCGCGGGAAGTCGAGGCAGATCTTCTTGTGCAGAGTCAGCACATCGGCCAACTCGGCTGCGTCGAGATCGTTGAGGAAGCGGCACGTGCCGATCGGGTCCGGCACCGCTGCGCGCAGTATGCCGTCGCGAGTCTTGAGGATCGACGCCGTTGCCTCCGAGAGCAACTCGGGGGTCAGGTACGGGCTGTCCAATGCCAGCCCGATGCTGGACATGACACCGAGCACCCGATCGCGGTCTGCCGTCGACAGGTGTCCGCGCTGTTCGGCGACGGTCGTCGACAGCGCCATGTCGATGTTGATGGCGTGGCCGTGGAAGAACGGGGCAGGCGGGGTCAGCTCGAGCGTCGGGCTCCAGGTGTGACCGAAGGCGATGACGCGATCGAGATCGATCTCGTGCAGATTCGGTGCCTCGAGTTCGAGCATCGTCGCGATCGCCGAGTAGGTCAGTCGGTCTGCGACCGAACGCAATTCCGCCGTTCCGTCGAGATGGCCGAACCGCGTTCGCAGCAGTTCCGGACCGTACTGTTCGAGCATCTCGAAGATCTCCAGATTGCCGACGACGGAGATCTTGATCAGCTCGGCCATGCCGTTGCGCACCTGATCCTCGGGCAACGTGCCGAGGAACGAGAAGTCCAGCAGCACCTTCTGCGACGCGTGGTACGCACCGAGGCGGTTCTTGTGCTTTCCGTAGTTGACGGCCACCTTGATGGATACGCTCGCGTCGATCAGGCCGATCAATGTGGTGGGAATGCGAATGTACGGGGTGTTCCGTCGGTAGCTGGCGCACGCGAAACCTGCTACGTCCGTGGTCAATCCGCCGCCGACCACCAGCACCGGCTCGGTGCGAACCAGACCGAACGCATCGAACTCGCCCACGATGCGCTCGAACGTCTCCAGCGACTTCGCAGTCTCGGCGATGTGCACCGGAACCACCGTCAGGGCGATGCCGTAGTGATCGAAGTACGCGCTGATCCGGTCGCCGTAGATCTCGTGCACCGATTCGTCGACGACCATCAGCGCGCGACCGTACGGCCGGTAACTATCGGCCAATTCGGTGTTCTCGATTGCGAACACACCGTCGACGTAGATCAGGTCGTACTCGATGCGTTCGTAACCTTCGACGCGAAACGACCTGTCCCCTGCAACGACCTGGGCCTGAAGATTGCTCACTGGTTACTCCTGGAGGATTGGATGAAGGGTCTGACTGAACGCTCGCTGCGCTGGCTTCGCTCAGGCGGAGATCAGAGCGCGGACACTCTCGGGATCGAGTGCATCGACGGTGTCGGTGGCCGAGCCGAACTCGGTGCCCGCAGTGTTCTCGTTGGGGAATGCGACGCAGGTGATGCCCGCGGCAACCGCCGCCTGGACACCGCCGGCATTGTCCTCGATGGCGACGCTGTCCGATGCGTTCTCGCCCAACGACTTCAATGCGAATTCGTACGACGCGGGGTCGGGCTTGCCGGCATCGACCGAGGACGCGTCGACGATGACGTCGAACGAGTCGGCTGTCAGCTCGGGGCTCAGGGCCGCCAACAATGCGTCGATGTTCTCTCGCGACGTCGTGGTCACGAAGCCCACCTTCATGCCGTTCGCCTTGGCCGAGTCGATCGTGTCGGCCACACCCGGTCGTGTCTTCACGTCGGATTCGCCGATCAGACGCTGGAAGATCTCGGACTTCGTCGCGTGCACGGCAGCGGCGTCCACCTCGGTATCCGTGTCGGACGCGTATTCGCTGATTCGGTCGGCACCACCGTTGGATCCGAGCATGGCCCGGTAATCCTCGCGAGACCAGTTCCAGTTCAGATCGTGTGCTGCGAACGCCTCGTTGAACGAGCGACGTTGCAGTTCGGACGTGTCGACGAGAGTGCTGATCGAGCCGAACAGAATTGCGGACATGGATGCCTTTCGGAGCGAGAGACGTTGTACTGGTCAATGTCTCGCGCATGCGCGATGGGTGAGTTGGTTCGGGGGGGTATGCCCCATCGGCACCGAACGGGAAACCTTCGAATTTTTCGGCAGAACGGTCGGACGTCAGCGGTGCCGGACGGGCGCGGCCAGAGTCGTCGGTGTCGACCGGCCGCGCAGGGTGACCGCCTCGCCCGTCGTCCACTGCGCGCGTTCGTCGACGGAGGCGTGATCGAGCACGATCGACGACGTGAGCACGTCGGTGTTCGGGTCGTCCTTCGCGAGATCGGTGAGCCGAGCCGCCTGATTGACGGTGTCGCCGATGACGGTGTACTCGAATCGGGATTCGGCTCCGATGTTTCCGGCGATGACCGGGCCGTACGTGACGCCGATGCCGATCTCGAAGCCGCCGTCGGAGGCGAGGGCGACGGCCAGGGTGCGTGCGGTGCGCAGTGCCGCCGTCGCGGGATCTGGGTGGTCGACCGGAGCGCCGAAGATCAGCAGTGCGGCATCACCCTCGAACTTGTTGACGAAGCCGCCGTGTCGTTCGCCGTGCTCGACCACCACTGCGAAGAAGCGGTTGAGCAGATCGACCACCGCTTCCGCGGATTCTCGCTCGGCCATCGCCGTCGAACCGACGAGGTCGATGAACAGCACGGCGACCGTTCGGTTCTCGCCGCCCAGACGAGGCGCGCTTGCCAGCGCGCGCTGCGCCACGTCGTGGCCCACGTGGCGGCCGAAGAGCGACCGCAGTCGTTCGCGCTCGTCGAGACCGACGACCATCTTGTTGAACCCGTTCTGCAACCGGCCGATCTCGGAGGCGTCGTAGACGTCGACGCGGGTGTCGGTCGCTCCGGCTTCGACGCGTTGCATGGCCGTGCTGACCTGCTGCAGCGGATCCGATACGGACCGTCCGACCAGGAACATGCCGCCGAATCCGACGACCAGGGCGATCGCGGACAGCGACACCATCGCGGGGGACAGGTCGACGTCGGGTGGGATGACGGTGTCGATCAGTCTACCGAGTCCGATGAGGCCGAGCCCCAGGATGGGAATGGCCGTGCTCAGGACCCAGATGAGAACGACGCGCAGCTTCACGCCGAGTGCGGCGGAATCGGTGACCGCACTGACTTCCATCACCGCTGCGGTGATCGGCCGAAGCGTTCTCTCGGCAACCAGATAGCCCAGCGAGCAGGTCGCCAGGCCGCCGAAGCTGACGGCAATCGCGACGATGATCGACAGCGCCGCGCCTGCCGACGCATTGACCCCGACGAACACCGCGACGCCGAGTGCCCACAGCAGCACGTGGACGCCGAGCTGACGAAGGGGCAGCCGCACGATGGCGATCGCGGTGGCGTCCGAGGGCGTGCCGCCGGTGTGCAGCCACAGCACGAGGGGCTTCGCAACGCGGAGGCCGAGCGCGATCCCGATGGCGATCGCGACCGGTAGATACACGAAGAAGGCGACGTAATTTCGGTCCGACAGGATCTCCTCCGAGCCGACCGGCAACGGCAGGATGAAGCGGGCCAACACGAAGACGATGACTGCTCCGATGGCGTTGGCCGAGACCATGCCCGCCGCGTAGAGGCGCATCGGGGTGCGGGTGAGGGCGGACCGTAGAGCTGCGATCACCGATGAATCTCCGTTCTCTGTTCGCTCGAACTGTAGGGGTCCGGAAAAAGATTCGACGAGATTTCTTCTCGAGTGACTACCTGTGTCCCCGAGTACCTGGTAATCTCCGTAACAGTTACATAAAGCGTTTCGACGATGGAAGGAACCACGGCGATGACCAGCACACTCTCCAGGAACGACGTTCTCGAGCCCGAGGATGTCTCCGCTCGTTTGCTCGATTCCGCCGCCCAGCTGTCGTACGACCCCTCCGAGGAGGTCGACTGGGAAGCCGATCTCGATCCCTCCCTCTACGGACTCAACCCGGAGTGGAGCACCCTCTACGGCACGAAGCTGTGGGACGAGATGAGCGAAGAGCAGCGCATCACGCTCACCCGCCACGAGGTCTGCTCGATCATGAGCACCGGCATCTGGTTCGAGATGATCCTGCAGCAGATGGTCCTGCGCGATCAGTACTGCAAGGACTCGTCGAACTCGGACTTCCAGTTCGCTCTCACCGAGATCGCCGACGAGTGCCGTCACTCGATCATGTTCGCCCGCGCCTGCCAGAAGATGGGCATCAAGGCCTACCTGCCGCGTCGATCGAGCATCGAACTCGGCCGTGGCTTCAAGGCTCTCGCGTCCGCCGAGGTCGCCTACGGTGGCATCCTCGTCGCCGAAGAGGTACTCGACGTCATGCAGCGCGACTGGATGCGCGGCGAGAACGTGCTGCCACTCGTGCGCACCACCAGCAAGATCCACGTCGTGGAAGAGTCGCGGCACATGACCTTCGCGCGCGCACAGATGCGTGAAGACATCGCAGGTAAGAGCCCGGCTCGCCGCAAGGCCAGCGCGCTCGTCGTCGCGATCGCCGCCCGCCTGATCGTGTCCAACATGGTCAACAAGGAGGTCTACGCAGCAGCTGGCCTCGACGTCGACCGCGCGGTGAAGGAAGCGAAGAACAACGCCCATCACCACACGATGATGCGCACCTCGAGCGAGCACCTGATGGCATTTCTTCTCGATTGCGGTTTGATCACCAAGCCGGCCGAGATGATCTACCGTCGTTTGCACATGCTCTGACCACTCTTTTCGAGGCCGTGAAGGACATCAGATAAACCATGCCGTTCGCGATCACGCAGAACTGTTGCAACGACGCATCCTGCCTGTCGGTGTGCCCGGTCAACTGCATTCATCCGACGCCCGACGAGCCGGATTTCGGTAAGACCGAGCTGCTCTACATCGATCCGCGCTCGTGCATCGACTGCGGTGCCTGCGCGGACGCGTGCCCGGTGGACGCGATCACGCGCGTCTCGCGTCTGACACCGGACCAGCAGATCTACGCCGACATCAACGCCGACTACTACAAGGACAAGCCCGCCGTGGCGGAGTGGGGCGCGCCTCGATTCCCGGTGGCGACGGTCAACGAACTGCCGCCGATCGACATCGCCATCGTCGGGACCGGACCGGCAGCCTGCTACACCGCCCAGGCGCTGTTGCGCGTGCCCGGCACCAACGTCACCTTCTACGACCGGCTGCCCACCGCGGGCGGTCTCGCCCGCTACGGCGTCGCTCCCGATCACCTCGGTACCCGACGCATCAGTGAGCACTTCCGTGGGATCTTCGTCCATCCACGGGTGACGATGAAGCTCGGTGTCGAGGTCGGCAAGGATGTCGACCACGTCGAACTGGCTCGGAAGTTCGACTCGGTGGTCTATGCCGTCGGTGCCGACAAGGACCGAGCCCTCGAGATTCCCGGTATCGACCTCGACGGATCGGTCAGCGCACGCACCCTGGTCGGCTGGTACACCGGCCACCCCGACGTTGCTGCCGACGCGATCGATCTCACCGGCGTCGATCGCGTCACCATCATCGGAAACGGCAACGTCGCACTCGACGCTGCTCGTATCCTCACGGCCGATCCGGACCGGCTCGACGGAACCGAGATCGCTCCTCATGCGCTGGCCGAGCTGCGTCGCCATCGCGTCCGCGAGGTCGTCGTCCTCGCCCGTCGTGGTCCTGAATTCGCGGCGTTCACCCGGTCCGAATGCAAGGCGCTCGTCGATCGCGCCGGCGTCGACGTCGTCGTGGCAGGACCGGACGGAATCGTCGACGCCATCGATCGCCTGCCGTTGTCCGCTCCTGCGTCGGCTCTGGCTGGGGCGACGCAAGTCGAACTGGGCTCGCAGGCGCACGCCCGCCGCATCGTCTTCGCGTTCGGCCGAGCTCCGGCTGCTCTCCACGGCAGCGACTCGGTGCAGTCCATCGAAGTCGGCGTCGGTGAGCACGCCGTCGAGCTGCCGACCGAGTTGGTTCTGCTCGCGATCGGCTATCGCGGAACCCCGTCACCGGGAATCCCGTTCGACGACATCAGCGGCACCATCCGTAATGTCGGCGGTCGCATCACCGCTGCCGACGGCACTCCGGTTCCGGGTTGCTACGTCGTCGGGTGGGCCAAGCGAGGTGCCACGGGTGGCATCGGCGACAACAAGATCGATGCGGAGGAAACGGCCGAGGCGTTGCTGGCCGATGTGCCCACGCGTGGGCTTGCCCGTCCGGTCGGTTGGTACGGAAAAGTGAGTGCCGCCCTGGGCGACCGCGTTTCCAGAGCGCGCTGACCGGTCGGAACAGCCCGGTTCTGTTCACCTTGTGTAGCAGTCTCATTCGAGTCTGAGCGATTCGGATGTGTAGCACGGCGCACAGGGTTACCGTTGAGTATGGCTGAACGGGGGGCCAAGCCCCAGGTTTCTTTTGTAAGACGGACGATGCTGCGCGCAGTCCGATCGTTGTTCAATCCGCTCCGGCCCGACGACTACCTGTCGATGATCAATCCGCTGTGGACCACCCGCGAGCTTCGAGGGAAGGTCGAGCGGGTGACACCGGAGGGATCGGAGGCCGTCTCGGTGTACATCCGGCCGGGTTTCGAGTGGCAGGGCCACACACCCGGGCAGTACGTCCGACTCGGAGTACTGATCGACGGTCGGTACCACTGGCGGGCGTATTCGCTCACCTCCGATCCGGACCCGGTGGACGGATTGGTCAGCGTCAGTCCCAAGCTGGTGCCGTCGGGGACGGTCTCGCCGTACTTGGTGGGAACCATCAGGACCGGCGACATCGTCCGGCTCAGTGAGGTCGAGGGCGAGTTCACTCTGCCGAATCCGATTCCGGACAAGATGGTGTTCATCAGTGCAGGCAGTGGCATCACGCCGATCATCAGCATGTTGCGCGCCCTCGATCACCACGATCAGGTACGCGACGTCGTGGTGGTGCATTCGGTGCACAATCGCGACCAGTTGATGTTCGCCGATACCCTCGACGAACTCGAAGCCAAGCACGACGGGCTGACGGTGAAGCTGCGGATCACCAGCGACGAGGGTCGGATGAAGGCGTCCGAATTGGACGAGCTGGTCCCGGATTGGCGTGAGCGCGAAGCATTCTGCTCCGGTCCGGGTGAACATCTGGACGATCTGCGCTCGTACTGGAAAGACCAGGGTGACTACGACCGGTTCCATCACGAGAGTTTTCAGCCGGTCATCGGTGGTGGCGACGATGTAGGCGAGGGCGGCACCGTCAAGTTTCTCAACAGCAAGAAGGACGTCGAATGCGACGGCGGCACAACGATTCTCGCCGCCGGTGAGGAAGCCGGCCTGGATTTGACGTACGGCTGCCGGATCGGCATCTGCCACACCTGCGTAGGTACCCTGAAGAAGGGGCGTTTACGTGATCTACGTAACGGGGATATCTCCGAACCTACGGGGCAAGCGGTTCGGATCTGTGTCAACACTGCTGAGGGCGACATCGAAATCGAACTCTGATCTTCAAATCGAACAGGGGAATGAATGTCTATCGACGAAACCACCAGGCGTGTCACGGGCTCCGACGAGCCGGTGAACCCGCTGGCGCATCTGAGTGACGACACGATCGCCGAACTCGCCAAGGAGTTCGACGCCATCCACGACGAGGTGTACGCCAGCCTCGGTGACAAGGACCGGAAGTACATCACCTCGGTGATCGCAGCCCAGCGACAGCTGCTGGTCGCGGGTCGAGTGTTGCTGCTCGGATCGACCAGCAAGCCGGCATGGCTGGCAGGTACAGCGTGCCTCGGAATCGCAAAGATTCTCGAGAACATGGAGATCGGCCACAACGTCATGCACGGCCAGTGGGACTGGATGAACGACCCGGAAATCCATTCCTCCGTGTGGGATTGGGACACCGCGTCGACCGCGAGCTCGTGGAAGCACTCGCACAACTACGTGCACCACACGTACACCAACATCCGCGGCAAGGACAAGGATCTCGGCTACGAGATCATGCGTATCGACCCGCGGCAGAAGTGGCACCCGGCCTACCTGGCGCAGCCGTTCTACAACGTGCTGCTGATGGCGTTCTTCGAGTGGGGTGTCGCGCTGCACGATCTCGACATCGAGGCCATTCGTCGCGGTGAGAAGCCGGTCAAGGATCTCGTCGAGGACCTCAAGGGCATCGGCGTCAAGGCACGCAAGCAGTTCGTCAAGGACTACGTGGGTTGGCCGCTGATCTCCGCCGGTGCGTTCGCGCTGGCGCAGGTCGCATCGGGTGGACGTCTGCCCGAGAGCAAGCGCTCCAGGCTCGCGTCCAAGCTGCGTGGGTCTGCCCGATTCGGTAAGAACCGTCGGACCGCGGCTCTGCTGGACAGCCGGTTCAGTGGCATCGAGAGCACGTTCCTGTCGACGGTGGCCGCGAACTTCACCGCGAACATCATTCGAAACGTCTGGTCGAACGCGATCATCTTCTGCGGACACTTCCCGGACCAGGCCTACACCTTCAGCCAGGAAGAGGTGGAGAACGAGACCCGCGGTGGGTGGTACGTCCGTCAGCTCGTCGGAGCCGCCAACATCGACGGTGGCCCGTTGTTCCACTTGATGAGCGGCAACCTGAGCTACCAGGTGGAGCACCACCTGTACCCGGACATGCCCAGCACCCGGTACGCGGACGTTGCGCCGAAGATCAAGGACATCTGCGAGCGCTACGAACTGCCCTACAACACCGGACCGTTCTTTCAGCAGTGGGGCATGGTCCAGCGCACCATCGCACGGCTGGCGTTCCCGGGCGGCAAGACTCGGCCGAAGCCGGGCCCCTACCGTCCCGAGGAGAGCTGGCGTCGTAAGTTCGCCGAAGGTGCCACCAAGGACAGCGAGGCCGCGAAGACGCGCGGCCGCGTGCCGGCAGGGCATCCGGCGGCCGGACCGGAGCACAACTCCGGCGGCGTCGATGTTCAGCCGCCGCCCCGTGGCGACGACTGAGTTCGTCCCGTGAAGAGCTGACGAAACCGCGGCCACCCGATTGCCGGGTGGCCGCGGTTCTGCGTTGCGGGTGTCAGGTCATGTCGACATCCTTGGTCTCGATCAACCGCTTGGTGCACACCAGACTGAGTACCGACAGCAGGGCCAGCATGACTCCGATCGAGATGCTGCCGAACGCGGCGGTGAGCGGTGCGGCCAGCATCGGCGGAATCGCGCCACCGAGAACTCCGGCGAGGTTGTAGCCCAAACCTGCTCCGGTGTAACGGAAACGGGTCTGGAACAGCTCGGGGAGCAGGGCTCCGGTCGGTCCGTAGGCAACTCCGAAGATGGCGAGCGTGACGCACATGCCGATCACGAATGCTGCGGGTGACCCGGTGTCGAGAACGGGGAACAGTGCGATCGACCAGGGAATCGCAATGATGCACGCTCCCATGATCACACGCCGTCGGCCGACGCGATCGGAGTAGGTCGCCGAGACCGCGATGGCAACTCCGAAGATCACCGCGGCACCGATTCCGGTGATCAACACGAACGGCCGGTCGAACCCGAGTGTCTTGGTGCCGTAGCTGGTCAGGTACGCGGTACCCATGTAGAAGAAGGCGAACAGAGATGCCAATGCGCCTGCAGCAGTGATGATCTCGCGCTTCTGGATGCGCCAGGCGTCGAAGATCGGCAGTTTCGTCGGTGCTGCGTTCGCCGGTGCCTGCTCCTCGGCGAGCTTGTTGGCGCGAAAGACGGGGGTCTCCTCGATGGCGAGGCGCATGTACAGGCCGATGAGTACCAGAACGGCGCTGAGCAGGAACGGGATTCGCCAACCGTAGTTGAGGAACGTCTCGTTGGTGTCGCCGAGCAGCAGTCCGGTCGCGAGGAATGTCGCGCTGGAGAAGATGAACGCGGCGGACGGTCCCAGCTGAGGGAACATCGCGTAGAAGCCGCGTTTGCCAGGAGGCGCGTACTCGGCCGTCAGCAGTGTCGCGCCTGCCCATTCACCACCGACTGCGAACCCCTGGCCGAACCTGAGCAGCACCAGGATGATCGGAGCAGCCACGCCGATCGTCTCCGCGCCGGGGAGCAGGCCGATGGCGAACGTGGACACCCCCATCAGCAACAGCGTCGAGATCAGGGTTTTCTTGCGACCGATGCGGTCACCGAAGTGCCCGAACAGCACTGCGCCGACGGGCCTGGCGATGAACGCGACCGCGAACGTCGCGAACGAGGCCACGGTGCCTGCGGTGGAGCCGAGGGCCGGGAAGAAGATCGTCGGGAAGACCAGGGCGGCCGCGGTGCCGTAGATGAAGAAGTCGTAGAACTCGATCGTCGTGCCGATGCCACTGGCGACAGCGACCCGGCGGACACTGGTCTTGGTCTGCACCGTAGGTGGCGTCGATGCGGACACACCCGGGTCGTCGGGTGAGACAGTGGTCATGGTTCCTCCGTTTTGTCGGGTATCGGGTGAATGCGCGATACCGAGTGCGACGAACGGTAGTGATCCGAGTCACTCGATGAATACCCCCGGATGGGGGTGTGGTGGACGCACGAGACCTCAGGCGCACCTCAGGGTTCGCCGGTACCGTCTGACCGCAGGGGAGCGACGCTTGTGTCCGCAGGGTGGGAAGCGAAGGTGATCTGGTGTCCACAGACCACAATCGAGACGTGTTCGACAGTGAGCGGGTGGCTGCGGCGTACGTGGAGCACGCGGGACCCACCGACGGCTTTCTCGACCGCGGGGAGGCGGCGGCGCTGGTGGCTGCGGCCTCGGTTGCGCGCGGAACGCCGATACTGGACGTGGGAGTCGGCAGCGGCCGAACCACGGCGCTGCTTCGGCTGATCAGCGACCGCTACGTTGCGATCGACTACGCACCCACCATGGTCGACGCCTTTCGGCGAAACTTTCCCGACCTGCAGGCGCACGTGGCCGACGCGCGCAACCTGGTGGACTTCTCGGACGGCGAATTCGGCCTGATCGTGTTCAGCAACAACGGAATCGACACCGTGACCCACGACGAACGAGTCCGGGTACTCGCAGAATTTCACCGAGTTCTCGGCGAGTCCGGAATTCTGGTGTTCTCCACTCTCAACCGCAACGGACCGTCGTTCGGGGAGAAGCCGTTTCAGTTGAGCAGACCGACCCAGCGGTTCACGTTCTCACTCGAGCGTGTCGTGACGGCCATCGGTAGGCGACTGCTCGATCCCGCCGGAGTCGTTCGTAGCGTTGCCAATTGGTGGTCTGCGCGCTCTCGAGTCGTCGATCGCGGAACGTGGGCCGTAGCGCCGCTCGCTGCGCACGATTTCGCTCCGTTCATGCACTTCACCACCGTGGCTGACGTGCGCCGACTGGTAACCGATGCCGGGTTCACCATCTCCGAGATCTTCGCCGACGACGGTTCGATCGTGGCACCCGACGTTCTGACGAGCTCAGCGGACAACTTCACCGTTTTCGCACGCAAGTAGGGCGTCAGCCCAGTCGCTCGAGCGCCTCGGTCATCTTCTCCACGGTGTCCGGCGCGACTTTCGCCTCGAATCCCGCCTTCAGGAACGGGCCGGCTACCTTCGCTGCACCGTTGAATTCGACCTTCGCGTGGTAAGCGATTCGGGTGGAGTGCGATCCTTCGGCAGTCAACGTGATGTCGTCGACGCTGGTGGCCGTCTTGTTCTCGCCCTCGAGCACGATGTGATCAGGCTCGTCGGTGACCAAGGTGTAGGTCAACTCCGTGGTGATACCGAACAGCTTGGACACGTTGTGCCACTGCGTTCCGACGGCGACCGGACCGTCGGAAATCTGTGTGCAACTCTGGGTTCCAGGATCCCACGACGGCGCATGGGAGAAGTCGCGTAGAAAGGCGGCCGCCTTCTCGATCGGAACAGCGGCGGTGAAGGTGCGGGTGACGTCGACCATGAGAGTTCTTCCTGTCGTCGGGGATCAGTCTTCGAGCGGGACGCCGAGGTGCTCGGCGAGCCGGCGCATGGTGCCGACGATCTGTTCCTCGGTCACCCGTGGGAAGCCGGCCATCTTCCGGAATTCCGGGTCGGTGACTCGAGACCAGTCGTACACCTGTGTCAGGGCCGTCCGGTCGTCGGCGACCTCCTCGAGTTCCCAGGACCACCGCGTGCCACGAGGTTCCATGCCCTGGCGATTGGGAATCCAACCGATACGTCGGTCCTGCTCGAACACGAACACGGTGTTCTCCATGACGTACTCGCCGATTTCCGGCTGATACATGTCCATCGCGAAGGTGTCGCCCACGGTGCCGAGCGGCGTGGGGTCGATCGCACCACGCAACATCTCCGAGCCGTCGACCGCGGCCTGAACCTCGGGGTTGGCCAGTGCGGTGAACACCGACGCCGGGGGAGCGTCGATCACTCTGCGGACGGTCAGCTGGTCGCTCATGGGGCTCGCTTTCGGTTGTTTACGCTGGCTACGGAGTTACCCCCGTCTGCGTGGAAGGAAACTCCGGTCGCCGTTTTTGCCTCCCGGTTTGTTTTGCATCGCAGTGGACACAGCGACGAAACACGACCGCCACGTCGCATTCGTACAGTCGCCGGGTCGGACTCCACAAAATCCAGCTGTGGAGCAGCACCTTGTCAAGGGGTAGCCATGAGTGGAAATACCGTACGCCTGCAGGCGATCAAAGACGTCGAGGCGTATGTGCCGCCTGCGGTCAGCTTCGTCGGAGACGAGAAGCCGGGCGAGATCTTCGGAGAGAACGTCTTCAGCAAGGTCGTCATGCAGAAGCGACTGCCCAAATCCGTGTTCAAGTCGGTGATGGCGACCATCGACAAAGGCAAGAAGCTCGACCCCCTGGTCGCCGACGCGGTGGCGTCGGCGATGAAGGACTGGGCACTGGAGAAGGGCGCGACGCATTATGCGCACGTCTTCTATCCCCTCACCGGCTTGACGGCCGAGAAGCACGACAGCTTCTTCGACCCGGTCGGTGACGGCAGCGCGCTCGCGGAATTCGCGGGCAAGACGCTGATCCAGGGCGAGCCCGACGCGTCGAGCTTCCCCAACGGCGGCCTGCGCAACACGTTCGAGGCTCGTGGGTACACCGGTTGGGACGTCACCAGCCCGGCGTACGTACTGGAGAATCCGAACGGCAACACCCTGTGCATCCCGACGGTGTTCGTCTCGATGACCGGTGAGGCCCTCGACCACAAGACGCCGTTGCTGCGTTCGCAGCAGGCCATGGGTGGGCATGCCGAGCGGATCCTGAAGCTGTTCGGGCACGAGAACATCGAGAACATCGTCTCGTTCTGTGGTCCGGAGCAGGAGTACTTCCTGGTCGACCGACACTTCTTCCTGGCCCGGCCCGACCTGCTCAATGCCGGCCGCACCCTGTTCGGCTCGAAGCCGCCCAAGGGCCAGGAGTTCGACGATCACTACTTCGGGGCCATTCCCGAGCGTGTGCTCGGCTTCATGATGGACACCGAGCGCGAGCTGTTCAAGCTCGGCATTCCGGCCAAGACCCGGCACAACGAGGTCGCACCCGGGCAGTTCGAGATCGCGCCCATGTTCGAGCGCGGCAACATCGCAGCCGATCACCAGCAACTGTTGATGACCACGTTCAAGACCATCGCCAAGAAGCACGGCATGGAATGCCTGTTCCACGAGAAGCCCTTCGAAGGCGTCAACGGCTCCGGCAAGCACGTCAACTTCTCGCTCGGTAACTCCGATCTGGGATCGCTGCTGGTTCCCGGCGACAATCCCCACGACAACGCACAGTTCCTCGTCTTCTGTGCTGCCGTCATCCGTGCTGTGCACAAGTACGGCGGTCTGCTGCGCGCCTCGGTGGCGTCGGCGACCAACGATCATCGCCTCGGCGCGAACGAGGCTCCGCCCGCGATCATCTCGATCTTCCTCGGCGATCAGCTCGCCGACGTGTTCGACCAGATCGCCAAGGGCGCGGCCACGTCGTCGAAGGGCAAGGGCACCATGATGATCGGTGCCGACACTCTGCCCGTGCTGCCGACCGATCCCGGCGACCGTAACCGAACCAGTCCGTTCGCGTTCACCGGCAACAGGTTCGAGTTCCGCGCACCCGGTTCGATGCAGACCGTCAACGGTCCGATGGTCACGATCAACACGATCATGGCCGAGGCTCTCGACTACATGGCGACCAACCTCGAAGCGGCCGTCGCCGAGGGCACCGATTTCGACACCGCCGTGCAGAACCTGTTGACCGAGATCATCACCGAGCACGGCGCGGTGGTGTTCAACGGCGACGGCTACTCCGACAACTGGCAGATCGAGGCCGAGTCACGCGGCCTGCCGAACCTGCGTACGACGCTCGACGCGTTGCCCGAACTCATCTCGGACTCGGCGATGGAACTGTTCGAGAAGTACAAGGTGTTCAACCACCGAGAGATGCACTCGCGCTACGAGATCGGGCTCGAACAGTACGCATTGACGGTGTTCGTCGAGGCGCGTCTGACACTGGAGATGGGCCAGACGTCCATTCTGCCCGCAGCCGTGCGCTATCAGACCGAGCTGGCGCAGAACGTCAGTGCACTCAAGGGTGCGGGCGTCGACGACGTCGACATGACTGCGCTGCAGGCGGTGTCGGCACCGCTCGCCGAGCTGCGGGCAGCGTTGGCGACGTTGAAGGCCGCGCTCGAAGCCGACCCCGGCGGCGAGGCCCTCGCCGAGGCGACGCACGCCAAGGACGAACTGCTGCCCGCGATGGCCGCCGTTCGATCTGCGGCGGACACTCTGGAAGCCATGGTGGCCGACGATCTGTGGCCGCTGCCGACGTATCAGGAGATGCTCTACATCCTGTAGTGCGCTGCGCGCAGGAGTGGAGCCTGCGGAACGACCAGATGGAACAGTGGTGTGGATAAGTGCCTCGGAGGGCACTTGTCCGCACCACTGCTGCGTTCGGCGTGAGCAATGTCTCGAGGCGGAATAGCTCGGTGGATCTTTCGAGTTCGGAGTGAGCAGTGGCAAGTACTGTGCACGCACTCGTGAGGAGAGAGATCCATGAAGTTGTTTTCCCCGTTGGCGCTCGGCGACCTGAAGCTCGACAACCGGCTGGTGATGGCCCCGCTCACGCGGACGCGCTCCGGCCAGGACGGTGTACCGGGCCCGCTGGTGGTCGAGCACTACAAGCAGCGCGCATCCCTGGGTCTGATCGTCAGTGAAGGCACGTACCCCAGCCATGCAGGCCAGGGCTTCCCCGGTCAGCCCGGTCTGGTGACCGACGAGCAGATCGAGGGCTGGCGCAACGTCGCCGATGCAGTGCACGCCGACGGCGGACGGATCTTCGCGCAGGTGATGCACGCCGGTCGCGTGACCCACGAGGCGACGACGGGTGGCCGCGAGGTCGTCGGGCCCAGTGCCATTGCCATCGAGGGCGAGACCCACACCTACGAGGGCAAGAAGGCGTACCCCACCCCGCGTGCGCTGCGTGAGGACGAGCTGCCCTCGGTGATCGCCGACTTCGTGCAGGCGTCGAAGAACGCGATCGCCGCCGGAATGGACGGCGTCGAGATCCACGGTGCCAACGGATATCTGTTGCACGAATTCCTTTCGCCCGCCTCGAACCAGCGCGACGACTCGTACGGCGGCTCGCCGGAGAATCGGGCGCGATTCGTGGCCGAGGTCGTCGAGGCAGTGGTCGCCGCTCTCGGAGCGGGCAAGGTCGGAATTCGCATTTCACCCGAGCACAACATCCAGGACGCGCTCGAGACGGACGCCGACGACGTGCGCGCCACCTACCGCGCATTGGTCGATCGAATCGCCCCCCTGGGACTGGCGTACCTCAGTGTGCTGCACAAGGACCCGTCGGGTGAGCTCGTCCAGGATCTGCGACAGGCCTTCGGCGGCCCGGTGCTCGTCAACAGTGGCTTCGGTGAGATCACCACCCGCGACGAGGCGCTCTCACTTCTCGACAACGGCATCGGCGACGCAGTTGTCGTCGGCCGTCCGGCAATCGCCAACCCCGACCTCGCCTACCGCTGGCGCGAGGATCTGCCGTTGAACGAGCCCGACCCGAGCACCTTCTACACCGATGGTGCCGAGGGCTACACGGATTACCCGGCCTTGCAGCACTAGCAGTGCCCGGCGTTTGCCGACCAGATATTCAGATGCCCACCGTCACAGGTGGGCATCTGAACAATCTGTGGGCACACAGAGCTCTAGAAGTCCGCGGTCTTACGGGCGCGGATCTTGCTGACGATCGAGAACACCACAGCGATGACCATCAGTGCGTAGAGCACGATGGTGATGCCGCTGCTGATCAGAATCGACGGATCTCCTTCGCTGACGGCCAGTGCGCGTCGCAGTGATTCCTCGGCGAGCGGGCCGAGGATCACCGCGATGAGCACCGGTGCGAGTGGAATTTCGTAGCGCCGCATCATGAATCCGACGATGCCGAGCCCGAGCATGAAGATCAGGTCCACGATCGACGCACTCGACGCGTAGACGCCGAGAGCTGCGAACACCGAAATACCGGCGTAGAGATAGTTCTTCGGGATCTTCAGCAGCTGCGCCCACAGCGGTGCGAACGGCAGGTTGAGGATCAACAGCACGATCATGGCCACGAACAGGCTGGCCAGCAGGGCCCAGACGATGTCGCCGCTGCGCTCGAAGAGCAGGGGCCCGGGTTGCATGCCGTACTGCTGGAAGGCCGCCAACATGATTGCGGCCGTCGCCGACGTGGGCAGACCCAGAGCCAACAGCGCGCCCATTGCCGTTCCGGCCGTGGAGTTTCCGGCCGCCTCGGGACCCGCGACGCCGCGAATGGCCCCCTTGCCGAACATCGGCTTCTCGCGCTTGCGATCGAGCCTGCGCTCGGTGCCGTAGGCCAGGAAGCTCGGCACTTCGGCACCACCTGCGGGGATCACACCGAACGGTACGCCGAATGCCGTACCGCGCATCCATGCCGGCAACGCATCGCGGAACTCTGCCTTGCTCAGCCACGGTCGTCCCTGCGACTTGATCAGCGAACGGTCCTCGGGTCTACCGATCTTCGACGCGATGTGGATGACCTCACCGAGGGCGAGCATCGCGACGGTGATGACGACGATGTGGATGCCGTCGAACAGGGCAGGGACCTCGAACGTGAATCGTGATGCGCCCGAGGGGCCGTCGATACCGATGACGGCGAGGGTGAGGCCGATCAGCAGTGCGGTCAGGCCCTTGAGCGCGGAGTCCGAGACCACCGCCGAGGTGGCGATGAACGCGAACACCGCGAGGGCGAGGTACTCGGCGGGACCGAAGTTGGTCGCCAAGGCGGCGAGCGTCGGGGCGAAGAACACCACCAGGGTCGTCGCGACGATACCGCCGATGAACGCGCCGATCGCCGAGGTGGCCAAAGCCTGTGGGGCGCGGCCGTTCTTGGCCATTCGATGGCCCTCGAACGTGCCTGCGATAGCAGTGCTGTTGCCTGGGGTGTTCATCAGAATGCCCGAGATGGAATCGCCGAACAGGCCGCCGAAATACACTCCGGCGAACATGATCAGCGCGGCGGTCGGGTCGAGGGTGAAGGTGACGGGCAGCAGCAGGGCCACGGCCATGGCGGAGCCGAGACCGGGCAGGACGCCCACGGCGGTTCCGAGCAGCGCGCCGACGAACACCCAGACGAGGTTCATCGGAGTCAGCGCGGTGCCGAATCCGTCGATGAGATTGCTCAATGAATCCATCAGAAGTTCAGCTCCGTCAGAAGATGTGGGCGAGGACGCCGCCGGGCAGGGTCAGCCCGAGGCCGGCGGAGAATGCGATCTGAATCGTGCTCGAGACCAGCAGTGCTACTGCCGCGTCGAACACGTAACGGCGACCGCCCAATCCGACCGACACGCCCCAGAACAGCAGCGCGCCGGCCAGGACCCAGCCGAGCGGGTCGAGCAGGGCGATGAACAATGCCACCGATCCGACGGTGATCGACAGGGTTCGCCAGTTGCTGACGGTGCCGGTGTGCGGCTTTCCGTCGGCGTCGACCCCGCGGTCGATCACGTCGGGCTTGACCATCAACTGAATGGTGACCAACAGGGCGACGACGAAGCAGCCGCCGGCGACGATGGCCGGAAAGACCTGTGGGCCAGGCGAGGTGGCGGTGGACGGAACATCCATCGTGACGGTTCCGTAGACCAGGAACACTCCCAGTGCAACGAGAAGTGCCGGGACGATCAGGCCGCTGCGGCCGGTCCAGAACGACCGGGACGTACCCGTGTCGGTGTCTGTGGTCGTCGTTGTCATACCAGCCCCAATTCCTCGAGAATTCCGGTGATCCGTGTCTGCTCGACCTCGAGGAATTCGCCGAATTCGTCTCCGGTCAGGACGGATTCCTTCCAGCGGTTGCGTTCGACGGCTGTGGCCCACTGCTCGGTTTCGACCATCTCGGTGACGATGTCGACGAGAGTTTGCCGGTCCTCGTCCGAGATCCCCGGGGGCGCAACGATTCCACGCCAGTTCACGAGGTCGACGTTGTAGCCCTGTTCGATGAACGTGTCCACGTCGAATCCCTCGAGCGGCTCGGGCGAGGCGACGGCGAGTGCGCGTACGTTGCCTGCCTCGATCTGGTCGCGGAAGTCGTTGAAGCCACTGACCGCGACGCCGACGGTGTTCGACAGCAGCGACGTCAGGACCTCGCCACCTCCGGAGTAGGCGATGTAATTGATTGCGGCCGGGTCGATGTCGGCTTCCTGCGCCAACTGACCCGCGACGATGTGGTCGATTCCGCCGAGGGAGCCGCCGCCGATCGGTAGTCCACCGGGATTGGCCCGCCATGCCTCGATCATGTCCTCGAGATTCTGGATGGGTGAATCCTTGGGCACCACGAAGACCTCGAAGTCCTCGGCGAGCTTGGCGATCGGGACGGTGTCGGCCAGGGTGGTCTCGGAGTTGTTGATCGCGATGCCGCCGAGCATGACGGTTCCGGTGATCATGACGGTGGTGGGCTGACCGCTGAGGTTGTCGAGTTGGCTCAGGCCGATTGTGCCGCCGGCACCGGGGACATTGACGACCTGAGCGTTGTTGACGATGCCGTCGCTACGTAGCGCCTGTTGCGATTCGCGGGCGACCAGATCCCAGCCTCCGCCCGCGGCGGCCGGTGCGATCAGTGTCAATTTGGCTCGGGCGTCGGAGCCGCTGGCACTGCGAGCGGCGTCGATTCCGGCAACGGTGACTGCTCCCACCACCACCAAGGCTCCGGCCGTTCGTAGCAGTGTGGGCGATATCGCCATCAGAGACCTTTCGTGTGGGGTGTCACAGCGTCAGGTTAGATACAGTTTGTCTGATTAGTCCAGTTCACAAATCCCCGAGGGTGATCCTCGGTGAAGACGAGCAACGAGCAACGGGAGAGAACGTGTCGGTAGCGAGCGCAGTGGCAGTAGCGATGAGCAACACACTGGAGGGGCAGGAAGCGTTGCGCCGCGGTGCCGCCGAGGCCGAGCTGCGTCAGGCCGAGCTGATCGTGTTGTCCGTGGTGGACCGCGATTCCGTATCGGCAGAGGACCGCGCGGCAGCGCAGGCCGAGGTGGAGAAAACCCTTCCCGGAACTGCCACCACCGTGCGCGTCGAGCCCGACGGGGGCGACCCGGCCGGCGCGCTGGTCGATCTCGTCGCAGACGTCGGTGCGGGCATGGTCGTCATCGGCTCCAAGCGTCGCTCCGCGGTGGGCAAGTTCCTGATGGGCAGCACCGTGCAGCGAGTGCTGCTGGACTGCCCGGTTCCCGTCCTGGTCGTGAAGGCGCCGTGACCCGACACTGACTTCGACCCGGTAGTATCGGATAAACTTCACCCATTACGACCCTGAGGAATCATGGACAGCGATAAACCCGGGCCGGACACGGCTCCCCGCACCACAGCTACTACGTGCGAGGCGGTGTCCGGCGAATGAGCGTTCTGCTCACTCTTCTGCTCGGCCTGCTCGTCGTTTTCCTCATCACCGTCGCGACCGGTTACTTCGTAGCCCAGGAATTCGCGTACATGACCGTCGACCGGTCCCGGCTCAAGGCGCGTGCCGAGGCCGGTGACGCCGTCGCCGCTCGTACCCTGACCGTCACCAAGCGCACGTCGTTCATGCTGTCCGGTGCGCAGCTGGGCATCACGGTCACCGGCCTGCTGGTCGGCTACGTCGCCGAACCGCTGATCGGTCAGTCCTTCGGCGCGATACTGGGCGGCGTCGGAGTTCCGACGGCCGTCGGTGTCGGCCTCGGTGCCGTTCTGGCGATCACGTTCGCGACGTTCGTGCAGATGCTCTTCGGTGAACTGTTCCCGAAGAACTTCGCGATCGCCCGCCCCGAGCCGGTGGCTCGATGGCTCTCGCTGTCGACGACCATCTACCTCAAGCTCTTCGGGTGGTTGATCACCATCTTCGACCAGTCGTCGAACCTGTTGCTCAAGGCTCTCAAGATCGAGCCGGTCCACGACGTGGAGCACTCGGCGAGCCTGCGCGACCTCGAGCACATCGTCTCGGATTCCCGCGAGACCGGCGATCTGCCCGACGAGTTGTCGACGCTGCTCGATCGAATCCTCGATTTCCCCACTCGCACAGTCGAACACGCGATGATCCCGCGTTCGCGATCGGCGACGGTCCGAGACACCGACACTCTCAGCGAGGTCGCTGCCCTGATGGGGCAGGAGCACTCGAGGTATCCGGTGCTCGACGAGGACGACGGTATCGTCGGCGTCGTCCATCTCGCGGACGTCCTGTCCGCGACGGTGCCGGGTTCCACACCGATCTCCGAGCTCACGCGTGACGCGCTGATCCTCCCGGAGATCCAGACCCTGCCCGACGCGATGCGCGAGTTGCGCTCGACCAAGAACCAATTGGCTTGTGTGATCGACGAATACGGCGGTCTGACCGGCGTCATCACGATCGAGGACCTGGCCGAGGAGCTGGTCGGCGAGATCACCGACGAGCACGACGACGACCTGTCCGATCCGAGCCCGGTCAGTGCCGACGACGGCAGCTGGACCATGGCCGGCGAGGTGCACGTCGACGAGGTCGAACGTGCCATCGGCATCGATCTGCCCGAGGGTGACTACGAGACCATTGCCGGTTTCGCCATCGCGCACAACGGATCTCTCCCCGATGTCGGGGAACGGATCGAAGTGGACCTACCACCGGACAACGCCGATCTGGCGAACGACGAGGAGAGTCCCGTTCGTTTCGTCATCCTCGAGATCGAGGAGATCGACAGCCACGTCCCGTCCCTGCTGACTCTGACGCTCGGCGAGCGTGACCCCGAACACGACGACGAGTCGGCCGAGTCGAAGGAAAGTGTGCACCGATGAGCAACATCTGGATTTTCCTGGCCGTCACGATCGGCCTCATCGCTGCCAGTGCCTTCTTCGTGGCCGTCGAGTTCGCGCTGTTGGCCGCCAAGCGGCATCGGCTCGAAGACGCGGCACCCAATTCACGCTCCGCTCGTGCGGCGCTGCGCAGCTCGTCCGAGCTGACGGTTCTGCTCGCCGGCTCCCAGCTCGGCATCACCGTCTGCACGCTCGGTCTCGGTGCGACGACGAAGCCGGCCGTGCACTACTGGCTCACGCCCCTGTTCGAGAGCGGCGGCCTGCCGTACTGGTTCGCCGACGTCCTCGGTTTCGTGCTCGCGCTGATCATCGTCACCTTCCTGCATCTGGTGGTCGGTGAGATGGCTCCGAAGTCCTGGGCCATCGCCCATCCGGAGAAGTCCGCGACGATGCTCGCAATCCCTATGCGCGCGTTCATGTTTCTCACCCGTCCGGTGCTGACGGCACTGAACAACATGGCGAACTGGTGCCTGCGGCGGGTCGGCGTCGAACCGGCCGACACCGTGGGTACGGGCCAGAACGCGGACGACCTTCGGCAGCTGGTGGAGCATTCGGTGAACGTCGGTGCCCTCGATGCCAGCTATCAGGCGCAGATCTCGAGTGCGCTGGAACTGCAGGAATTGACCGTCGGTGACCTGGTGCGTCAGTTCGGCAAGCCCACGTCGGTACCGTCCACAGCGACGATCGACGACGTGCGCGAGGCCTCACGTCGCTCGGGACATCTGCGGATCCTGGTCAGCGACGCGGACGTGGTCAAGGGCGTGGTGCACGTGCGCGACACGTTGACCGCTCCGCAGACCCTCGCCGAGATCACGCGTCCGGCATACACGCTCGAGGCGACGACGCCGGTGTACGTTGCCCTGCAGTCGATGCGCGAGACCCGGCATCACCTTACACTGGTGGTCGACGGTTCGGCGGCGGCGGACGATCCGGCTCGCAGCGTCGGCGTCGTGACCCTGTCGGATGTGTTGACCCGACTGTTGCCCCAGCCGGTCTGATTCGATTCCGGTTTCGAACGAGACATCCCCGCCCGGCCGAGACGGCCGAGCGGGGATGTCTTCGTCGTGGCAGGTCGAAAGAACTCAGATCGGGGCGACAACCAGAAGGTGTGCCCAGTACGACGCGACGTCGTGGCCGAGTTGGGGGAGCAGAACGTCGTAGAGCAGGTAGGACATCATTGCCGTCGAACTCCTTGTTCAGCGTGCCGTTTCCGACTCGCGTTCCGAGATTGTGGGTGACCGAGACTGCCGGTCACTGAGACTGTAGATCACACAGCCTTCGGTGACATCCATATCGCCCACTCGCACCCCCCGTGGCGCACGTCAGCCGATGCAGCCCTGCAGGGTGGTGAAGCTGCCCGCGATTCCGGCACCGTTGCACACCGCGCCGTTCGGGGTGAGGGTGATAGTGGAGCCCGGTGCTGCCACCGCGATGGAGAGCCCGAGACCGGCTGCCGTGTTCTGTGCGACAGCACCGGGGCCGAAGGCGATCGCTGCAGGCGCGCCACCGAAACTGCCGTTGCTCACTGCAGTTCCACCGTTCAGTCCGAGTGCAAGGGCGGCTGCGTTGTTCATCGCCTCGGCCGAACCCCAGCCTTCGAGGCCGAGACCGGCCGCCGCACTCGCGACGTCTGCGGAGCTGTCGCACTGCGATCCTCCGACGAGCGCAGCGACATCGGCCCCTCCGGGTGCGGTGGTGCAGGCGACCGGTGCTGCGGATGCAGTCCCGGGTACCAGTGCCGCGAATGCACACGCGAATCCGAATGCTGCCGCCCCGCCGACAATCCTCTTGGTGTGGAACATGGTGAATGCCTCCCCAGATCAGTGCGTCGGCACCGGTGTGCCGAGCGTGTCGGTCGTCGGGCCGATGGTGCGCAGGGCCCGCACGCCCTGGAGTCGAGTCTCGACGGGTCCGAACGCGGCACGGGTTCGGCATCATCACGGAAACGTCTCGGTAGTATCACGCTGAAATAACGCGCTGGTGGGTGTGCGTGGCCTCTAGGATCGGACCGTGATCGGACGCATCGACGAGGTCGTTTTCGACTGCACGGACCCGGCATCGCTGGCGCAATTCTGGGCCGCGATACTCGGCGGAGAGCCGATGGTGCGTGACGCCGCATGGCACTTCGTCGACGTTCCCGGGTTCACTCGGCTGGCGTTTCAGCGAGTCCCGGAGGGCAAAGCGGGTAAGAACCGGCTGCACCTCGACGTCGCCGTACCGGATATCGACCGTGCCGTCGGGTCGGCCGTCGCCCTGGGTGCGAGGGTGCTCGGCGACCGACACTCCGACGCGGCGGGAACCTTCCAGGTGCTGCTCGATCCCGAGGGCAACGAGTGGTGCCTGGTGACGCCGCCCGCCTGAACCCAGCCGATCAGCGGGCGTCGTGTTCGGCGCGTGACTCGAGGACGGCAGGCATGTTGCCTTCGATCAGTTCGATGAGATCGCTCAATCGGGTACCGACGTCGCGTCCCAGCGGGGTGAGGCTGTACTCCACCTTCGGCGGAATGGTCTCGAGGACGGTGCGGACCACGAGGCCGTCCCGCTCGAGGGTCTGGAGGGTCTGCGAGAGCATGCGTTCGCTGACACCGTCGACGCGTCGACGCAACGCGTTGAATCGATAGTCGCCCTCGGTGAGGGCGGCGAGGGCGAGCACGCCCCACCTGCTGGTGGCGTTCTGCAATGTCTGCCTCGACGCACAGTCACGCGCGAAGACGGACGCTTCGAGAGATTCTGCGGGCTCGGACATATCGCCATGCTAGCGCATATCAAAGAGTCAGTAATGACCGGAGGGGTTGCACTAGACGAAAAGTAAGTGCATTGTGAGGGGGTACTCGACACCTCGACTTCAGGAGTTCGATCATGACCACAGCGGTAACAGGAGCAACGGGCAATCTCGGCGGACTCGTCGTCGACGCACTCATCGAGCGTGGTGTCGCACCTGCCGACATCGTGGCGGTCGTCCGAAACGCGGACAAGGCCGCTCCGCTGGCCGAACGCGGCGTCGTGGTTCGGGTCGCCGACTACTCCGATTCCGCCGCGATGACGGCGGCTCTCGCCGGCGTCGACAAGCTTCTGCTCGTCTCGGGCTCGGAGGTGGGTCAGCGAATTGCGCAGCACACCAACGTGATCGAGGCAGCGGAGGCTGCCGGAGTGGGCCTGATCGCCTACACCAGCCTGCTGGCCGCAGACACTTCGGGAGTGAGCCTCGCGCCCGAGCACAAGGCGACCGAGGAACGCCTCGCCGCGTCCAGGATCCCCGCGGTATTCCTGCGCAACGGCTGGTACTGGGAGAACTACCTCGGTTCGCTCGCCCAGACCGTCGAGAGCGGAGTGCTCCTCGGCGCGGCAGGCAACGGCAAGCTCGCCGCCGCGTCTCGCGTCGACTTCGCCGCCGCGGCCGCTGCCGTGCTGACACTCGACGATCAAGGCGGAAAGATCTACGAGCTCGGCGGCGACGAACGCCTCACCTACGCCGAGCTCGCGGCCGTCATCGGCGAACTCTCCGGCAAGCCGATCGCCTACAAGGACGTCTCCGAGTCCGAGTACGCCGCGATTCTCCAGGGCGCAGGACTGCCCGACTTCGTGGCAACCATGCTGGCCAGCGCGGATGCCGGGATTGCCCGCGGCGAGCTCGACACCGATTCCGGAGACCTGCAGGCCCTGATCGGTCGAGCGTCCACCCCGGTCGCAGAAGTACTCCGCGCCGCAGTGTGACGGACATCGGGGGCGGTACTTGTAGCGTGGGCGCGGTGAAAAACTCCTACACCCGCACCATGTTCCTGGCCGCCTCCGTCTCGCTCGTCCTGCTGACGGGCGCATGCAGCTCGGACGAGGACACCTCGTCCCCGGCACCCTCCACGTCCTCCGCGTCGTCGGACGCCGGTGCCCCGGCCACCTCGAGCACCTGCCCCACGGCGGCACCCGACGCGGCAGCCATTCCGGAATGGACGCTGGACGGGGACTCCGGCAGCATGGCCGTCGTCGGATCCACCGACACGGCCGCGCCCGCGGTCACCGTCGACACACCGTTCGCCGTCGGCGAGACACAGGTCGAAACGCTGATGGCGGGGGACGGACCGGTCGTTGCAGCCGACGCCGAGGTGTCCGTCTGCTACATGGGCGTCAACGGACGCACCGGGGAAACGTTCGACAGCAGCTTCGAGCGGGGCGCGCCGGTCGAATTCCCGCTCGACGGAGTTGTCGCAGGCTTCCAGAAGGCCATCGCCGGACAGACCGTCGGCTCGACCGTCGCCGTTGCGGTCACCTCGGCCGACGGATACGCGAGCGGCAATCCGGCGGCCGGAATCGAGCCGGGCGACAGCTTGATCTTCGCGATCTCGATCCTCAGCGCGGCGTAGCCGCAGTGGCGTGGTCGAGTGCCCCTGGGGGCGCTCAACCACGCCACTGCCGCAGGCATTACACCGTCGAGAGCTGCTGAATCGTCGTCGCGCCGCCCGGGGTGGGCGTCGTGGTGATGAAGTTCGAGTCGTAACCCAGCGATTCGACGACGCCGCGGATCTCGCGGAACTGCTCGACGCTGACGTCGGGCGTGCGCTTGAGCACGAATCCGGACGTGCGGGTGGGGCTTCCGACGAACGCCCACGAGTAGTCGTCGGCGATGTAGGCGACGATGTAGTTGGTCGGTCCTTCCTGGCTCTCCTGCGTGGGAACGCCCGGGAAGCTCACGTGCAGTTGGGCATTGGTGACGGTGTCGTTGACTCGTGCGTTGCCGACGATGCGGTTTTCCTGGCCCGTCCAGGTGGTGCAGGTGTTCTCGACGCGGATGTTGGCGTCGTCGATCATCTGGTAGTTCGCCTGGGTGTCGCGGGCGCAGATCAGGTTGAAGGGCTGCGGCACCGCGGCGACCTGGTTCCAGGTGCCCAGGTAGCGCTCGACATCGAGTGACGGGATCGGAGCCAGCGGCTCGAGTCCGACCGATCCCAGCGGGCCGACCGGCTGCGCCTGCGCCGGAGCCGCGGTCAGCAGTGCGCCTGCGGCCATGGCACCGACGAGTGCGGTGCGGCCGAATGCGTTGCGGATCTTCATGTGTTCGCTCCTTGGGTTGCGGATGTGTTCTTGTTCGAGTCGATCCTGTTCGGCCACCAGATCCCCGGGCCGATGAGGGTGAACAGGGCGGGAATCACGACGGTGCGTACCACGAAGGTATCGAGCAGAATACCGAGTCCGACGATGATTCCGAGTTGGGTCAGGGTGATCAGCGGTAGGACGCCGAGCACGCAGAACACGGCTGCCAGAACGATTCCCGCGCTCGTGATGACACCTCCGGTGGCCGAAACCGCCCGCACGATGGCAGATCTGGTGCCGTGCTGGGGCGTCTCCTCCCGGGTACGAGTGACGAGGAAGATGGTGTAGTCCACGCCGAGCGCGACCAGGAACAGGAACGCGAACAGCGGAGTGTTGTCGTCGAGGGCGGGGAATCCGAAGACGTGCAGGCTCACCCAGCTGCCGATCCCGATCGCGGCCACTGCGCTCAATACCGTTGTCGCGACCAGGATCAGGGGCGCAACCAGGGCGCGCAACAGAACAAGGAGCACGGCGAGCACGACCGCGAGAATAGCGGGAATGACCACGAGGCGATCGCGGGCCGCTGCGTCGGTGGTGTCGAGTGCCTTGGCATCGCTGCCGCCTACCAGTGCGCGGTCCACGCCGGTGAGTGCGGCGCGGAGGTCCTCGACGACGGCGAACGACTCGTCGGATGCGGGGGCCGCGTCGGTGACGACCGACAGGCGGGTGAGTCCGGTGTCGGAATCTGCGACGCGATCGACCGAGACGACTCCGTCGATGCCCTCGGCGGTGCTGATGACTGCATCGATGTCGGCGGTGGGAGCGAGGACCGTCATCGGATCGGCCGATCCGGCCGGGAAGTGCTGGGAGAGAGTGTCGAAGCCTTCGACGGACTCGGCGGTGACACGGAACTGCTCGGTTTGCGAGAGTCCGATCTGAGTCCCGAACAGTGCGGCGCAGCAGGCCAGCAGTGCGACGATCGTGATCGAAGCGGTGGCCACGGGGCGTCGGGCAACACCTGCGGCGATCGAATGCCAGACGCCTTCCGTGGTGGTGTCTCGGTCCGATTCCTTGGGAACGAAGGGCCAGAACAGCTTCGGGCCGCACAGTTTCAGTAGAGGCGGCAGTACGAACAGGACGAACACTGCTGCGACGACGAGACCGGCCGCGGCCAGCGCCCCGAGGCTGCGGGTGCTCGGCAGCATCGCGAGGAGCAAGGTCAGCAGGGCCAGTACGACGGTTGCGTTGCTGGCGAGGATGGCGGGCCCGGCCTGGCGAACGGCGCGGTGCAGGGCGAGGCGATGATCGGACTCGCGACGCAGTTCCTCGCGGTATCGAGAGATGAGCAGCAGTGCGTAGTTCGTGCCTGCGCCGAACACCAGCACACTGGTGATTCCCGAGGTCGAACCGTCGAAGGAGAGCCCGGTGGCCTGGGCCAGCGCGGTACCGACGGTGGTGGCGAATCGGTCGGCGAAACCGATGACGGCCAACGGCACCAACCACAGGATGGGTGATCGGTAGGTGACGATGAGGAGGACGGCCACCACGAGCGCGGTGACGGCCAGAAGCGTGAAGTTGGCTCCGGAGAACGAGTTCGCTATGTCGGCACCGAAAGCGGGTCCGCCGGTGACCTGGGCGATCAGATCGGGAGAGAGGCCGTCGCCGGCCGCGGATCGCAGCTCGGTGATCAGTTCGTTGAGCGTGAAGCCCGACAACTCGGAGTCGACCTGGACCAGCGCGATCGCAGCTTTGCCGTCGGGTGCGACGATCGGGGGCGGGCCGGGCTCGTCCGGCACCGAGCGATCGACGGCGAGCAGCCTGCTCTGTGCGGCAGCTGCGCCCTCGATGTCGACGGCTGTCAGGTCGCCGCCGTCGGCCCGGCTCAGAACCAGGATCACCGGTGCGGAGTCGGAATCCGGGAATTCGGCGAGAAGCTCGTCGACCTGGTAGGACTCGGCCGACGTCGGCAAAGAGTTCGGCGACTGGTCGGCGGAATCGTTGCTGCCGACCAACCCCATCACGGCCACGGCGAGGATGAAGATCGCTGCCGCCAGCGCCCCGGATCTACGCCCGGTGGCCGCGACCGCGACGCGGTCCCAGACGGTCTTGTTCTCGGTTCGAGTGCTGTCCACGAAGAAACAATCTCATTTACTTAGATATTAAGCAACTGAATCTCTTGCGGGCAGTAGTCTGACGGTGACCGCAGCGAAGGAGTTGCCACCGACATGGCCGACCGAAACCACCTCGAATCCGCGATTTCCGCGGATCTACGAGCGCTGTCGTCGGTCTCCGAACAGATCGGTCAAGTGTTCGGCGCTCTACACAGCCTGCGGCCCAACGACTTTCGGGCTCTGTTGCACGTCATGGTCGCCGATGTCGAGGGTGCGCCGCTGACGGCGGGGGAACTGGGCACGATGCTCGGTCTGTCCTCGGCGGCGATGACCTACCTCGTCGAGCGCATGATCACCTCCGGGCACATCCGCCGCGAATCCGACGCGTCCGATCGACGCAAGGTCATTCTGCGGTACGACGAGCACGGGATGGAGGTCGCTCGCGGGTTCTTCGGCCCCCTCGGTAAGCGGACGAGCGCCGCATTGGCGGATTTCCCCGATGGCGATCTCGCCGCCGCGCATCGGGTGTTCGAAGCGCTGATCGGCGCTATGCGAGAACATCACGCGGACCTGGGAAACAGCCGTCGCGCGTAGGGGCCGCGCCCGGCGCGATGTTCGAACCGCTGGTGGGTGGCCTGTTCGGGCCGATGCTGGACTCCGAGCGTGCCAGTGCCGTAGGGTTGGCCACGGTTGAGCTAACAGCCGGTCACGGGGAAACGCAGCGAAGTCGGCGTCCGGGTCAGGCTAAAATTCTGCTCCCGCTGCGTCAATCGGTTTCCCCCTCAGTTCGACCGATCGATGGGATCTGCCATGAGTGTTGAATCTTCAGGCAACAAAGTTCGAACCACCCCGGTGACTGTCGCGGAGAAGTCCGTGTCCGTCGCAGCAACCGGAGCAATCTTCACCGCGCACGACGGCCCCGACGGCTCACTCGTCGTCGCCGTCCACGGCGACATCGACATGCGCAGCGCGCCGATGTTCTCCGATTTCGTCTGCAGCCGCGTGTCCAGCAAAAGGCATGTCACCCTCGATCTGTCCAATGTCGAATTCTTCGGCATCGCAGGTCTCACAGTTTTCGATGCAGTCCGTGACTACACGGCCGGCATCGGCGCATCATGGTCGATCGTCGCAGGACGCTCGGTCTCACGTCTGATCCAGGTCGCCGACCTCGAGTCCACGATTCCGACGGCTCGTCCCTCGAACGACCGGTAATACTCCGGCGATCATCGCCGCGACAAGAGGTGGGCAGCTCCAGTACGGGGCTGCCCACTGTTCGTCGTTCTCGAGTCGTCGGTCCCCCGAGTTGTCTGTCCCCGAACGAACGAACGACCCTGCAGTACGGCGTAGCCGGTGTACAGGGTCGTCCGAAGTTGTTGCAGGCCAGGAGAACTAGTCCTCGGTTCCCTCCGAGGCGCTGAAGAAGGCCCACTCGCCGTCGTGCTCGACCTCGAGTCGCCATCCCAATTCCTCGTTGTCCGACTTGCTGTCCTTGAACCAGGCGTGCGCGTCCTCCGAACTGGAGATGTCCTTGGTCTCGACGACGGTTCCGTGCGGATCGATAACTCTGTAATTTGCCATGACGTCGGGATGCCCCGATGTCGCACGACCTAATCCACGCTGGAACGCCGAGGAGAGGGCGGCCGACTTCGGTGGTGGACAAATGCGCGCGCATTCGTCGAATGCGCGCGAAATCGCCTCGGAAACCTCGCAATTCTGCGCGCAGCCGGCAAACGCGCGCGCTTGTGCGGTGAGCGAGTTGTCGAGTGCACCCGCTATGTACGCGAGAGCACCGATCGCGCGAAGAACATCAGGTTCGCCGGACGCTCGGCCAGTCTGCGCATGAAGTAGCCGTACCACTGCGACCCGTAGGGCACATACACGCGAACATGCCGCCCGGCATCGACGAGTCGGCGCTGCTCGGGATCGCGGATGCCGTACAGCATCTGGAACTCGAACTCCTCGGACGACCTGCCCGCGGACGCCGCGAACTGCTCCGCCGCGTCGATCATCTCCGGATCGTGTGAGGCCACCATCGGGTAGCCGCGACCGTTCATCAAAACCTGCAGGCACCTCAGGTACGAGTCGGAGACCTCCCGTGCACTCTGAAACGCCACCGACGACGGTTCGTTGTACGCACCCTTGCACAGGCGGATCCGAGATCTCGGTCCGGACAGGTCCCGGCAGTCGGCTTCGGTGCGTCGCAGATACGCCTGCAGCACCGTACCCAGATCCGGAAAGTCCACGCGCAGT
Source organism: Rhodococcus cerastii (assembly GCF_033042195.1). NCBI lineage: Bacteria > Bacillati > Actinomycetota > Actinomycetes > Mycobacteriales > Nocardiaceae > Rhodococcus > Rhodococcus cerastii. Next base: position 100,733 of record NZ_JAWLKF010000002.1, read on the forward strand.
TCGCGGACGATCGACAGGGTCGAATCGGTGGTCGTGTGGTCCTCGGCATCCACCGTCACCCACACCCCGGCCGCCGTGGCAGCAGTGCAGATCGTCCGTGCGTTCTCCAGCGCCAGGGTTCGGTCGATTCCCTGGCCGAGCGCGGACAGCTTGAGTGAGATCTCCAGCGCTGTCGCATCGGCTCTTCGCGTCGAAAAACGTTGTATCAGTGACAGATACGCGTCCACGGTTGCTTTCGCCTGGACTCGGTCGGTGGTGTCCTCACCGAGGTAGTCCACCGAGACGAACCGGCCCGACGCCAGCAGGGTATCGACCGCGCCGACGGCCGCGGGCTCGGATTCACCAGCGACGAATCGGTCGACGAGTGATCGGGTGGCGCGCAGCCGCGTCACCGTCGCCTGCAGTTTCGGTGAACGCGCCGCCGCCAGCAGCGCCGGCCGCAGCGGATTGCTCAGCAGAGTGGTCATCGCGTTCCCTCGCCTTCCTGGTGTGGATAGCCGTGGGTGGTGGGCGGAACGAACGTTTCCTTCACGGTGCGGGCCGAGGTCCACCGCAGCAGGTTCTGCGGTGAGCCGGCCTTGTCGTTGGTGCCCGATGCACGGGCTCCGCCGAACGGTTGCTGTCCCACCACTGCGCCGGTCGGTTTGTCGTTGACGTAGAAGTTGCCTGCGGCGAATCGCAGTGCCGCATGGGCGTGTTCGACGGCGGTGCGATCGGTGGCGATGACCGCTCCGGTCAATGCGTACTTCGAGCCACTGTCCACGGCGCGCAGGGTCTCGGCGTAGGCGTCGGGCTTGCTGTCGTCGTAGACGTGCACGGCGAGGATGGGGCCGAAGTACTCGGTGGTGAAGGCCTCGTCGGTGGGATCGTCGCCGAGAAGCACCGTGGGCGAGACGAAGTAGCCCTCCGAGTCGTCACAGGTTCCGCCTGCAGCAATGGTCAGGCCGGGGACGGACTTCGCTCGGTCGAGGGCAGCTGCGTTGCGGTCGAACGCCTTTCGGTCGATGACGGCACCGCCGTAGTTGGAGAGGTCGGTCACGTCACCGTACTTCAGCGCCGAGACCTGCTCGACGAACGAATCGCCCATCGACGCCCACAGCGATTTCGGTACGAAGGCCCGGGATGCTGCGGAGCACTTCTGCCCCTGGAAGTCGAACGCACCGCGAATCATGGCCGTGGTCAACACATCCGGATCGGCCGAGCTGTGCGCGACGATGAAGTCCTTGCCGCCGGTCTCGCCGACGAGCCGTGGATACGAGTGGTAGTTCGAGATGTTGTTGCCCACCTGACGCCACAGCGTCTGGAACGTCGCGGTGGATCCGGTGAAGTGGATGCCGGCCAGCCGCGGATCGGCAAGGGCGACTTCGGACACCATCGGACCGTCGCCGAGAACGAGGTTGATCACCCCCGGCGGCAGACCGGCGGCTTCTAAGAGCTGCAGCGTGAGATATGCGGCCACGGCCTGGGTGGGCGAGGGCTTCCACAGCACGGTGTTGCCCATCAACGCGGGCGCGGTGGGCAGGTTGCCTGCGATGGCGGTGAAGTTGAACGGAGTGATGGCGTAGACGAAGCCCTCGAGCGGACGGTATTCGACGCGATTCCACACTCCCGGTGCCGATATCGGCTGCTCGGCGAGAATCTGCCGGGCGAACGTGACGTTGAACCGCCAGAAGTCGATGAGCTCGCAGGGTGCGTCGATCTCCGCCTGGTAGGCCGACTTGGACTGACCGAGCATCGTTGCAGCAGCGATTCTTTCGCGCCACGGGCCGGACAGCAGATCGGCGGCCCGCAGGAACACCGCGGCGCGCTCGTCGAAGGGAAGATCGCGCCACATCGGCGCGGCTGCCGTGGCGGCGTCGATGGCGTCGCGCACATCCTGGTGGCCGGCACCGGCGAAACTGCCGATGATCGACGAGTGCTTGTGCGGTTCGACGACGTTCTCGCGTGGGCCGTCGGCCTGTCGGTGAACTCCGCCGATGACCTGATGGATCTCGACGGGGGAGGAACGCAGTTCGGTCAGGCGGCTGCGCAAGCGGGTGCGTTCCGGGCTACCCGGGGCGTAGGTGTTGACCGGCTCGTTGGTGGGGGTGGGGACGGATGTGACGGCGTCCATGGCTGCTCCTCGGCTTCGGTGTGTGCTGCTCATTGAAGTCCGATCCGCACCGCGTTCAATCAGCTCATCGGCCAAAGAATTCATGTTCTACTTGTCCGCATGGCCAATACGGTGTCGCTGCGTTCGATGCTGACCTCGCTGCACAGCGCCGTCGTCGAACTCGTCCTCGCGCCCGCCGGAACGGACATGGCCGTCGAGTCCGTCGCGCTGCTCGATGCCGACGACCTGCGGCTACCTCCGGGAGCATCCTCCGATCTGACGCTGCTGGTGGGCGTGACCGAGGCCGATGTGATCCGGTGGTTCGACGATCTCGCGTTGCGTCCGGTCGCAGACCGACCACTCGCGGTGCTGACCAAAGTCGCCGCCTCGACCGCGCTGTCCCACGGTGCCAGGGAGACCGGTATCGCATTGGTCGCAGTGCACCAGCAGACACGGTGGGAGCTGTTGCTGTCGATGATGCGCGGAGTTCTCGATCAGGCCCGGGCCCAGAGCCCCGACGACGGACTGTTCGGAGCCGACACCGACCTCTACGAACTCGCGCAGACGGTGGCGTCGCTGACGAAGGGCATGGTGAGCATCGAGGACGAGCGCTCACACGTGTTGGCCTACTCGGCATCCGACGACGCGGCCGACGAACTGCGAACCCTGTCGATTCTCGGACGCGAAGGACCGGCCGACTATCTGCGCAGGCTGCACGAGCGTGGCGTGTTCGATCGACTCCGCCGTACCGACGACGTGATCGACGTGCCGGCCGATACCGAACTGGAGATTCGTCGACGCCTCGCAGTCGGGATTCGTCGCATGACCGGCAGCCCGACGACTCTCGGGACGATCTGGGTGCAGCAGGGTTCCCTCCCGCTCGCCTCGGACGCCGACGCGGTACTGCGCGGTGCCTCCGCTGTCGCGGCCCGACTGATCACCCGCATCGCTAACGCCCCGACCAACGAGGCCCTGCAGATTCAGCGCCTGCTCGGGGCAAGGGGCGGCGGTGTCGATATCCCGTCGCTGGCGTCTGCGCTGTCGATACCCACCTCGGGTTCCGCGGCGGTCGTCGGATTCGCGGCCTGCGGAGACTTCGAGATCAGCGCCCTGGCACCGTCTGTTCGACTGCACGCCAGCGCTTTTCGACGAGACTCGTTGGTCACCACCATCGGTGAGAGAATCTACGCGCTGTTTCCCGGGGTGGCGTCGGGCACGGGGATTGCGGCGTGGACCGCCGACGCCGTCGGACGGATCGAGACGCGTACCTCGATGGCGTTGCGCGCTGCGGTCGCAGCCCCGATCGCCGATCTCGAGGGCGTGGCCGTGGCCAGGTTCGAGGTCGACCGAGTTCTCGACGGCACCACCGGCGAGGTGCGGGTCACGACGCTGGAGGAGTCGAGAACCTCGGTGTTGCTGGGCGAAATCCTGGAACTGATCACCAATCACGAACAGCTACGAGACCCGCGCATCGCCGCCCTCGACGGATACGACGCCACCAACGACTCCAGAATGCGCGAGAGTCTAGAGACGTACCTGGCGTGCTTCGGCGACGTTCGGGCTGCCGCCGAGCGATTGCACATTCACCCGAACACCCTGCGCTACCGCATTCGCCGCGTCGAGCAGATCCTGGACCTCGATCTCACCGATTCCGACGCACGACTACTCGTCGAGATCCAACTGCGTCTGTGAGCGGCTTCGCCGCACGTGAGCAGGAGTGGAGCCCGCGGAACGACCCAAGTGAGCGAAAACTCGTAGCAGGCTACGAGGTTCTATGCACGTGGGGTGCCGGTGCTGGATCGGATCACCAGGGTCGGTTCGATGCTCGAACGCCTGGTGCTTCGGTTTCCGGTGTCGATCTGATCGAGCAGAATTTCGACGCTTCGTACACCGACGTCGGTGAATTCCTGGCGAATGGTGGTCAGGGGCGGTGAGAAGAATTCGGCGTCGGGGACATCGTCGAAGCCGACGACGCTGACGTCCTGCGGTACTCGCTTTCCGTGGACGTTCAGCGCGCGGAGCACTCCGAGTGCCATGGAGTCGTTGCCTGCGAACACTGCGGTGACGTCGGCGTCGACGGCCAGTTCGCTGCCGGCCCGGAACCCTGATTTGGCAGTCCAATCGCCGCTGAGGGTGGGCGGCGGTTCGATGCCTGCTTCCTCGTGGGCCAGCCGCCATCCGGTGACGCGGTCGCCGGCCTCGTACCAGCCCAGCGGTCCGGCAACGTGCCACACGGCGCTGTGTCCGAGCGAGAGCAGGTGACTGGTTGCGGCCCTGGCTCCGGCGATCTGGTCCACCGAGACGACGGCCAGATCACCGGCAGGCGAACCCTCCACGGCGACGAGTGGGAGTTCCCCGGCCAGATCGGCGATGTCGCCGCCGTCGGTTCGCAGAGGCGCGATGACGACGACGCCGTCGACACCCTGCTTCTGCAACCGGCGCACACAGGTGATGATGGCTGCCTCGTCGAACGAGGTGGGGACGCCGACCACCACGGAGTAGCCGGCGTGACGGGCTGCGTACTCGACGCTGTACAGCGTCGACACCGGACCGTAGAGAGCGTTTCCGGTCCCGACGATTCCGATGGTCTTGCTGCGGCCGGTGACCAGAGCGCGGGCAGCAGTGTTCGGTCGATAGCCGAGTTCCGAGATCGCCTGATGCACTTTGGTTCTCGTCGCTTCGGTCACGTTGGGATGACCGTTGATGACGCGGGAGACGGTCTGATGGGACACGCCGGCGAGACGGGCGACATCGGTCATGGCGGGTCCTCGAGTGGGTGTCATCTTCCGAGCCTCCCTTCGTGATCGAAGACAATCACAGCATGCCCGGGCCGGTGGTGCCCGCGACTGTGTGGATTACGTGGGTGTTGTCACCGCGGAACCGGTCGTGGCGGGCGCAGGCTTGCCTGGCTCGGCACCGGAGAACATCTCGGCCGGCACAGGCACTCCCAGATAGCTGCTCGGAGGCGCAGCTTTGTCGCCCTTGTTGCCCTTACCGCTCGCTGCTCGGCGCTTGGTCCAGATGTCGAATGCCACTGCGGCGAGGAGTACCAGGCCCTTGACCAGCTGAACGCGTTCGCTGGGCGAACCGATGAGCGACATTCCGCTGTTGATCACGGCGATGATGAGTCCGCCGGTGAGCGCACCGACGATGCGGCCGACACCGCCCTGCACCGCTGCGCCACCGATGAAGGCCGCGGCGATAGCGTCGAGCTCGAAGCCGTTGCCTGCAGTGGGACCGGCCTGGTTGAGGCGGCCGGCGAAGATGATTCCGGCGAGGGCGGACAGGACTCCCATGTTGACGAAGATCCAGAAGGTCACCGGCTTGACCTTGATACCGGACAGCGATGCGGCGTGGATGTTTCCGCCGATGGCGTACACGTGCCGACCGAACACCGTCCTGCCTGCCAGCGTGGAATAACCCATCACCAGTACGGCGAGAAGGATCAGCACGTACGGCAGGTTCTTGAAGCGCGCCAGCTGGACGGCGACGGCGAGAACCAGACCGCCGGCCAGAACCATCTTGAGCAGGAACAGGGGCATCGCGTCGACGGCCTGCCCGTACTTCTGCCGACCAGTCCGAGAACGCCACTGCGTGAACACGATTCCGGCAACAGCGAGGATCGCGACGAGCAGGGTGAAGATGTCCGCACCCCCGAGCGGCCCGAGTCCCACGTTGCCCAGGAAGCCGGGGAGGAAGCCGTTGGAGAGAGTACGTACGGGTCCGGGGAACGGTCCGATGCCCTGGTTACCGAGAACGATGAGGGTGACCGCGCGGAAGATGAGCATGCCGGCCAGGGTCACGATGAATGCCGGAATGCCGAAGTACGCAACCCAATAGCCCTGCCAGGCTCCGATCAGACCGCCGATGATCAGCGTGATGAGCACCGCAAGAGGCCACGGCACGTTCTGCTGAACCATCAGCACACCCGAGATCGCTCCGGTCGCCGCGACAACCGATCCGACGGACAGGTCGATGTGGCCCGCGATGATGATCACGACCATGCCGATGGCCAGGATGAGGATGTACGAGTTCTGGACCACCATGTTGCTGATGTTCTGCGGGACCAGCAGTTGGCCGCCGGTGAGAACGGTGAACAGCAGGATGATCAACGCGAACGCGATGAAGATCCCGCTCTGGCGGAGGTTTCGCGTGAGCAGCCCCCGTACGGTCGACAGCTGGTTCATCGAAGTACTCCTGTTCCACGGGTCATGAGGTGCATGAGGGATTCCTGTGTCGCGTCCTCGCGAGTCACCTCACCGGTGATCCGGCCTGCGGACAGCGCGTAGATCCGGTCGCACAGTCCGAGCAGTTCCGGTAGCTCGGAGGAGATCACCAGAATTGCCTTGCCTGCGTCGGCGAGATCGTTGATGATCGAATAGATTTCGAACTTCGCGCCGACGTCGATTCCTCGCGTCGGTTCGTCGAGGATGAGCACGTCGGGATCGCTGAAGATCCACTTGCTCAGCACGACTTTCTGCTGATTGCCGCCGGAGAGCTTGCCGACGACGGCAGAGACGTTCGGTGCCTTGATGTTCATGCTCTTCCGGAAGCCCTCGGCCACCTTGTATTCCTGGTTGTCGTCGACGAAGCCACCGGTCACCAGTTTGTCGAGTGCCGCAGTGGAGATGTTGCGTTTGATGTCGTCGATCAGGTTGAGGCCGTAGCGCTTTCGGTCCTCGGTGGCGTACGCGATTCCGTGATGGATGGCGTCGCTGACGGATTTGACGTGTATTTCCTTGCCGTACTTGTACAGTCGCCCCGAGATGTCGATGCCGTAACTGCGTCCGAAGACACTCATGGCCAATTCGGTGCGTCCGGCACCCATCAGCCCGGCCAGGCCGACGATCTCACCCCGGCGCAGCGTCAGATTCGCTCCGTCGACGACGGTTCGGCCGTGCTGGGTCGGGCTGTGCACGGTCCAGTCCTCGATACGCAGAACTTCCTCTCCCACAGTGGATTCGTGTGGTGGGAACCGGTGCTCGAGATCGCGGCCGACCATCAGCGAGATGATGCGATCCTCGGTGACCTCGGGGCTGCGCATGTCCAACGTCTCGATGGTTCGGCCGTCACGAATGATCGTGGTGCGGTCGGCGACGGCCGCGATCTCGTTGAGCTTGTGCGAGATGATCACGCACGTGATTCCCTCGTCTCGCAGACCGCGAAGCAGGTCGAGCAGGTGAGCCGAGTCCGAATCGTTCAGTGCTGCAGTCGGTTCGTCGAGAATCAGCAGCGTGACGTCCTTGGACAACGCCTTGGCGATCTCGACGAGTTGCTGCTTGCCGACCCCGAGATCGTTGACCACGGTGACCGGGTTCTCCCGCAGCCCTACCCGATTCAGTAGGGCTGCGGCCTCGGAATTGGTTCGGTTCCAGTCGATGAACCCGCGCCTGGACCGCTCGTTGCCGAGAAAGATGTTCTCGGCGATGGACAGGTACGGACTCAGCGCGAGTTCCTGATGGATGATGACGATGCCCTCGGCCTCGCTGCTCCGGATGTCGGAGAACTCGCAGGCGCGACCGTCGAACACGATCTCGCCGTCGAATGTGTCGTGTGGATACACACCCGACAGCACCTTCATGAGCGTCGACTTTCCGGCGCCGTTCTCACCGCAGATCGCGTGGATCTCGCCGCGATTGACCGAGAGAGTGACATCCTGCAGCGCCTTCACGCCGGGAAACGTCTTGGTGATGCCGCGCATCTCCAAGATCGGGCTCGTCATCTCCGAACTCACTTCAACTGATCCTCGGTGTAGTAGCCGCCTTCGACCAGCAGCTGCTCGTAGTTGCCCTTGTTGACGATCTCGGGCTGCAGCAGGTACGCCGGAACGACCTTCTCGCCGTTGTCGTAGTCCGTCGTGTTGTTCGTCTCGGGCGTCTGACCGTCGAGCATGGATTGAGCCATCGCGATCGTGACCTCGGCCAGTTGCCGGGTGTCCTTGTAGATCGTGGAGTACTGCTCGTCGGCGATGATCGACTTCACCGACGGCACCTCGGCATCCTGACCGGTGACGATCGGGTAGGGCTGCCCTGCTGTGCCGTAGCCGTTGCTCTTGAGCGCGGAGAGGATTCCGATCGACAGTCCGTCGTACGGCGAGAGCACGCCTTGAACCTTCTGGCCCGAGGAGTACGTCTTGGTGAGCAGATCCTCCATGCGCTTCTGCGCGGTCGCCGGATCCCAGCGCAGTGTTGCGGCCGTCTCGAAGTCGGATTCGCCGCTGCCGATCTTCAGTGTTCCGTCGTCCAGGTACGGCTGCAGAGTCTCCATCGCGCCGTCGAAGAAGAACGTGGCGTTGTTGTCGTCGGGAGAACCGGCGAAGACCTCGATGTTCAACGGACCCGCTGGGGCGTCGGCCTTGTCGGTGCCGTCCTCGTTCTTCAATCCGAGGCCGACGAGCAGAGACGTGGCCTGGTCGACGCCGACCTTGTAGTTGTCGAACGTCGCGTAGTAGTCGACGTTGGGGGAGTTGCGGATGAGGCGGTCGTACGCGATGACGCCGATGCCGTTGTCCTTGGCTTCCTGCAACTGGGTGGTGATCGCGGTGCCGTCCACCGAAGCCACGATGAGAAGCTTTGCGCCCTGGGTGATCTGGTTCTCGATCTGATTCACCTGGGTGGGAATATCGTTCTCCGCGTACTGCAGATCGACCTTGTAGCCCTGTCCTTCGAGCGCGCTCTTGAGATTGTCGCCGTCGGCGATCCATCGAGCCGAGGACTTGGTCGGCATCGTCACGCCGATCAGCGCGCCCGCCGTGCTTCCGCCGTCGGCCGGCTGGACGTCCGCCGTCTTGGTGCTCGATCCGCATGCGGTGACCGTGATGGCCAGTGCCACCGCGGCCGCGGCCATGGGTAGATGTCGAAACTTCATCGTTTCTCCCTGCTCGGTGAAATCAGATCTCGAAGTTGGTGGAGAGTGGCCTCGTCTGTGCCGCACATCACATCAAGACGAAAGTGTGAGCGATAACATCGGCATTGTCAAAGTTTATTTTCCGTACCCCCGCTCACCAGTGTGAGCGCTAACAACGAGTCGACGCCGCAGCCCCGAGAGTCGAGAATCTTCGCCGGAGGGGCCGGGGCGTCAGTGCAACTCGTGAACCGACTGTTTCCCGCTCTTGAGCCAGCGACTCGGGAGTCGGCCGACCAGCTCGCCCAGTGGGTGAACCGCAGCCGAGAGGATCTCCACGGAATCCTGCAGGATGTCGATCGAGATGCTCATCCGCTCGATGTTCGGGGCCACCGACGTCAGTGTCTCCGACAGCTTGACCAGCTGATCGAGCGGTCCGCCCTTGGCTGTCAGTCGCTCGATGGCACCGTCCTCGGCGAGCAGAGTTTCGAGGATGCCCTCCTCGGCGATGGCACGCTCGATCAGGCCGTCCTGACGCGTGAGCACCTCGAGCGGGCCGTCCTTGGCCGTCAGTCGTTCGAGCGGTCCGTTGGTGGCGGTGATGCGGTCGAGCAGACCGCCTTCGGCGAGCAGTCGTTCGAGCGGTCCGTCCTCGGCGAGCAGCCGGTCCAAGGGTCCGCCCGGAGCGAGAATTCGCTCTACCGGGCCACCCGGGGAGAGCAACCGCTCGAGGGTGCCGTCCTCGGAAGTGAGGCGGTCGACGACGCCGCCCTGGGCGAGAAGGCGGTCCAAGGGTCCGCCTTCCTTGAGTGCGTTGCCCAGGGCGCGGTCGTCGGAGGTGAGTTGGCCGAGCTGGGCGAGCAGTTGCATGGTGCCGCCGCGTGGATTGGCGAGCGAGGCGACACCTGCTGTGCCGGATGCACCGGTGGCCAAGGCCATCCTGGTGGTGGCCAACGCGACCTCCGCGACGCCGATCGCCTGCTCGGCGATGGCAATTCCGGCGCGCGCGGGCAGTGTGATCGCTGACACCCAATTCATCGTTTTACTGTAACTGCTCGTAGCTCGGAAAATCAGTGAAGAACCTTCAGTCCCACGACGCATCCGACGATGCCGACCAGAAGCGCCACCTTGAGCAGTGACGCAGCTTCTTCGCCGGTGATCATGGCGTACGCGACGGTGAGGGTGGCACCGATTCCCACCCAGACGGCGTAGGCGGTACCGGTGGGCAACGACCGCATCGCGACCGCGAGACCGATCATGCTGAGAACCACTGCGACTCCGAAGACGACGGACGGTCCGAGTTTGGTGAAGCCCTCGGACTTACCGAGCGCGGTCGCCCAGATCGCTTCGAGAACGCCGGAGACGACGAGAATGAGCCAAGCCACGAAAATCACTCCTTGCACCGTCTTGTCGCTGTTCGGGTACGGTGCGCTCGTCCGATTGTCGGAAGTGACTTGTACGATCGTACCAATTCGGGGCGGTAGTGGCCATGGGTTTCGGGCTGTCAGTACGCGTACGTGTTCGCGGGCGCGTCGATTCGCTCGACCGTCGAGACGGTCATCGTGGGTGTGAACGCAGTGTTCTCCGTCGCTGTGGCCGCGTCGACGGTCCCCGATATCCGCAGCCAGGTGCCGTCCGAAATGTCGTCGAGAGACGCGCTACCTGCGTCGAGGTGGATGCGAACGGACCTGGCGTCGGCCGCGCAGCAGATGATGAGAATGCGAGCGAGATCGATGCCGTCCGTCGTGCCGTCGGCGCGCGGCGAGCCTCCGTTCGCGGTGGCGACGGCGAATCCGGTGACGCGAATCTCCCGTCCGTCGAGGCTGCCTTCGGTGTCTCTGACCGCGCGTTGTACGACATCGAGCAACGGAACCTCGGGCGCGCGCTCGTCCGGGAGAGGTGGAAACGCTGTCCGCTGACGATCGGCAGCCGAGGTGACGGATCGATCGCCGACCGCGGAGACACCCAGCGCGGGCGGTGCGACGAACAGGATGACCGCGAGCGGGACCAACAGCAGCCAGTACGGACGCGAATCATGATCGTGCCCGTCGTCGGCCGGCCCACCGCGGCGGATGTCGGCCACGATCGACGCGGCCGCCAGGAGCACGATCAACACGCCGGCAGTCAGCAGATACGGATGCAGCGACGGTTTGACGTATCGCACAAAGCTGCCGTCCAACGAAATCTTGACCATGGCTCCGCCGAGGAGAAACAGCAGAAGGTTCTGCACCTCGCGCTTCATCGCGCTCCCAGAACGAGGTAGCCGCACACCGAGGCACACGCGATCGCGACGACGAACGTCAGCGGGGCGAAACGTGCGACGAACCCGCGTCCGAAACTGCCCGCCTGCATCGCCATCAGCTTGACGTCGACGGCAGGTCCGACCACCAGGAAGACCAACCGCGGAAGCAGCGGCAGCATCGACATGCTGGCGGCAACGAACGCATCGGCCTCCGAACACAGCGCCAGAATCACCGCGAGTACGGCCATCACCAGGATCGACAGCAGCAACTGCCCGGCGAGATGGGCGAACACCCAGTCCGGAATCACCAGATGCAGCAGGGCGGCGGCCGCGGCACCGAACACGAGAAATGCCCCGGCCTGAAGCAGATCAGCACGCGCCGACTCGCGGAACGTCTCCCACTTCGAGCGGTCGTGATCGTGTCCGCGAGCGGCCAGCCGCGCGGTGATCCACTCCGCCTTGCCGAATCGAGTCCACAGCCAACCCATCACCAGTGCAGTGGCGAGCGAGCCGAGGAACCGCGCGAGAACCATGCCGGGTTCGCCGGGAAAAGCCACCGCGGTCGAGACCAGGACGACCGGGTTGATCGCCGGCGCCGACAGCAGGAACGCGAGGGCGGCCGATGCCGGAACACCCTGATCCATCAGCCGACGCGAGACGGGAACGGCACCGCACTCACAACCGGGCAGCGCCATTCCGGCCAGTCCCGTCACTCCGACGGCAGCCGTTTCGTTCTTCGGGACCACTCGTCGCAGCACCGACGGCGAGACGAACGCGGCGATACTTCCACTGACGAGTACTCCGAGCACCAGGAACGGCGTCGCCTGCACGAAGATCCCGGTGAACACCGTCGCGCCGGTCTTCAGCGCAGGGGACGAGTCGACCCATCGCGCGATATCGGCACCGAAGACGATGCCCAATACGAGCAGAGTTGCGAATACGTGCATGGATGACACGGGAGACCGAGTCATGATTCGGCCGTCGGTCTTCGCGTCGAGCATCGCTGCCATCATGCCCCCTGTGGCTGGGCTGTGTCGTCGGTGGCTCGCGGCAACCTCGTTGTCGGTGGCTCGCGGCAACTTCGTTGTGGGTGGCTCGCGGCGACTTCGTTGTGGGTGGCTCACAGCAACCTCACAGCGAGAGTCCAGCGAACGAGCAGCATCTCGCGCGAAGATGGACACCGTGAGCGAGACACCCGAGGCCAGAGTCCTGATCGTCGACGACGAACCGACCATCGTCGAACTGCTGTCGGTCAGCCTGAGGTACCAGGGATTCGAGGTGGCGACTGCGTCGTCCGGTCCCGAGGCTCTCGACAAGGTGCGCAACTTCAGGCCCGAGGCTCTCATTCTCGACGTGATGATGCCCGGCATGGACGGGTTCGGTCTGCTGCGTCGACTGCGGGCCGACGGAATCGATGCGCCTGCCCTGTTCCTGACCGCGCGTGACTCGGTGGAAGACAAGGTGACCGGGCTGACCCTCGGTGCGGACGACTACGTCACCAAGCCGTTCTCGCTCGAGGAAGTGGTGGCCCGACTCCGAGTGATCCTGCGCCGGTCCGGCAAGAGCGAGGACGCGCAGCCGTCGCGAGTTGCGTTCGCGGACATCGAACTCGACGACGACACCCACGAGGTGTGGAAGGCAGGTGAGCCGATCTCGCTCTCGCCCACCGAGTTCACGCTGCTGCGGTACTTCATGGTGAACGCGGGAACCGTGCTGAGCAAGCCGCGAATCCTCGATCACGTGTGGCACTACGACTTCGGTGGTGAAGTGGGAGTGGTGGAGTCGTATGTGTCGTATCTACGTCGCAAGGTCGATACCGGAGACACTCGCTTGATTCACACACTGCGAGGCGTCGGCTACGTCATGCGCCAGCCACGGTGACGGCCGTTCGAGGTCGGATTCGGAGCCTGCCGCTGCGTTTCACCTTGGTCGCGGCGTTGCTGCTCCTGGTCGGGCTGGGCCTGCTGGCGTCCGGGGTGGCGGTGACGTCCTCGCTCGAGTCGTCCCTGATGCGTCGCCTGGACAGTCAACTGGTCGAAGCGTCCCAGGGATGGGCGAAACCGGGTGGCGAACGCCCGCCCTTTCCGATCGACGAACCCAACCCGAACCGCCCGCCGACGAACTTCTTCGTTCGGTCCGTGGCCAACGACGGTACCGTCCGGGGCCCGATCAACGATGTGGCCGAGAGTGTTCCGGACCTGTCCGGTGCGCCGTCGGCAACTCCGAAGACCGTCGGTTCCGAGGGCGACCCGTCGAAGGAGTGGCGGGTGATCACGGTGACCAACAGCGAGGGTTCCACCACCGTGGGCATGTCGCTCAGCGCCAACCAACAGACCGTCAGCCGGCTCGTGGTGCTGCAGTTCTACATCGGCGCCGCCGTGTTGCTGGCCCTGGCCGTGATCGCCTACTTCGTGGTGCGACGCAGTCTGCGACCGTTGCGTGAAGTGGAGACGACGGCCGCGGCCATCGCTGCCGGAGATCTGCATCGACGGGTTCCCGAGTGGAGTGAGAAGACCGAGGTGGGCCGATTGTCGTTGGCCCTCAACGGAATGCTTTCGCAGATTCAGCGGGCATTCGCGGCAACTGCGGCCTCGGAGGAGGCGGCTCGTGCGTCCGAGGATCGGATGCGCCGCTTCGTCGCCGACGCCAGCCACGAACTGCGTACCCCGCTGACGACGATCCGCGGATTCGCCGAGTTGTATCGGCAGGGCGCGATGAGCGACATCTCGTTGCTGATGACGCGTATCGAGGGCGAATCGGCGCGGATGGGCCTGCTCGTCGAAGACCTGCTGATGCTCGCGCGACTCGACGCGCAACGCCCGCTCGACATGCGTCGCGTCGACCTACTGACCATCGCCGCCGATGCCGTGCACGACGCCAAGGCGGTCTCACCCGCGCGGGACATCTCGCTGAAAGTGTTGGCAGGGCCGGGAATACCCGAGGTCAGCGGCGACGACGCTCGGCTGCGCCAGGTACTGGCGAACCTCGTCGGAAACGCGGTGCGGCACACACCCGAATCGGCGTCGATCACCGTCTGCGTCGGGACCACCCAGTCCTCGGTACTGCTCGAAGTCCAGGACACCGGCCCCGGGCTGGGCGAGGAAGAGGCGGCGCACGTGTTCGAGCGCTTCTATCGAGCCGACTCCTCCCGGACGCGCGAGAGCGGCGGCAGCGGGCTCGGGCTCTCGATCGTCGCGGCCTTGGTGGCGGCGCACAACGGCACCGTTCGGGTGCAGAGTGCCCCCGGTCAGGGTGCGACCTTCCGGGTCGAATTACCCCACGCCGACGGTTGATTCGCTCGCCGTCCTGGCTTTCTTGCGCTCGGCCAGTTTCGTGTACGCGGCTGCGGCGAGTGGCGCGGCCACGAGCATCGACACCAGTCGGATCACCTGAACACACGCGACGAAGGTGACATCCGACCCCGTGGTCGCAGACACGGCGAGCACGGCGGCCAGGCCGCCGGGTGTGGTCGCGAGGTACCCGGTGAGCATGCTGACCCCGGTGATCGCAGACAGCGCCCAGCCGAACAGCGCGCACACCAACCCGATCGAGAGCACCAGCAGCGCGGCCCACGGGAAGATACGACCGATGGCCCGCAGGCTCGACACGGTGAAGGCGAGCCCCGCTTGCCATCCGATGACGATGAACGCCACCGGCAGCAGCACCGTGGGCACCGAGATGTCGACGGGCCATCCGAGCAGTTCGCAGGCACCGGCGACGATCAGCGGTCCGAGTGTCGCCGGCGCGGGCAGTCGGATGAGCCGCGCCAGAACGATTCCGGCGATGACGGCGGCGATCAGAAAGGCCGTGCCGATGTACCAGGGCGTCGTCGCCGTATCGTCCGCGCCTGCTCCGCCGCCGGTGTCGGTGTGGAAGGCGAAGGTGACGATCAGCGGCATGGTGACCACCACGAGCGCGACGCGCAGGTATTGCACCACGGCCACGATTCGCTCGTCCCCGCCGAGTTCTCGGGCGATGGACACCAGACCCGTTGCGCCACCGGCGATCAGGGACAGTGCTCCGGTGACGGGGTCGACATCGCGATGCAGGGCGAGCAGTGCGCCGCAACCGGCGCTGACGACCAGCGTCCCGGCACCGACGAGAACGGCGGGAATCCAGTTCTCGCCCAACGCGCCGAGAGTGTCGGTGTCGAGCATGAGGCCGATGGTGACGGCCAGCGTGCCCTGCGCTGCCATCGACGCCGGGCGCGGTACCGCAGCCGGGCCGAGGCCGGTCAGAGCGAACACCACGGCGACGACGAGGGCCGCGAACAACGACGGTGCCGTCAGGCCCAGGGCCGCGAAAAGGGCCCAGCCCCCGACGGATACGGCCGCGAGGCCGATCCATCGGAGGCTGTTCCCCAGTATTCGTCTCATCCGTTTCGGAGCACTCACGCTCCGGACTTGACCAGAAGAACCGGGACCGGAATCTCGAGGAGCAGACGCTGAATGGTCTGTCCCATCAGAAACTTTCCGACCGCCGAGCGGTGTCGGGAGCCGACCACCAGGATCTCGGACTTCTGCTCTTCGGCCAAGGTCAGCAGGGTGTTGACGGCATCGGGATCGGGCCGGCCCACCGCCACGGTCCAGGAGACGGCGTCGGCGTGATCGATATCGGCCAGAGCGGTCTCCACCGACGCGGACACTGCCTGCGTCTCGGCCGCCTCGGCGGAGGGCTCGGCCGATCCGGAGAGTGCGTGCAGGACGACGAGGTCCGTCTCTCGAATGCGGGCTTCTCGCACTGCGGCCGCCAGTGCTGCGCGGCCCTCGGGTGAATTGTTGTGCAGTACGCCAACGGTCATGACAGTTTCTCCTACGACGAGTGGGGTGGGGGATCAGCCGAACGGGATCTGGCCGAGGAGGATGCCGACGGCCAGCATCGCGAGGGAGACGACCACAGCTCGCCACAGCACCTTCTTGTGGTGATCGGCCAGCGACACTCCGGCGAGGGTGACCAGCAGCAGGATGGCCGGAACCAGCGGGCTCTGCAGGTGGACGGGCTGACCGGTGATCGACGCACGGGCCATCTCGACGGGGTCGATGCCGTACTTGCTCGCAGTCTCGGTCAACACCGGGAGGATGCCGAAGTAGAAGGCGTCGTTGGTCATGAAGAACGTCAGCGGGATGCTCAGGATGCCGGTGATGACGGCCAGGTACGGGCCCATGCCCGCCGGGATGACGTTGAGCAGCCACTCGGCCATGGCCTCGACCATGCCGGTGCCCTGGAAGACGCCGGTGAGAATTGCTGCGGCGAGCACCATGGCGACCACGGAGACGATGGAGGACGAGTGCCGTGCGATCGCGTCGCCCTGTTCCTTGACCTTGGGGAAGTTGACCGTCAGAGCGATCGAGGCAGCGATCATGAACAGCACCGGGATGGGCAGGATGTCCATGACGAGGATGACAAGCAGGATGACCGTCAGAGCAGCGTTGAACCACAGCAACTTCGGGCGCAGCGTGTCGCGATTGGGGTCCAGGCCGTCGAAGAACTGACCCGATTCGCCGGAGTCGTCCGATCCGCCGGTGCCTGATCCGCCGGTTCCCTTGCCGCCCTTACGGATACTGCCGCCGCCACCGGAGGCCACCAGTTCGGGTTCGTAGATCAACTTGCCGATGCGGCGACGCTCCATGATGCCCAGATGCACGGCGAAGAGCAGCACGATGATCAGGCCGACGATCATCGAAGGGACCATCGGAACGAAGACGTCGGACGGGGAGATGCCGAGAGCGGATGCGGCGCGCACCGTCGGGCCGCCCCACGGGATGATGTTCATCGTGCCGTTGGCGAGACCGGCGACGACGGTCAGAATGACCGGGCTGACACCGAGTTTGAGGTACAGCGGCAGCAGCGCGGACGTGACGATGATGAACGTGGTGGAGCCGTCACCGTCGAGCGAGACGACCATGGCCAGAATGGCTGTTCCGACAACGAGTTTCATCGGGTCGTTTCGCACGAGGCGCAGGATGCCGCGCACCAGCGGGTCGAACAGTCCGACGTCGATCATGATTCCGAAGAAGATGATGGCGAAGAACAGCAGGGCTGCAGTGGGGGCCAGGGACTTGATGCCGTCGGTGATCATGTCACCGATGCCGAGTCCGGCGCCGGCCAGCAGACCGAAGATGACGGGTACGAGGGTGAGTGCGACGACGGGCGTGGCTCTCTTGGTCAGGATCAAGAACATGAAGGCGGCTACCATGAGGAAGCCGAGTATCACCAACATCGTGCACTCCTTCTCGAATGTGTGAGGTGGGTCCGGTCGGACCGGTTGTGTGACTGAAGTTACGTAACCGGCATCACATGTTCGCTGTTGTGCGCACTACCCGCGCAAGCAACGAAAAGAGCCTTTTGCGCATTGTGCTCGAGCCCGCTCGGCGCATAGCCTGGGTGGGTGCGATTGAGGACTCAGGTGCTGTTGTTGCAGGCAGCGCTGGTGGCGGTAGCTCTGGCGGTGGCGTTCGGGGTCTTCGCCATCAGCAGTGGCAGCCAGGCGAGCGAGGAATACGGCGAACGTGCGCTGGCCGTTGCGCGGACGGTGGCGTCGGACCCGGAGGTGCGTTCGCTCGTCGAGCAGTTCTCTGCCGTGGACACCGCAGGCACCGACGCCGCGCCTGCGGGAGTGTTGGCAGGCGGAGCGCTGCAGCGTGCGGCCGAGGGTGCCCGAATGCGCACCGACGCACTGTTCGTCGTCATCACCGACGATCGGGGTCTGCGGTTGGCGCATCCCGATCCGACAGTTCTGGGTCAGCGGGTGAGTACCGATCCCTCGGGGGCGCTGGCGGGCAACGAGGTGGTCGAGCAGGAGCGCGGCACCCTCGGCGACTCCGTACGCGCGAAAGTGCCTGTACTGGCGCTCGGTTCGACCGACGTGGTGATCGGTGAAGTGAGCGTGGGCATCTCCACGACGGCCGTGCGCACCGAGTTGGTGAAAGATCTGATCAACGGCGCGTTGGTGACCGGTGCCGTACTGCTGCTCGGGCTGATCGGCTCGACTCTGTTGGCGCGCAGATGGAAACGGCTGACTCTGGGGCTCGAGCCGGAGGAGCTCGCCGAGCTGGTGCGGGAACAAGAAGCGGTGTTGCACGGAATCGGTGAGGGTGTCGTCGCCATCGACCCCGACGGAGTCGTCACGGTCGTCAACGACGAGGCGCGCACCCTGCTCTCGATCGACGGTAGACCGGGGATGCGCATCGAGGACATCGGTCTGACCCCGAGGCTGCTCGAGGTCATCGAATCGCCGACGTCCGAGCCGGTTCTCGCGGCCGTGAACGAGGTCGTGGTCATTGCGGCCGCCCGAAAAGTGCTGCGCGACAATCGTGATCTGGGTACGGTGCTGACCGTGCGCGACCGAACCGACGTGGAGACGCTGACGCGTCAGCTCGACGCGGTGCAGTCGATGTCCGCTGTGCTGCGCGCGCAGCGTCACGAGTTCGCGAATCGGATGCATCTGGTCAGTGGACTGCTGCACGAGGGTCATCCGGATCGGGCGTCGCAGTACATCGACGAGATCCTCGGTGTCGGACCGAGATCGGAATCCATCGAGGGTATCGACGCCGTGTCCGACGCCTATCTGCGGTCGTTTCTGACGGCGAAGGCCGCGCATGCGCGGGAGAGCGGAGTGCGGTTGGTGTTGGGGGAGAACACCTGGGTCGGCGGCGAAGTGGCCGTCCCCGTCGACGTGACCACGGTGCTGGGCAATCTCGTCGACAATGCGATCGATGCTGCCAGGCTGGGAGTGAGGCGGCCGGCCGAGGTGGAAGTGGAACTGGTACAGGACGGTTCGACGTTGCACATCGTGGTTCTCGATTCCGGTGACGGGGTGGACCTTGCACCCGAGCAGGTGTTCGTCGAGGGGGTCTCGACCAAGTCGACCGAAGAATCGCCGGGCGGTCGGGGAGTGGGCCTGGCGCTGAGTCGGCAGATCGCGCGCACCCGCGGTGGCGACGTGACGCTGGCCGATGCCGGTGGGCAGATCACCGAGGAGAACGAACGAGGAGGCGCGGTGTTCATCGCGTCGATACCGGATGCGCTACAGGCAGATGAGGTCTCGCAATGAGAGTGCTGGTCGTGGACGACGATTTCCGGGTTGCGGATCTGCATGCGGCACTGGTGAATTCACTCGACAACTACGAGGTCGCCGCAGTCGCGACGAGTGTCGCTCAGGCTCGGGAGTTGGCGTCGTCGCAGTCGTTCGATCTGGCGCTGGTCGACGTCTATCTGCCCGACGGATCGGGAATCGACCTGGTGCGCGAACTCGCCTGCGACGCAGTGGTGCTCTCGGCAGCAGCCGATCAACAGACGGTGCGCGCGGCCATGACCGCGGGTGCCTGGACATATCTGATCAAGCCGTTTCCGCGATCGGCGTTGATCGACCGCCTCACCGGGTATCTGACGTACCGGACTGCTCTGGACCGTTCGGAGGAGCTGACCCAGGCCGACATCGACGGCGGACTCGACGCGCTGCGCCCGCGCGCGGCCGCGCCGCTGCCGTCCTCGCAGTCCGTGACCCGTGACCTGGTGCTCGATGCGGTGCGCACGACGGCCGACCCGATGTCGGCGGGCGAAGTTGCTGCAGCCATCGGCATTTCACGCGCGACAGCGCAGCGTTATCTGGCAACCTTGGTGTCCAAGGGCCGGTTGCGCATGCAGCTGCGATACGGATCGACAGGGAGGCCGGAGCAGGAATACTCGCTACCGCCGGGTGCGTGAGAACGACACCACCACGGCCCCGAGAACCGATATCGCAGCGGTGACCAAAGCTGCGGTGTTCCAGCCCTGCACCAGTCCGCCGGCGTCGTTCTGGCTGATCGCTTGGGTCATTCCGCCGGCTCCACTCCCGGCCGGAACGGCAACCACCGCAACGACGGTGACCCCGATAGCGGACCCGACGTAGCGCGCAGTGTTGTTGGCACCGCTGCCCATGCCGCCTCGTCCGGCGGGAACGCTGGCCACCGCCTCGCGGCCGAGCGCAGCGTTGAGTACGCCGCTGGCGACTCCGGCCACGAGCAGGCCGGGAAGCAACCGTGGCCAGGATGCGTTCTCGGACAACCCCGTCAGCATCAGCATGCCGATCGCGACGCCCACCAGCCCGACGGCGAGTTGCGTTCGACCGCTCAGCGACGCAGGCAGCCTGCGGGCCAGTAAGGCGGTGACCACGGACGTGGCCGACCAACCGAACAGCAGCAGGGCGGCACCGAGCGCGTCGATTCCCAGTACGGTTCCGAGGAATCCGGGCATGTACGACATCAGGGCGATGATGCCGCCGCCGGTGGCCAGCGCGGCGACGGTGGCGGCCAGAAACGGTGGGTGTCGGAAGAGGGTGAGATCGAGCATCGCAGCGGCACTGCGCAATTCGAGGACCATGAACGCGCCCAGCAACAGGGCGGCCAGCACGAACAAGATGATCGGGGCCATGGCTGTCCAGCCCTGCCTGCCCTCGACCAAGGCGGCCAGCAACGCGGCGATGCCCGTCGCCAACAGCAACGCGCCGACCGGATCGAGGCCGCGGGGGGCGTCGGACCTGGATTCTTCGACGAGCACATGCGCGGCGACGGCGAGTGCGAGCGTGGCGATCGCGAGCACCACGTAGGCCGTACGCCAACTCGCCGAGCGATCCAGTACGGCGGCGAGCAGAGGGCCGAGAGCGATGCCTGCACCCACGCTCGCACCCCAGACCCCGCTGGCCTTCGCGCGCACCGGACCGGCCGCGTGGGTGTGGGCGATGATGCCCAGGCTCGACGCGACGACGGCTGCGCCGCCGAGGCCCTGCAGAATGCGGGCGAGAACGAAGATCAGCGTGTTGGGGGCGAGCGCGCAGACGATTGCGCCGACGGCCAGGACCACAGCGCCGAGTGCGAACGTGCGGCGACGTCCGAAGTCGTCGGCGACCGTACCGGTGGTGAGCAACGCCGCGGCGAGGCCGATGCTCATGGAGCTGAGAATCCAGGTGCGTCCTGCGGCGTCGGACATCAGATCGGCTGCGGTGCTGTTGATGGTCGCGAGCGGTGCGGTGAACGCCATCAGGGTCAGCAGGGTGCCGAGCGCTGCGATTGCGAGCGCACGGGCGCTGTTGGAGGTGCCGGTGGGCGAGGGTGCAGTATCGGTCATCGTCGTCCTTGTGGTCTGGTGATCGAACTGTAAACGCCCAACTTGGTTCGGTCAACAGACTGTACTATCGCCCCATGGCACTTGGAATCGACTACGCCCGCCAGGACTGCTCCCTGGCCCGTGCCCTCGAACTTGTCGGTGAGCGATGGACCTTGCTCATCGTGCGCGACTGCTTCTTCGGCGTCCGACGCTTCGGTGATTTCCAGGCCCACCTCGACATCTCCAAAGCCGTCCTCGCGCAACGACTCGGCGCGCTGGTCGACGCCGGGCTACTCGAACGACACGCTCGCTCATCGGCGGGCGGGCGCGAGAACTACATCCCGACCGCCGCCCTCGAAGGGCTGTGGCCCGCGGTGTTCGCCCTGAGCTATTGGGGTGAGGAACAGACCGCGAAACCCGCGGGGAAGCGTCGACGATTCCTGCACGCGGACTGCGGAACCGACCTCGGGCCACTGGGGTTGTGCCCCGAATGCGGCGTCGCGCCGGGGCCGCACGACATCGACACCGACATCGGCCCCGGCTACGACCCCGACACTCGATCCGACGAGGTCTCGATGCAGCTTCGGACGCGTCGGCGGCTGTTGACGCCGCTGCGTTGAGCGAGATGCGTCAGTTCGGGACGTGAGCCTCGTGGCCGAGCCGGCGTAGCGCTGCTCGGAGCTTGGCTGCGGCCTCGTCCTGCGACTCCGCCGACGGATTCGGATCGGCACCGGAGATGTCGAAGTTGCCCATGTCGTACGCCGGAAACACGTGCAGGTGCAGGTGCGGGACCTCGAGCCCGGCGATCAGCAGACCGGCGCGGGGAGCATCGAACGCGGTCTTGACGGCCTGACCGATTATCTGCGCGACGGCAGTGATCTTGGCGAACGCGGCACCGTCGACGTCCTGCCACTGGTCGATCTCCTCACGCGGAACCACCAACGTGTGGCCCGGAGTGAGCGGCGCGATCGTCAGAAACGCAACCACGTCGTCGTCCTGCCACACGAAACGCCCCGGAATCTCACCGGCGATGATCTTGCTGAAAATGGAAGCCATGGGAACAGGATGCCCTACCCGACTCGACCGGGGCCGTACCAGTGGGCGCGGCTCCCAGGTAATTGCCAGGTCGGTCGCAGGGCGATTCAAGGTCCGGGCCCGATCGTTGTCGTCATGACAACGAATTCCCTCGCACGAGCAGCAGGCCAGCGGCCCGGCTCGAACGCCACGGCCACTCTCGAGGTGGTCATTCCGGTATACAACGAAGAGGCCGATCTCGAACAGTGCATTCGTCGTCTCCACGAGCATCTGGAGGACCGAATCCCGTTCCGGTCCTCGATCACGATCGCCGACAATGCCAGTACCGACGGAACACTCGCTGTCGCACGTCGACTCGCCGACGAGATCGATGGAGTCCAGGTTCATCATCTGGACGAGAAAGGGCGGGGCCGGGCACTCAAAGCAGTGTGGCTGGCGTCGGACGCCGATGTGGTGGCTTACATGGACGTCGATCTGTCCACCGATCTCAATGCGCTGATGCCGCTGATCGCACCGTTGATGTCCGGTCATTCGGACCTCGCCATCGGCTCGCGGCTCAACCGATCGTCCCGAGTGGTTCGCGGTGCGAAACGTGAATTCATCTCGCGCAGTTACAATCTCATTCTGCGTACTTCGCTGCGCGCCCGCTTCTCCGATGCGCAGTGTGGTTTCAAGGCCATGCGCACCGACGTCGCCCGACAGCTGTTGCCGCTCGTCGAAGACACCGGGTGGTTCTTCGACACCGAATTGCTCGTCATCGCAGAGAAAGTCGGCCTGCGCATCCACGAGGTGCCCGTGGACTGGGTCGACGACCCGAACAGCAGCGTCAACATCGTCGACACCGCCGTCAAGGACCTGCAGGGCTGCTGGCGCGTCGGGCGTGCCCTCGCCACCGGTGTACTGCCGGTCGCCGAACTTCGCCGAAGCCTGGGACGGGAGCCGCTCGTGCCCGGAGTACCGCACGGAATGATCAGCCAGATGGTGCGATTCGGCATCATCGGCATCGCCAGCACCCTCGCCTACGCACTGCTGTACCTGATGCTCCATTCCCTGATCGGCGCGCAGGCCGCGAACTTCTTCGGGCTGCTGATCACCGCTGTGCTCAACACCGCGGCGAACCGTGCCTTCACCTTCGGCGTCCGGGGGCCCGACGGTGCGGGCAAACACCAACTGCAGGGGCTGGCGATCTTCGGCTTCGCTCTTCTCGTCACCAGTGGATCGCTCGCCGTGCTGCACGCCTGGGTTCCCGATGTGTCCCGGCACGTCGAACTCGCCGTCCTCATCGTCGCCAATCTCGTTGCCACCGTGTGTCGATTCGTCGCCCTGCGGTGGGTCTTCCGTAGTTCACTGGACGCAGGCTCGGAGTCCGCGAGTTCGGAGAAGAGCCTGTGACGACGACGATGGAGCGGCCCTCCGCGGCTGCCGATTCTGCACCGGTGACCTCCCCGCGCTGGGAATTGATCGGTCTGGTGGCCCTGCTCTTCGGAACCGGCATTGCCTACATCTGGGGACTCGGCGCGTCGGGCTGGGCCAACTCCTTCTATTCCGCTGCGATACAGGCGGGTTCGGTGTCGTGGAAGGCCTTCTTCTTCGGATCCTCCGACGCGGCCAATTCGATCACCGTGGACAAGCCCCCGATGTCGCTGTGGTTGATGTCGTTGTCGGTACGCATCTTCGGGCTCAACACCTGGGCGATGCTCGTGCCCCAGGCTCTTCTCGGCGTCGCCTCCGTGGCACTGCTGCGCGCCACCGTCAAACGACGCTTCGGTGGCGCGGCCGGTCTGCTCGCGGGCCTGGTACTTGCCGTAACTCCGGTTGCCGCACTGATGTTCCGGTTCAACAATCCCGACGCGTTGTTGGTGCTGCTGATGATCGCCGCGGTGTGGGCGTTGCTGCGAGGCGTCGAGACCGGAAAGACCAAGTGGCTGTTGATCACCGGTATGTTCGTCGGATTCGGCTTCCTCACCAAGCAACTCCAGGTCATGCTCGTCGTACCGCCGCTGGCTCTGACCTATCTGATCGCCGGGCCGCCGAAGTTCCTCACCCGGCTGTGGCAGCTGTTCGGCGCGCTGGGCGCGATGATCGTCTCGGCCGGATGGTGGATTCTGATCGTGGAATTCTGGCCGGCGTCCTCACGGCCGTGGGTCGGTGGCTCGCAGAACAACTCGATCCTCGAACTCACGCTCGGATACAACGGATTCGGTCGCCTCAGTGGCGACGAGACCGGAAGTGTCACCCCCGGCCGCGGCGGTATGGGCGGCGACACGGCCGGGGGCATGGCGGGTGGGATGCCCGGTGGCATCTGGGGCGAGACCGGCATCCTCCGCATGTTCGACGCCTCCCAGGGCGGCCAGATTGCCTGGTTGATCCCGGCTGCGTTGATCCTGCTCGTCGTCGGACTCGTGTTGCGCGGCAGAGCCCCTCGGACAGACGTGCAACGCGCGTCGCTGATCGTCTGGGGATCGTGGTTGCTGGTCACCGGTCTGACGTTCAGCTTCATGGCCGGAATCTTCCACGCGTACTACACCGTTGCGCTCTCGCCCGCCGTCGCTGCTCTCGTCGGCATCGGCAGTGTGGTGCTGTGGCGTCGACGCGACACCTACTGGGTGCGCATCGCGATGGCCGTCGCAGTGGCGTCGACCGTCGCGATGGCGTGGGTGTTGCTCGGTCGCAGTGAGAGTTTCGTGCCGTGGCTGAAGTGGGCGATTCTCGTCGTCGGAATCGGGGCGGCCGTCGCGCTGCTGATCCCGGCACTGACTCGCGGCAGGCTGGCTGCGGCGTCGATCCTGGCGGTGATGTTCGCCGGACTCGCCGGACCGACTGCCTACGCGGTCGACACGATCGGCACACCGCATACCGGAGCCATCGTCTCGGCCGGTCCGAACACCGGCATGCGCGGATTCGGCGGTATGGGCGAAGGCCGGGGCGGACAGCGCGGGATGCAGTTGCCGGCCGGGGTTCAGATACCTGCTGGAATGCAACCGCCTGCGGGTTTCCCGGGTCAGGCCGGGGCTGCCGGCGGGGCCGACATGGGCGGGACGGGTCGGGGTATGGGCGGCGGTATGGGTGGTCTGCTCGAAGGCAGTGCACCGACTGCGGCCATCACCGAGATGCTCGAACAGGACGCCGACTCGTACACCTGGGTGGCAGCGGCCATCGGGGCCAACACCGCTGCGGGTTACCAACTGGCCACCGAGGATCCCGTCATGCCGGTCGGTGGATTCAACGGCACCGACCCCTCGCCGACCCTCGCGCAATTCCAGCAGTACGTCGCCGACGGAGAGATCCACTACTTCATCGGAGGCGGCGGCATGCCGGGCATGGAATCGGGGACCTCGGCAGAAATCTCCGCCTGGGTCACCGAGAACTTCACCGCGACCACGGTCGACAACGTGACGTTCTACGACCTCACGCAGTAACACCGAACCACCACGAAAGAGCCCCGCGCCGTGACAGGTGCGGGGCGCTTTCGCGTCGAGCAGATAGTCTGATGCACTGTGCGCGTACTAGTCATAGGTTCCGGTGCTCGTGAGCACGCCCTCCTCCTCGCGTTGAAGGCCGATCCGTCGGTCGAGAAGCTCTTCGTGGCTCCCGGCAACGCAGGAACCGCGAAGCTCGCCGAGCAACACGCGGTCGACGTCGCCTCCGGTGAGGCGGTGACCGCGCTGGCGAAGAAGGTCGAAGCCGATCTCGTCGTCATCGGACCGGAGGTTCCGCTGGTCCTCGGCGTGGCCGACGCCCTCCGTCAGGCCGGCATCGCAGCGTTCGGTCCCTCCGCCGAGGCTGCACGCATCGAAGGGTCCAAGGCCTTCGCCAAGGACGTGATGGCAGCGGCCGGTGTGCGGACCGCGCACAGCGAAATCGTCGACTCACCCGCCCTGCTCGACGCAGCCCTCGACCGTTTCGGACCCCACTGGGTGGTCAAGGACGACGGCTTGGCCGCAGGCAAGGGTGTCGTCGTCACCACCGATCGCCTCATCGCTCGCGATCACGCGGCCGAGCTCCTCGAGAACGGTCACCCGGTTCTGCTCGAATCCTTCCTCGACGGACCCGAGGTCTCCCTCTTCTGTCTCGTCGACGGCGAGTCCGTGGTGCCGCTGCTGCCCGCTCAGGACCACAAACGCGTCGGCGACGGAGACACAGGACCCAACACCGGCGGCATGGGTGCGTACACCCCGTTGCCGTGGTTGCCCGAGGGCGCGGTCGAGGAGATCGTCCGTGATGTGGTGAAACCCGTTGCCGCCGAGATGGTCGAGCGCGGTGTGCCGTTCTCCGGTCTGCTGTACGCGGGTCTTGCCATGGGTGCCGACGGTCCGGCGGTCGTCGAATTCAACTGCCGCTTCGGCGATCCCGAGACCCAGGCGGTGCTCGCGCTGCTCGACTCACCTCTCGGTGAAGTGTTGAACGCGACGGCAACCGGCACACTTGCGTCGCTTCCTCCGCTGCGCTGGAAGGACGGCGCGGCCGTCACCGTCGTCATCGCCGCCGAGAACTACCCCGGTCGACCACGCACCGGTGACGAAATCCTTGGCTCCGAGGGCGAAGGCGTGCTGCATGCCGGCACCGCGGTGAAGGACGGCGCGGTCGTCTCCGCGGGCGGACGCGTGCTCAGCGTGGTCGGAACCGGATTCGACCTCACCGCCGCCCGAGACGACGCCTACTCACGCATTGCGGGAATCCGATTGCCGGGCAGCCACTTCCGGACGGACATCGGCCTGGCTGCGGTGGAGGGTCGCATCACGCTGTAGGTGCGGTGATCGTCCACTATTTCGGCCGGCGTTCGGGATTGCGATTCTGATGGCCAATTGTGGACAGTCAGGTCGGTGCTGCTCCGGCTGCGTGTGCTGGGTCGGCTGTGTGCGGTGAGTGTCCACTATTTCGCATAGCACACGCGATCCCGCGCGACGCCGCGAAAAGTGGACACTCAGGTCAGTTGTCCACAGGTAGCAGCGTTATCCACATTTCTCGAATCGCGTGCCCACGGGCAGCTATTCGACGCCAGGCTGTCACTCATGGGGGTTTACACGAGGCAACAGCTGCTGGACACGGGCGTCAGCGAGGGCGCAATCATCTACCGAACGAAGGTCGGCACACTGACCCGGCTGCTCCCGAGCATCTACTGCACCGGCGAACCGACGTATCGCGACCGTTGTGTTGCCGCGACGCTGTGGCAACCGCACGCAGTGCTCAGTCACCTCACGGCAGCGTGGTGGTGGAACCTGCTCGACCGCGAGCCCGAGCAGGTGGAGATCACCGTGCCTCGTGACACCCGAGCACGCGGCCCGAAGTGGCTGCGCGCGTATCGGCGAAGTCTCACCGAGTCGAGCTTCGCAGACGGTCTGCCGGTGGTGACCATCGAGCAGACCATGGTCGACGTCGCTGTCTCGCTGACCCGACCTGCTCTGGAGAAGTTCTTCGACTCTGCACTGAGCCGATCGGTGAGCTGGCGCGGAGTTGCAGTGCAATGCGAGAAGTCGGCGGGGATGGCCGGCATCACCGAAGTGAGAAGGCAACTGCGACTGTGTTGCCCGCGGACTCTGTCCGAACCGGAACGCATGGTGGCCCGGGCACTGACCGCGGCGGGCTACTTTCTGGAGATCAACGCCGAGGTGGGTCCGTACTACGCGGATCTGATGGATCGCCGGGCACGGGTGATCGTCGAAATAGACGGGCGTGAATTCCACAGTGCGCCGGACGTATTCACTCACGACCGGGTACGGCAGAACGCGCTGCAGCTCGACGGGTGGCTGGTCTTGCGTTACTCGGCCGCGATGGTGATGGCAAACCTGGACGACGTGGTGCGGCAGATCATCGACACCGTGCGACGTCGTCGGAAAGCACTGAGCTGAGTGTCCACAATGAGCATCCGAGAGCGGGATCCCGTCTGCGAGGTCGAATAGTGGACACTCACCGCACCTGCGCCGAGCGAACCGGGATCAGTAGTGTCGGTCGAATGCACAGTGAATCGCAGCGATCGAAGGTCGAGCCGTTCCATGTGATGGATGTGTTCGCCGCGGCGGCCGAGCGGGCGCGCACTCACGGCGACGTGCTCTCTCTTGCTGCAGGTCAGCCCGCCACCCGAGCGCCCGAGCCGGTGTTGCGCGCTACCCGCGAGGCTCTGGATTCGCATCTGCTGGGGTACACCGAGACGCTGGGGATTCTGCCGCTGCGTCGCGCTATCGCCGAGCACCACAGCGCGCGGTACGGCATCACCGTCGACGCCGCGGACGTGGTGATCACCACCGGCTCGTCGGGCGCGTTCACGTTGCTGTTCCTCGCAGCGTTCGACGCGGGGGATACCGTCGTGATGGCCAGGCCCGGCTATCCGGCGTATCGAAACACGTTGGCGGCGTTGGGCTGCCGCGTCGTCGAGCTCGACTGCCTCGAAAGCACGCGATTCCAACCGACCGTCGCGATGCTCGAGGAGCTGCCCGAGCCGCCCGCGGGTCTGATCATCGCGAGCCCCGCCAATCCCACCGGCACGATCATCGACGCGGACGAACTCGCCGCCATCGCGCGCTGGTGCGACGAGCACGGAACCCTGCTGATCTCGGACGAGATCTACCACGGCATTTCCTACGGCAATGCGCATACGTCGAGCGCATGGGAGACATCGAAAGAATCGGTCGCCATCGGATCGGTGTCGAAGTACTTCTCGATGACCGGGTGGCGACTCGGTTGGATGCTGCTGCCGACCCGATTGCGCAGGGCCGTCGAACGATTGGCGTCGAACATGACGGTGTGCCCACCGGCGATCTCTCAGGTGGCGGCCATCGCGGCGTTCACCGAGGAGTCGCGCGTCGAGCTGGATTCACACGTCGAGCGCTACGCCGTCAATCGCCGAATACTGCTCGACGGTTTGCCGGCCCTGGGCATCACCGATCTCGCACCGGCCGACGGTGCCTTCTACGTCTACGCCGACATCGCGCACCTCACCGACGATGCACGGAGTTGGTGCGCGCGAGTGCTGTCCGAGACCGGCGTCGCACTGGCACCGGGTGTCGACTTCGACACCGTCCGCGGGAACCACACGGTGCGATTCTCGTTCGCGGGCACGACCGCCGATGTTCAGGAAGCGTTGGAGCGACTACGTCGCATGTGAGCGAAACTTCGACCCCCACTACGAGGTTCTGCTCACGTGCGGCGCAGCCGCTCCAGTACCTCGGAGATATCGGCGGCGTCGACGTCTCGATGGGTCACGAAGCGAACCTTGCCCGCGACGGTCACCGCGGCGATCCCCAGCTCGGCCAGCTCTGCGACCGTCTGTACGGGATCGGGAACAGTGGCGAGCACGATGTTGGTCTCGGGCTCGGCGACGTCCCAGTTCCGATCCCGAAGCCCGCGGGCGAGTGTCGCCGCGTTGGCGTGATCCTGGGCCAAATCACCGATTCGATCCAACGCGACGAGACCGGCAGCGGCCAGCACGCCACCCTGACGGACGCCGCCGCCCAACATCTTTCGGACGCGTCGTGCCTCGTGGATACGTTCGGAATCCGAGACGAGCATCGAGCCGACCGGTGCGCCGAGGCCCTTGCTCAGGCACACCTGCACCGTGTCGGCACCGGCAGCGAGCGACACGATCGGAACATCGAGGGCGACAGCGGCATTCCACAGGCGCGCGCCGTCCAGGTGGACCTTCAGCCCGCAATCACGGCCGGCGGCAACGAGTTCCGCCCATTCGTCAGGGCCGATCACGGTCCCGCCAGCGAAGTTGTGGGTGTTCTCGAGCGACAGCAGCGTCGTCCGTAGCGAGAAGTACGGTCCGGCACCGCCCGCTTTCGCACGCACCGTCGACGCGAGAGGGCGGCCGGGGCCAGCGTCGTGGGGGAGGGCGTCGGGCATCCCGCCTGCCAACCATGCGGCAGTACCGAGCTCGGACCCCAGCACGTGCGCGTGCTCCGGTGCCAGGAAGCGATCGCCGCGCTGCAGATGCAGCATCAGCGC
Organism: Rhodococcus cerastii; assembly: GCF_033042195.1. NCBI lineage: Bacteria > Bacillati > Actinomycetota > Actinomycetes > Mycobacteriales > Nocardiaceae > Rhodococcus > Rhodococcus cerastii. Next base: position 130,972 of record NZ_JAWLKF010000002.1, read on the forward strand.
GATGATGTTGCCCATCGACCCCGACGGAACCCACAGTGCCGACTCGAACCCGAGCAGACCTGCCACCGCTTCTTCCAGCGCTGCCATCGTCGGATCGTGATCGAGGACGTCGTCGCCCACTTCGGCGTCGGCCATGGCTTTTCGCATGACCGAATCGGGTCGGGTGATGGTGTCGGAGCGAAGGTCGATCGTTCGATGTGCCACGAGCATCGACAATTCCATAGCGCGAAAGCAGTCCGACGAACGGCCTCGAGCTGGCACGATGACTTGAATGTCCGCAGGTCCGACCGAGTCGCAGCACAAGGTGTCGGGTGCGACTCCGAAGGGGGTGCGCCGCCGGCAGGCACTGGCGTCTGCGGCCGCGGACCTTCTCGTCGAGGGCGGCTTCGACGCGGTGCGGCACCGATCGGTGGCCGCGCGAGCCGGGCTTCCTCTTGCGTCGACCACCTACTATTTCGAGTCCCTCGGGGACCTGGTGGCCGCGGCGGTCGACGTCGTCGGAACCCGTGAGATCGACGTCATGCGCGGCCGCATCGAGGACGAGGGCAAGTGCTCGAACGAAATGGAATCGACGGTCGACCTCATCGTCGACCTGCTGATCGGGCCACAGGACGGCCACGAGCAGCTGATCGCGCGATACGAGCGCTTCATCGCCTCGGCCCGGCATCCCGAACTACGAGAAGTGCAGCTGCGGCTGCGCGCCCAGATCGACGACCTGCTCACCGACGTACTGCGCAGATCGGGCCGAACCGTGCAGGAAGAGCAGCTACGACGACTCGTGGCAGTGGTCGACGGAGCCGTCGTCGGAGCGCTCAGCGAAGTGGACCCCGACCCCCGTCACATGGCCCGGAGCATGCTGCTGGCCGTCATCGACATCGTGGCACCGGCGGAACCGGTGTCGGCCGATTGACTACTGGTCGGTCTCGCCGGAGTCTGCGTCGTGGATCGGCGGCACCTCGCACACGCCGTCCTCGCAGACGGGGCCGTCGTCGCCGAAAATCTCCAAAGGACCGCTCATGACCCGGCAGCGGCTTTCTGCAGCACGTCGACGAACACCGACGGTTCTTGTGCGCCGGACACACCGAGCCGTCCGTCGATCACGAAGAACGGCACACCGCTGATCCCGTAGGCGATGGCCTGCTCCTTGTCCGCGTGCACTGCCGGCAGGAACTCCTCGGACTTGAGCGCCCGGGCCGCCTCGTCACGGTCGAGGCCGATCTCCGCGGCCAGGTCGGCGAGGTCATCGGTGCGGCCGACGTGGCGGCCCTCCTCGAAGTAGGCCGCCAGGAGCCGTTCCTTCATCTCGACCTGCTTGCCCTTCGACTTGGCGAAGTGCAGGAGCTCGTGCGCCTTGACGGTGTTGGTGTGCTGCACGGCGTCGAAGTCGTAGGTGAGCCCCTCGCCTGCGGCCAGCTCGGTCATCTGCGCCAACATCTGCGTGACCTGGGCGGCCGGCATACCTTTGTGAGAGACGAGAAAGTCGACCTCGCTGCCGTCGAAGTCGACCGGTGTGTCGGGTGCCAGCTCGAACGAGTGGAACTCCACCTCGAGCGCCCCGCCCCCGGCGGTGAACTCCGCAGCGCCTGCCTCGAAACGGCGCTTGCCGACGAAGCACCACGGGCACGCGATATCGGACCAGATGTCGACCTTCACTGTTCGGCTCACGACGGCTCCAACATCGGAGCGCGCGTCGGTTATTCCACACGGCGGCGAAGCCGCCGGCACCAGGAAGAGGGATCGCGGGAGGCCGGTACTGGAGTCCTTTTCCGAAACAGTGCAGTCGTCTTCCGAGACCGACAACTGCGCCACGTAAGCTGGATGCTCGTGAGCATCCCGAATGTCCTGGCCACCCGTTACGCGAGTCCCGAACTGGTGGAGCTGTGGTCGCCGGAGCACAAGATCGCCCTCGAACGCCAACTGTGGATCGCCGTGTTGCGCGCGCAGTCCTCGCTCGGAGTCGACGTCCCCAACGCGGCCATCGCGGACTACGAAGCCGTCGTCGATCAGGTGGATCTCGCGTCGATCGCCGAGCGTGAGCGCGTCACCCGGCACGACGTCAAGGCCCGCATCGAGGAGTTCAACGCCCTCGCCGGCCACGAGCACATCCACAAGGGGCTCACCAGTCGCGACCTCACCGAGAACGTCGAGCAGCTGCAGATTCTGCGCTCACTCGAGCACGTCCACGCGCACGGCGTCGCCGTCGCGAAGAGGCTGGCCGAGCGTGCTGCCGAGTACTCCTCGCTGGTCATGGCCGGTCGCAGTCACAATGTCGCAGCTCAGGCGACCACTCTGGGCAAGCGTTTCGCGTCGGCCGCCGACGAGCTGCTGTTGGCCCTGTCCCGGGTGCAGGAGCTGATCGCGCGCTACCCGCTGCGCGGCATCAAGGGTCCGATGGGTACCTCGCAGGACATGCTCGACCTGTTCGGCGGCGACTCCGCCAAGCTCGTCGCGCTCGAGCGCATCGTCGCCGATCACCTCGGTTTCCGGCACACGATGACGAGCGTCGGCCAGGTCTATCCCCGTTCACTCGACCACGAGGTCGTCTCCGCACTGGTCCAGGTGGGTGCCGGTCCGTCCTCGTTCGCGCACACCGTGCGCCTGATGGCAGGCCACGAACTCGTCACCGAGGGCTTCCAGGCGGGCCAGGTGGGCTCGTCGGCAATGCCGCACAAGATGAACACTCGCTCGTGCGAGCGCGTCAACGGCCTGCAGGTGGTGCTGCGCGGCTACGGCTCGATGGCCGCCGAGCTCGCCGGTGCACAGTGGAACGAGGGCGACGTCTTCTGTTCCGTGGTGCGCCGCGTCGCGCTGCCCGACGCCTTCTTCGCCATCGACGGTCTCATCGAGACCTTCCTGACGGTGCTCGACGAATTCGGTGCGTACCCGGCCGTCATCGCGAAGGAACTCGACCGCTACCTGCCGTTCCTCGCGACGACCAAGGTGCTCATGGCCGCCGTGCGCGCAGGCGTCGGACGCGAGACGGCGCACGAGGCGATCAAGGAGCACGCCGTCGCGGTTGCGCTGGCGATGCGTGAGCAGGGACTGGAACCGGACCTGCTCGACCGTCTGGCCGCCGACGATCGGCTGCCACTCGACCGCGCTGCCCTCGACGCTGCACTGGCCGACAAGACGGCATTCGTCGGTGCCGCCGACGCGCAGGTCAGTGCGGTCGTCTCGGCAGTGGAGCGTCTGATCGCGAAGTTCCCCGCCGGGGCGTCGTACAGCCCGTCGCCGATTCTGTAGTCAGGAGAGGACACCGGGGAGGTCGGCCACGGAGTCGATCACGTGGTCGGGTTCCATCGCGAATTCGTCGGTGATGCGTCGGTCGAGCACGTCCTGACGGAACTTTCCGGTGCGAACGAGCACGCCGGTCATCCCGACGACCTGGGCGGCGAGGACGTCGTTGTCGAGGTCGTCGCCGACCATGACGACGTCGTCGGGGTCGACCCCCATCCGCTCGGACGCCGTCCGGAATCCCAGCGGAGCGGGCTTGCCGATGGCCTTCGCGGTGTGTCCCGACGCCTGTTCCATACCGCCGAGGTACATGCCGGTGTCGATGCGCAGTCCGGCTCCGGTGCTCCACATCAACGAACGGTGCATCGCGACGACGGGAATGCCCCGGCACAGCCAGTCGTAGACGCGGCTGAGCCGCTCGTGGGTGAACTCCGGGCCTGCCCCGCCGACGACGACGACATCGGGATCCTCGGACGTCTCGTCGACGAATTCGATTCCAGGCATGTCGCCTGCGATCTCACCGTTGTTGATCAGCACCACCCGCGCGTCCGGATAGTTCTCACGCAGATGATCCGCGGTGAGCGACGCGGCCGTGACGATCTCGTCCGAATGCACGTCGAGTCCCACCTCGCGCAGCGCCGTAGCGATCTGTCCACGGGTTTTGGACGTCGTATTCGTCAGGAAGGCGCGAGCAATGTCCTTGCTGTCCAGGTACTTCAGAGTCTCTGCTGCCCCTGGCACCGCCTGCCACGACGTGACGAGAACGCCGTCGATGTCGAAGAGAACCCCGCCGATGCTCATCGGCAAACAGTAGTCTCCGGGCCGGGGCCGCGCAGCTTCAGAGCCCCGAGCGCCTACGCTCGGAAGGTGTGAACCCCTACACGATTTTCGCCGAGATCATTGCCGGGACGGCCGAGGCTTCTCGCGTCCACGAGGACGAGACAGCGATTGCGTTCATGGACATCAGGCCGCTCACCAGCGGACATGTGTTGGTGGTGCCCAAGGAGCAGTATCGGACGCTGGCGGAATTGCCGCCGGAGATCGGCGCGCACCTGTTCGTGGTGGGGCAGAAGGTGGCCGCCGCTGTGCGTGCCAGCAATTCGCGTGTCGCCGGCGTCAACTTCTTTCTCGCCGACGGCACGGTCGCCGGTCAGGAAATCTTCCACGTGCATCTGCACGTCATCCCACGCATGATCGGGGACGGCTTCGGCCTGCGGGCTCGGCCGTCGTCGCCGCAACGATCGGAACTGGACCGGCAGGCCGGAGAGATCGCAGCCGCGCTGTGATGGCCGCCTCGACGAAGTTCGGGGCCACCGGCAGATGCCTTCCGGTGACCCCGTGGCTCATGGTCCGCCGAATTACTCGGGCGTGACCTTCTTCGCCTTGGACAGCGCGTCGGCATAGATGTCGATTGTGTTCGTGTAGCGGCTGTAGCTCTTGTTGGCACCGTAGTCCCACAACACCATCTGCTGCTTGTCGACGGCAGCGATGGTGTCGAAGGCCGGGTAGCGGCTCGGAATATCGGCGAGCTTCACGTCGGCGGCGTTGGCGACGTCGTGATAAACGAACGCGACGTCGGCGTCGACGGTCGACACGTTCTCCCACGACACCTTCTTCCAGTACCCGTCATCGGTGCCGTCGGGGGTGTACATCTTCAGGCCCCACCGTTGGTAGTCGCTGAAGTCCGGGTCTGCCGACGGATCGAGGACGTAAGCGACGTCGAGTGGCCAGACGCCGACGCTGGTGAGGTCCTGACTCTCGGAGGCAACCTTCTCGAAGTTCGCGACAGCGGCGTCGAATTCGGCCTTGATGTCGGCCAGTTGTGGCGTGTCGAGGTCGACGCCGAGCGAGGATGCGAGTCCGGCGTAGTTCTCGATGGTCTGTGCCGTCGAGGTCGTATCCAAGGTGACCCCCAGAGTGGGGGCGAGCTGATCGATCGTGTCGGCCTTGGACGAGTCGGCTGTGGTGGTCAGTTTGCCGAACTGGCCGAATCGAGGGTTGTACTCGCCGATGACGAGATCCGGTTCGAGGCTGGCGGCTTTCTCGACATCGAATGTCCCCCAGCTCTCGCCGACCGATTCGATGCCCGTGAGATCGGAGCAGCTCAGAATCGGGCTGGTGGACATCGGAGTGGTCGACCAGATGGCGATGGGTCTGATGCCGTAAGACATCAGCGCTGCTGCCGATTCCTCGTCGGCGATGATTCTCGTCGGCTGAGCATCGAGCGAAATCGTGCGTCCGCGACCGTCGGTGTACGTGAACGGTCCCGATGCTCGGTCGACTGCATCGACGAGGTCGTTCTCGCCGCACGCGGCGGGGTTCGCGTTCAGGTCGACGACCTCGGTGTCGGTGGTGCCGCCGCTGCACGCTGCAGCGACGAGAAGCACGAGCACCGCGATACCTCCAGTGAGGGCGCGAGGGCCGGTTGTGTATCGCCCCATGGTGCGGATTCTTGTCGAAGACATGCGCTCACTTTCGCGTTCGATGATGGACGGTGAACCGACGAGATCGAGGGCCACACACGTGTCCGGGCGCACTCGGCGCACGACGGAGCCGTTGTAGACCAGGAAATGTTAGGTTAGCCTACGGTAGGCAAGTAGCGCTGCTCATGACATCGAGCCAGGACGCTGGGCACTGCCGAGACGGCCATCGACGGACCCTCGCCGGCGTCACCCCGAATCTCGTCCGCAAGTAGAAGGAGACGCTCTATGCACCGCACCGAGCTCGGTGGAGCGATCCACCGTGTAGGCCTCGTTCATGCCGATCCGCACCTCGCCGGCCCCGCCGATCGAACCGCGGGGGCGAGCCGTCGATGACCTCGCACAACGATTTTTCCGACGGCACCTACGACATCGTCGGGGTCGGCTTCGGGCCCTCGAATCTGGGCCTGGCCATCGCGATCGAAGAGCACAATCGAATGTGCTCGCCGGCAGAGCGATTGACGGCCTGCTTCGTCGAATCCAAGGATGAATTCGCTTGGCACCCCGGCATGCTGTTGCCAGGGACGTCCATGCAGATCTCGTTCCTCAAAGACCTGGCGACCCAACGCAATGCCAGCAGTGAGTACAGCTTTCTGGCGTATCTGTCGGAACGGGGTCGGCTCAATCACTTCATCAACCTGCAGACGTTCTTCCCGAGCCGGCTCGAGTTCCACGACTACCTGGCTTGGGCCGCAGGCAAAGTCGACGCGACCGTGCACTACGGCACCCGAGCGTTGGACGTCGTCGACACCGGCGACGGCTACGGCGTCCGCACCGAGGGGCGGCGAACCGGGACCGTGCGAGGACGCAACATCGTGCTCGCCGGAGGACTGACCGCCACCCTGCCCGACGGGGTCACGGCGTCGGCGCGACAGTTCCACAACCACGATCTTCTCGGCGAGCTCGATCGGTTGCCGTCGCGGACGCATCGCACCTTCGCCGTCGTCGGTGCCGGGCAGAGTGCCGCCGAGGTGGTGGACTACCTGCACTCGACGTACAGCGACGCGTCGGTGCACGCGGTGTTGCGCAAGTACGGATACAGCCCGGCCGACGACAGCCCCTACGCCAATCGCATCTTCGATCCGACGGCCGTCGACGACTTCTATTCGTCGTCGCACACACTGCGCGAGCAACTACTGCACTATCACCGCGGCACCAACTACTCCGCCGTCGACCTGCCGTTGATCGAGGAGTTGTACGCACGCGAGTACTCCGAGCGAGTCAGCGGGAAGCGCCGGTTGTTCGTGCACGGAGCATCCCGGTTGATCCGAGCCACCGAGGAGCCGTCGGGCGTTCGTGTGTCCGTCGAGCACGGCCCGACGGGGCTGACCGAGGACATACTGTGCGACGCTGTCGTCTATGCCACAGGCTTCACGTCCCTCGACCTACCCGAAATCCTCGGTCCGCTGTTCGACGACGTCGAATACGACTCCCGTGGGCCTCGCGTGACGCGTGACTACCGACTCGTGACGCGTGAACCGAGTGCGGGTTCGATCTATCTGCAGGGCGGCACCGAGCACACGCATGGTCTGACCTCGTCGTTGCTGTCCAACATCGCTGTTCGCAGCGGTGAGATCGTGAAGTCCGCTGTGGGCGCGAGGGTGCGATCGGTGGTGTGAATCGGGTGAGGACGAGCGTGGGCGACGAGCCGGAACAGCGAGGCGTTCCGGCCGAAGTCGGTGGTCTCGCTCGCACCGATGCCCGTCGGGCCGCGGGGTTGTTCTTCGTCACCGGTGTGCTGGCGGCGCTGTGCCTGGTGAGCATCTCGGTGGGAACCGAGTACATCCCGATCGGCGAGGTGTGGCACGGTCTGTTCTTCGCCGATGGATCCACCGAATCGGTGATCGTTCGTGAACTGCGGCTTCCGCGTACCGTTCTGGGGTTGCTCGTGGGAGTCGCTCTCGGGGTGGCTGGTGCGCTGATTCAGGCTATGACGCGAAATCCGCTGGCCGACCCGGGAATTCTCGGTGTCAACGCCGGGGCGGCGTTCTTCGTTGCGATCGCCGTCGGCGTGCTCGGTGTCACCGGCATCGGGTCCTACATCTGGTTCGCGTTCGCCGGCGCGGTGGTCGCCACGATCGCGGTGTACGCGCTGGGGGCGCTGGGGCGAGCGGGAGCCACTCCGATTCGGTTGACGCTGTCCGGAATTGCGCTCGGAGCTGTACTGGGCGGCATCACCTCGGGCATGCTGCTGCTCGATCCCGATGCGTTCGACAGGATGAGGTTCTGGGGAGCCGGGTCGTTGGCCGGTCGAGGTATGGACATCGCGTCCGAAGTCGCCCCGTTCATCGCGCTCGGAGTGTTCCTGTCCGCCCTGATCGCTCGTCCTCTCAATGCGATCGCGCTCGGCGACGATCTGGCACAGTCGTTGGGGGCGAACGTGATTCGTACGCGAATCATCGGCGTCGTCGCAGTCACCCTGCTCGCCGGTGCCGCGACGGCCGCGGCCGGGCCCATCGGATTCGTCGGACTGATGATTCCGCACATGGTGCGGTGGTTCGTCGGACCGGACCAACGATGGATTCTGGTCTACACGGTGGTCGCGGCACCGGGTTTGCTGTTGCTCTCGGATGTGGTCGGACGCGTCGTGCTCAGGCCGGGGGAATTGCAGGTCGGCATCGTGACCGCGTTCGTCGGCGCACCGGTGCTGATCCTGCTGGTTCGCCGGAAGAAGGCGAGCGGACTGTGACCCGTGAACAACGCGGCGGCGGCATCGATTTCGGCCGAACGCTGCGGGTCGTGCGAGTGCGGGATCGAGTGGACGGCCGCATCGACGTTCGAACGGTCGGCGTCTGCGCGGCCTTGCTGCTCGTGACGGTGGTGGTCTCCGTCGTCGCGGTCGGTACCGGCGACTTCTACATTCCGCCGAACGAGGTGCTCGCCGCGGTGTTCGGCGACGCGCCACGCCTCACCGAGATCGTGGTGATGGAGTGGCGGTTTCCCCGAGTGGCGCTGGCTTTCCTGTTCGGGTCCGCCCTCGGCGTATCGGGTGCGGTCTTTCAATCCTTGACGCGAAATCCGTTGGGCAGCCCGGACATCATCGGATTCGCCACCGGTTCCTACACCGGCGCACTTGTCGTCATCCTTGCTCTCGGTGGTGGCTACTACCGGACCGGAGCGGGCGCGCTCGTCGGCGGACTCGCGACGGCTGCGGTGGTCTACCTGCTCGCGTACCGGCGCGGGGTGCAGGGCTTTCGGCTGATCATCGTCGGGATCGCCGTCAGCGCCGTCCTGGCCTCGGTCAACACCTGGCTCGTGATCAGGGCCGACCTGGACGACGCGATCGCGGCCGCAGTCTGGGGTGCGGGCACCCTCAACGGGCTGGGGTGGTCGCAGGTGGGACCGGTACTGGCAGTGTCGATCGTCATCGCGTCGTGCCTGGCGGTGCTCTCGCGTCGGCTGCCGATGTTGGAGATGGGGGACGATGCGGCGAGGGCGCTCGGTGTGCGCGCCGAGCCGACCCGTCTGATGCTGGTGTTCCTCGGAGTTGCGCTGATCGCGATGGTCACCGCGGCCGCGGGGCCCATCTCGTTCATCGCGCTCGCCGCTCCGCAGTTGGCGCGCCGCCTCACCGGCACCTCGTCAGTGGCGATGGTGCCCGCCGCGTGCATGGGAGCGCTGCTGCTGGTCGTCAGCGACGTTGTCGCACAGCGCGTCTTCGCTCCCACGCAGCTCCCGGTGGGTGTGGTGACCGTATCGGTCGGCGGCGCATACTTCGTGTGGTTGCTGGCGCGGGAAGGCAGGAAGCAGTGACGAAGCCTCGGTTGCACGCCGACGACATCACGGTCGGATACGACAAGAGCGTGGTCAGCGAGAACCTGACCGTCGAGATTCCCGACGGCAAGTTCACCGTCATCGTCGGACCGAACGCCTGCGGTAAATCGACTCTGCTGCGGGCACTCTCGCGGCTGCTGAAGCCCTCTCGTGGAACCGTTCTGCTGGACGGGAAGGCGATTTCGACGTATCCGGCGAAGGAAGTTGCCCGACGCCTCGGCCTGCTTCCGCAGACCTCCATCGCACCCGACGGCATTTCGGTGGCCGATCTGGTTGCGCGGGGCCGCTATCCGCATCAGAAGCTGATCCGGCAGTGGTCGACGACCGACGAGGCCGCGGTGATCGAGGCCATGAACTCGACCGGAGTGACGTCACTGTCCGCTCGTCCGGTGGACGAACTGTCCGGCGGTCAGCAGCAACGCGTCTGGGTGGCAATGGTTCTCGCGCAGCAGACGCCGCTGCTGTTGTTGGACGAGCCGACGACCTTCCTCGACATCGCCCACCAGATCGAGCTTCTCGACCTGTTGGCCACTCTGAACCGCGAGAACGGTCGCACTCTGGTCGCAGTGCTGCACGACCTCAATCACGCCTGCCGGTACGCCGACCACATCATCGCGATGAAGGACGGCGCAGTGGTCACCGAGGGTGCGCCCGCCGACGTCGTCACCGCCGAGCTGGTGGAGGCGGTCTTCGGGCTGCCGTGCCGCATCATCGACGACCCGGAATCGCACACACCGTTGGTGATTCCCAAGGCGGGCGGTCGCAGGCTAGGCAAGGCTTAGTTTAGAATCGAGGAGGAATGGCTGCCGAGTCGGCCTGCGGGTTCTCTCGAGAGCCACGTCGAGATATGTATCGAGGGCGAAGATGAACGAACAACCGCGTGGTTACTACTACGCCGACGTCGTTGCAGTGGAACGACTCACGGTGCACATGGTGCGCGTGACGTTCGGCGGCGAGCACGTCGCCGGTTACCGCACGCTCGATGTGCCCGACGAATGCGTCGGAGTCTATTTCCCCAGGGCAGGCGAGGCGATCCCGCCGCCGATGACCGAGGTCGACGGGTTCTGGTGGTTCCACGGTCTCGACGACGCTCCCGAAGGGCGCAACTACACCATCCGCCGTCTCGATCAGGAGCGCGGTGAGCTGACCATCGACTTCTTCGCCCACGAGGGCGGTGTCGCATCCACCTGGGCGCAGCAGGCCGTCCCGGGGCAGACGGTGCTGTTCACCCGGCCGCGCTCCTGGTATTCACCGCCCGCCGACGTCGAATGGCTGCTGCTGGTCGCGGACATGACCGGGCTGCCCGCACTCGGCCGACTCGTCGAGCAGTTGCCCGCCGGAATGCGTGCGCACGCGATCGTCGAGGTTCTCGAACGCGGCGACATCCAATCCTTCGAAACCCAGGCCGACGTCACGTTCGACTGGCGCATCGGATCCGGAAACGGCGACAGCGCAAGCGTTCTCGACGACGCGGCGTTGGCGTACCCGCTGCCCGAGGGACGCGGTTACGTGTGGTTCGCCGGCGAGGCGTCGTCCTCGCGTCGGGTGCGCAAGTACTTCCGCAAGGACTTGGGCTACGACATCGCGTATTTCGACATCATCGGGTACTGGCGCGCCGACTCCGAGAAGTGGCTCGAGAAATACAAGCAGTACCAGGAGGAGGCGCTCGCGGTGTACAACGGCGTCATCGAGTCCGGCCGCTCCGAACAGGAAGCCAGCGAGGCATTCGATGCGCTGCTCGAGCGGGTGGGGCTCTAACCTGCGTTGTCGAACTCGTAGTCCGGCAGCTCGAGTGTCGCCGCGTCGGGACCGAGGAACTTGCTGCTCACGGCCTGTACCGGCTTCGATCCGGCCAGCCGCAGTGCGGTGCGGAATGCGGCGACTCCCACCGACGTCTTCGGATGAGCGACGCGAGGCACGCCGGGCGGTAGCTTCTGCGCCTGATCGACGAACGGACGCATACGCGCCTCGAAGGCCTCGAACCCGGCGCGATGATCACTCGCCCGCGCTAGCTCGCCGGCGAGAACGTACGCGCCGGTGACCGACAACGTGGTGCCCATGCCGCTCAACGGCGTTGCGCACCAGGCGGCATCGCCGAGCATGCCGATTCTGCCGTCGGACCAGCGCGGGGCCTTCACCTGCGCCAGATAGTCGACGTACAGCTCCGAGTCCGGTCCCAGTGAGTCCAGGATTCGGGGCACTTCCCAACCGACGTCGGCGAACGTCGAACGTAGAGCGGTGATCACGCGTTCGGTGGACGCGCCCTCGTAGCCGCTGTCTGCGGACACCCAGGACAGGCTGAATCGCGTCGTGCCGAGGTTGTCCGGTCGTAGATTGGCCACTCGGGATCCGGGGGCGTTGTACCAGCGCCACCAGCCGTCGTCGCTCGGTCCCTTCGGCAGTACGCCGTAGGCGGTGTACAGGCCGACCGGGGTGGTCTCGGCCTCGCCGGCGAACACCAGTTCTCTGCTGCTGGAACGTATTCCATCGGCGAAGAGAACGAGGTCGAACCTGTCCGCTGTGCCCGTTGCGAAGGTGACATCGACGCCGGCGGCATCCTGAGTCACCCCGACGACGCGATCGCCGTAGCGATACTCGGTCCGAGGGCCGGCGGATTCGACCAGAATCCGCGCGAACTCGCCGCGCAGAATTTCCAACTCCGCCGTCGGGCCGTCGTGGGATCCGTCGCCGGCCGGGAAGGCTGCGATGGTGGCGTCGGCGTGGTCGACGAATCGGGTGCCCTTCTCGGTGGTGCCGTTCGCGAGGAGGGTCGCGTCCAGACCCATGCGTCGCAGCACCTCGCGGCCGGAGCCGCGGACGTCGATGTTCTGGCCGCCCAGTCGCAGGTGCGGTGAGCGTTCGAGGACGGTGACCTCGAAGCCGGCTCGGTCCAGCCAGAACGCCACGGTGGGGCCGGCGATGCTGGCGCCGGTGACGAGTACACGAGAGGTCATGGAGTGGGAGTGCCCGGGCCTGTGACCGTTCAATCCCGGAGGGAAAGTAGCTGAGCCTCACCTTTGTGGTGTACTTTCATCAAATTGTCCGAATGACCCGTTTTCGTCAGGAGAACCGTGTTCACCGTTCGCCGTCTGGCGCTGCTCTCGTTCAGCGCAACCCTCGCCCTCGGTCTCGTCGCATGCAGCTCGGAAGGCTCCTCCGACGAAGGCACGTCCACCTCCGAGTCCGCCACCGCAGAGTCCTCACTCGTGGTGTACTCCGGCCGCGGCGAAGAGCTCGTCGACCCACTGATCGAGCGCATCGGTGGCGGTATCGAGGTCGACTACTCGGGTAACACCAACGCCCAGGCCGCCAAGATCCTCGAGGAAGGCGACGCCACCCCGGCCGACGTCTTCTACGGTCAGGACGCAGGCGCACTCGGTGCCCTCGACGAGGCCGGTGCTCTCGCGCCGCTGCCCGAGGACATCCTCTCCCTCGTTCCCGAGCAGTACCGCGGTGCCGACGGCACGTGGGTCGCCACCTCGGCGCGAGCCCGCGTGCTGGCCTACAACTCCGATTCGGTGCAGGCCGCAGACCTGCCCACCGGTATCGACGGACTGCTCGACCCGCGCTGGCGCGGACAGATCGGCTACGCACCGACCAACGCGTCGTTCCAGGCCTTCGTCACCGCCCTGCGCGTGCAGCGCGGCGAGGACGGTGCTCGCACCTGGCTCGAAGGATTCGTCGCCAACGAGCCCGTCGCCTTCGAGGGCAACGGCCCGCTGCTGACCGCCGTCAACGACGGACAGGTGGCCACCGGCCTGCTCAACCACTACTACTGGTACCCCTTCAAGGAAGAGAACGGCGACGACGCCCCGGTCGAACTGCACTACTTCGAGCCCGGTGACCCCGGTGCGCTGATCAACGTCGCCGGTGCCGGTGTGCTGGCCGCCTCGGACAACCAGGAAGCGGCATTCGATTTCGTGCGCGAGTTGCTGTCGACCGAGTCGCAGACGTACTTCGCGAACGAGACCGCCGAATACCCCGTCATCGACGGAGTCACCTCCGACTACGACCTGCCGCCGCTGTCCGAGCTGGGCTCGACCGATCTCGATCTCGGTCAGCTCTCGTCCCTCGAGGCCACGCAGACACTCCTCACCGACGTCGGAATCATCTAGTCGGGTGCTCGCGTCTGCACTTCAGCCGCTTCGGCGGCGCCACTTCGGCGGTCGTCCCGTTCTCGGGACGACCGCGTTGTGCGTGGGAGCGCTGACGCTGACACCCCTGCTGTACCTGTTCGTTCGAGCGTTCGACGGCGGAACCGAGAAGGTTCTGCGACTGCTCCTGCGGCAGCGCACACTCGACCTCGCCATCCGTACGGCAACACTGACGATCACCGTGCTCCTCGCGTCGGTCGTGGTCGGGACGCTGCTGGCATGGCTGACCGTCCGTACCGATCTACCGGGACGACGCTTCTTCGCCATGGTCCTCGCAGCTCCACTCGCCATCCCGTCCTACGTCTCGGGGTACCTGTGGATCGCCGAATTCCCCTCGCTGGCGGGCTTTTCCGGTGCAGCTCTCGTGCTCACGTTGTCCTGCTTCCCGCTGGTGATGCTGCCGGTGTCCGCGGCGTTCGCCACCGCGGACCCCTCGTTGGCCGAGGTCTCGCGAACCCTCGGTCGAGGCGCAGTGCGCACGGCGTTGACCGTCGAGTGCCGTCGCGTCGTTCCGGCCGCGGCGGCGGGCGCACTGCTGGTCGCGCTGTACACCATCAGTGACTTCGGGGCGGTGGCTCTGATGCGATACGACGCCTTCACGCTCGGCATCTACAGTGCCTACCGCGGGGGACTCGATCGCACCGCGGCCGCCGTGCTCGGGTTGGTGCTCGTGGTGGGCGCGTTGGTGCTCACCCTCCTCGAACGGCGTGCCCGACGCGGTGCCACGGCGAGGGTGGGATCGGGAACCGACCGGATGGCCGAGCCTGTCGTTCTGGGCCGGTGGCGCGTGCCCGCTCTGGCCGTAGTCGTTGCTGCCCTCGGTGTTTCGGTGCTGGTACCGATTCTTGCCTTGGCACGGTGGTTGAGTCGATCGCTGCGCTTCACCGTCGACTGGGTGGACGTGTTGGCCGTGACAGCCAAGACCGTCCAGTACTCCGCGACCGCCGCCGTGGTGGTGGCCGTGCTCGCGTTGCCGGTCGCACTGTTCGCGGCCCGATCCACGTCGAGGGCCGCTCGCGGTGCCGAGTTGTCGACCTACATCGCGCACGGACTACCGGGTATCACCGTCGGACTCGCCACGGTCTTTCTCGGAATCCGGTTCCTGCCGTCGTTCTACCAGACGGCCGTTCTGCTGGTTCTGGCGTACGTGGTGCTGTTCCTGCCGTTGGCCGTCGGTAGCACAAGAGCAGTCGTCGACGCCACTCCCGTTGTCCTCGAAGATGTTTCACGAACCCTCGGCGCGGGCCGGCTGCGTACCGATCTTCGCGTGACGATTCCGATCGCCTTGCCCGGCATCGCCGCCGGGGCCGCTCTGGTCTTTCTGACCGTCGCCAAGGAACTGCCTGCGACGTTGATGCTGCGCCCTCGGGGAGTCGACACGCTCGCGACCACGCTGTGGTCCACCACCGAGGCGTTCCGATACGGCGAGGCGGCTCCCTACGCCCTGGCCCTGATCCTGATCTCGGTGGTCCCGACGGTCGTTCTGACACGAGCGTTGGGACGCACGACGCGGAAGCGAGTAGCACTGCCATGAGCATGGTGATTTCCGGTCTCGTCGCCTCGTACGGCAGTACGGAGGTGCTGCACGGTATCGATCTCGACCTCGGCGACGGCGAAATGCTTGCCGTCCTCGGCCCTTCCGGCTGCGGCAAGACGACCCTGTTGCGATTGATCGCGGGACTGCACCGCATCGACGCGGGCCGGATCACCTCCGACGGACGGGACATCTCGGTGGCGGGGCAGATTCAGGTGCCACCGGAGAAGCGGGGCATAGGCCTGATGCCACAGGAAGGTGGACTGTTTCCACACCTGACGGTACGAAGGAACATCGAATTCGGTTTGCGTGCAGGCTTTCTGCGACCCTACCTGTCCGGTCGCGACGAGCGTGCACGACGCGTCGACGAGATGCTCGAGCTCGTCGGACTGCCAGATTCAGGTGGGGTGAAGCCCAGCGAACTCTCGGGCGGTCAGCAGCAGCGTATCGCATTGGCGCGTGCGCTGGCACCGGCTCCGTCGGTGGTGTTGATGGACGAGCCGTTCGCCGCGCTCGACGCGGGGCTGCGTACCTCCATTCGACAGGACGTACGAGAGTTGTTGCAGTCCAGCAAGACCGCGTCGATCCTCGTCACCCACGACCGGGCCGAGGCGCTCGGAACAGCCGATCGGGTGGCCGTGCTGCTGGGTGGTCGCTGCGCCCAGATCGACACACCGCGGGAGGTGTACGAGCGGCCCGCCACACCCGCCGTCGCGCGGTTCGTCGGCGACGCCTACTTCGTCGACGCCGAAGCGCGGAGTGGCCACGTCGACACCGTCCTCGGCCGTCTCGAGTCCACCACCCGAGCAACGGGAAACGGGCAGGCGTTGCTCAGGCCCGAGCAATTGGTGGTCTCGGAACGCAAGGACGGCGCATTCGTCGTCGAACACGAGTTCTTCACCGGCCCCGAATCCTCGGTCACTCTGCGGCACTACGACACCGGGCTGCGGCTTCGCGCCATCGCCCGAACCGCCGACCGATTCGCTCCCGGTACCGCCGTCGAGGTTTCCGTGACGTCTCCGGTGCACTGGTTTCCGCGTCAGGTGAGTTGAGGGCTATCGCGTCGGTTCCTTCGCACGTTTGGGCATGAACAGTGCCGCGACGGCCATCACCGCTGCCGCCGCCAGGACACCCAGAAAGACCGGATGGATGGCGTCGGACAATTGTTCGGGGCTCGGGTCGTCGGAGATGCGTGAGTTGACGATGGCACCGAAGATTGCGACCCCGACTGCGCTGCCGATGGAGCGGGCGAACATGTTGGTCGAGGTGGCGACGCCGCGCTCGGACCATTCGACGCTCGACTGGGCTGCTATGAGGGTGGGGCTGGCGATCAGGCCCATACCGAGGCCGATGACGAAGCACACCGCACCCACCTGCCACACCTGTGAACCGGCACCGAGACCGGTGGCGAATGCCGCTCCGACGACCGCGATGGAGGCACCGATCAGCGCTGTGGTGCGGAAACCGAACCGGAGGTACACCCGCCCGGAGAGGGATGCCGCGATGGGCCAGCCGAGAGTGAGGGTCGACAGCGCGAAGCCTGCGACGATCGCGCCGGTGCCGAGCACGCCCTGCACGAACGTCGGAACGTAGGACGTCAGGCCGAGGATCAATGCACCGACGAGCAGCGAGATGAAACTGCTGACCACCAGGACACGACGGGTGAACACCCACAGCGGCAGGATCGGCTCCTCGACTCTGGTCTGAACCACTGCGAAAGCGGTGAGCAAGGAGACTCCGGCGGCGAAGATGGCGATGCTGACGGGGGAGTTCCACGCCCAGGACTGGCCGCCCTCGAGCAGTCCCAGTAGCACCAGGGCTGCGCCCACCGTCAGCAGCACGGCACCGAGGTAGTCGATCTTGGGCTTGGTGCGTTCCACGGCTCCCTCGTCGAACTTGCGCCACAGCATTCCCGCGGCCAGCGCGCACAACGGAATGTTGACGAAGAAGATCCAGCGCCACGACAGATATTCGGAGAAAATTCCGCCGAGCGCGGGCCCGAGCACCGAGGACATGGCCCATACGCTGGCCAGGTAGCCCTGCACCTTGGCGCGCTCGGCCAGCGTGTAGATATCGCCGGCGATGGTGATGCCCATGGGCTGCACGGCGCCCGCGCCGAGACCCTGAACTGCTCGGAAGGCGATCAGGGCGGGCATGCTCCAGGCCAGGCCGCAGAGTATCGAGCCGAGCAGAAACACCGCGATGCCGAACAGCATGATCTTCTTGCGGCCGAACAGGTCGGCCAGTTTTCCGTACAGCGGCACCGATACTGCCTGTGCCAGAAGATAGATGGAGAACAGCCACGGAAACTGCGTGAAGCCGCCCAGGTCGTCGACGATGGACAGCACCGCCGTGGCGATGATGGTCGCGTCCAGGGCTACCAGCGACGTGCTGAGCATCAACGCAATCAGTATCGGCCCGCGTTCGGAGCGGAATCCGACTTCCGATGTCGTGTTGTTCGTTGCCACGGCTACCAGTCTGATGCCTGCCGACACCCCCGCCGCCACCGGCCCAGATAGTGTTGAACACCGTGCGACCATCACTGAGTAGCTACGAGCATCTGGCCGGCGGCAAGGTCCGCGATCTGTACACGATCGACGACGCGCATCTGTTGCTCGTCGCGAGCGACCGAATCTCGGCCTACGACCACATCCTCGACACCCCGATCCCGGACAAGGGACGCGTGTTGACGGCGATGAGCGTGTTCTTCTTCGAGGAGCTCGGCGGCGTCAACCATCTGGCAGGCGATCCGCTCGACGAACGCATCCCCGCCGAATTGGTCGGCCGCGCCCTGGTGGTGAAGAAGCTGAACATGGTTCCGATCGAATGCGTCGCGCGCGGGTACCTCACCGGTTCCGGGCTGGCGGATTACAACGCGACGGGAAAGGTGTGCGGCGTCGAACTTCCGCCGGGGCTCGTGGAATCCAGCAAGCTCAGCGAGGCGATCTTCACCCCCGCGTCCAAAGCGGAACTGGGCGACCACGACGAGAACATCACCTTCGACCAGGCCGTCGAGCAGGTCGGTGCCGAACTTGCGTTCAAGTTGCGTGAAGACACCATCGAGATCTACACGCGGGCAGCCAATTTCGCTCTGGAACGCGGAATCATCCTTGCGGACACGAAGTTCGAGTTCGGTACCGACGCCGACGGCAACCTCGTCCTCGCCGACGAGGTACTCACGCCCGATTCCTCGCGCTACTGGCCGGCCGATTCGTACGAGGAAGGTCGTGTTCAGCCCAGTTTCGACAAGCAGTTCGTCCGAGACTGGCTGACCGGCGAGTCCGGTTGGGATCGCAACTCCGACACTCCACCGCCACCGTTGCCGGACGACATCGTCGCCGCAACCCGCAGCCGCTACATCGAGGCCTACGAGCGCATCTCGGGCCTGAACTTCGACGATTGGGTCACGCCATGACGATCACCCCACCCATTGCCAAGAAGGTGCCGCTCGAGCGCACCCATCACGGCGACACCTTCATCGACAACTACGAATGGTTGCGCGCCAAGGAAGATCCCGAGGTGATCGCCTACCTCGAAGCCGAGAACGCCTACACCGAGCAGCAGACCGCCGGCCTGGAATCGTTGCGGGGCAAGATCTTCGACGAGATCAAGTCGCGAACCCAGGAGACCGACCTGTCCGTGCCGACGCGCATGGGGCAGTGGTGGTACTACTCACGCACTGTCGAGGGGAAGTCGTACGGTCTCCAATGCCGTTGCCCCGTCGACTCTCCCGACGACTGGACCCCGCCCACGCTGTCGTCCGACGTGGACGTTCCCGGTGAGCAGGTCCTGCTCGACGCGAATGTCGAAGCGGAGGGTCATGACTTCTTCTCCCTCGGCGCGTTCTCGATCAGCCTCGACGGCACGCTGCTGGCGTACTCGACCGATACCGAGGGCGACGAGCGCTACACGCTGCGCTTCAAGAACCTGGAGACCGGCGAGTTGCTCGCCGACACCATCGAGAACGTCGCGCCCGGGGCCACCTGGACTGCCGACGCCACGCATGTGTTCTACCTGACGGTCGACGAATCCTGGCGTCCCGACACCGTCTGGCGACACACCCTCGGCAAGTCCGGGGACGTCAAGGTCTTCCACGAACCCGACGAAAGCTACTGGGTGGGCTTCGGTTCCACCCGCAGCGAGAAGTACCTGATGATCTGGGTCGGCTCGAAGATCACCTCCGAATGCCTCGTGCTGGAGTCCACCGATCCCGAGGGCGAGTTCCGCGTCGTACTGCCCCGCACGGACGGCGTCGAATACAGCATCGAACATGCCGTCGTGGCCGGTGAGGATCGATTCCTCATCACCCACAACGGCTCGGTCAACGGTTGGGGCACCGAGGGGGAGAAGGCCGAGAACTTCCTGCTCGCCGAAGCTCCGGTCTCGGACCCACTCGATCAGCGCATTCTGGTTCCGCATCGAGACGACGTCCGCGTCGAGGACATCGACGCCTTCGCCGGCCACCTGATCTTCACGTACCGTCGAGAAGCCCTGACCCGCATGGCGATCTGGCCGCTGACCGATCAGGGATACGGCGAGTACCGCGAGCTCGAATTCGACGAGGAGCTCTACTCCGTCGGAGCCGGCTCCAACCCGGAGTGGGATCAGCCGCTGCTGCGAATGGTCTACACCTCGTTCATCACCCCCGGCCAGGTCTACGACCTCGACATCGCCAGTGGTGAACTGCTGCTCCGCAAATCGCAGCCGGTTCTGGGCAAGTTCGACGCCGGTGACTACGTTCAGCACCGCGAATGGGCCACCGCGCCGGACGGCACGCAGATTCCGCTGTCGGTCATCGCACGCAAGGACGTGCCCGACGGCCCCGCACCGACGCTGCTCTACGGCTACGGATCGTACGAGGCCTCGATGGACCCGTCGTTCTCGGTGGCGCGGCTCTCGCTGCTCGACCGCGGCATCGTCTTCGTCGTCGCCCACGTACGCGGCGGCGGTGAGATGGGCAGGCACTGGTACGACAACGGCAAGACGCTGAAGAAGAAGAACACCTTCACCGACTTCATCGCTGCCGCACAGCATCTCATCGACACCGGACGCACCTCGCCGAAGCATCTCGTCGCCGACGGCGGCAGCGCGGGCGGATTGCTGATGGGTGCGGTGGCCAACCTCGCGCCGGAGCTGTTCAACGGCATTCTCGCCAACGTTCCGTTCGTCGATCCGCTCACCTCCATCCTCGATCCGTCGCTGCCGCTGACGGTCATCGAATGGGACGAATGGGGAAACCCGTTGGCCAGCAAGGAGGTGTACGACTACATGAAGTCGTACAGCCCCTACGAGAACGTCGAGGCCAAGGACTACCCGTCGATCCTCGCGATCACGTCCATCAACGACACCCGAGTTCTGTACGTCGAGCCCGCGAAATGGGTTGCCGCCCTGCGAGCAACGAAGACGGGTGACTCCGACCTGCTGCTCAAGACCGAAATGAGCGCCGGCCACGGCGGGGTGAGCGGACGATACGAGAAATGGAAAGAAGCGGCCTTCGAGTACGCGTGGATCGTGAGCACCTCCGGCGCACGTGCATAGAATCTCGTAGCCTGCTACGAGTTTCCGCTCACATGCGGCGCCAGCCGCTCTAACGCCACACGTAACGGACCTGAGGTCGCCCGGCTCTGCCGTATTCGGTGTGCCGGGTGACCAGGCCGTCGTCGGCGAGGCGCTCGAGGTACCGCCACGCGGTCACGCGGGAAACTCCGACGACCTTGGCGGCCTCGGATGCGTTGAGTCCGTCAGCGGCTTCTCTGACGCTGGCGGTGATGCCGTCCATGGTTTGTGGAGCAATGCCTTTGGGCGTCGAAACGCGTTCGTCGGCTGTTCGTAGATGTGCCATGGCGCGGTCGATGTCGCGTTGACTCGACGCGTTCTCGCCGGCAGGCAACGCGGCATGGAATTCGCGATAGCGCTCGAGCTTGTCGCGGAACGCGGCGAACGTGAACGGCTTGAGCAGATACAGCACGATGCCGTGTGCCACCGCCGAACGCACCACCGACAGATCCCGCTCGGAGGTGATGGCGATGACGTCGGGACTCGGCCGCAGGCCACCGAGCGCGGCCGCGACGTCGATGCCGCTCGCATCGGGCAGCCCGATGTCGAGCAACACCAGATCGACGGCCTCGGTACTGGCGAAGCGCATGGCCGAAGCGCCGGTGTGCACCACCCCGGCCACCTCGAAGCCCGGGGTGCGCTCGACGTACGTCTTGTGGGCCTCGGCGATCAAGGGTTCGTCGTCGACGATCAGTACCCGGATCACGATGTCGAGCCCGGGATGGTGGCAACCATGACAGATCCGTACGTCACTTCCGACGTCAGAGTGCCCCGATGGCGGTTGATGACCTGGGCCACCAGCGCCAGCCCCAGACCGCGTGAGCCGGACTTGGTCGAGTAGCCGCGCCGCAGAGCAGCTTTCAGCGTCTCGGGCGGCATTCCGGGACCACTGTCGGCAACGCGTACGACGAGTTCGGCGTCGGCGTCACGGACGGTCACTTCGACCCACGGCTGATCGGATTCTTTCGAGGCATCGATGGCATTGTCTATCAGATTGCCTACCAGCGTGACCAATTCGCGGGCCGTCAGCACTCCTTCGTCCTCCATCGCCGTGTCGTCGGTGATGGTGAGCTCCACACCCTGCTCGGCAGCTTGACTGACCTTGCCCAACAGCAGCGCCGCGAGTGCAGGCTCGCCGACGGAGTTCATCAGGCGGTCGATCAGCGTCTGCGAGAGTTCGAGATCGGCGGTGGCGAACTCGACGGCCTCCTGCGGCCGGCCGAGCTCGACCATGGTGATGACGGTGTGCAGCCTGTTCGCCGACTCGTGCGCCTGTGAACGCAGCGACTCCGCAAAACTGCGCACCGAGTCCAATTCACCCATCAACGAACGCAATTCGGTCTGATCGCGGATGGTCAGCACATTGCCCAGGCGTCGGCCCTCCCACATCACCGGATCCTGATTGACGACGAGCACCCGATCCTTCGTCAGATGCAACTCACCGCGCACGAAGCCGGTGTCCATCTGCTGCATCGACTCCGGCAGCGACGCGAGCGAGACCGGGCCCTCCGGCAGATCGAGCAGGCGTCGGGCCTCGTCGTTGACCAACTCCGCCTCGTCGCTGCGGCCGAACACCAACAAGCCTTCACCGATCGAGTGCAGGACGGCATCGTGATGCTCGTACATCGTGCGCAGTTCCGCCGGTGCCATCCCCAGTGTCTGACGCCGGAGCCGGCGGCTGAGTAGCGTCGATCCCGCTGCGGCGACGACGAACGCAGCGAGCACGACCCCGATGATCAGCGGGAGTCCATGGAAGAACTGATCACTGATCTTCTGACGGGTGACGCCGGCGGAAACGAGGCCGACGATCTCACCTTCTGTATCTGTGACCGGGGTGACCGAACGGATCGACGGCCCGAGCGATCCCACGTACGTCTCGGTGAACGTCTCGCCTTGTAGCGCGCGATCGATGTTGCCGCTGAACGGTTTACCGATCAGGTCGACGGTGGTGTGCGTGAACCGCGTGCGATCCGGGGCCATGACGACGATGAAATCGACACCCGTGACCTGGCGGATCTTCTCGGTTTCCGGCTGCAGACGTGACGTCGGGTCGTCGGATTCGATCGCAATGGGCGTCGACGGTTCGTTGGCGATACTGACCGCGATCGCCGTGACTTCGCGTCGGGTCGCGTCGTCGCTGTTGGACCGTTCGTTGAGCACCGTCAGGATCCCGCCGGCGAACACGACGACCCCGATGACGACGAGCTGCAACACCAACACCTGGCCGGCGACGCTCAGCGGACGTTTGGTGGACAACGGATTCCTTTCGCGCAAGAACAGTCGGTGTGAACGAAATGAACGTATAGGTGACTCCTGTCACCTCGTGCAGCAACATCATCTCTCAGCAGGGGTGATGCACCTCACTCCACTCCCCGTAGTCACGAAGTCCGCAGTTCGACTCGCGCTTCATTTGAACCAGAAGGAAGACTCATGACAACCATCGATGCCGAGCGGTTCGACAATCCGCCAGCCGAGCCCAAGAAGAAGCGCGACAAGACTCACTGGCTCTACATCGCCGTGATCATCGCGGTGATCGCCGGCGTCATCGTAGGACTGACCGCCAAGGACTTCGCCGTCGAGCTCGCGGTCCTCGGCACGCTCTTCGTCAGCCTGATCAAGATGATGATCAGCCCGGTCATCTTCTGCACCATCGTCCTCGGTATCGGATCGGTCCGCGCCGCAGCCAGTGTCGGCCGCGTCGGTGGCCTTGCCCTGGCGTACTTCATCACGATGTCGACCATTGCACTCGGTATCGGCATGGTCGTCGGAAACCTCATTCAGCCCGGCGAGGGACTCAACATCGTTCCCGGCGGCGGCGATGAGTACGCCGAAACCGCAGAGGGTGCCGGTGGCACCATGGACTTCATCGCCGGCATCATCCCGGAGAGCCTGCTGTCGTCGCTCACCGCCGGATCCGTACTGCAGACGCTCTTCGTGGCCATCCTCGTCGGCTTCGCGCTGCAGGCCATGGGCAAGCAGGGTGAAGGTATTCTCAAGGGCATCGGCGCAGCGCAGAAGCTTGTCTTCCGCATCCTGACCATGATCCTGTGGCTCGCCCCGATCGGCGCTTTCGGTGCCATCGCCGGTGTCGTCGGCAAGACCGGTTTCGACGCGGTCATCCAGCTCGGCACCTTGATGCTGGCCTTCTACATCACCTGCTTCATCTTCGTCTTCTTCTTCCTCGGCCTCATCCTGCGCTTCGTCTCCGGCTTCTCGATCTTCAAGCTGGTCAAGTACCTGGCTCGTGAGTACCTGCTCATCGTCGCCACCAGCTCCTCCGAGTCGGCACTGCCGCGTCTGATCGCCAAGATGGAGCACGTCTGAGTCGAGCGCACCACCGTCGGCATCGTCGTCCCCACCGGATACTCGTTCAACCTCGACGGCACCGCGATCTACCTGACGATGGCTTCGATCTTCATCGCCGACGCCATGAACATGCCGCTCTCCATCGGCGAGCAGTTCTCGCTGCTGCTGTTCATGATCATCGCCTCGAAGGGTGCGGCCGGAGTCTCCGGAGCCGGCCTGGCCACACTCGCCGGCGGACTGTCGAGCCACCGCCCCGAACTGCTCGACGGAGTCGGCCTCATCGTCGGAATCGACCGCTTCATGTCCGAGGCCCGCGCGCTGACAAACTTCTCGGGTAACGCCGTCGCCACCCTGCTGGTCGGCACCTGGACCAAGACGATCGACAAGGATCGGGTCAACACCGTGCTCGACGGCGGCCTGCCGTTCGACGAGGAGACCATGGTCGACGACCACCTCCCCGAGGACGAGCGACCTGCCGACAAGCAGGTCATCATCGAAAAGCACGCCGCCAAGGCGTGATACCTGCCGGGCGCCGCGCATCCCCCCGTCGCCCGGTTCGGAAGAACCAAGAACGACCCCGCCACCAGCGGGGTCGTTCTTGTTTTTCGTACGTCGGTTCCATTCTGTCGGTACTCACAGGTAAGTTCGGATGATGACTGAAGTTCAGAACATCGGCATCAACACGCTGGGTGGTGCGCCCACCTCGCTCGACGAGTACGCCGGAAGAGCGGTCCTCGTGGTCAATGTCGCCTCCAAGTGCGGACTGACCCCGCAGTACGAAAAGCTCGAGAAGCTCGCCAACGAATACTCGGCGCGAGGCCTGTCGGTCGTCGGAGTGCCCTGCAATCAGTTCGGTGGCCAGGAACCCGGCACCGCAGAAGAGATCGAGACCTTTTGCTCCACCACGTACGGCATCACGTTCGCGATGACCGAGAAGGTCGACGTCAACGGTGACAACCAGCACCCGTTGTACGCCGAACTGACCAAGACCGAAGACGCCGACGGCAAGGCCGGAGACGTCCAGTGGAACTTCGAGAAGTTCCTGATCTCGCCCGACGGCGTCGTGACCGATCGTTTCCGTCCGCGCACCGAGCCGGACGCACCCGAGGTGCTCGCAGCGATCGACAAGATCCTGCCGAAGGACACGATGGCCGTTTAGCTTCTGTCTGCATCGACGTCGAGCCTCGTTCACGCTGGTGTGCGAGGCTCGAGTCATGACTGGACGCCTGATCGTGTCGGTGAGCGGAATCAAGAACGACACCTACGAGCACGCCGCCGAGTTCGCGCGGATCCTCGACGGTCGCGGCGTTCCGCTGTCGCTGCTCGTCGCACCTCGGTTGAAGGACAAATACCGCCTCGCAGCCGACGTACCGACCCAGGAATGGTTGCGGGCGCGACGCGACGGCGGCGACGCGATCGTTCTGCACGGCTACGACCAGGCCGCGACGAAGCGTCGACGATCCGAGTTCTCCTCGCTGCCGCGTCACGAAGCACGACTGCGTCTGATGGCCGCCGACCGCGTCATGGAACAGACGGGCCTGCGCACTCGAATCTTCGCCGCTCCGCGCTGGATCGCCTCACCCGGTGCGGTCGAAGCCCTCCCCGACGCGGGCTTCCGAATGTTGGCCGCGCTGAACGGTATCCACGACCTCGAACGCGACGGCATCGTGCGTGCTCGGGTGTGGGGAATCGGCGAAGGCTTCAAAGCCGAACCGTGGTGGTTCAAGGCACTGGTAATCGGCGCAGGCCGCACCGCCCGACGTGACGGAGTGGTACGCCTGGCCATCAGTGCCAAGCAACTCGGACGCCCGGGACCGCGACAGGCAATCCTCGACGCCATCGACCTCTCCCTGCACCACGGAGCCGAGGCCGGCGTGTACGAATGGCTGCCGCGCAGCAACTCTCGCGTGGCCTAGCAAGCCGTTCGCTGCCCTCCACCCCGCCCGACCCACGCCCGGCTCCACCCCGCCCCGCGTCAATGGACCCTTGCACGCCTCAGACGTATGCAATGTGCCCATTCACGCACACCGACAAGTTGCGTGAATGTGACTCTGCAGCGCTCAGACGTATGCAGTGGTCCATTGACGCGAACGGGGTGGGGGTATAGGGGCCCCGGGGGAGGGTTGGTCAGCTGCTGGTCGTCGAGTACGACGCCTGGGCTTCGAGTTCCGACGCAACGGTGTGGCGCGTGCAGGAGGTCAAGCGTTTGACGTATTCCCGATTTTCTCGAAGATCCCGCGCGACGTGGTCGGTGGACCATCCCGCGTGCTGTTCGAGGATTCGCCCCACGGCCTCGGCGGCACCGTCCTGCGCGCCGGGTTCGATGCCGATCATGATGCGCCGATGCAGGATGTCGGCCAGGGTGACCGCGTATTCCTCTCGGATTGCCAGCATGACTTCGGCGGCCAGGAACGCGCCGCGACCGTGTCCGACCACCTCTGCCAGTTCCGGTTCGGTGCGCGTCAACTCGAGCAGTTCGTCCACGCGGCTGCCGTACACGGCCACCAATCGGTCCACGAGATGTTCGGAGAGACCCAGATCGTCTGCAGCCGAGCGTAATCCGCGAGCAGGATCAGGGCCTGCGCCGGGCAGTGGCGTGGTGCGAGCACAGAACGTCGGCTTCGGGCGCTTCATCTTCCGGTAGACCATCGTCAGCGTTTCCTCGGCCAGCGACAGGTGCGGCGTCAGCTTGCCGCCGACGACCGAGATCAGCCCCTCCAGCTCGTCGTGATCGACGATGTCGTGGCTGCGGGAGATGGCCCGAGTGTCCCCATCGGCTTGGAAGGGGAGGGGCCGAACACCCGCGTACGTCATCACCACCGACTCGCGCGTCAATCCGGCACCGGGGATCAGCTCGTTGGTCTCGGCCAGGATGTAGTCGATCTCGTCCTGCGTTGCCGCCACGGTGTCCAGGTCGCCGTCGAAGCGGTCGTCGGTGGTTCCGATGAGGAAGTGCCCGCGCCACGGAATGACGAGCACGGCGCGGTTGTCCGAGCGGGCCTCGTAGTACACCGCGCACGTCGGAGCGCCGGGGAACGGTCCGACGACGGCGTGAGTTCCCTTGGTACCACCGATCAATCGTGAGATCGAGGGTGCGGAGCCGACCAACACGTCATCGACCCACGGCCCGGCTGCGTTGACGACGACCGTGGCCCGAACCGTGGCCGATCGTCCGGTCGTGACGTCGAGGAGCTCGACTCCGGTGACCGTGGATCCCTGTGTGGTCAACGCAATTGCCTGGGTGTGGTTACGCACCGTCGCGCCGTGCCGCGCCGCGTCGAGCACATTCTCGACGACCAATCGTTCGGCGAACTCGACCTGGCCGTCGTAGTAGTGCAGACCGCCCGCGAGTGACGAGGTGTCCAAACCGCCGAGTTCGACGGCCATGGCTTTCTTGTTCAATCTGCGGTGTCGGGGCACCGACTTGTTCCAGGACAAGGCGTCGTACATCGCCATGCCCACCCGCATCATCCAACCCGGTTTGTGGTTGTGGCCGTAGAGCGGAACGACGAACGGCAACGGCTTGACCAGATGAGAAGCAATGTCGAACAGTGCTTCCCGGTCGCGCAGTGACTCGTGCACCAATGCGAACTCCATGAATTCGAGGTAGCGAAGTCCGCCGTGCATCAACCTGCTCGACCAACTGGACGTGCCGCCCCCGAAATCTCCCTTGTCGATCAGGAGGGTTCGGGTGCCCTGCAGTGCGGCCTCGCGGGCGATCGCCGCCCCGTTGATGCCCGCACCGATCACGACGAGGTCGTACTCGTAAGGGGCCACCTCGTCGAGATCCAGTCGTGTGGTGTTACTCATGTCTGTCCTTCTCGTCGTTCCGCTCGGTCTGTTGACCTGTTGCTGTGCAGTTACTTTCGGCCCGCAGACTGCTGCCACGGGCGAGCCTGGTAGACCGTTCCCGGGCGTGGATAGAATTTGCCCGACGCCAATCGGCGGGTGTAGCTGTCGATCGGCGTCGCGTCGGGATCGATTCTGATCTCGACGACGGTGGGTCCTTCGGTGCTGAAGGCTTTGTCGAATGCATTGGCCAGCTCGTCGGCCGAGGTGACCAGAATTCCCTGCATTCCCAGACCTGCCGCCGCCGCGGCGTACGAGGTGCTGGCCTTCTCGCTCTCCAGGTCCACGGAGTAGCGCAGGCCTTCGTAGTGCAGGTGCTCCCACATGCGGAGCCATCCCCAGGTTCCGTTGTTGAGGACGACGTGCACGATGTTCATGCCGTGGGCGGCCTGGGTGGCCAATTCGCCTACCGAGTAACTGAATCCGCCGTCGCCCGAGACGGTGACGATGCGCGCTTCGGGGCGGGCTTTCGCGGCACCCATCGACGCCGGGGTCGAGTAACCGAGCCCGCCCTGTCCGCGTGCGAACAGGAAGTTGCGTCCCGGCACCGGGTTCTTCAGGTAGTTCGATATCCAGCCGGCGCTGAAGCTGGCGTCGGAGACGACGATGTCGTGGGGCCGCAGATGCTTGGCCAGTTCGGTCATGGCCCTCGGCGGCATGACCGGGCTCGCCTCACTCAGTCTCAGTGGTTCGGTCGATGCCCATGCGGCGATCTTCGACTCCGCAATTCGCCTCTGCCACTCCGGAACCGACTTGGGTTCCACCAGCGGGACGAGCGCCTCGAGGGTGGCCTTGACATCGCCCAGCAGTCCGGACGAGGGCCCGAAGGTTCGGCCGAGCTGACTGCCGTCGACGTCGACCTGGATGGTCATCTGTTCGGGTCGGGGCAGGGCCCAGTTCAGCGACGTGTTCTGTCCCACTTTGGATCCCAACCAGATGATGAGATCGGCCTCGCCGGCGAGCTCACGCGCGGCCTGTGATCCGAGAGGGTTCAGTACGCCCACCGAGTAGCTTTCGGTTTCGGTGACCGAGCCCTTGCCGGTGAAGCTGGTGCCCACTGCGGCGCCGACACGAGTGGCGAACTCGGCGAGCTCCGCGGTTGCTCCCGAACCCAGAACGCCGCCACCGGCAATGATGTACGGACGCTCGGCCTTCGCGATCAGAGCTGCGGCGGTGCGCAGTTCGTCGTCGGAGGGCCTGCTTCGGTACGCAGGTGCGGAGTTGAATCTTTCCTCTACCTGGAGATCTGTTTCTTCCCACTCCTCGTCCAGCACATCGTGTGGAATCACCACGGCCGTCGGGCCGGGCTTGCCGGTGGTGGCAGTGCGAAAGGCGGCTCGCACCAGATCGGGGACCGTCTCCAGGTCCGGTGCCAGCCAGGACTGCTTGGTCATGGTCTGCAGGAACGGCATCTGATCGAATCCCTGGGAACCGACTCCACCGTCGCGCAGTGGAACCCAGGACCGTGGGAGTTCGCCGACGATGGCAACGATGGGCACCGAGGCGTTCATGCTCTCGATGAGTCCGTCGGGAAGCTTCGTCGTGCCGGGGCCGACGGTCACGTCCACGATTCCCGGCTTACCGCTCACTCGTGCATAGGCGTCGGCGGCATAGGCCGCGGAACGCTCGTCACGGCAGCCGAGATGGGACATGTCTTTCCTGTTCGACAGACCCTGGTAGAACGCAGCCGTCTGGCCGCCGGGCTGTCCGAACACCTGTGTCACTCCGTGCTTACGCAGAATTTCTGCGACGAGATCGCCACCGTGTGGCATGAGACACGCTCCTTGTTGTCGGGTCGAGAGTTGTTGGTGCGTAGAGGGAATGGTCTTCGGGTTCAGAGTCCGCCACCGGACTCGGCGGCGCGGTCGAGTACGCGGTCGATGAATTCGTCTGTCCAGCGGCCGGATACGAGCAGCGCGTCGCAGAGCGTGAACCGATCCCGCATGAGCGGAAGTGTGCGCATGATCCACCGAACAGTCTCGCGGTCGACTGGCGGTGTCAGCTGCGAGAACCTGGTCGGTGCGCCGATGGCGGCCAGATCGGCAGCGATGTCCGCTGCGGGTCGAAGAAGGGCAACCAACGCGCGGCGGTGATCAGCCCAGTTCGCCACGAAATCGTCGAGCTCACTACGCGCGCTCGACCATCTGGCCATCTTGGTCGCCACATTGCGGGCACAGGCCTCTCCGACCCTGCCGGAGGGATCGATCGATTCCCATGCCCCGATGACCGAGGACTCGAGGTCCGGAATCGGTGCGACCGCGTCGTCGACGTCGATGGCGAGAGCATCGAAGGATTCGATTGCACTCTCCCACAACGCCGCTGATATCACCGCGGCAACACCCACCTGAGCGCCGTGCAGGTCGTGGTCGGTACCTCGGGCCACTGCCGCCATGTCGATCAGGTGGCTGATCAGGTGCTCGCAGCCCGACACCACGGCCGTCGTACCGGTGACGCCGATGCCGAGCCCCCCATAGGTGAGGGTATCGAGGAGGGCATCGAGATCCAGCTCCGTCAGCGACGGTGCATCTCGAAGCCGCTCCGCCGCTGCACCGATGACGGCGAGAACGTCGGAGTCGAACTCGGTGTCCATGCCCAGAGTGCACGCCAGATACCAGTCGGCAGGCGCGCACCAGATCGCGGCTGCATCTCCGAATCCCGCTCTGGTCAGCGCGGCCGGTGCGTGGGCGACCACGTCGTGGTCGATGATCAACGCGACGGGCCAGGCGGTGGGAACCGTGGTCTTGGTGCCGCTGCGGACCAGCACCGACAGTGGATCGGAGAAACCGTTGACCGATGCACATGTCTGGATCACCACGAGGGGAACGCCATGCCGATGGGAGAGCACCTTGCCGAGGTCCACGATGGTGCCACCGCCGACGGCCACGATGACCGCACACCCCGCGCTGGCGGCGGTGGAACCGTCCACCGTTGTTTCGTCGAGAACCACCGTCCCGTGCCGGTGGTTCGGGACCGACACCTCGGCCGTGAAGTGTCGGGAAACAGTGCTCTCGATCTCGGCGAGGACGTCGCGTGAACCCACCGAGATCGGTGTGCCGTCGTGCAGGATCACCGCCGTACCCGATGCATCGAGTTCTGCCAGAACAGAGTTCAACTCCGCCAACGCCCCCGGAGCACTGACGAGCGTGCGGAGCGTCGACGCGGCGTGGTCGATGCCGATCTGCGCGAGATAACGCGCTGTGTCCGTCGTCGCGCCGACGGTCTGCGGCCGGCTCATCCTGCGCTCCGAGCCGATCGAACAGGCAGCAGATCATCGACCGATTCGACGATGTACGTGGGCCGACCCTCTGGCTCTGCCCGGTCGACATCGTCGAGAGTCGATTCGCCGGTGAGCACGAGAGCCGTCGAGGTGCCGGCGTTCACCCCCATGGCGATGTCGGTGGTGAGCCGGTCGCCGACGACGAGCGTGGTGGCCGGATCGATCCCGGTGAGCGCGCTGATGGTCTCGAACATGAACGAGCTGGGTTTGCCCATCTGCGCAACGGCGACGAGTCCTGTGCTCGCCTCGATGGCCGCCGTGACGGCCGCCGCGTCCGGATCGCCGAATCCTCCTGGGAGAGGACAGAACCGGTCGGGGTTGGAGGAGACGAGAATCGCGCGACGGTAGACGGAGAGTGCCTCGAAGGCGATCTTGAGTTTGCGGTAGTCGAATCCGCGGTCGTAGCTCGCGACCACGACGTCGATCTC
Source organism: Rhodococcus cerastii (assembly GCF_033042195.1). Taxonomy (NCBI): domain Bacteria; kingdom Bacillati; phylum Actinomycetota; class Actinomycetes; order Mycobacteriales; family Nocardiaceae; genus Rhodococcus; species Rhodococcus cerastii. Next base: position 162,564 of record NZ_JAWLKF010000002.1, read on the forward strand.
CCGTGGATCCTCGCTCAGTTCGAGACCGGCCGCCGAGATCGAGTCCTTCAGCGGCTGTTCACCGATGACGAAGATCTTGCCTTTCGAGGCATTCTCGGCCAACCACCGCACCGTCGTCATCGACGTGGTGATCACGTCGGACACCTGCGCCGGTATGCCGAGCGATATGAGCTTGTCGGCGTATTGCTGTGGCGCACGGGTGGGGTTGTTGCTGCAGAACACGACTCGACGACCATGGTCGCGGAGCGCTTCGATCAGGTGCGCTGCACCGGGCAGCAGTTCGTCGCCGAGATAGAGCGTGCCGTCGAGGTCGAAGACGTAGGACTCGAACAGCTGTGTCGGTCTGTGCAAAATCGACTGTGTGAGTGTCGAAGTCGGCGTCATCGGGTCGTCACCTTGCGGGCCCAACCCTTGGAGAGTTCGACTGCCTCGATCCAGCCCGCGTACATCTCCTCGGCTTTGGTGCGGTCCATCTTGGGCTCGAAGGTGCGGTCCACCGACCACAGTGCCTCGATTTCGTCGAGGGATTCCCATACCCCGGTGCTCAATCCGGCCATCAGCGTCGCCCCCAGCGCAGTGGCTTCGGTGATGGCGGGCCGGATCACGGGGATGCCGAGGATATCGGCCTGGAGTTGGCAGAGCATGTTGTTGTTCACCGCGCCGCCGTCGACCCGCAGCTCGGGCAACGTGACCTGACCGTTCGCGGTGATCGCGTCCACGACATCGCGGGTTTGGAAGACCATGGATTCGACGGCTGCGCGGATGATGTGCAATCTGTTGGTGGAGCTGCTCATTCCGACGATGCAGGCACGGGCGTAGGGATCCCAGGTCGGTGCGGCGAGTCCGGTGAAGGCGGGAACCAGGTACACACCGTCGGTGCTGGCCACCTGACCTCCGTACCATTCGCAATCCGCAGCTCCGTGAATGAGTTTCATGTCGTCGCGCAGCCACTGCATGGTCTTGCCCATGCTGAACAGCACGCCCTCGTTCTCGTAGCGGACATCGTCACCGACACCCCAGGCGACGGATGTCGTTGCGCCCTCGACCATCTGCGGGGTGTCGCCGCAGTTGATCGTCAGGACCCCTGCTGTTCCGTACGTCATCTTGGCCTGACCGGCTCGGAAGCAGACCTGCCCGAAGAGCCCGGCTTGCTGGTCGCCCATGTTGGACGCGATGGGAATCGGTGCCCCGAACGTGGCACCGGCGTCGCCGACGATCGTGTCCGAGGAGACGACCTTCGCGAGCATGCAGCGCGGAATGCCGTAGGCGTCGAGCAGATCCTGATCCCATTCACGGGTGTGGATGTTGAACATCATCGTTCGCGAGGCGTTGGAGTAGTCGGTGACATGGGCGCACCGTCCGGTGAGGTTCCAGATCAGCCAGGTGTCGATGGTGCCGGCCAACAGTTCCCCCTTCTCCGCCCGCTCGTACGCTCCCGGCACGGTCTCGAGAATCCAGGCGATCTTGGACGCGGAGTAGTAGGCGTCCGAGTTCAGGCCGGTGCGCTCGCGAATGACGGGGTCCAGTCCACGTTCCCGCCACCGCTCGATCACGCCGTTGCTCTGGCGCGACGCCCAGACCACCGCGTTGTGGATCGGTCGCCCGGTCTCCTTGTCCCACACCACGGCCGTTTCCCGTTGGTTCGTCAGTGCGATCGCGGTGATGTCGGTCGGTTCGAGATCGGCGCTCCGCAGTGCCTCGCGCATCGTTTCCAGCTGTGCGGTGAGGATTTCGAGCGGATCGTGTTCGATCCAGCCCGAGTTCGGATAGATCTGAGTGATTTCGCGTTGCGCTACCGCGCGGACCTCGCACTTCTCGTCGAAGATGAGAGTTCTTGCGCTGGTGGTGCCTTCGTCGATTCCGAGAATGTACTGAGTCATGGCTGACGCTCTTTCCGTCGTGTCGTGGCGAGATGGGGTTGGTGTTTCGGGTGAGATCGAGTTACCGCTGTGGGGCCGATGGGCCGGTTCAGATTTGTCCGAATATCAGTTGGGTGCCGACGATCAGCGATGTCGTGACGGCGATGGCGCACGCCGGAGGGTCGAAGTGGCTGTCTCCGAGCGTGTGGAAGATGCGGGAGCTGAGCTCGGCGAGAAAAGCGCTGAACAATCCCACTCCGACGGCCGCCAGCAGTGCGATCGTGCTGGGCGCACCTGCGGAGAGAACGGCGACGGCGGCCAAGCCGGCGGGCAACGTGATGTGATGCGATACCGGACCGGACAGGCCGATCTGCAGCAGCAGGAGTGTCGTGGCACTGAATCCGAAGAGCAGGATGGGGCCCAGTGCTCGGGCCGACTCCGGAAGGCTGACGATCAGCCAGCCCGCAGCCAGTCCGAAGCCGACAGCGACGGTGCCAACCTGCAGCCGGTGCGATTGGAACGGTAGCCAGGCCTGCGTCGCGGTCGGGTGCCACCGGGTGGCGATCTGTGCGCCCGGGCCACCTCGGTTCGATGCCACCAGTCCGGTGCGTCCGAACGAAAGGCGCGTTGCCGCAGCAAGAATCACGACCGTGAGGGCGACAGTATCGGTGAGCACCACCGCCGAGGTAATCGTCGAGTCGATGCTCACGGCGGATTTGAGAGCCTTTTCGAGCGCGAATCCGAGAACTCCGAACGCGCCGCCGACGAGCAGCACGCTGCTGCTACCGAGGCCGACCAGCGGCGAGAGAATGTTCTTGCCGTCGTCCAGCTTGCCGGTGCGTTTGGCGTATGCCGCCGCCGCAACCGCCCCGACGAACGCCACCTGGGGGCCGAGAAAGGGCCCGAATGCCAGCTGCCCCAGGAAGTCGTAGTCGGAACCGGCCAGCGCTGCCACCACGCCGACGATGCAGAAGATGCCGCAGAGACTGAAGACGAACAGTCCGCCGAGGGCAGCGCCGACCAACCCACCGCCGAATGCAGCGATGTACGCGACCAGTTGAAGATCCACGGCAAGAGTCCTTTGTTCGAGACGGTGAGGTGCCCGTTCACGGGTCCTCGTGGTGGAGCCCGTCCACTCCTGGCCCGAGGTGACGGGTGGGAATGCGGGGCGAAACCTCTTCGAAAGCCATCGGCCGCACCAGGCGGGGACGGTGACCGAGGGAGCTCGTGTTCGAGCGGCGCCGGGTTGAGAGGAACTGTCTTCGTGTTTATGCCGGTTTGTGCGGCTTAGTGACGAAGTTAACTCACGCTGGAGTGGCAGTCAACATCTACCGGGCGGTAATATCTGCGACTTCAAACCCCATTTCACTAGGCAAATTGGTGAATCTGTGTGATCCTTGCCATCTAGTCCTGAGGCGGTAGCCGTCCGCACGGGATCGCAAGAGCTGCATTAATCCGCAGCCGGGATGGTGGTCATGGAGCAATACACTGTCGGCATCGACGCCGGCGGAACCTTCGTCAAAGCAGGGCTGTTCGACGCGAACGGGCACGAATTGGCCGCATCGAAGGAACGAAGTCCGCACTCGACGTCCAGCGGCGGCAGGCGTGAACAAGATCCCGATGCACTGTTCGGTGCCGTGTGCTCCGCGGCGCAGGCCCTGCTCCGCTCGTCGGGCATCGGTCCGCGCCACATCGCCGCGATATCGGTCACCGGCTACGGCAGCGGGTTGTGGCTGGTCGACGAGCACGGCGCGGCGCTCGGGAACGGCATCCTCTCGACCGATGTCAGGACCGAACTCGAACCCGCATCAGCACTGGACGAGGTCACGGCAGCACGGGTTGCGCACATGGTGTCGCAGCGAGGGTGGAGCGGACAGACCGCGGCGTTGTTGAGATGGTTCGACGAGCACGAGCCGTCGATGCTGCCCAGGGTGCATCGCGTCCTTGCCTGCAAGGACTACATCAGGTCTCGATTGTGCGGGGACATGTCCACCGATCACACCGATGCCGGGCTGACCGGCTTGTGCGACATCGAGCGAAATTCATGGTCGGAGGACGCACTCGACTTGCTCGGACTCTCGCAGTGGCGCGCCGTGTTGCCGAGTATCGGGCCGGGCGCAGAGAAGGTCGGCGTGGTCACCGCCGTGGCCGCCGAACTGACCGGATTCGCGGTGGGCACCCCTGTAATTCGGGGAGTGGTCGACGTCGCCGCGTGCGCTGTCGCCTCACGGGTGCTCGACAGGAGCCACATGTCCGTTGTCGCAGGAACATTCGGAATCGATCAAACGCTGCATCGACGCCCCAGAACCAGCAGGCCCCCGTTGCTCCAGTGCCGGTACGTCACGGGGGAGGTGTATCTCGCGAGCGAAGGCGGGATCACGTCGGCGAGCAACCTCGAATGGTGTTGTCGCTCGCTGTTCGGCGGACCGGTAGACGACGCCAGGAACCGAGGGGGAGACCTCTATCGGATGTGCGACGAGGCCGTGACTCGCGCGTATGCCCGAGATCGATTGGGCGACATGATGTTCTTCCCGTATCTGTTCGGTGGACCCGGGGGCGCGCCGGCCGGTCTGCTCGGGGCGGTTGCCGAGGACGGGTTCGACGAGGCGGCGCTGGCTGTGTACGAGGGAATCGCCTACGCGCACAGAGCGGATATCGAGTCGCTCCTCGAGGGCGAGGACGCAGCTCGGCCGGGCGTCGTCCGGATGTCGGGGGGTGCCTCGCTCAGCCCGATCTGGCCGCAGATATTCGCCGACGTTCTCGGACTGCGCGTGGACGTCGCCGACCGAGGGGAAATCGGGGTCCGTGGCGCTGCGATCACAGCTGCGGTGGGAATCGGGATGTTTCCGGAATTCGTCTCCGCTGCATCGGCATTCACGCCTACGCTGCGATCCTACGAACCCGATCCGCAGCAGGTGGCGGTGATGGCTGTTCGATACGCGCGCCATCGTGCAACGACCACGGCACTGGCTGCGGTCTGGAGCAGAGGGTATTCGGTCGACGATCGCTATTGCGCCCGGTCCGTCGTCGCAGCGGATGCCTGACCGCCCTGTTCGATGTCGTCGACGGAGATGCACTCGACGCCGCTGTCGCGATACTGCCGTAGAAGTGCGGGATCCAGGCCGGGTTCGACCGCAAGCGTGGTGATCGCCGCGAGCGGAGCAACCTGGAATGCACCGGAATAGCCCAGCTTGTCGCTGGTGCACAGGACGATCGAGCGGTGAGCCCCCTCGATCATCGCCCGTTTGATCTGCGCTTCCTCGTACTCGAAATGAGTGATACCGGAGTCGACGTTGATGCCCAGAATGCCGAGGATCGCGACATCGGCATTGATCGACCCGTAGGTCTTGAGAGTCTGCGCGCCCACTGTCACCATGGCGTTCTTCAGGAGGCGACCCCCGACCACGACGACCTCGCAGTGGGGATGTTCCGCGAGGTTCACCGCGGTGGACGGGCTGTGCGTGACGAACGTCGCGCGAAGTTGGGGGTCGAGCTGTTTCGTCACCTCGATCGCCGTCGTACCACCGTCGATGAGAATCACCTGGCCGTCCTGCAGCAGGCTTGCGGCAGCACGGGCGACGAGCGACTTGGCCGACGCCTCCTGGCCTCGCCGATCCCGGTAGTCCTGGCGCAACGTGGACACCACCAGCGCTCCGCCGTGCACACGCTTCAATTTTCCTTCCGCTCCGAGCTCGTCCAGATCCCGGCGAATGGTGTCCTCGGAGACGTCGAACGTGACGGCGAGTTCGGAAGACAGAATCTTGCCCGTCGTGCGCAGTAGCTCGAGGATTCGGAAGTGCCGCTCGGGCTTGAGGAGTGTGGCCACCAGGGCATCGTATCCGTCGACCGCGGTCGTAGACTCGGATCGATGAGTGCTTCTAGCGTGACCCTGGACGACGTCGCCCACGCACATCGACTTCTACGCGAACGTAATCCGCTGGTCCAGTGTCTGACCAACACCGTGTCGGTGCAGTTCGTCGCGAACGCGCTGTTGGCCGCGGGTGCCGCTCCGGCGATGGTGGACAACCCCGAGGAAGCGGCCGGCTTCGCCGAGATCGCCGACGCGGTCCTGGTCAATCTCGGGACTCCGACGGCCGCGCAGGTCGAAAGCGCTCACCTGGCGTCGGCCGCAGCGAGGGCAGCGGGGAAGCCGTGGGTTCTCGATCCGGTGGGAGCAGGTGGTCTGCCGTGGCGCACCCAGGTGGCCGTCGAACTACTTGCCAACCGGCCCAGCGTCATTCGCGCCAATGCGTCGGAGATCATGGGGCTGGCAGGTGCGGACGGCGGATCGCGAGGAGTGGATTCGTCTGCGCAGGTGGCGGATTCGGTCGATGCGGCGAGATCTTTGTTGGATCGAGCGGACGTGGTGGCGGCATCGGGGGAGACCGATCACATTCTCGGCCCGGATGTCATGGTGAAGGTCGGCGGCGGAAGTGCACTGCTGCAGCGGGTTACCGCGACCGGATGTGCGCTCGGTGCGCTGACGGCTGCCTACTGCGCGGTGTCACCGAGTGCGTTGATCGGTGCCGTCGCGGCGCACGCGCATGTCGCGGTGGCGTCGGAGATCGCTGCGCGGTCGACTACGCGGCCGGGGTCCTTCGCCGTCGCGTTCCTCGACGGCCTGGACGCGGTGGACGAGTCGGCGCTGCGCGAGTTGGTCCGGCTCGACACGGTCTGACGATTGCAACCGGTGCTCCACTGTGCTGCCGTATTCGCGGGAATGTCGCGAAATGTGCGCGTAGTGGTGCGAAAATTGCAGACCGCCTGGATGTAACGGCACCTTGACCGAAACGTGATGTAACGGAACACGTTTGCGAGCGGACATACCTGGCGTCGGGCAAATCGAACCAGGTGGTCTTCATGAAACGACTTCTCCTCGTCATCATCAGTGCGTTCGCTCTCGTCGCGTGCGGGAACTCGAACGAACCGGGCGCAGCGCCGGCCACCACCGCGCCTACTACAGCGCCCCCGGCGAGCACCCAGCCCCAGGCCGCCCAGCCGCAGCCCGAGGCGAGCCGGCCGACAGTCGACACCGGGGCAGTGGAGCCCGACGGTCCGATCGACTGGAATACCGAGGAACTCCCCGAGAACAACTCCCTGCCCGACGCCGAACAGCATGCACCGGGTTCGGAGTACCCCATTTGCCTGGGGCTGGACTCCACCAGGGTGGTCGACGCAGTCGCGTCCTTGCCGGACTACTTCCCAGGCGAGCCCTGGATCGCAACTCAGATCGGCGACCAGTGCGCCGATTTCACCTGGGTGCGTACCGATGCCGGTGGCACCGCGTCATCACCGACGCACATTCTGTTCTTCGCAGGTCACAACTACGACTACCTCGGCACCGCGACGCTCGAGCCCACCTCGTTCACCTCGGTGATCGGTCAGACTGCCGACACCGTCACGGTCGACTACCGCTGGCCGGTGGGTGACGACGCGTTCGCCAACCCCACCGGCGGCCCGGTGACGATCGACTACCGCTGGGACGGGACACAGGTCACCATGATCGGCACCCTCCCGCCCGAGGTCACCGGCTAGATCGAGACGGACGATTCCTCGGGAAGCTCGCGGATTTCGGCGTCGGACATCTCCTTGAAGCGGCCGTAGTAGACGCCCCTGGCCTGCTCCGCGACGATGGCCTGGTGGATGGGGAATGCCATCCTGGGGTTCACTGCTCGCAGGAATTCGACGGTCTCGGAGAGCTTCGACCACGGCGCGGCAGCGGGGAGCGCGAGAACCTCGACCTGCTGCTCGGGGACGAACAGCGAGTCGCCCGGGTGGAACAGCTGGCCCGGATTCTCCGGAGTGCCGAGCAGGTAACCGGTGTTGTCGATCTCCGGCAGTTCGGGATGGATGACGGCATGGGTGCCGCCGACGCCGGTGACCGTGATGCCGCCGACCGTGAAGGCCTGACCCGCGGGAGCCGGAGTCCAATGGCCGCCGAGTTGGCCTGCGGTCATCGGATCGGCATGCAGTGCCGCACGCGGATTCGCCTCGACCAGAGCGGGAAGTCGCTGAAGATCGACGTGATCCGGGTGCTGATGGGTGACGAGGATCGCGTCGAGTCCGGTGATGCCCTCGAACCCGTGAGAGAACGTGCCGGGATCGAACAGCACGGTGGTGCCGTTGAGTTCGACGAGAACGCAGGAATGTCCGAAGTGTGTCAGCCGCATGGTCCCCACAGTAAGCGCGGTTTCGCGCCTCCCGCCAGGGCTGCGTAGACTCCCACCTGCCGGTAACCAGCCGTACGTATTTCAAGGAGCGCTTTCGTGGCCCGAGTCGTTGTCGATGTCATGCCCAAGGCCGAGATTCTCGATCCGCAGGGTCAGGCGATCGCCGGTGCACTGGGCCGTCTTGGCATCTCCGGTGTGTCCGACGTCCGCCAGGGCAAGCGTTTCGAACTCGAGGTCGACGACACGGTCGACGACGCCGAGCTCGAGAAGATCGCGGAATCGCTGCTGGCCAACACCGTCATCGAGGACTGGACAGTCACTCGCGTGTCGGTAGAGCCCGCCGCATGAGCGCCCGCGTAGGAGTCATCACCTTCCCCGGGACTCTCGACGACGTCGACGCCTCTCGTGCGGTCACCCTCGCCGGAGGAGAAGCCGTCAGCCTGTGGCATGCCGATGCCGATCTGAAGAACGTCGACGCCATCGTCGTCCCCGGCGGATTCTCCTACGGCGACTACCTCCGCGCCGGAGCGATCGCCCGCTTCGCCCCCGTGATGGAGTCCGTCGTCAAGGCCGCCGAGGGCGGTATGCCGGTTCTCGGTATCTGCAACGGATTCCAGGTTCTGTGCGAAGTGGGCCTGCTCCCCGGCGCGCTGACTCGCAACGAAGGGCTGCACTTCGTCTGCCGCGATCAGTGGCTGGCAGTGGAGAACACCGACACCGCGTGGTCGTCGCGTTACGAGCCCGGTGCTGAGATTCTGATTCCGGTCAAGAATGCCGAGGGTCGATTCCAGGCACCGCAGAACGTGCTCGACGAGCTCGAGGGTGAGGGCCGGGTGGTCTTCCGTTACAGCGGCAGCAACCCGAACGGATCACAGCGCGGGATCGCCGGGATCTCCTCGGCCAACGGTCGAGTCGTCGGTTTGATGCCGCACCCCGAACACGCCACCGAGCCGCTCACCGGACCGAGCGACGACGGCCTCGGCATCTTCTATTCGGCACTGGACACGATCGTCAACGCCTGACTCGAACGTGTCGGTGGTCGCGGTTACTGTGCCGCCATGACACTGAACTTGGCGATGATCACGTTCGACACGACCGACCCGGGACCGCTCGCCCGCTGGTGGGCCGCGCAGGCGGACGGAACGATCGTGGAGGAGAACGACGGCTGGTTCTACGTCGTCGAACTCGCGTCGGCACCGTATCGAATGGCCTTCCAGAAGATCGACGACCCGACGCCAGGCAAGAATCGCGTCCACCTCGACATGACCACCGGTGACCTCGACGCTGAGGTCACGCGGCTCGTCGAGGCGGGTGCAAGCGAAATTGCGCAGCACACCATGGGCGACTTTCGCTGGGTGACACTGACCGATCCCGACGGCAACTCGTTCTGCGTGTCCGGTTCGCACTGAGCGGCGGATGCCCGCCCAAGCTTGGATGACGCTCGTGGTCGGCTGGGACGTCTTTGCGATGCTGCTGCGGGACGGCCCACCACCCCGCCGCCCGAACAGCGGGTCTACCGGCACGTGACCGCGGTCAGGCCGCGGCCGCCGGCAGCTCAGCCAAGGTAGCGGCGAAAACTCCCGTGGGCCCGCCCGATACGTCGCAGTACTCGCCGTCCCGCCAGAAGAACACCGAGCGTGACAGTGGGCTAGGCGTGTCACGAGTGAACATATCTGCCAGCTCGGCGAGCTCGGCTGCTGCCGCGAGCGCCACGTCGGCGTTGCGAGGCCGGTGAAAAATGAACTCGTAGGCATTGGGAACGACGAACAATACGCCGTACAGACATTCGCCGAGGTGCGCGGAGATCAGCGTGGTCATATCGGCGACCTTCGACGCGAGGTAGATCGAATCACCGCTGAGGACCTCGATGTCGACGCTGTTTCTGCTGAGAACTCGGCCGTCCTCGAATTTCAGCGCTGCGGTGTTCCTTCGGCCTGCGGCCCAGGCGGCGTCCAGGTCTCGGCCGACAAGATGCCGATCTGCCAGTGTCACAGCGCGATTCGGAGAAGACAGGTTCAGCACCCGTCGCGGTGCGCCCGGCACGTCGAGTAGCGGGACGGAATACTCGTACTCGCACTCACCCATGGCCGCCAGGGCGGACGGAGCGATGACGCGCTCGCGCAGCCTCGAGTAGAACTCGTCGTCCGACAATCCGGTGAAGAACGTGGGATCCGCCTCGCGCATCATCTCGATCATCAGGTCGACATAGCCGGCAATGATGCCGTCCCACGCCGATCGACTCACCCCGGAGCATCGGGCGAACACGTTGTTCAGTGACATGCGAACGCCCGAGCCCACCGCCAACGTCGTCGCATCCTCGCGGTGAACCACCACCCCACGCTTGCGAAATGCTTCGATCGTCTTCATTCGCACGATGGCGAATGTGGTCGCATGAACTGCGCCGTAATCAGGCAGAGAATGAAATTTCATGAAGTCGTCCCCCCGGTCGGTGTGTGCTCTCGAGGTGTTCGACGCGGCGGCTGCCACAATGGTTCCCATGTCGACTCACGCCTCCGCAACCGGTCTCTGCAACTTCGTCGACGTCTCTCCGTCACCGTTTCACGTGTGCCGGACAGTCTCCGTCCAACTCGACGACGCAGGATTCGTACGGCTCGACGAGACCGATACCTGGCCTACGGAAGCAGGCCGCTACTACCTGATCCGCGGCGGATCACTGGTCGCCTGGAGCACCGAGAGCAGTAGTTCGGGTCGTTCCGCAGGCTCCACTCCTGATGGCCCGTTCCGTATCGTCGGCGGACACACCGACAGCCCCAACCTCCGCGTGAAGCAACATCCCGATCTGCAATCCGCGGGCTGGCAGATGGTGGGCCTCGAGCCGTACGGCGGTGCGTGGCTCAACTCCTGGCTCGATCGCGATCTGGGCATTTCCGGCCGGCTGAGTGTGCGCGACGGAAACGCGGTGCGCGAGGTTCTGGTGAAGGTCGACGAGCCCATTCTGCGAGTCCCGCAGCTTGCGATCCACCTCTCCGAGGATCGCAAGGGTGTCACCCTCGATCCGCAGCGACACGTCAATGCCATTTGGGGCGTGGGCAATTCGCCACAATCGTTCATCGCATACGTCGCCGAGCGAGAAGGCGTCGACCCGCATTCGGTACTGGGTTGGGAGTTGATGACGCACGATCTGGCGCCCAGTGCCGTCGTGGGTGTCGAGTCCGAACTGGTCAGCGCGCCACGTCTGGACAATCAGGGCACCTGCTACGCCGGGACTCAGGCTTTGCTTGCCGCAGTGGACAATCCGACCGCTGTCACGCCGGTGCTGGCCCTGTTCGACCACGAGGAAGTCGGCAGTATGTCCGACCGCGGCGCGTTCTCGGATCTGCTGAACACCGTGCTCGAGCGCATCGTGCTCGGACGCGGCGGCGGCCGTGAGGAATTCCTGCGCACGATGGCCGGATCCATCTGTGCCTCAGGCGATATGGCGCACGCGACGCATCCCAACTACCCGGACCGGCACGAGCCCGCGCATCGCATCGAACTCGGTGGGGGACCGGTGCTCAAGGTCAACCAGAACCTGCGTTATGCAACGGATTCCGCGGGTGCCGGTGCCTTCGCGCTCGCCTGCGATCAGGCCGGAGTTCCTCTGCAGCGCTACGTACATCGAGCCGATCTGCCCTGCGGCTCGACCATCGGACCCATCACTGCGTCGCGCACCGGCCTGTCCACGGTGGACGTCGGCGCAGCGCAGCTGGCCATGCACTCGTCGCGAGAGTTGATGGGAGCCAGTGACGTGAAGTCCTACGCCGACGCGTTGGCGGCATTCCTGGCCCCAGTCTGAGACCGTTCGGCGGTCGCAAATGCGCGCGCATTCGTCAGGTGCTCGCGGATTCGTGACCTGAGCTGGGGCGATTTCGCGCGCGTATGGCAAACGCGCGCGCATTTGCGGGGGTCCGGGGCGGAGGGTGTGGACGGAGGCTGAATACCGCGGCGCAACACCGTTTCCCGTTCCCCGTTTCCCGTTCCCCGTTCCCCGTTCCCCGTTTCTCGTTCGGCGGTCGCAAATGCGCGCGCATTCGTCAGGTGCTCGCGGATTCGTGACCTGTGCTGGGGCGATTTCGCGCGCGTGTGGCAAACGCGCGCGCATTTGCGGGGGTCGGGTGTGGGGGGGTAGGCGGCGGAGGCGAGTCTGCGACCCGGTGAACCAGAACCAGCAACCCAGTGAATAGGAATCAGCAACCCAGTGAACCGGCAACCCGCGTCTCGGCTAGATCGGGCTCAGTTGCAGGCATGCATCGGCTGCGAGCCAGAACAACTGTTCGCGCACTGTCGTGGCCTTGGTCCAGCCGCGGTGGTCCCAGTCGGCGGCGAGGGAGTCACCCGCGTACAGCAGTTGCGCGAATCGCACTCCGCGGAATCGGGCGACGGCGCAGAAGGCCGAGGCTTCCATGTCGACGGTTCGGCAGCCCTCTTCGACGCGGCGGGAAACGCGCGCACGGGTCTCGCGGTAGAGCGCATCGGTCGTCCAGGAGCGGCCGGTGACGAAGTCGACTCCGGCGTCGGTCAGCACAGATTGCAGTACGGCCACTCCGTCCGGGTCGGCGTCGACGATCCGTCCCGGCGGTAGGTAGTGGAACGAGGTGCCCTCGTCACGCAGGGCGCTGTCGACCACCATCACGTGTCCCATGCCCAGGTCGTCGGACAGTGCGCCCGCGCCGCCGACGGCCACGAACTGGGTGCAGCCCATCGCGATGGCCTCTTCGAGGAACAACGCGGCCAGTGGAGCTCCGACGCCGGGGTGGAAGACAGCAAGTTTCTCCCCGTTCCGTTCGATCTCGTAGACGGGGTGTTCGCCGTGCTCGGAGCGCATGACCGAGACGACTCGGGCGTCGCCTTTCGCACAGATGCTCTCGATCACCTCGGAGAAGAAACAGACGACGGCCTTGGGTGGTACGTCGACTCCCTCGGCCACCATCGACGGGTCGATGACGCCCGTTTCGTCCAGATCGTTCTCGGTCAGCGCGATGTCCATCAGGTGATGTTCGCACGACCGAAGCGCAGCCTTGCACGACCGATGCCGTACATGTCGCACGGTCCCGATAGACTCTCCCTGGCATTTCGCTCCATCGAAGGGACCTATTCCTCGTGTCCGCTAGCTCTGTACCCACAGACACTGTCTCCAACGCCGTCGCCACCCCCGACGTAGCGCAGCCGTACAAGGAACTCGGACTCAAGGACGACGAATACGTCCGCATCAAGGAAATCCTCGGCCGTCGGCCCACCGACGCCGAGTTGGCGATGTATTCCGTCATGTGGAGCGAGCACTGCTCGTACAAGTCCTCGAAGGTGCACCTGAAGTACTTCGGTGAGACCACCACCGACGAGATGCGCAAGCCCATGCTCGCCGGTATCGGTGAGAACGCGGGCGTCGTCGACGTCGGCGACGGCTGGGCCGTCACGTTCAAGGTCGAGAGCCACAATCACCCGTCGTACGTCGAGCCCTATCAGGGTGCGGCGACGGGCGTCGGCGGCATCGTCCGCGACATCATGGCCATGGGCGCTCGCCCGATCGCCGTCATGGACCAGCTGCGATTCGGTGCTGCCGATGCACCCGATACGCGCCGCGTCCTGAGCGGCATCGTCGCAGGCGTCGGTGGCTACGGAAACTCCCTCGGCCTCCCCAACATCGGCGGCGAGACGGTGTTCGACGCCTCCTACGCCGGTAACCCGCTGCTGAACGCTCTGTGTGCCGGTGTCATGCGCGTCGAGGACATGCATCTCGCGTTCGCGTCGGGCCTGGGCAACAAGATCATTCTGTTCGGCGCACGCACCGGTCTCGACGGCATCGGCGGCGTGTCCGTGCTGGCGTCGGAGACCTTCGACGGCGACGAAACCGGAGGCGGTAGGAAGAAGCTTCCGGCAGTGCAGGTCGGCGACCCGTTCACCGAGAAGGTGCTCATCGAAGCCTGCCTCGAGCTGTACTCCAACAAGCTCGTCGTCGGTATCCAGGACCTCGGTGGTGCCGGGTTGTCCTGTGCCACTTCGGAACTCGCGTCAGCGGGCAGTGGCGGTATGCACATCGAGCTGGAGAAGGTGCCGATGCGCGCCACCGGCATGACGCCCGCCGAGGTGCTGTCGAGCGAATCCCAGGAGCGCATGTGCGCGGTGGTGACTCCCGACAACGTCGACGCGTTCATGGCCGTCTGCAAGAAGTGGGACGTTCTGGCCACGGTCATCGGTGAGGTCACCGACGGTGAACATCTGCAGATCACCTGGCACGGCGAGACGGTCGTCGACGTTCCGCCGAAGACCGTCGCGCACGAGGGACCGGTGTACAACCGTCCTGTGCAGCGACCCGCTACCCAGGACGATCTGGTCGCGAACACGACTGCGTCGCTGCAGCGTCCGGAAACCGGGGACGAGCTGAAGGCGACGTTGCTGAAGATGATCGGCTCGCCGCAGTTGTGCAGCCGACGATTCATCACCGAGCAGTACGACCGCTATGTGCGCGGCAACACCGTCCTCGCCGAGCACGCCGACGCAGGCGTCATCCGCATCGACGAGAAGACCGGTCGCGGAATCGCTTTGGCCACCGACGCGTCGGGTCGTTACACCGCACTCGATCCGTATCGGGGTGCGCAGCTGGCGTTGGCCGAGGCGTTCCGTAACGTCGCCGTCACCGGTGCGACCCCGAAGGCCGTCACCAACTGCCTGAACTTCGGCTCACCCGAGGACCCGGGCGTCATGTGGCAGTTCCAGCAGGCCGTGCGCGGATTGGCGGACGGCTGCGTCACCCTCGGCATTCCCGTGACCGGCGGCAACGTCAGCTTCTACAACCAGACCGGTGCCGAGCCGATCCTGCCGACACCCGTCGTCGGTGTACTCGGCGTCATCGACGACGTGCATCGCCGCATCCCCACCGGCCTCGGACTCGAGCCCGGCGAGACGCTGATCCTGCTCGGCGAGACCTATGACGAGTTCGACGGGTCCATCTGGGCTCAGGTCGAGCACGATCACCTCGGCGGCGTGCCACCCAAGGTCGATCTCGCCCGCGAGCAACTGCTGGCAGACATTCTGCTCTCGTCCTCGCGCGACGGATTGGTCTCTGCGGCACACGATCTGTCCGAGGGCGGCCTCGCTCAGGCCGTCGTCGAAGCCGCTCTGGCCGGTGAAACCGGTTGCCGCATCATCCTTCCAGAGGGTGCCGATCCGTTCGTGACACTGTTCTCCGAGTCCTCGGGCCGCGTACTGGTCGCGGTACCGCGCACGGAAGAAACTCGCTTCACCGGCATGTGCACCGCCCGCGGTCTGCCGTGGGCACGCATCGGCGTCGTCGACGAGGGTTCGGATTCGATCGAGGTGCAAGGGCAGTTCTCCGTCCCGATGACGGAGCTGCGCGAGACGTTCGAGAGCACTCTTCCCAGACTCTTCGGCTGACCGAGGTGGGGGGACGCACATCGGAGCAGCGCCACGACGAGGTCGACGCGACACTCGAGCAGGACCAGCATCATCGGTACCACCTGCCCTCGGTCGAGTTCGTCGTCCCCTCACCCGCCAAGCATCCGTTCGTCATGTGGGCCTGGGGCCTGCTGCGCCTGGACTTCACCGGAATTGCGTTCAGCGCGTTGTTCTTCTGCTGGTCGTTGACTCCGTCTCTGCTCCCTCGTGGATGGCTGTTCCAGGGCATCATCGGCGGTATCAACGCGGCCATCGGCTACGCATTCGGCGTCGCGGTGGGGTGGGCCGTCACTCGGTGGTGGCTCTCGTCCCGATCGTGGTGGCCGTTGCCGCGCAAGGTCGAGCTGGCCGTCAAGGCTGCCGTTCCTGTCCTCGCGATCGCGGCGTCGATGATCATGCTGGCGATCTCGGCGGAATGGCAGCGTGAGCTGGCCGCTCTGATGGACGCGGAGGGAACCACCACGACGGGGTATTTCCGCACCGGCGCGCTCAGTATCGCCATTGCGGCCCTGTTGATCTCGGTGTGGCGGGTGTTGCGTGACTTCGTTCGTCTGCTCGCCCGTCAGATCAACCGCGTCGTGAAGATGCCGCGCGAAGTGGCCAATGCGCTCGGGGTCGTCGTCCTCGTCGTGCTGTCCGTCGCCCTGGTGCAGGGTGTCCTGTTGCGCGCGGTCTCCGAGGTCACCAACTCCGTGTTCAGTCTGCAGAACGACGAAACCCGGGACGGCGCAGAACAACCCGTCGCCGACGAACGCTCCGGCAGCCCGAACTCGTTGGCGCCATGGGACACCCTCGGATTCGAGGGTCGCAACTTCGTCTCCAGCGGACTGCGCGCCGACGAGATGGAGCGAGCCACGGGCCGCCCCAGCCTCGAACCGATCCGGGCATACGCAGGCCTGGAAACGGCAGAGACCCAGGACGAGCGACTGAACATCGTGGTCGCGGAGCTCGAACGCACCGGGGCATTCCAGCGCGCGGCTCTCGTCGTCGTCCCGACCACCGGAACCGGATGGGTCAATCCCACCGCCATCGAAGCCGAAGAGCTCATGTTCGACGGCGATGTCGCCACCGTCGCATCCCAGTACTCGTACCTGCCGAGTTGGATCTCCTTCATCGCGGAGGGAGACAAGGCCGCGCAGGCAGGCAGAGCTCTGATCGACAAGGTGCACGACCGCTGGCTGCAGGAACCGGAGGCCACGCGCCCGAAGTTCTACGTCTACGGCGAGAGCCTCGGTACCCAGGCGGGTGAAGGAGCGTTCGACGGTCTGGCCGACATCCGGGCCACCACCGACGGCGTCCTGTGGGTTGGACCGCCGAACAACAACCGCATCTGGAGTCAGTTCGTCAGCCGACGCGACCCGGGAAGCCCGGAGGTGCGGCCGGTCTACTCCGAGGGACTGACGGTCCGATTCGCCGACAACTCGTCGGGTATCCCGCCAGAGGATCAGCCCTGGTACGAGCCGCGGATCCTCTACGTTCAGCACGCGTCGGATCCGGTGGTCTGGTGGTCACCCGACCTGCTGTTCGAGCGTCCCGACTGGCTGTCCGAGCCACCGGGGCCGGACCGGCTGCCGAGCATGCGATGGTTCCCGGTCGTGACCTTCTGGCAGGTGGCCGCCGATCTGACCAACGCCGCGGGCGTTCCCGACGGACACGGCCACAACTACGGAACCCTCGTGCTCGACGGCTGGGTGGCCGTCGCCGCGCCCGAGGGGTGGACCGACCGCGACACCGAACGAGTCCGCGGAGTCATGGAGCAGTTCGCCGGCCGAGACGGTCCCGAGAAGTGAGAACCGCAGTGACGGCCGGAATCGCGACGACGGCGTGGAGTACCTACCTCGTTCCCGCGCTCGGTCTCGATGCCCGTGGACGGGCAGTGGCCAACGCGTCGTTCGCCGTCGGTGTGGCTGCACTGTCTCGAACGAGCGCAGCAGAGCTGGGCCTGCGCAATTTCGCTGCCGGCCTGAAGTGGGGCGCTGCGGCGTCGGCGGTGCCGGTGCTCGGCTCTGCCGTCGTGGCCGCGATTCCCGCGTTGCGACGCCGCGTCCGGCCGTCCGAGGACGAACTGGCCGAGTGGGTCCTGTTTCGCATCCCGGTGGGAACGGTACTGACCGAGGAACTGCTCTTCCGCGGTGTGCTCGACGCCGCGTCGCCCGCTCTGTCGCCGATCTTCTTCGGGCTCTGGCACATTCACCCGGCCCGCGCGGCGGGTGACACCGTGGTCGGAACGGTGGTGGCAACGCCAGCGGCCGGTGTGGTGTTCTCGTGGCTTCGAGCCCGCAGCGGCAGTGTGCTCGCCCCGGCGCTGCTGCACTACTTTCTCAACGCCAGCGGCGCTGTGCTGGCGCATCTCGCAGCGGACGACAGGAGCTAGACGCAGTGCCACCGCACAAGGAAGTCGGCCCCGCCGAGGTACGCGACGCCGTTCTGGCCGTCGAGCAATGGATCAAGGGTGAGGCGGACAAGCCTGCGCGGGCGCAGATTGCCGCCGCGGTACGCACCACTGCCAGAACTCTCGGCCAGAATGCGCCGGGATCCTCGGTGGAGGTGCGGGTACCGCCGTTCGTCGCGGTGCAGTGCATCGTGGGGCCGCGTCACACCCGGGGGACACCGCCGAACGTGGTCGAAACCGACGCGCTGACGTGGCTGCAGGTGGTCACCGGAATCCGGGATTTCGCCGACGCTCTCGCCGACGGTTCGATCGATGCGTCCGGCAGCAGAGCGGCCGAAGTGGGTCGCTGGCTGCCACTGTTGTCCATCAGGTGATTCGCTCGAAATCGGACACACGTTCACCTACTGGGAATCTCCCGTCCACACGATGCGTTGACTCCGGTCGTGTGCCCGTAGACTCAGGCACGGCCCCCCGCCCCGTCCCCCAAGGGAGCAATGCCCGTGACCAACGCCGATTTGTCGGTCGACAGTCCGAATCTTCTGCTAGGCAAACCCCTCGACGAACCGGAGAACGAGCCGCGCGAGGAGTGCGGTGTGTTCGGAGTGTGGGCACCGGGCGAGGATGTGGCCAAGCTCTCGTACTACGGCCTCTATGCGCTGCAGCACCGTGGCCAGGAGGCTGCCGGCATCGCAGTGTCCGACGGTTCCCAGGTGCTGGTGTTCAAGGATCTCGGTCTCGTCAGCCAGGTGTTCGACGAGCAGACGCTCGGTGCGATGCCCGGGCATGTCGCAATCGGGCACTGCCGCTACTCCACCAGTGGTTCGGTCACGTGGGAGAATGCGCAGCCCATCTTCCGTACCACCACCGCCGGGACCGGGATTGCACTCGGCCACAACGGAAACCTGGTGAACTTCGCCGAGCTCGCCACCAAGGCGCGCGACGCAGGGCTGATCAGCGACCGACTGCAGGGCAACGGCACGTCGGATTCCGACGTGGTGACCGCGCTGCTGGCGCACAAGGCAGCCGACTGCACCATCGAGCAGGCGGCGATGGAACTGCTGCCTCTGCTCAAGGGTGCCTTCTGTCTGACGTTCATGGACGAGCACACTCTCTACGCCGCGCGTGACCCGCACGGCGTTCGACCGTTGTGCCTCGGCCGCCTCGATCGCGGCTGGGTGGTTGCCAGCGAGACTGCGGCACTCGACATCGTCGGTGCCGCGTTCGTCCGCGACATCGAGCCCGGTGAACTGCTCGCGATCGATGCCGACGGTGTTCGGTCCTCACGCTTCGCGGCTCCCGAGCCCAAGGGGTGCGTGTTCGAGTACGTGTATCTCGCTCGTCCCGACAGCGTCATCGGTGGTCGTTCGGTGCACTCGACGCGCGTCGAGATCGGACGTCGTCTCGCGAAGGAACATCCTGCCGAGGGGGACCTGGTCATCCCGGTGCCCGAGAGCGGAACTCCCGCTGCGGTCGGTTTCGCGCAGGGCTCCGGCATCCCCTACGGCCAGGGCTTGATGAAGAACGCCTATGTGGGCCGCACGTTCATTCAGCCGTCGCAGACCATTCGTCAACTCGGCATCCGGCTCAAGCTGAATCCTCTCAAAGAGGTCATACGGGGCAAAAGGCTGGTGGTGGTGGACGATTCGATCGTTCGCGGCAATACCCAGCGCGCCCTGATCAGGATGCTGCGCGAGGCCGGTGCGCTGGAGATTCACGTGCGAATCGCGTCGCCGCCGGTGCGCTGGCCCTGCTTCTACGGCATCGACTTCGCTTCTCCCGCAGAGCTGATCGCCAACGGTGTCGATTCCGAGGACGGAATTCTCGAGGGTGTTCGGCAGGCGATCGGTGCCGATTCGTTGGGGTACATCTCCATCGACGGCATGATCGCGGCCTCCGAGCAGCCTGAATCCCGGTTGTGTGCAGCATGTTTCACCGGCAAGTATCCGATCGATCTGCCGGCCGACAACGCACTCGGCAAGCACGTTCTCGAGGGTCTGCTGGCCTCGGCGGCCGGGCAGCCGGTGGACAACGACGCGAACGTGAGTGCTCTGAGTCGTCCCTGAGCAGGGCGTTCCTGCGAGGGAACAGCAGGGTTTTCTCAATGCCACATATTGGAAACAGTCCGTCGGTACTGTCCTTTCAGTTACATAGGACACACCGATTGGATAGAGGCTTTCAGATGACCCTGTCGCCCGACGACGGACGCATGCAGCGCTACAGCGCGGCATCGAAGACCGCTGCACCCGGTACAGCGGGACGCAAACACGGCAAGAAATTTGCTGCAGTGGCAGCACTGTCGGTACTCGCATTGACTGCGGCAGCCTGCGGCTCGGGCCGCACCGACGAAGCCGGTGGCTCCGGTGAGGGCAGTGGCGACACCATCACCGTCGGCACCACCGACCAGGTGACGTCACTCGACCCGGCGGGCTCGTACGACAACGGCTCGTTCATGGTCATGAACCAGACGTATCCCTTCCTGATGAATTTCGCGCCCGGTAGCTCCGAGCTCGAGCCCGATGTCGCCGAGAGCTGCGATTTCGCCGAGCCGACCGTCTACACGTGCACGCTGAAGGACGATCTGACGTTCGCGAACGGCAACCCGCTGACGAGCGAGAGCGTGAAGTTCTCCTTCGATCGCATCGTCGCCATCAACGATCCCAACGGACCCGCGTCGTTGCTGACGAACCTCGACAGCATCGCGACTCCGGACGAGAAGACCGTCGAGTTCACGCTCAAGGCCGCGAACGATCAGACGTTCCCGCAGATTCTGGCGACACCGGCGGGCCCGATCGTCGACCAGACCGTGTTCCCGGCAGATTCGATTCTCGACGACGACGCCATCGTGGCGGGCACCCCGTTCGCCGGCCCGTACTCCATCGCGAGCTACGCCAAGAACTCCCTCGTCAGCTTCACCGCGAACGGCGACTACAAGGGCATCCTCGGAACCCCGAAGACCTCGTCGATCAACGCGAAGTACTACACCAGCTCCGACAACCTCAAGCTCGACGTGCAGAACAAGGCCATCGACGTCGCATGGCGATCGCTGACCCCGACGGATGTCGAATCGCTCGGCAGCGTCGACGGTCTGACGGTGCACGAGGGACCCGGCGGTGAATCGCGCTACATGGTCTTCAACATGAACACGATGCCCGGTGACACCCCTGATCAGAAGCTGGCCGTGCGCAAGGCAATTGCGGCCTCGGTGGATCGCCAGGCGCTGTCCGACGGCGTCTACAAGGGCACCTACACCCCGCTGTACTCCGTCGTACCCACAGGCCTGGCCGGTGCGAACACCGCGTACGGCGACGTCTACGGCACCACCCCGAACCGCGACGAAGCAGCCGGATTCCTTTCTGCCGCAGGCGTTGCCACCCCGGTGCAGCTCAACTTGCAGTACAACCCGGACCACTACGGTTCGAGCTCGAGCGAGGAATACGCCGCGATCAAGAGCCAGCTCGACGCGACGGGCCTGTTCAACGTGAACCTGCAGTCCACCGAGTGGAGCACGTACACCAAGGAACGCGTCGCCGACGCCTACCCGGTGTACCAGCTGGGCTGGTTCCCGGACTACCCCGATGCGGACAACTACCTGACGCCGTTCTTCGGGCCGGACAACTTCCTGCAGTCGCACTTCGAGAGCCCGGCCATCACGTCACTGCTCGATCTCGAGCGCACGACCGCCGACGAGAATGCGCGGATGCAGATCATCGGTCAGATTCAGACCGAGCTCGCGACGAACTACCTGCCGACGCTTCCGTTGTTGGAGGGCAAGCAGATCGCCGTCGCCACCGACGAGGTCAGCGGCGTGGACGAGACTCTCGACGCCTCGTTCAAGTTCCGATTCGTCACTCTCGCCAAGGGCTGACCGGCGTGCCCACTACCGACAGCACGACGGTAGAGGGCGAGAAGCAAGCACAGCAGGTGAGCGCGCCGTCACGGTACGGCGCGCTCGCCCGTTATCTCGGGGTCAGATTTCTGCTGATCATTCCGACTGCCTGGATTCTCGTCACCGTCGTGTTCTTTCTGATGCGGGTGATCGGTGATCCGATCACCGCGGCCCTCGGTGGTCGCCTACCTGCCGAACAGATCGCCCAGCGCAAGGCCGAGGCCGGCTACGACCGACCCATTCTGACGCAGTACTGGGAGTACCTGACCGGACTGTTGCGCGGCGATTTCGGCCGCTCCGCCACCGACAACCGCGCGATCAGTGACGTCCTGCTCGTCAACGGTGCTGCCACACTGGAATTGGCGTTCTGGGCACTGTTGGTCGCCTTCGCGGTCGGCATCCCGCTCGGATTCTTCGCCGCCACCCATCGGGACCGATTCGGCGACGCCTCACTGCGGATCTTCGCGATCCTGGCGTACGCGGCTCCGGTGTTCTTCGTCGGCATGTTGCTCAAGCTGCTGTTCGCAGTCAAGCTCGGCTGGCTGCCCGTCGCCGGTCGTGCCAGCACCAATGTGGAACTGGCACTGCAGAACGTCTCGCCCAAGACCAACATTCTGATCGTCGACTCGTTCCTGTACGGCGAGCCGAGCTACATCGTGGACGTGCTCGAGCATGCCGTGCTACCCGCACTCGCCCTGGGTCTGTTGACGGCCGGAGTGTTCCTGAGGCTGGTGCGCGTCAACCTGATTCAGACGTTGCAGGCACCGTTCGTCGACGCTGCGCGCGCTCGCGGATTGAGCGAGGGCACGGTGACGCGACGACATGCGTTCCGCAACGCCATGATTCCCATCGTCACCGTCATCGGCCTGCAGATCGCCGTACTCCTGGGCGGTGCGGTACTGACCGAGACGACCTTCGAGTGGCAGGGCCTGGGCTACGAACTCGCCCGATACCTCCAGCAACGCGATTTCGTTGCGGTGCAGGGCATCGTGACGTTCCTGGCCGTCGTGGTCGCCGTCGTCAGCTTCGTCACCGACGCGATCGTCGCACTCATCGACCCGAGAGTGAGGTTCTGATGAGCACCGAAGTCGTGCTGTCCGACGTCCCTCCCACCCGTCCGTACCGTCGAGGATTTCCCGGCGTCGCATTCGTCAAGTCCACGTCGGGGTTGCAACGCGTCACCTTGATCGTCGGGTTGGCGCTGATGGTGGCGTTCGTGATCGCCGCAGTGTTCGCCCCGCTTCTCGCGCCGTACGGGTTCTCGCAGACCAGCGACGCCGGGCAGGATTTCGCCCGACAAGCAGCCCCGTCCGCGCAGCACTGGTTCGGCACCTCGGTTCGCGGTGAGGACGTGTTCTCGCGCGTGATCTACGGTGCCCGAACGGCATTGATGGTGATCGCGTCGTCGTTGATTCTCTCGCTCATCATCGGTGTTCCGCTCGGCCTGGCCTCGGGCTACATCGGCCGTTGGTTCGACCGCGTGCTCGTGCTGTTCATGGACGCGATGTACGCGTTCCCCTCGCTGCTTCTCGCGGTGGTCATCTCGATCGTCGTCGCAGGCGGCCAGTCGTCGAGCTTCGGTGGCATCGCATCCGCAGCCATCGCCATCACGGCCATCTTCGTCCCGCAGTACTTCCGCGTCGTGCGCAACGCCACGGTGGCGGTCAAGACCGAACCGTACGTCGACGCCGCCCGGGTCACCGGTGCCGGCACTCCGCGAATCCTGTTCCGCCACATCCTCGCCAACGTGGTGCAGACGCTGCCGGTCATCATCACCCTCAACGGTGCCGAGGCCATCCTGACCC
The DNA here is from genome assembly GCF_033042195.1 of Rhodococcus cerastii. Taxonomy (NCBI): domain Bacteria; kingdom Bacillati; phylum Actinomycetota; class Actinomycetes; order Mycobacteriales; family Nocardiaceae; genus Rhodococcus; species Rhodococcus cerastii. The sequence continues at coordinate 186,089 of NZ_JAWLKF010000002.1, forward strand.
TCGCCGGACTCGGATTCCTCGGATTCGGCATCGAGCCCACCTCCGCCTCGGAGTGGGGATACGACATCAACAAGGCGCTGCCCGATATCTCCAACGGCATCTGGTGGACGTCGGTGTTCCCCGGCCTGGGCATCGTGTTGGTGGTGCTCGGCCTGACCATGGTGGGCGAAAGCGCAAGCGAGACACTCAATCCGCTGCTGCGTACCCGCAAGAAGTTCAAGAAGGCGGTGAAGGTATGACATCGAGTGTTGCAACTCCACGCGAGTCCGCATTGTCGGTGAAGTCGTTGTCCGTCACGTTCCTCACCGACGCCGGCGAAGTCGATGCCGTCACCGAGGTCTCGTTCGAGGTGTTCCCCGGCGAAGTACTCGCCGTGGTGGGGGAGTCCGGATCGGGCAAGTCCGTCAGCGTCCGATCCGCCATCGGCCTGCTCCCCGACACCGCACGCGTCGAAGGACACGTGGTACTCGGTGGCCAGGACGTGACGACGCTGAGCAACAAGGCGTGGGCGCAGTTGCGCGGCAACAAGATTTCGATGGTGTTCCAGGAACCGGGCAGCGCCCTCGATCCGCTGTTCACCATCGGCTATCAGATCGTCGAGGCGTTGCGGGCGCACACACGCGCCAGGAGTGGAGCCGGCGGAACGACCCGAAGTGACGACGGTAAGCGAATGTCGGCGAAGGATGCCAAGATTCGGGCCGTCGAGCTGTTGACGATGGTGGGTCTGCCCAATCCCGAGCAGCGCTTCTCGTACTACCCGCACGAGCTCTCGGGTGGGCAGAAGCAACGCGTCATGATCGCGATCGCCATCTCGTGCGAGGCGAAGGTCATCATCGCCGACGAGCCGACCACCGCTCTCGACGTCACGGTGCAGGCCGAAATCCTGGACCTGCTCCGTGATCTCAAGGATCGGCTCGGCTGCGCCATCGTGCTCATCACCCACAGCATGGGCGTCGTGTCCGACCTGGCCGACCGCGTCGTCGTCATGCAGAACGGCCGCGTCGTCGAGGAAGCTCCGGTGGCGCAACTCTTCGACGCACCCGCCGACGACTACACCAAGAAGCTGCTGGCCGCGGTGCCGACCCTCGCCGCCGTGGAGTCCGACAAGACGGTAGACACCTCGGGAGAACCGGTACTCGACGTCTCGCGTCTGGTGGTGCAGTTCTCCGGCGGCGTCGGCTCACCTGCGTTCCGGGCGGTCGACGACGTCTCGCTCACCATCCACCGCGGCGAAACCCTGGGGCTGGTGGGCGAATCCGGCTCGGGCAAGTCCACGATCGGCAGATGTGTTGCAGCACTGCAGAAGCCGACCAGCGGCAGCGTGACGGTGATGGGACAGAACATCGCAGGCGTGAGCGAACGCAAGCTGAAGCCGTTACGTAAGCGATTCGGCTTCGTCTTCCAGGACCCGTCCGCATCACTGAACCCCCGACTGACCGTCGGGCAATGCATCGCCGAACCGATGATCGTGCACAAGTACGGCTCAAAGGACGCGATCGCGGCGAGGACGACCGAGTTGCTCGACGCCGTGCAACTGCCGTCGGGCACCGACAAGCGCTACCCCCACGAGCTCTCCGGTGGGCAGCGGCAACGCGTCAGCCTGGCGCGGGCACTGGTGCTGGGACCTGATCTGGTGGTCGCGGACGAGCCGACCAGCGCTCTGGACGTGTCGGTGCAGGCAGCCGTGCTCGATCTGTTCGAGGCACTGCAGCAGGAATTCGGCTTCGCCTGCCTGTTCATCAGTCACGACCTCGCGGTGGTCGACCGCGTCGCGCATCGCGTGGTGGTGCTGCGCAACGGAGCGATCGTGGAAGAGGGAACACCGTGGAAGATCCTGCGATCGCCGGAGGCCGACTACACCAAGAAGCTGTTGGCGGCGATCCCGGGCAAGCGCCTGCACACGTGAATTCTTCTCGCCACCGGGCACTCCGGTACCGTTAGGGCGCTATCTGTGCCGTCACGGGCGCTCACATGATCGAGTACACAGGCTGGAGCCGAATGACCGAGGAATCCCAACCCACGAGCGCAACTCACTCGGGCGGTGCCTCCTACGCGGCGGCCGGGGTCGACATCGCCGCAGGAGATCGAGCAGTGCAACTGTTCGCGCCGCTCGCCAAGAAGGCCAGCAGGCCCGAGGTCATGGGCGGTCTCGGCGGTTTCGCCGGCCTCTTCGCGCTCAAGGGCGACTACCGCGAGCCCGTCCTGGCCGCCTCGACCGACGGCGTCGGCACCAAGGTGGCCGTGGCGCAGGCGCTCGGCAAGCACGACACCCTGGGCCTCGACCTGGTCGCAATGGTCGTCGACGACCTCGTCGTCTGTGGTGCCGAGCCACTGTTCCTGCAGGATTACATCGCCGTGGGCCGAGTGGTTCCCGAGCAGGTCGCGGAACTGGTCAAGGGCATCGCAGAAGGCTGCATCATCGCCGGCTGCGCACTGCTCGGCGGCGAGACGGCCGAGCATCCGGGACTGATGGCCGACGGCGATTACGACCTCTCGGCCACCGGCATCGGCGTCGTAGAGGCTGATTCGATCCTCGGACCCGAGCGGGTGCGTCCCGGTGACGTCGTCATCGGCATGGGATCGTCGGGTCTGCACTCCAACGGCTACTCCCTCGCGCGCAAGGTGCTGCTGGAGATCAACCACATGGATCTCGGCGGACACGTCGAGGAGTTCGGCCGCACCCTCGGCGAGGAGCTGCTCGAACCGACCAAGATCTACGCCAAGGACTGCCTCGCGCTCGCGGCCGAAACCGACGTGCGCACGTTCTGCCACGTCACCGGCGGCGGATTGGCGAACAACCTCTCACGGGTGATGCCCGAGGGCCTGGTCGCCGAACTCGACCGCACCACGTGGAGCCCTGCCCCGATCTTCTCGCTGATCGCTCAGCGCGGACGCGTCGAGCGGGCCGAGATGGAGCAGACGTTCAACATGGGAGTCGGCATGGTCGCCATCGTGGCACCCGAGGACGTCGACCGCGCACTCGCCGTGCTGACCGCACGCCACATCGACTGCTGGACGCTGGGTACGGTGAAGAAGGCGACCGGTAAGGACGTCGCCGACGAGCGTGCGCTGCTGCTGGGTAACCACCCGAGGTTCTGATCGCCCGAGGACGGGCAAACAAGTGAGGGGGAGCCGCATCGCGGCTCCCCCTCAGTCGTTGTCGTGCTCAGTACTAGCGTCGCCAGTCCTCGTACTCGTCTTCTTCGACTCGGGAAGGCGCGTCCGAGTCGACGCCGCCACGATGCGAGTTCGACGAACCACCGGAGAGCTCTTGCTGCAGTCTCTCCAAGTCCGTAATAGGCGAGCTGTACTTGAGCTCACGAGCGACCTTTGTCTGCTTTGCCTTAGCCCTGCCTCGGCCCATGGCGGTGCCCCCTCGCGGACTTTCGGGGCGGCCTGGGGAAATTTGGCGGCCCCGTTAGAGTTGGTATTTCTTCCTGGGACACACTCTAGCGCGCGAATCGCCGCGATGCGCAGACGGCACCACGTGTCGGTGCCGGGCGAACGGGCGCGACACGCCCGGAAAATGGGTCGACGCAGCCTGTACCTGCAGAAATCCGTGCACAGGCAAACTATCTCCGTTTCGCGACACGAGAACTACGTGCTGCGCGTCATGGGGAGCGACGCACTCAGGGGTCAGTTGCGCAACGATTTCAGTGCCGCAGCCGCATCGCGGTAGACCTTCGGAGCCAAATCGGGCTGATCGAGCAAAGTGGACATCGCGGTCGCGTCGGTTCCTCGGAACAGGTCGCGAACCGTCACCCCGTGTTGGGGTACCGACTCCACCGTCACCGTGTCACCGCCGCCGAAGACCCCGGGTTCGAGAACTCGGAAGTACGCACCCACATCACCTCGGTCCGCGAAGCGACGGATCCATCTCGGCTGGTCCATCCACCGTGCGAACGTCGCGCAGGGCTTGCGGGCGATCGTCACCTCCAAGGCCACCGTGCCGATGCGCCACCGCGACCCGATCACCGCGTCGGTCACCGGTACACCCTCGGTGCGGAGGTTCTCCCCGAATCGACCCGGTGGAACCGGCACCCCCAGCTCGTCGGCCCAGTGCTGCGCCTCGACCTCGTCGTAGGCGTACACGGCCTGATCGAGTCCGCCGTGGAATTTCGTGTCCCGACAGTGATCACCGCCGATGCCGAGCTCGTGCACGTCCACCTGCCCGTCGACGGGCCGCTTGTCGATACCACTGTCGACCACCGCTCGGCGTCCGAACGGAACATCGGCGTGCACGACGCAGACCGCCAGGACCCTCCCGGTCACCGGCCGCGCAGGCGGTCGACCGCAGCGCGGCCGGCCTGGACGTCGTCGTACGACGGGATCGAGTCCGGATCGATCGACGCGGCACACGGCCCCGCCTCGAGGGCAGTGTCGACCGGAATCGTTCGTTTGAGAAGGGCCAATGCGATCGGCCCCAGCTCGAAGTGGTCGATGACGGTGCCCAGACGGCCCACCGAGCGTCCGCCTGCGGTCACCGGATCGCCCGTGCCGGGCCGACCGTCCGCAGAGCCGTCGAGATGCAGCAGCACCAGGTGCCGGGGCGGGCGACCGAGATTGTGCACGCGCGAGACCGTCTCCTGCCCGCGGTAGCAGCCCTTCTCCAGATGCACCGCGCCGAACTCGGCTGCGCTGCCGATCCAGCGAACCTCGTGCGGAATGGTCTTCTCGTCGGTGTCCACGCCCACCCGCGGACGCAACGATTCCACCCGCAACGCGTCGAACGCCCAGGTTCCGGCCGGGGCGGCCCCGGCGTCGCGCAGTCGGATGAACCACTCGCTCAGACTCGCGCGGGGGATCACCACGTCGTACGAATTCGCGCCCGGCCAGGGCATCCGCCGCACGAAACCGCCGCCGTCGATCGGCGACGCACCGTAGACCTCGCTCGGAGCCGGCAGGCCGGCCTTCTCGAGCACCGGTGCCGCGTCGGATCCGAGGACGGTGAGAACGGCGAGTTCGTCGGCCTCACGGGGTTCGGCCTTGGCCCAGAACACCATCTTCTTCAGGAACGACAGCAGATCCGGTCCGGCCGAGCGCTCGGTGTCGATGTACGTGACGCCGGCCAGGTCGGTCTGGACGAAGTGATGCTCGATGCGGCCGTTGACATCCAGGCTCAGATTCTCGGCCGAGCTGCCGTCGGGCAGGTTGGAGACGAGTTGGCTCGAGATCGTGTTCAACCAACTCAGACGTTCGTCTCCGCCGATGGCCAGAACGAAACGATGGGAACGGTCGATGACGGCAGCGCCGCTGACCGCGTCGCGTTGCTCGCCGAACGGATTGCCGTAGTGCCAGGCCACCCCGGCATCGACGCTGTCGTCGGGGGAGGGCACTGCGCCGGGGAGTGTCAGGAGTGGACTCGGGCTGATCGTGACTGTGTCGGACACATCCCCCATAGTAGGAGCCCGTCGGCGCAGCAACTCGGTGACCGGTCCCTTTACACCCTCGAAACGGCGACGACACGGCACCGCGACGACACGGACCTAGCGTGTCGACCCATGAAGAAACTGGCGCATCCGGCCGCGCAGATCGGCCTCGCCGCGATCGGCGGCATCGTGTTCGGGTTGGTGGTCGGCGAGTGGGCCGCGAACCTGAAGTTCATCGGTGATCTGTTCATCCGACTGATCCAGATGTCGATCGTCCCGCTGGTGATGGCTTCGGTCATCGTGGCCACCGGGTCGATGGCGGGGGCGGGAACCGGCAAGATCGCGTTTCGCACCTTCAAGTGGATGATCGGGTTCTCGGTCGTCGCTGCTGTGCTGGCCTGGGTGCTGAGCACCATCATTCGGCCGGGCGCTGGCATGGTGTTCACCCAGCAGCTCGATCCGGCGCTCGAGGAGTCGGCGAGCGAGGCGCTCGGCTGGCAGGACACCCTTCTGAACTTCGTCAGCACCAACGTGTTCGACGCCATGTCGACGGCGACGATGGTGCCGATCATCGTCTTCTCGCTGCTCTTCGGTATCGCGCTGCGCAGCCACATCACCAAGACCGGCAACACCCAGGTGCTCTCGTTCATGGACCAGATTCAGCAGATCGTCCTGACGATGATCCGGCTCGTCATGGTCATCGCCCCGGTAGGTGTGTTCTGCCTGCTCGCCGCGCTCGCCGGCGACGTCGGATTCTCCGTGGTGTCCACCGCGCTGAGCTACCTCGGTACGACGCTGCTCGGGGTGCTGATTCTGTTCGCACTCTTCGTCGTGGTCGTGACGATGCGGACCCGATTGAACCCGTGGAAGCTGCCCAGCAAGCTCACCGAACAGACGGCCGTCGCGGTGACGACGACGAGTTCGGCCGTCACGTTCCCGACGGTGCTGCGCAACACCGTCGAGAAGGTCGGCGTCAGTCAGAAGGTCGCCAACTTCACGCTGTCGATCGGGTTGACGATGGGCTCCTACGGTGCCGTTCTCAACTACATGATCGTGGTGATGTTCCTCGCGCAGGCAGGCAACATCGACCTGAGCTTCGGGCAGATCGTGCTGGGCATGGGCCTGGCGGTTCTGCTGAACATGGGCACCATCACCGTGCCCGGCGGATTCCCCGTCGTCGCGATGTTCCTCGCGACCTCGCTCGACCTTCCCTTCGAGGCCGTCGGCCTGTTGATCGCCGTGGACTGGTTCGCCGGGATCTTCCGTACCTTCCTCAACGTGAACGGAGACACGTTCGTCGCGATGCTCGTCGCCAACGCCGACGACGAGATCGACCGCGAGGTCTACAACGGCACCAAGGTCGTCGTCGCCGAGGATCTCGACCTCGACGAGTACGCCGACGCGCTGGCAACGGCCGACCGAGCGGATTGATCGAACGCGTCCGCTCCCCTCTAGGGTGGCGGGCATGTCGGAGTCGGTAGTGGTGACGTTGGACGGCCGAGTGCACGACGCGAATCGGCCGTTGCTGTTCGCCGACGACCTGGCCGCGGTGCGCGGCGACGGGGTCTTCGAGACGCTGCTCGTGCGCGGCGGCGCGGCCTGTGCGGTCGAGTTGCATCTGGCCCGGCTGGTGGCGTCGGCGAAGGCGCTGGACCTACCCGTCCCCGATCTCGAACAGTGGCGCGCCGTCGTCGAACAGTCCGTGGGTCTGTGGGCGCAGGAGTCGGAGGACGAGGCGGTTCTTCGCGTGGTCCTCAGCCGCGGACGCGAGGGCGGTGGTGACCCCACCGCGTACGTGACGGTGGGGCCGCTGCCCGAGCGAGTGCGGGCAGCGCGCACCGACGGGGTGTCGGTGATCACGCTCGATCGCGGCTACTCGGTGGATTTCTCGTCGGGAGCGCCGTGGCAGCTCGCGGGGGCCAAGACGTTGTCGTATGCGACCAACATGGCCGCGCTGCGGCATGCCGCGGCTCAGGGTGTCGACGACGTGATCTACCTCAGCAGCGAGGGGCGGGTGCTCGAAGGTCCGCGCTCGACGGTGGTGCTCGCGCGCGGTAAGACTCTCGTCACACCGTCCGTCGAACAGGGCATCCTGGCCGGAACCACGGTCGCCGGGTTGTTCGCCGTGGCCGAGTCCGCTGGTTGGACATGCGAACACGGGCACCTGTATCCCGCGGATCTCATTGCCGCAGATGGCGTTTGGCTTGTCTCGAGCGTCACTCTCGCGGCTCGGGTCACGGCGATGAACGGCGTTCCCCTGGGCACTCGGAGGCTTGCCGGGGACGTTTCGACGATGGTCGACACGGCCGTGGAGGCGGTCGAAACTCGATAGGAGTCCAACGACCCTGCCGAAAGACTCTTCCCTACTACTAACTGTAGTAGTACATTCGAGTTTGTCGCGGGCCAACGCCCTGACCTGCGGTGTTGCCCGTCACAGCTCGGGTGTGAGAGTTCGGAGTATCGATGGACGCGTTGGATGTCTCGCGGTGGCAGTTCGGTATCACCACCGTTTACCACTTCATTCTCGTACCTCTCACGATCGGCCTCGCGCCGATGGTGGCCGCCATGCAGACCATGTGGGTGATCACCGGGAAGGACTCCTGGTATCGGCTGACCAAGTTCTTCGGCAAACTGTTCCTCATCAACTTCGCCCTCGGCGTCGCGACCGGAATCGTCCAGGAATTCCAATTCGGCATGAACTGGAGCGAATACTCGCGGTTCGTCGGTGACGTGTTCGGTGCACCCCTCGCGCTCGAGGGATTGGTCGCGTTCTTCCTCGAGTCCACGTTCCTCGGCCTGTGGATATTCGGCTGGAGCCGGCTCCCGAAACTCGTTCACCTGGCGACCATTTGGCTCGTTGCCATCGGTGTCAACGCCTCCGCCTTCTTCATCATCGCAGCCAACTCCTGGATGCAGCATCCCGTCGGCGCGATCTACAACGAAGAGACCGGCCGCGCCGAACTCACGGACATCTGGGCGCTGCTCACCAACAACACTGCGCTGGCGGCCTTTCCGCACGCCGTCGCAGGAGCGTTCCTCACCGCCGCGACCTTCGTCGCCGGCATCTCCGGCTGGTGGATGGTGCGTGAGGCTCGCAGGAAGCAGGCTGCGCTCACTCCGCTGTCCGAAAACGGACTCACGCCACAGGCTCCGCTCCCGGCCGCTGGGGTCACTCTCCAGGCTCCGCTCCCGGCTACTGACTCGCGTTCGATGTTCAGATCCGCAGCACGAATGTCCTTCATCGTCATGATCGTTGCGGGCGGTGCGCTCGCCATCACCGGAGACATTCAGGGCAAGCTCATGTTCGAGCAGCAGCCCATGAAGATGGCATCCGCAGAATCGTTGTGCGACACCGAGACCGGGGCCAGCTTCTCGCTCCTGACCGTGGGCACCCACAACAACTGCGAATCCGTGATTCACCTCATCGCGATTCCCGGACTCACCTCGTTCCTGGCGGAGAACGACTTCAGTGCCACCGTGCAGGGCGTCAACCAACTGCAGGAGCAGTACGAGCAGCAGTTCGGCCCCGGAAACTACAAGCCGAACCTGTTCGTCACCTACTGGGCGTTCCGAATGATGATCGGACTGGCCGCCGGCTCGGCCCTGCTCGCCATCGCGGGTCTGTGGGTCACCCGGGGTGGCCGGATTCCCGACCAGAAGTGGTTCTCGTGGTTGTCGCTGCTGGCGATTCCGACGCCGTTCCTCGCCAACAGTGCGGGCTGGATCTTCACCGAAATGGGCCGTCAGCCATGGGTTGTCGCGCCGAACCTCTCGGGAGTCGATCAGATACGGCTGACCGTGGACCAGGGCGTGTCCGACCATCCCGTCGGCCTCGTTCTCGCCTCGCTGGTGACGTTCACACTGCTGTACGCCGCCCTCGGTGGTGTCTGGTTCTTCCTCCTTCGTCGCTATGTCATCGAAGGACCTCTCGACCACGACGCGCATCCGCACGTCGATCCACCGGAATCGGAAGACGAAGAGCCCAAACAGCTCTCGTTCGCGTACTAGGGGAACACCATGTCACTGCCCGAATTCTGGTTCTTCGTCATCGCCTTCTTCTTCGTCGGCTACTTCGTGCTCGAAGGTTTCGACTTCGGCGTCGGCATGCTCATGCCGATCCTGGGCAGGCATCCCGACGCCGCCACGGGGGAGAAGCGCAGGCGTGCGGTACTGAACACGATCGGCCCGGTCTGGGACGGCAACGAGGTGTGGCTCATCACCGCAGGTGGCGCACTGTTCGCGGCCTTCCCGGAGTGGTACGCCACATTGTTCTCGGGTTTCTACCTGCCGCTGCTGCTCATCCTGGTGGCCCTGATCCTGCGTATCTGCGCCATCGAATGGCGCGGCAAGATCGACGACCCGGTGTGGCGTCGGCGCTGCGACATCGGCATCGGCATCGGCTCGTGGGTTCCGGCGGTGCTGTGGGGCGTCGCGTTCGCCAACATCGTGCGCGGCGTCGCGATCGACGAGAACAAGAAGGTCACCGCAGGCTTCTTCGATCTGCTCAACCCGTACGCTCTGCTCGGCGGTGCCACCATGGCGTTGGTGTTCGCCCTGCACGGCGCGGTGTTCATCGCGCTCAAGACTTCCGGGGACGTGCACGAGGATTCCGTGAAAATTGCGGCGCGCCTGTCGGTTCCGGCAGTTCTCGTCGGCGGCACCTTCGCCCTGTGGACCCAACTCGCGCACGGCAAGACCTGGACGTGGCTACTCGTCGCGGTGGCCGCTGTCGCACTGCTTCTCGTCGTCGCGCTGACGGCGAAAGTGCGCGAAGGCTGGGCATTCGTCTTCACCAGCGTTGCCATCGTTGCTGTCGTGGTGCTGTTGTTCGCCTCCCTGTTCCCCAACGTCATGCCGTCCAGTACGGATGCCGCGTTCGATCTCACCATCACGAACGCGTCGTCGAGCCCGTACACGTTGAAGGTCATGACGTGGGCTGCAGCCTTCGCCGCCCCTGTCGTTCTCGGATATCAGGCCTGGACGTACTGGGTCTTCCGCCAGCGCATTTCGAGTGCCCAGATTCCGGATTCGATCGGACTGACGGTGAAATCGTGACCGCGCCCGCTGCGCCGCGGGGACGGGCGAAGGGGCCCGTAGATCCGCGACTGTGGAAATACTCTCGATCGGCGCGAGGCTACCTGGTCGTCACTGTCGCTCTGTCGACCGTCGTCACCCTGTGCATCATCGTCGGCGCGCTTGCGATCGGCCGCGTACTGGCCGGCGTCATCACCGACCCGACGGCACGGTCGTTGTCCGCCTGGACGACGGAACTCGCCGTGCTGGCGGGCGCAATGGCCGTCCGTGTGCTCGCCACCGGAGCCCAGTCCCGCTACGCGCACCGGTCGGCGTCACGTGTGGTGGCCGAGCTCGAAGTCGAGGTACTCACGGCAGCAACCCGTTTCGAGCCCCGAGAGCTCGACCGCGAACGGGAAGAGCTGACCGTCGTCGTCACCCGAGCCATCGGGGGTCTGCGCGCGTACCTGACCGGATACCTGCCGGCGCTGGTGTCTGCGGTCATCGTCACTCCGCTCGTTCTGGTCGTCATCGTCACTCAGGACGTGACCTCGGCTGTGGTCATCGCGGTGACCCTGCCGCTCATCCCGATCTTCATGATTCTGATCGGGTTGCTGACCAAGGGCCGAGCCGCGGCGACGCTGACCACGATGACCCGGTTGTCTGCGCAGTTGCTCGATCTACTGGCCGGTCTGCCGACCTTGCGCGCGCTGCGCCGCGAACACGGCCCGGCCGCTCGCATCCGCGCACTGGGCGACGCCCATCGACGAACCACGATGCGCGCGTTGAAGGTTGCCTTCCTCTCGTCGATGGTGCTCGAGTTGCTCGCGACCCTGTGTGTCGCGCTGGTGGCCGTCGGCATCGGCTTGCGCTTGGTCTTCGGGGAAATGACGCTCGAAGCGGGCATCATCGCGTTGATCCTCGCCCCCGAGGTGTACTTCCCGCTGCGCGCCGTGGGGACCCAGTTCCACGCAGCGGAAGACGGCGTCGAGGCCGCGGAGCGAGCCTTCCGGGTCCTGGACCGGCGTACGACACAGCCGAGCGGTGGCCGGACCGTGAACGCGACGACTGCGGACATCGAACTCGTCGGACTCACCGTCGCGAGCCGGGACGGTAACGCTCCGGCCGGACTGAGTGCGCTGTGCCGAACGGGCACCATCACGGTACTGACCGGCCCCAACGGCTCGGGTAAATCGACTGCGCTGCAGGCCGTTCTGGGGCTCACGTCACCCACGAGCGGTGCGGTACTCGTCGGTGGGGTGCCCGTGGTCGATCTCGACCTCGACCGGTGGTGGGCTCAGATCGCCTGGCTCCCGCAGCGGCCGGTGCTGCTTCCCGGCACGCTGTACGAGAACGTCACCCTCCACGGTGTGCCCGACACCGATGCACTGGACGCAGCCTGCCGCGCTTCGGGATTCGACGCCGTACTGCGAGAGCACCCGAACGGCTGGAACACTCGCGTCGGGCAGGGCGGAGTGGGTCTGTCCCTCGGCGAACTGCAACGCCTGGCCCTGACCCGAACCTTCGTCTCCGACGCGACGGTGATGGTACTGGACGAGCCGACGGCGCACCTGGACGCGGCGAGTGAACAGACTGTGCTGCAAGCCATTCGAGATGCAGCCGACCGAGGCGTCACCGTGGTGATGGTCGGTCACCGGCGCGCGGTGCTGCACGCCGCCGATCGCGTCGTCGAGGTGCGAAGCAGTTCGCCGGTGGTACGGGAGTTCGATCATGTCTGACCTACGACGCGCACTGGCCCTGTTCGAGCTCTCCCCGCGCAGGGTGGCACTGGCGGTGGCGGCCGGCGTGGCAACACTCGGCAGCGCACTGGCTCTCGCCGCACTGTCGGCATGGTTGATCACCCGAGCCTGGCAGATGCCTCCGGTGATGGATCTGACCGTCGCAGTGGTAGCCGTTCGGGCGCTGGGCATCTCGCGCGGTGTGTTCCGCTACCTCGAACGATTGACCACGCACGACGCGGCCCTACGCGGTACGACGGCAGCGCGCACGAGGATCTACGAGCAATTGGCGAACGGACACGGCGCGCTCGCTCTGCGGCGCGGTGACGTACTGGCTCGCACCGGGGCAGACGTCGACGTACTCGGCGACGTTGTCATACGCGCGATCGTCCCCATCTGTGTCAGCGTCGTGATGATGCTCGCAGCCGTTGGACTGCTCGCCGGTATCGCACCTGCTGCCGCGTCGATCCTGGCGGTGTCGTTGCTGATCGCCGGGGTGGGTGCACCGATTCTGGCGGCGCGGTCGGCACGGATCGCCGAGGAGGCCGGAGCCGACGCCGACGCGCGGTTCGCCGAGACCGCCGTCCGAGCACTCGACCACGCCGCGGAACTGCGGGTCGCCGGGCGGCTCGACGCGACGCTCGCCGAAGCCCGCGGCGCAGCGCAGGATTCGGTCACTGCCCGCGACCGGGCGGCGCGACCGTCGGCGCTGGCCGATGCCGCCGTTCCGTTGTCGATCGGTGCATCGGTGATCGGGTCCTTTCTCGTCGGCATCGGGCTGTACGGACCGACCGGAGGCACCGCAGGCGGCATGACTCCGATGGCTCTGGCGATCATCGTGCTGGTTCCGCTCGCTGCCTTCGAGGCGACCGCGGCACTCCCCGGGGCGGCAATCGCCCTGATGCGTGGACGAATCGCGGCCACTCGAGTCATGGCGATGCTGGATGCGGCTCCGCCGCAGTGGCGTGGTTATGTGCCCTCTGGGGTACTCAACCGCACCACTGCGCGGAGCGCACTCATCGGGCCCAGCGGATCGGGCAAGTCCACGATGCTGCGGGAGTTCGCCGAGGAATGTGGTTCGGACGCAGCGCTGTTCGCCGAGGACGCGCATCTGTTCGACACCTCGGTTCTGGAGAACCTACGTGTGGTGCGCGGCGATGTCGACGAAGCACAGGCATCGGATGCGCTGCGACGCGTGGGCCTTGGCCCATGGTTGGACGCGCAGCCCCTCGGGGTCCACACCACCCTGGTCGGCGGTGCGCAGGCCGTGTCGGGCGGAGAACGGCGCAGACTGCTGTTGGCGCGCGCGGTGCTCAGTACGGCCCCGATCGTGCTGCTGGACGAGCCGACCGAACATCTCGACCGAATCTCCGGCGAACAGCTACTTCGAGAGTTGCTCACCACCGACGACGGCTTGTTCGGAGCCGATCGAATCGTGGTCGTCGTCACTCATCAACTGCCGGAGAACACAGACGCCGACCAGGTGATCGACCTCGGCTCGAATCGTGGGAAAAAACTCTTTGCCGACTCGGAAACTCGGGCGTACGTTGTGAAGTACACGAGAGAGGAGGTGGTCTGAAGTTGATGAACTCTAGGACGCGTGAGGTGGCTGTCAGCTAGCCGCAATCGCTGACGGATTCACTGCGAAGACCGCGCGAGCGGCAAGCGAATCCCTGGCAGCTACCCGGCCCCCGAGCCCCCGACCTGTCCGGTCGGGACCTGAAATCAGGTATGGCTCGGGGGCCGTTCGCTGTGGGTACCGAAGTGGTTGTGTCTCAGCCGATGTAGCGAGACAGGCGCGCGGACAACCGCGGTGCCAGTGGGCCGTCGGCGACGACGCGTTCCTCGACGTATGCGAGGTCGCCGCCTTCGACGATGCCGTAGAGCCGCTTGGCCCCGCCGACCAACGCACCCGAGGTGCTACGGATGACGACGTCGGTGGCCAGTTCCCAGGACGACTTGGTCAGGGCGTGGCCGTAATACAGTTCGACGACCCCGGTGCTGTGGGTCAGCAGCAGTTCGACGAGCTCTTCGTCGTCGGAACCCTTGAGCCCTTGGCCCCCGCTCATCCGCCAGAATCCGGTTTCGCGGAGGTCGGGATGTGCGAAGTTGCCGTCGGAGTCGAGTCGCCACGAACGCGATTCCCAGCTCAGGTAGCTACCGCCGTCGTGAGTGACGACGATCTGCTGACCGAAGGGATAGTCGGTACCCGACTCGGGGTCGTGGCCCTCGCCCTCGCCACGCCACACGCCGACGAGCGGCAGCAGAGCGAGCATCGACGGGTGCAGATCGGGGCCGAGGCGAAGATTGGCCGTGTCGTCGGGGTGCGGGATGTCCGGCAGGACCGGAACGTTCCGCGTCGACGCGTCGGCGAACTTCTGTTCGGCAGCCGCTATTGCTTCGTCAGCACTGGTGACGGGGGTGCCGAGCCCCTCGTCAGCACTGCCGGGTTGCCCCGCAACCGGTTCTGTCACGACTCGTCGTTGACCAGTCGGTAGACGACGTAGAGCGAGAACGCGATGATGGCTACTGCCGCAAGAACGAGAAGTAGCTCGAAGAAGATGACCACGAGTGCGAGTTTAACCCGCAGCGATCGTCGTCGAGGACAGCGGCCCGAATACCGCCTGTGTCCTTGGTGACATCTAACCGAATTCGGGGTCTCGAGTGCGCTGGATCACTCATAGCTGTGGAGAAATCCTGTCGAGCAGGTACCTTCTTCGGGGGGCGTCGGGCGCTCGAGGGTGAGTTTCCGATGTTGTTCACTGTGTTCTGTCACGAAGGCTGGGGAGGTCTCCGCAACAATGCTGCGTCGTAAACGGGCTCTGACATCGTCGTTCGGTCCGTTGTTGATCAGGTCGGCGGTGGTGACCCTGGCGTTGGCGCTTGCCGCTCCCGCAGCCGCATTCGCCGCTCCGGACTCGGGATCGGCAGAGTCGGGCTCGGCAGAGTCGGGATCATCCGACTCCGGTTCCTCCGACGCGGGTTCCTCCGACTTCGGGTCGTCGCAGGGCCCGAACATCGACCCCGACAACTACGCGCAGGACTGCCCCGATGTGCTGGTGCTGGCGGTGTCCGGTGCCACCGACTCGGCGTCGGACCGCAATCCTCTGGCCGAGCAGGCGTCCACGGTCGCGTCGAACTGGGTCGGGAATGTGACGGTCCCGGTCGGTGAGGCGAATGCCGACAGCCCGGGTACCGTCGGCTGGCTCTACGTCCCGTACGCCTCGACGTACGGCTTCGACGTTCTGGACGACGTGCCGACCTACCACGAGTCGATCGTGGAAGGTGTCGCAACGACCGATCGCTTGATGGACGAGTACAAGGTCAAGTGTGGAGACCGAACCAAGTTCGTACTCCTCGGATACAGCGTCGGCGGCGAGGTACTCGATCGTTTGTCCACCGAGATCGGCGCGCGTGACTCGAGTGCCCTGGTCAACGGCGACGACATCGCAGGCGTGATCATGGTCGGTTCGCCTTACCGCCCGGCCGGTGTGCCGAATTTCGGTGACGAGCCGGGTGAATCGCTCGGTGGCTTCATGGACCAGTCGCCGCGGGATTACGGAACGCTGACCGACAAGGTCACCTGGTCGTGCCGACCGTGGGATCTGGCGTGCGACGCTCCGGACGACATCGAACTTCTGCAGCTCGCCCTCGAGGTCATCTCGCAGATGCGGCTGACCGTCCTCAACCCGGTACAGACCGTGTCCGACTTCGCGCGCGCAGTGACGACCATTGCTTCGCGCGCGATCGTCGATATCGCCACCGACAAATCATGGTTCACCTCCGACGAGACTCTGCTGCAGGTCTTGGTGAGGGTGGCGGATGTGGATTACACCGTCGCCGATCAGCAGGCGGTGGACGCACTGACACCGGAGCAGCTCCTCGCCGATCTCAACTGGGCGATGGGGCCCGGTGCCGAGACCGTGGAAGCCAAGCTCCGCGCCGAGGCCACCGGATTCGAGGAGAACAACAAGGGCATCGCCGATGTCGTGCTCGGGCCCTACCTGGCGCTCGGCTTCCTGCAGCACCTGTCGTACTGGTACAATGATCCCAACGACGGGTACGAGTGGGAGAGCGAGAAGATGGTCGCTTGGATAACCGACCTTGCGCGCACCGAACGCGAGAAGAAGAACGCACCGCAGACGGCGACACCGGAAGCCCCCGCCCCGGAGACCGCACCCGAACCCCGCCTGCTGCCGGAGCCCGGCACGGTCACGCAGGTGAGCGATCTCGGAGCGTTCCTCGAATCGCAGGGCATTCCGGTACCGGAAGGGATGTTCCCGCCGCAGTATTCGACGGTTCCCGATCCCGCCGCTTCGGTGCCCGTCCCGAACTAGAAGCCTCCACCGAGCCGAAAGAACCCCGCACCTGCGAGCAGGTGCGGGGTTCTTTTTCGTTCGAAGCGAGCGGGTCGGATCAGACTCCGACGGTGACGTTCGCCGAGTGCACGCCTGCGCCCTCGGGAGCGATCACGGTGTCGCCGTTGCCCGATGCCGACAGGGCGCGCAGCGTCCACTGTCCGGGAGCGGCGAAGAACCGGAAGTCTCCGGTGCCCGACGCGACGACCTCTGCGGTGAATTCGCCGCTGCCGTCGAGCAGCCGCACGAATGCGCCTGCTACGGGCTCACCGTCGCCGGCGAGGACGCGGCCGGTGATGACCGTTTCCTTCTCGACGTCGACACCTGCGGGGATGGTCTGGCCCTGTACGGGTGCTCCACACATATCAGTGAACCTCCAGCTCGATGGGTGCTCCGACGAGAGAGCCGTACTCGACCCAGCTGCCGTCGTAGTTCTTGACGTCTTCCTTGCCGAGGAGCTCCTTGAGGACGAACCAGGTGTGGCTCGAACGCTCACCGATGCGGCAGTAGGCGATGGTGGCCTTGCTGTCGTCGTAGCCCTTGGTCTTGTACAGCTCTTCGAGCGCTTCGTCGGACTTGAACGTGCCGTCCTCGTTGGCGGTGGTGCTCCACGGGATGTTGATCGCGGACGGGACGTGGCCACGCTGCTGTGCCTGCTCCTGCGGAAGGTGAGCCGGGGCGAGGATCTTGCCCGAGAACTCGTCGGGCGAACGCACGTCGATCAGGTTCTTGTTGCCGATGGCATCGATGACCTCGTCGCGGAACGCGCGGATCGACAGGTCGGGTGCCTCGGCGCGGTACTGCGTGGTCTCACGGCTGACGACGTCCTTGGACAGCGCGCGGCCGTCGAGTTCCCACTTCTTGCGTCCACCGTCGATGAGCTTGACGTCCTTGTGGCCGTACAGCTTGAAGTACCAGTAGGCGTAGGCGGCGAACCAGTTGTTGTTTCCGCCGTACAGCACGATGGTGTCGTCGTTGCTGATGCCCTTGGCCGACAGCAGGTCCGAGAACTGTTCCTGATTGAGGAAGTCGCGGCGAACCGGGTCCTGCAGGTCCTTGCGCCAGTCGAGCTTGACCGCACCTTCGATGTGTCCGCCGTCGTAGGCGCTTGCGTCTTCGTCGACCTCGACGAAGACGGTCTTCGGTGCGTTCAGGTTCTGCTCGGCCCAGTCGGCAGAGACCAGGACGTCGGAGCGAGCCATGGTGTTCCTTTCGGTCTTTCTCTATGGATCGGTGAAGGTCGAGACAGGACTGCAGCCTGCTCAAGCGACCCTGTTCAGGATGCGGTGTGCGAGGTGGTGCGCAGCCGCGAGGCGAGGGGGTAGATCATGCAGCCGAGGCAGACCGCGAACGCGGCGTTGAGGAAGGCCGCGAACAACGCGAAGCCTGCCGCCACGGTTCCGACGACGGGAGCGCCGATCGCGAAGCCGAGGACTCCGACGGCGGCGAACACGAAGCCCACCAGTTGAGCGAACTTCAACGGTGCCACCGGCTCTCGTTCGCTGGTGGGGGAGAGCCGCGGTGCGACGAATGTCGCGTAGATCGTGCCGTACGGACTGCGCTTGGGTCCGCGGACGGCTCCGATTCCGAACACGATCGCCTGTAGCCCGAGCAGGATTGCCGCCGCGGGGACCGAGAACGTGGTCAGGAGGAGAACGACGACCAGAACGGCGGTGGTGATCCACGCCGCGAAGCGTGGACCACGAACGTCCACCTGGTCGATCGTGGCAGTGGGGGTGGTGGTCCGGGTGTCGGGTGTCGACATCGAGAGGTACTCCTGTGCGAGGTCGGGGCACGCCGGATCGGCAGTGCTCGGACATGGATTTCGATCATCGGGCCGTCATCACGCATGGGCGTGGCGGCAGAAGGAAATCAGCAGCAGCGACAGCAACAACCGCCCAGTCGGCACAGATCGACTGTGCGACGACTGGTGAGCATCAGCTCGCGGCAGGAGAACACGAAGAGCATCGTACCCGCTACCAGCGGCGCGTCCTACCGCCGGTCCGAAGAAGCGAGGTCAGAGAGCGTCGAGTGCCGACCGCAGCGCCGCAGCGGACGGCACACCCGCGATTCTGGAGCGCCGTTGCAATCGGGTGTCGAGTACGAAAGTGGTGGGCAGTGACAGCACGCCCAGTTCGCGAGCGAGGATCGGATGGGCGTCGATGTCGAGTTCGAGTTCGCGGGCATCGCTCCGGTCGTCCAGCACCTGTTGGACGACACGTCGTACGGCTGCGCACGGTCCGCACCAGTCGGCCGAGAAGTGCAGGACGGTCGCAGAGTCGGTCGTGGCACCCGCGTCGAGCAGGAGCGGGTACAGGTCGTCGGTCTCGGTGTCGGGCTCACGCACCGCCCGCACGGCACCCGATCGGCTGCGCAGGAACAATCCGGTAGCGACGGCAAGGATCGCCACGACGACGAGAACTGTGATCCCTGTCACGGCTTTTCGATTTCGTTGAGGTCGATGGTCACGTTCTCGCCCGATCCTTCGACGACGATCTGCGAGCCCTCCGCATAGACGTCGGTCGGGACGAGCCCGAAGGGCAGGCTCTGACGCTCGATGGTCTTGGTGAACAGTCCGAGAACCGTGGGCTTGGCGAAATCGGGGATCGAGAAATCAGCCTGACCCTCCGGGCCGAAATAGAAGTCCGACGCCACGATGGCGACGCCGTCACCTTCGAGCAACAGGTCGGCCTGCACGCTCACCGTCGTCTCGAGCGGGCCGACCGGAACCGTTCCGGTCAGCACGACGCCCCCGGTAGTGGTCATGCCCGATCCGCCGGAGCCGCCGGTGCCGTCCGACTTGTCGGCCGGCGGCGCGGAAACCTGCAGGTCGACGATGCCGAGGAACCGGCCGAGGTCCGTGGCCTCGATCCGTGCGCGGCCGTCGAGCTCGTCCACGGGAATCGCCCGCACGTTGTTGTCGATCAAGTCGGACAACTCGATGTGCACGCCGCGGAGATTGGCCTCGATCGTCGTCGAGCCGACGTACTCGGTCGGCACGTCCTGCGCGCGGATCTCGATGTTCTGGTAGCGCCCGTCCGCGGCCTGGGTGAGGAACGGGAAACCGTGCACGATCACCTGAGGGTCCGAGGTGAGCTCACCGCCGGCGCGGATCGCGCGGGAGACTCGATACTCCGAGTAGGCCGCAGCGCCGAAATCCACCACGAGGGTGAGGGCCAGCAGGCTGGCGAGTCCGATGAGAAGTGTGCGCACGGGTCCATTGTGACCGACGAATCGCGCACTGCCCTCTTCGGCCGGTTGTACGGACAAGCTAGTCTGTGTCCTTGACGATCACTCAAGTCCAGCCTGGACTGGACCGGCCAGCAGTAAGAATGGAGACGCAGTGGAGCTCCTACTACTGACCTCCGATCCCAATCCGGAGGGCGTTCTGCCGTCCCTCGCTCTCCTGGCGCATCACGTACGCCCGGTACCCACCGAGGTGTCCTCGCTTCTCGAAGCCGGCTCGGCGGACATCGCGCTGGTCGACGCTCGTACGGACCTGGCCGCCGCTCGTGGTCTGTGTCGCCTGTTGGGAAGTACCGGATCGGCCATCCCCGTCGTCGCGGTGCTCACCGAGGGTGGGCTCGTCGCGGTGAATTCCGACTGGGGTCTCGACGACATCCTGCTCCCCGGTACCGGCCCCGCAGAGCTCGACGCCCGGCTGCGGTTGCTGGTCGGCCGTAGTGGAGGAGTTGCCAGCCCGGAGACCTCCGGCAAGATCACGCTCGGCGAACTGGTCATCGACGAAGGTACCTACACCGCTCGGCTGCGAGGTCGTCCGCTCGACCTCACGTACAAGGAATTCGAGCTGCTGAAGTACCTGGCTCAGCACGCGGGGCGGGTCTTCACTCGCGCCCAGCTCCTGCAGGAGGTGTGGGGCTACGACTTCTTCGGTGGCACGCGCACCGTCGACGTCCATGTTCGACGCCTGCGCGCCAAGCTGGGCACCGAGTACGAGTCGCTCATCGGAACGGTACGCAACGTGGGATACAAGGCCGTTCGACCCGCACGCAATGCCAAGGGCGGACCGGTGGTCTCGGACGCTGCCGGCGGAGATTCCGACGATGCGGATTTCGAGTTCGAGCAAGAGAGTACTCTCTCGTAGATGAATTCGGATCCTGCGTTCGACGTCCACCCCATCGACGGCGACGCACCGTCTTCGCGCGTTTCCTACGAGATTCATCAGATCCTCTCCCGTGCAACGGAAGTCGACGGCACCGCGCCCTTGTCGGAGCAGGCCGTGAAGGCTGTCGACCGAGGTGACGACGTCGTTCGTCTGGTCTCCACCGAGGGTGATCGTGTCGTCGGCTACGTCGGAATCGCCGACGGGATGGCCGAGGCCGTCGTCGATCCTCCGTTCCGCGGTCACGGAGTGGGACGCGAATTGGTTTCTCGCGCACTCGAAATCGGCTCCGGTACCCGTATCTGGGCGCACGGCAACCTGCCGGCGGCGCAGTCGGTCGCGGCGCGGCTCGGGTTGCAGGTGGTTCGCGAGCTGCTGCAGATGCGTCGCGCGTCCGCACATCCCGATCTTCCGGATGTGGTTGTGCCGGAAGGTATTTCGCTTCGAACGTATCGTGGGCATCAGGACGATGCCGAGCTGCTGCGGGTCAACAATGCGGCCTTCTCCTGGCACCCCGAACAGGGTGGCTGGACCGATCGCGACATCGCCGCACGACGAGACGAATCGTGGTTCGACCCGGCAGGACTGTTCCTGGCTTTCGAGGAGGGCAGCGACCGCCTCCTCGGCTTCCACTGGACGAAGGTTCATCCGGCCGAAGGCTCGGAACCCGCCATCGGTGAGGTGTACGTCGTCGGAATCGACCCCCAGTCGCAGGGGCGCGGCCTCGGCCGAGTGCTCACGCTGGCCGGCCTGCACTATCTGCGTAGCAGAGAACTCGGCCAGATCATGCTGTACGTCGAGGCCGACAACACCGCTGCCGTGCACACCTACAGCAAGCTGGGCTTCGAGAACTACCACGTGGATGCCGCATACGCTCGCAGCGTCTGAACGGACATTTCAGGCTGCGGTGTTCATCTTCCGTTCACCCACGCGGGGGTAAACGTCTACCACCTGCCCTTACCTTTCTCCATGGGTGGCAACCTACGCCGCCTGGTGCGAGGTTCTCTTCTGGAGCCGGCACCCACACAGTCACAGCGCGGCCGATCAGGTCCGAGCCGTGGACACGGCCCAAGATTCCTCGGAGGAAACAGGTGAACCTCAAGCGCAACGGTGCTCTCATGAGCGCAGTGGCCATCAGTGCCATGTTGCTGACCGCATGCGGTAGCGACGCGAACGTCGAGACCGTCGGCGCGGGCGATTCTTCCGCCTCGTGCGAGGGCAAGTCTCCGCTCACGGGCGAAGGATCGTCTGCTCAGCAGAACGCGATGTCCAACTTCACCTCGGTCTACTCGAGCGTCTGCTCCGGCAAGTCCGTCGAGTACACCACCAGCGGCTCGGGCAACGGTCGTACGCAGTTCGTCGCCGGTCTGGTCGACTTCGCCGGCTCCGACTCCGCGATCAAGGACGAGCAGGCAGCCGAGGCGGCCACCCGCTGCGACAGCAACCCGGCATGGAACCTGCCGCTGGTCTTCGGGCCCGTCGCAGTGGCCTACAACCTCGACGGCGTCGACAGCCTGGTGCTCACGCCCGATGTCACCGCACGGATGTTCACCGGCCAGATCACCACCTGGAACGATCCCGCGATCGCCGCCCTCAACGAAGGCGTCGACCTGCCGTCCACCCCGGTCACCCCGGTCTACCGCTCCGATTCCTCGGGCACCAGCGACAACTTCCAGCGCTTCCTGTCCGACGCTGCTCCGGAGGCCTGGACCCTCGATCACAGCTCCGACTGGGCCGGCGGCGTCGGCGAAGGTGCCAACGGCTCCTCGGGCGTCGCCCAGGCCGTGTCCGGGACTCCCGGCTCGATCACGTACGTCGAGTTCGGCTTCGTCGAGCAGGAAGGCCTCAGCGCCGCGAACATCGACTTCGGCAGTGGCCCGGTCGAGCTGAGCACCGAGAGTGCTGCGGCTGCCATCGACGCCGTGACCTTCTCCGGTGAGGGCAACGACCTGGTGCTCGACCTCGACACGCTGTACGCCAGCAACGAGGCCGACACCTACCCGTTGGTGCTCGCCACCTACGAGATCGTCTGCTCGGCGGGCTACGACGCCGACACCTCGGCAGCAGTCAAGTCGTTCCTGCTCAGCGCCGCGAACGAGGGCCAGCAGGGCCTCGAGGAAGCCGGCTACGTGCCGCTGCCGGACCGCTTCAAGGAGCGTCTGATCACCGCTATCGAAGCAATCGCCTGATTAAATGAGACGTAGTCCTGCTTCGGCTCGCGGCATCGCGAGCCGAAGCAGGACCGTCCTCGACCTCCACACGAGACAGTGAGCGGTATGAGCGACACCCACTCGATGACCGGCGTCCCCTCCGCGGCTTCTGTGCCCTCCGCGGGTGCCGCGCACAAACCGGAAGAACCACAATTGTCAGACAAGAAAAAATCGGGGACCGTCACACGTCCCGGTGACAGGATCTTCTCCGGCCTCGCCACGGGCTCGGGCATCTTCATCATCGCGCTGATCGCCGCCGTGGGTATCTTCCTGGTCTGGCGTGCGATCCCCTCACTGTCGAACAACACGGTCAACTTTCTGACCTACAACGGTGCCTGGGACACGTCCAACACCTCGGCCATGGTGTTCGGTGTTCTCGATCTGTTCCTGGTCACCGTCACGGTGTCCCTGTTCGCGCTGGTCCTCGCGATGCCTGTCGCACTCGGCATCGCCATCTATCTGACGAACTACGCGCCCAAGCGAGTGGCGGGACCGCTCGGTTACGTCATCGATCTGCTGGCCGCAGTCCCGTCGATCGTCTTCGGACTGTGGGGCCTGTACGTCCTCGCGCCGGTGATCAGCCCCTTCGCCGAGTGGCTCAACACCAACCTGGGTTGGTTCCCGCTCTTCGGTACCGGGTCGGTCTCCATCGCCGGCGGCGGCACCATCTTCACCGGCGGCATCGTGCTCGCCGTCATGATCCTGCCGATCATCGCTGCCGTGACCCGCGAGGTGTTCATGCAGACGCCGAAGGGTCAGATCGAAGCCGCTCTCGCACTCGGGGCCACCCGCTGGGAGGTCGTGCGCACCACGGTCATTCCGTTCGGAAAGTCCGGTTACGTCAGCGGCTCCATGCTCGGCCTCGGCCGCGCACTCGGTGAGACCATCGCGCTCTACATCATCATTCGCAGCACCCAGTCGACGTTCGGCGGAACCTTGTTCGACGGCGGTTCCACATTCGCGACCAAGATCGCGCTGGCCGCGGGCGAGTTCAACAACCCGCTCCAAGCCGGTGCCTACATCGCCGCAGGTCTGGTGCTCTTCATCCTGACGTTCGTCGTCAACGCCGGTGCTCGCGCCGCCATCGCCGGAAAGAAGGACTGACCCATGACCGCAACCATGGACAAGCCCGTCAAGGAACCCACGTTCCAGGGCGTCAGCGCTCGCCGGAAGGCGTCCAACCTCTCGGCGACGATCCTCGTCAGCCTCTCGGTGCTGGTGGCACTCGTCCCACTGATCTGGGTGCTCTACACGGTGATCTCTCGTGGACTGTCCGCGGTGGTCTCACCCACGTGGTGGCAGAACTCGCAGGCCGGCGTCACCCAGTTCATCGCAGGCGGCGGTGCGTACCACGCCATCGTCGGAACGCTCCTGCAAGGACTGTTCTGCGCCGCCATCTCCATCCCGATCGGCATCTTCGTAGCCATCTACCTCGTCGAGTACGGCGTGGGCACGCGACTGGCCCGAGTCACCACCTTCATGGTCGACATCCTCACCGGTGTGCCGTCCATCGTCGCTGCCCTGTTCATCTACGCGCTGTGGATCGCCACCTTCGGGTTCCAGCGCTCGGGCCTGGCCGTTGCCTTCGCCCTCGTGTTGCTGATGATCCCTGTGATCGTGCGCTCGGCCGAGGAAATGCTGCGCATCGTCCCTCAGGATCTGCGCGAGGCGTCCTACGCGCTCGGCGTGCCGAAGTGGAAGACCATCGCCAAGATCGTCATCCCCACGGCGCTGTCCGGCATCGTCACCGGCATCATGCTCGCCCTGGCCCGCGTGATGGGTGAGACGGCACCCGTGCTGATCCTGGTGGGATCTGCCACCGCCATCAACTTCAACATTTTCGAGGGGCCGCAGACGTCTCTGCCGCTCATGATGGTCGACCTGCAGAAAGCAGGAACCGGCGTGCTCACCGCTGAGCGCATGTGGGGAGCAGCCCTGACGCTGATCCTGATCGTCGCAATACTCAACATCGGCGCGAAGTTGGTCTCGAAGTTCTTCTCGCCCAAGAACTTCTGACCCACCCGACTCCAGCGAATCCTAAGGAACGAAGAACATGGCAAAGCGTCTCGATCTCAAGGACGTCAACATCTACTACGGCAAGTTCCATGCCGTCTCCGACGTCACTCTGGCCGTACCGCCGCGCAGCGTCACCGCGTTCATCGGACCGTCCGGCTGCGGTAAGTCGACCGTCCTGCGTTCGCTCAACCGCATGCACGAGGTGACCCCCGGTGCCCGCGTCGAAGGTTCGGTGCTGCTCGACGGCGAGGACATCTACGGCAGTGGCGTCGACCCGGTGGGTGTGCGCCGCACCATCGGCATGGTCTTCCAGCGCCCCAACCCCTTCCCGACGATGTCGATCCGCGACAACGTCGTCGCCGGCCTGAAGTTGCAGGGCGGCCGCGGCAAGAAGGAACTCGACGAGATCGCCGAGCGCTCGCTCAAGGGTGCCAACCTCTGGAACGAGGTCAAGGATCGCCTCGACAAGCCCGGTGGCGGCCTCTCCGGCGGACAGCAGCAGCGTCTGTGCATCGCTCGTGCTATCGCCGTCTCGCCCGACGTTCTGCTGATGGACGAGCCGTGCTCGGCTCTCGACCCCATCTCCACTCTCGCCATCGAGGACCTGATCCAGGAACTCAAGCAGGACTTCACGATCGTGATCGTCACGCACAACATGCAGCAGGCCGCACGGGTGAGCGATCAGACCGGCTTCTTCAACCTCGAGGCGACCGGCAAGCCCGGCAAGCTCATCGAGATCGACGACACCGAGAAGATCTTCTCCAATCCGACGCAGAAGGCCACCGAGGACTACATCTCCGGCCGCTTCGGATAACCACACACGATCGCGAGAACCCCCGTCGAGCGAAAGCTCGGCGGGGGTTCTTTCGTTCGTGTCTGCGCTCGGTGATTCGATGCGGCTGGTGACTCCTCAACGAAAGCCGAGTAGCGCTGCAGCGCAGCGCCACTCGGTCTCGGCGAGGGTGGGTACTACGAAGTGGGGATGTTGTTGTGGCTCAGGTCGAGCGGCAGCTCACCGGTCACCAGGAAGATCACTCGACGGCCGACCTCGACAGCGTGATCGGCGAAGCGCTCGTAGAAGCGGCCCAGCAGAGTCACGTCCACCGCAGCAGCGACGCCGTGGCTCCACTCGCGGTCCATCAGCACCGTGAAGAGGTGACGGTGCAGATCGTCCATCGCCTCGTCCTCCTCCTGCAGCTTCGCAGCGCGCTCGGGATCGCGGGTCTCGAGGACCTCACGGGCCGAAGCGCCGATCTGAACGGCGAGGCGACCCATCTCGGCGAAGTACCCGTTGACGACCTCGGGGAGAGCATGGTTCGGGTGCCTGCGACGAGTGATCTTGGCGACGTGCAGTGCGAGTGCGCCCATGCGATCGATGTCGGCGACGATCTGAATGCCGGCCACCACCGAACGGAGGTCGCCTGCGACCGGAGCCTGCAGGGCGAGAAGGGTGAAGGCCTTCTCCTCGCACACCGCACTGAGCTCGGTGATCCTGTCGTGTTCGGAAATGACCTGCTCGGCGAGCACCAGGTCTGCTTGAAGGAGGGACTGCGTGGCCTTTTCCATGGCCGCACCAGCCAGGCTCGCCATCTCTCCGAGGAGATCGGCAAGCTCGTTCATCTGTTCGTTGTAGGCGACGCGCATGAGCGAAGTTTAGTGGGTCACACCGACCAGTTCCCTGTCCCGAGGGTTAACGGAGCATGAATGAACTCAGGCGCACGTGTCGTCGGCGGCGTTGGTGTACGAGAGATCCTCCGGAAGGGGCGCACTCTGGGTGGTGCCCTCGACCTGAGTGGGATCGATTTGGGTGCCGAATGCCGTCGGAAACTGGGTGTATCCGGGATAGTTCGAGCCGAGCACCACCTCGACGACGTTGTTCAGGCTCGGTGCCAGCTCGATGGCCGCGCCTGGTATCGCCGACGCGACGGTCGCCGCAGCAGCCTCCTGATCCTGGGAGTAGCGCACCACGGTCTGGGCCGCGGTGCCCGAGAAGTTGCCGACCGTCAGGATCTGGAAGCCGTAGACCGCGAGTTCGTCGGATGCCGTCTGAGCCATCCCGGCGATGTCGGATGCGTTGGACACCTGCAGGGAGACAGTTGCTGGATCGACGGCCAACAGCGGCGCGTCGGGTACGGCGGCAGGTGCGGGCTCTTCGGGTGTCACCGGCTCCGCGCGTTCCTCACCGGGCAACGGAGCGTCGTCGATGATGGCCTGGAAGATCGCACCGATCGCGTCGTCGTTGGGGATCTCGTTGCCGTAGTCGTTGGTGCCGGTGGTGGGAATGGTCAGGAAGGTCACCGCACCGGCGTCCACGTTCTGCAGCGAGCGCCCCAGCGTCACCAGGTCCTGAGTCTTGACGTTCTCCACGAAGGTGTCCGAGGTGAACGCGTTGACGAATCCGTTGAGCTTGCCGGGATCGAGCAGCACGTTGTTCGAGAGCGCGGACCTCAGAAGCGACGACAGGAAACGCTGCTGTCGCTTGATGCGGCCGTAGTCGCCGTTGCCCTCGGACTCGACGTTGCGCGCTCGAACGTAGTTCAGTGCGGTGCGGCCGTCGATGCGCTGTGTTCCGACGTTGGGGAGGACGTCACCCAATTCGTAATCGATCAGCGGCTGCGCGGTGCAGACCTCGACACCACCGACCTCGTCGACCATGGACTCGAATCCGGCGAAGTCCATCCCGACGAAGTGTCCGATACGCAGGCCCGAGATCTTCTGGATGGTCTTGACCAGACATTTGGGGCCGCCGAGAGCATAGGTGGCGTTGAGCTTGTCGCCGTATGCCTCGGGGAACATCTCTCCGGTGTAGGTATTGGTGTCGTTGTCGAACGCCTCGCATTCCGGCCGCGTCACATCGAGATCACGGGGAAACGAGACGGCGACGACGCGGCTGCGGTCGGCCGGGATGTTGACGAGCATGACCGTGTCCGAACGGGCTCCCTCGGCGTCGGCGACGGTGCCGGCACCCACCTCGCCGCTGGCCCCGGTGCGGGTGTCGGTGCCCACGATCAGATACGTCTCGTCGCCGTATTGGCCTTCGGCGTCGACGACGTCGGTCGAATCGGGATCGAGGGCGGCGACCTGGAGAAATCCCTGATCGGTGTTGCGGAGGTATCCCCACACCACTCCGGTCAAGGCCACCGCCAGAATCGCGACGAGGGAGACCAGGCTTCGGCCGATCATCCGGACTCGACGGCGTCGGCGCACCCGGCTCATGGCCAACCGTGTCAGGGCCGGGCGATCCGTTGCGGGCGCACCCACCGGTTCCGGTGCCGCGTGCGGCGGCGGAGTCGGCGGCACTGCTCGGGCAGGTGGGGGAGTGGAATCGGTGATGGGGGCGATGACCTCGGTCGGCTCTTCGACCTCGGGACGGTCGTCCGGCGCCCGCCGAGTCGATCCCGAGCGCGACATCTTGTCCACCAACTCGGCGACCGAGACGGTGTCGGCGTTACGCGGCGATCGTTTGCCGAGCCTGCCGCTGTCCTCGGGCTGAGGCGGTTGCTCCTCGTCCGGTGTTGCGGGGCCTTCGGAGTGAGGTGGACGCTGCCCCGACCGTCCGCTTGCGCCGGTTTGTCTGATTGAGGACAGCGGGCGCTCCCATGGGGCGCGACCCTCGGGCACCGACGGGCCCGACTCTCGATCGTCTCCCACGAATTCGAACCTGGCCTTCCATCACACGCACGCGCCGCCTGCTCGGCAATCCCAGCCATAGTACTGACTCGAGCGGCATGGTCCACTCGAGCGAGGTGGGCGGCTGGTCAGGTGCGAATCAGCCGCCGGAATGCATCAGGTCGGCACCGGTGGGGACGCAGACGTCCTCGGGATCGTCGAGCCAACCGTCGGGCAGCGACACCGCGCCCGGTGAGCCCTGTCGACCACGGGGGCCTTCGGCGTCCTTGGGAAACGGAACGGTCGGATCGAGTTGCGCCAGTAGGTCGTCCAGCTCGGTCAGGGTCGAGACCAATGCCATCGAGACCCGGAGGTCGGATCCGGCCGGGAATCCGCGCAGGTACCAGGAGACGTGCTTGCGTAGTTCTCGCAGGCCCTTCTTCTCGCCGTGATGCTCGGCGAGCAACTCGGCATGCCGAGCGATGATGGTGGCCACCTCGCCGAGGGTGGGTGGAGTGGGTTCGGGCCGACCGTTGAGGCGGGCGCTGAGTTCGGCGAACAGCCAGGGCCGACCGAGGCAACCCCGCCCGACGACGACGCCGTCGCACCCGGTCTCCGCCATCATGCGGACCGCGTCGGACGCGGAGAAGATGTCGCCGTTGCCCAGGACCGGGATGCCGGAGACATGTTCCTTGAGTCGAGCGATCTCGTTCCAGTCGGCGGTTCCGGAGTAACGCTGCGAGGCGGTTCGGGCGTGCAGAGCCACCGCCGCTGCGCCCTCGCCTGCGGCGATTCGTCCTGCATCGAGATGAGTGTGGTGGTTCTCGTCGATGCCGACGCGGAACTTGACGGTGACGGGAATGTCGGTGCCCTCGGTCGCCTTGACGGCAGCAGCGACTATGCGGCCGAACAGGTTTCGCTTGTAGGGCAGTGCGGCACCGCCGCCTTTTCGGGTGACCTTCGGAACCGGGCAGCCGAAGTTCATGTCTATGTGGTCGGCCAGGTCGTCGTCGACGATCATCTTCGCGGCGGCGTACGTGGTGTCCGGATCGACGGTGTAGAGCTGCAGCGACCGTGGAGTTTCGGTGGGGCCGAACGTCGTCATGTGCATCGTGGCCGGCTGCCGTTCGACGAGCGCTCGCGCTGTGACCATCTCGCAGACGTACAGACCCGAGGTGCTACCGGCCCGCTCCAACTCCTGCTCCCGGCACAGGGTGCGGAACGCCACGTTGGTGACGCCGGCCATCGGTGCGAGGACGACGGGGCTGCGCAACTCCAGCGAGCCGATCTGCAGTGTCATGAGGGAAGCCTTTGGAACGGAGGGAACGTGATCATGGTGACATCGGTGGGCCGGGGGCAGCGGTCGGACGACAGATGCCGGAAAACAGTGGTGCCCGGCACCGAAGTCGGTACCGGGCACACCAGCCGATCTGAGCTTACGACGCGCGTGCTTCGGCCTTCGCGCGTTCGCGGGCGAGGGACCGATCGCGCATCTCCTCGAACTTGGTGGCCTGCCGCTCGAGGTCTTCGAGGAATGCGGCGAGTTCTTCGCGCTTGTTCTCCCCGCGTGCGGTGAAGTCGTTGCGCTCGAACACGCTCCACTTGCGCAGGACCGGCCAGACGACGTCCTCGAGGTGCTGACGCAGGTCGTAGATGCCGTGCTTGGCCATCAGCACACCGTTGCGGCGGAAGTTCGGCATCCCGGCACCGGGCATGACGAAGTTCATGACGATGTCCGAGACAGCCTGCAACGTCTGATCGGGCGAGATGTCCATCGCTGCGCCGGTGATGTTGCGGTAGAAGATCATGTGCAGGTTCTCGTCGGCGGCGATGCGCTGGAGCATCCGGTCGGCGATCGGATCGTCGCAGACCTTGCCGGTGTTGCGGTGTGAGACGCGGGTGGCGAGTTCCTGGAAGGTCACGTAGGCGACCGAGTGCAGCAGACCCGTCTGCGATCCTGCCGGTGAGGCGAAGCCGTTGGTCATGTGGATCATGCGGGCTTCTTCGAGGGCGACGGGATCGACGCCGCGGGTGACGACGAGGTAGTCGCGCATGACGATGCCGTGGCGGTTCTCCTCGGCGGTCCAGCGGCCGACCCAGGTTCCCCAGGCACCGTCCTGGGAGAAGTTCTCGGCGATCTCACGGTGGTAGGACGGCAGGTTGTCCTCGGTGAGCAGGTTGGTGATCATCGCGGCCTGTGCGACGTCGGAGAGCTTGGACTGCTCCGGGTCGTAGTCCTGGCCGCCGAGTGCGGCGAAGTTGCGACCTTCGTCCCACGGAACGTAGTCGTGAGGGTGCCACTCCCGCGCCATCGAGATGTGACGGTTCACATTGTCCTCGGCAGTGGGCACCAGCTCTTGCAGAAGCTCGAGCTGTGTCAGATCCCTCGCCATTAGATCGCCTCCATAGATTGCGTACGACCGGTCCAGCTTACGGCACCGTAGGTTCGGTGTGAACCGTGTCGAGCCTGTTCACTTGCTGTTCCGGCGGTCGTGATGTTCGGTGTCGATCGACGCGATGTGCCCCCGGAGCGTCGATCCTCCGACCGGCTTCCGCGAGTTCACGACCGCTGCAGTTCCCCCTGCACGTCGCTCGGCCTCGGCCGATCGTTACGTCCGAGTGTACGTTCCGGACAGGTGTGATCACTGTTACCCGGACGGTGTGTGGTGCCCCCAGTAGGACTCGAACCTACGACCTGCGGATTAAAAGTCCGTAGCTCTACCAACTGA
Source organism: Rhodococcus cerastii (assembly GCF_033042195.1). Lineage (NCBI taxonomy): Bacteria > Bacillati > Actinomycetota > Actinomycetes > Mycobacteriales > Nocardiaceae > Rhodococcus > Rhodococcus cerastii. Next base: position 217,255 of record NZ_JAWLKF010000002.1, read on the forward strand.
GCTATAGGGGCGCGGCTCGAAAGTGTAATGGGCCGCGCGGTGCCGACGGGCAGTACCCCCGGCAGTGGTGTCGACCGGGGTCAGCGTCCGAAGCTGCTGCATCCGCTCGGCACCGGAATGCCGGCCAGTCGGTCGTCGATCCAGGCGTACGCGCCCGGGATGCCGCTGAAAGCGACGATCAGGTGCTCGCCGAGATACTCCTCGAGTCTGACGCTCGCACCCTGCGCGCACCATTCGTCGTAGAGGGTCTCGGCTCCCTGTCGTGGAATCCAGAACTCCTGTTGTCCCTGGTAGATCATCGTGGGGATGGTGGGGGCGAGGTCGCCGCCGAGGCGGGTCGCGGCGATGACGCTCTCGGCGATCTCGGTGCGGTCGACGTCGGGGATGTCCGAGAGCGCCTGCGCGGGGATCGGGGCCACCAGTCCACCGGGGGCGAGCAAGCTGACGCACATATCCTTGGCGACGGTGGCCAGGCGCAGTCCGTTGGCGTTCATCAGCGAGAACAGTTCGGGGTACTCGCGGGCCACTCCGAGTGCTGCGGACAGGAAGAGCGTCGACGCCGCAGTTCCGTTCATCGACGTCAGCAGAATCCGGTAATCGGTCGGCGGACCACCGAACGCCGCGCCGACCAGATTGACGTCGGGCGCGTACGAGGGGGCCAATTGCGCCGCCCATCCTGTGGCGATCGCCCCACCCGAATACCCCGTGACAGCGATGGGAGACGACGCGGGCAAACCGAGCTCGGGTAGCCGGACCATCGCTCGGAGGGCATCGAGTACCGCGTGCGCGGCCATGCGTCCGGCGGCGTACGCCTGCCGTGGCCCCTCGTGATCGGTGACGACGACGGCGTAGTTCTTGGCCAGGAAGGCCTGCACTGCCGGGATCTCCCGGGCCAACCCGCGCGGGAGCAGCCAGGACGGTGCGCACGTGTTGCCGAGTGAGTTGATGGCCATGTTGTACGCCACGACGGGCCGGCTTCCGGGTCCGGTCCACGGTGCGGTCGGCACGATCACGGTGGTGGCCGCAGCAACGGGCCGGTCCTTGGAGTCATTGGTACGAAACAGGATCTGCGTCGACGTGACCGGCGTGAACAGCGGCCCGACGGTCACCTGTCGGGTTGCCAGCACCGACCCGGGAGGTCGTTGTTCGTAGCCTGAGGGCGGATCGAACCAGGGCTCGCCGAGTGGGGTGGGTAGGTAGAGAGCTGGATCGGCGACGGGTGCCACGAAGTTGCCCAGCGGGTCTGCGGTCGTCGTTCCGGTCGTCGAGAGCGTGAGTACGGCCACCGCCATCACTGTCGTGATGGAACGAAATGCGCAGATCGATACCTTCATGGCATTCACTCGTCTCGAATCGGCCGATCTCCCCCTGTGGTGTATTTCACAGTAAGTCAGCGCAGGCGCCAGCTCGGTCGAAGACCGTGAACGTGTCGGAAACGTTACCGAGCAGTCTTTCTCATATCGATTACCGTGCAATTGATTTGACCGAATGCGTTCGGCTACGACGACGTATTCGTTTGTTGGGCAGTAGATTTGAAATGCTAACGAGCAAGGCGAAGCAGTTCGTGCTCGAGATCCGTTACCGTGAAATGTAATTCGGTTTTCAACCGAAAGTTGTCCGTGCTCCCGGAGCGGCGTGGGCGACGCGTCGACCGTTCGGTTCGTGGGGAACGGGCGGTGTCGCGGGCACCGCCGAAAGCGACTGGGTCGGCGTGTGGTTCGGCGCGGGGAGGGGCGCAGAAGTGCGGCTCGAGTGCGCACCCCCTGCAGCGCACTCGAGCCGCGCAGATCATACCATTCGGCTTGTTTCGGTTGCCTAACCGATTTTTCTGTCGGGTGTATGTGTCGAAGCGAACCGTAGGTGAGTCGACTCGTATGTCGTTCGGGTGAAGTACTCTCTATCTGTACTACCTGCGGATACGCAGGGCGCTTGGGGCTCGGAGGCACGGAATACATGGCACAACAAGAGCGCGCACGGCGGACCCGGGCGGCCATCGTGGAGGCGGCGGCGGCGGAATTCGCCAAACGCGGATACGCAGCTGCATCCGTCAACACCATCTTGGAGGGCTCCAATGCCACCAAGGGCGCGATGTATTTCCATTTCCAGTCCAAGGAAGATCTGGCCCGGGCTGTGCTCGCTGCCGGACTGGATCGGTACGTCGCCATCACGGAGAAGTGGGCCGACACCACTGCGCATCCGTTCTACGTCATCCGCGGGATCGTGGACGACATCGCACAGAACTTCCAGAACGACGTGATCGTGCGCGCGGAGTTCCGGCTGATAGTCGAGCCGGAGTTCTACGCGGAGGTCCATTCGGGCGGCGGTCGAGTCTGGGGCGCTCAGGGGCTCGCGCAGGCCGAGCGTGCTCTGGCGATGGGTGACCTGAAGCCGGAGTTCGACGCGACCAAGTTCGTGCGAGTGCTCGCAGCGTCGATGGCGGGTCAGCGCTACATGTCGGATCTGGTGGCCGACAACGCAGATCTGCGCGAGCGGTTCGAAGAATCCGTCGAGGTCGTGCTGCTAGCGATGGCGTCGGAGCGTTGGCTCGCCGAGTTCAAACTGCACGGGTGGGATCACTACAGTGAAAACTGCGCAAAAACCGCCTCTGACCTGCCGGTTTGAGATTTACAGCGAAAGTGTCCTAAGCTATCCCAGCTCCCAACGGAACGCCGTTGAGGGTAACGTCGAAGCAGTTCGGCGGGCCCCCTTCGTCTAGCGGCCTAGGACGCCGCCCTTTCAAGGCGGTAGCGCGGGTTCGAATCCCGTAGGGGGTACGTAGGAAGAGATCGGTTTGACAACCCGGTCGGCAGTACAGCATTCTTCGTCTCGCTCTCCGCGAGGTGCGGATTTGCAGTTCGGAGAGTTTCTACGCTAGAAATAGCGCGGCAACAACAGCAAGGCCCTGTGGCGCAGTTGGTTAGCGCGCCGCCCTGTCACGGCGGAGGTCGCGGGTTCGAGTCCCGTCAGGGTCGCAACATCGATACGAGAGTATCGGCATTGCGATGGCATTGTAGTACCGGTGCCGCCCGGCCAGGTAGCTCAGTTGGTACGAGCGTCCGCCTGAAAAGCGGAAGGTCGCCGGTTCGATCCCGGCCCTGGCCACCACGGTGTGGATCGACGAGCACATGTATCGACAAGCACGATGAAAGCCCCTTCCGGTACTCCGGCAGGGGCTTTTTCGCGTCCACGAGTTATTGTCGACGCGTGGACGTGATCGATCGAGCGCAGGAGGATCTGGCGCGCGGAGACAGCATCGCTGCCAGGGATCGACTGGTCGGCGCATTGGTCCGAAACCCGACATCGCCCGGCATTCTCGAATTGCTCGCGTACACGTATCTGGTACTCGGCGATCGTGCGGCGGCCGGAGCGGCATGGTTTCTCACCGACAAGTCCGACGACGATCCGACGGCGTCCGCTGCGTTCGCCGCACTGGAGAAGCAGTACAGATCGCCTCTGATGATGGCGCGGGCCCTTCCCATCCACGCGCCGTCCGATTGGTACCCCACCCGTGCGCGGATTCGGCTCGAACGGCTCGGGGCCGCGATCGAAGCCAACGGACAACAGTGGGTGCCGCCGCGAGACGTCGTCTATTTCGACGAGGACGGGCTGAACTCGGACGACTTCTACGACTCCGATCTCGATGCCGACGATGACGACTTCGCCGGCGCTCGTGCGGGGGCGAGCTACCGCACGGTGCGACAGCGAGCCATAGCGGCGACCATCGTGATCGCTATCGCCGCCACCTCGGCGTCCGTGGTCCTGGCGCTCGTCTTCGGCTGACCCGGTTCACGAACGAAGCGTTCGACGCCGAGCGTAGAGTCGCGAAAGAATTTCCGGCCGACGATCGAGGGTGACGAGTTCCATGGGCACAGCGAACGGCGCGGCGTCACCGGCTCCGCGAGACGACAACTATGCCGTCAACCTCGAGCAGGCGAAGGTGTTCGCGAGAGGACTGGCCGAACACATCGAGACGTGTTCGGCCTCCATCGAACTGGCGCAGTCCAAGGCATTTCGAGCTCGCGCGGATCGCGCCGAATCCAAGGCCCGAGCATTCGAGTCCGAGGCGTCGGCGCTCCGCACCGAGCTGTACGAAATGTACCGACACATCGATGCGATGACGGCGCGCTTTCCCGAGCTACGCAGCGATCCATCCGTTCGCGGCTGACTCCCGGGTTCGATCAGACAGCTGCGGAATCGGTGACCATACCGAAGGTCGTCTCCGCGCCTCGACGGCCGAGTGCCGAGCCCCACACCTCGTACACCGCATCGGTTGCGGAGGATCGCTCGATGTCGCGGCCCTCCGCGACGGTGATGAGTGTGCGAGAGAGCTCGAACAGACTGACCCGGTGATTTCTCGCGGTCGTGAACAGCTCGTCGATGGCGTCGGCGACGGAGCCGCCGTGGATCCCGATGAGCACGCCGGTTGCGATGTCCACGTGGGTGCGGGATGCAGGCGATTCGGGCAGTCTGTCGGTCATCATTTTCCTCGAGATGGTGTGGTCGGTGCGGATGACCGAAGCGGTTCCTGGGGTCGAGCGGGCTTCACTGTCTCACACGGACATGACATTTCATACCGTCGGTTTCGCCCGCACGTGCATCCGCTCGCCCTGGGGTCCGAACAAGCTCAGAAGCTCGACCGGCCGGTCTCCGACGGCTCCGAACCAGTGCGGCACACGAGTGTCGAATTCGGCTGCCTCACCGGCCTTCATCGTCAGATCGTGCTCGCCGAGAATCAGCCGCAGGGTGCCGTCGAGGACGTAGAACCACTCGTACCCCTCGTGGGTTCGGGGACGCGGCTCCGAGCTCTCCGGGCGGATCAGAAGCTTGTACGCCTGCAGGCCGCCGGGACGCAGCGTCAAGGGAAGGATCGTCACATGCTCGCGAACGGTGGCCGTGGTGCGCACCCGAGGGTCCGCCACGGGAGGCGCAGTCACCAGATCGTCGAGTTTCATCTGATGGGCCCGAGCGATGGGCCACAGCAACTCGAGGCTGGGCTTGCGGTCACCGGACTCGAGCCGTGACAGTGTGCTGATCGAAATTCCCGTGGTGTCCGACAGCGACGCCAGGGTGGTGTTCTTCTCCATCCTGATGCGCTTGAGGCGGGGACCGAGGCCTGCGATGACCTCGTCCAGACCCTTGTTCGTGTCGTCCATGACACCATTGCAGTTTCGGCAATCGAATTTGTCAACCTGGGAAACAGAGGCGACCGAAAACCGCCCGTGGGCGCAGCGGGCGGCACATAATCGATCGATGACGGGTCGTTCGGGGACCACATACCGCAGTGGCATGATTCGCGATGCCTACGGCAGCCCCGCATCCGAGGCATTCATGGTCGTGGCCATCGCGACCATTCTGATCACCAGGGCATACCTGGAGTTGACTCACTATCCCCAGGTAGGCGGAAAGTCGCTGCACATCGCTCATGCCCTGTACGGCGGAGCGGCGATGATGCTCGCGCTGCTGATCGGGTGGATGTTCATCGGGTTCGGCGTTCGGGTGTTCACCGTGCTGCTCGGTGGGATCGGATTCGGGTTGTTCCTCGACGAAGTCGGCAAATTCGTCACCAAGGACAACGACTATTTCTACGGACCCTCGTCGGAGATCATGTACGTCCTGGTGGTCCTGCTGTTGGTGTTCAGCAGGATCGTCCGGGAGTTCCGCCGGCCCTCGGTCGACGAATCGCTGGCCAATGCGGCTGCGATCGCCGCCGATGGCGTCGCGCACGGACTGCCCGAGCATCGGCGCGACTGGGCGCTACGAATGCTCGCGCGCGCCGAGGCCGAGGGGGCCGACGCGGACACCGTGGCCGGGATCGGACTGTTGCTCGGTCGCTGTCGTTCGTCGACGTCGCGGACCCACTCGCTGTGGAACTTCGTTCCCCGGCTGATCCCCGCCTTCTTCACCAGCCCCCGGTGGATTCCCTTCGTCGGCTGGGGACTGGTTCTGCTCTCCGGGGCCGGAGTGGTGTTCGGAATCGTCGAACTCGTGATCGGGGACCTGGACATCGATCGGCGCGACCTGACGATCGACATCGACGGCATGGGAATTGCCAGCGGGATCCTGTTCGTCAGTGCCTGTCTCACCTTCGCCACGGCGCTGCCGGCGATGCTGCGGTTACGCCCGGAAGGCCCGCTCTGGCCTCTGCGCATCCTCCGCGTGTCCGCGTTGATATTCACTCTGCTCAACGCCCTCGTGGACTTCGCTCAGGAAGGATTTGCCGCGCTGTTCAACGTTGCGATCGGATTGTTCGCGCTCGCAGTCATTTCGCATCGCATCACGGTCCGTACCGCCGAGATCGCCGACGTCACGGCCGAATCTGCTGCATCGCAGGTGGTTCGAGACTCCGATCGCTCTCGAACCGTCGAACCAGGCCGCTGAGCGGATCGACGAACTCGATCGAACGGGCCAACAGGCGGAGGGGGTCGGAGTAATCGTCGTCGGCGACATCGCGGAACGCCGGGTAGAAATTGTCGCCGACGATCGGAATTCCCAACGAGCACATGTGAACTCGAAGTTGGTGGGTCTTTCCGGTTCGCGGATGCAATCGGTACAGGCCGTGGGTTCCGAGCGTGTCGACGAGTTCCACGAAAGTGTCCGCGTTGGGCTCGCCGGGTACCTCACGAGCCTGAAGGACGCCGCGTTCCTTGATGATTCGGCTGCGTACGGTCAGCGGAAAGTCCAGGTCCTGGGCGAGTGGGGCGATGGCGTCGTACTGCTTGGTGATCGCGCGTTGAGCGAACAACTCCTGGTACGGCCGCCGAGCCTGCTGCCTGACGGTGAACACCAGAACACCGGCGGTGAGTCGGTCCAGGCGATGCGCCGGACTCAGTTCGGGCAGGTCGAACCGGCGTCGGAGCAGGACGAGGGCAGATCGCGCGACGTAGGCGCCGCGTGGGGTGGTGGCCAGGAAGTGCGGCTTGTCGACGACGAGCAGGTTCTCGTCCTGATGGACAACGTCGAGGGAGAACGGCACCGTCGGCTCCACGGGTGGATCGCGGTAGAGATAGATGTCCGATCGCGGTCTCGCGACCGTCGTCGAGTCGATGGGTACGCCTGCCGCGTCGACGATCTCGCCGCCGGCGACCTTCTCGGTCAGCCTGGCTGCGTCCTGGGGGAACCGGGCGCGCAGATGCTCGAGCACGGTCACCCCGGTTGCACTGTCCGGCATTCGCACCCGGGTGGGGTCGAGACCGTCGCGCAACGGCAGGGGAGCGGCGGGCATGTATCGACTCTAACCGCTCGAGCATGGAAACACCCCGGTCGGAAATTCCGACCGGAGTGTGGACTGCGGTAGAACCTTTCGGGTCCGACTCAGATGGTGACGACCATCTTGCCGGTGTTCTCACCCTTCATCAGTCCGATGAACGCCGACGGAGCATTCTCCAGACCGTCGACGACTGTCTCGTCGAATTCGATTGCGCCACTGTCCAACCACTGGGTCATCTTCGTGCGGAATTCCTCGGTGAGGTGCGCGTAAGAACCGACGATGAATCCCTTGAGCGTCAGCTCCTTGCCGATGGCCAGAGCGAGATTGCGTGGTGCGGGAGTGGGCTCGGTGGAGTTGTACTGAGCGATGGCTCCGCACATGGCAATTCGGCCGTACTTGTTCATCGAACCGATGGCAGCTTCGAGATGCTCGCCGCCGACGTTGTCGAAGTACACATCGATGCCGTCGGGTGCCGCCTTGCGGAGCTGCTCGGCGACCGGGCCGTCGTGGTAATCGAATGCCGCGTCGAAACCGAGCTCGAGCAAGCGAGCCACCTTGGCGGGGGAGCCCGCACTGCCGATGACCCGAGATGCGCCGAGCGCCTTGGCGATCTGGCCGACGAGCGATCCGACGGCACCGGCTGCGCCGGACACGAACACGACGTCGCCTTCCTTGAACGACGCGACGTCGGTCAGGCCCGCATACGCCGTCGTGCCGGTCATTCCGAGTGCGCTGAGGTATGCCGAGGCCTTCGCGGCGTCGAGGTCGACCTTGCTTGCGCCCTTCGCCGGGACGACGGCGAGATCGCGCCACCCCTTGCCGTGCAGAACGGCGTCGCCGACAGCGAAGCCCTCGGCCTTGGACTCCACGACCTCGCCGACTGCGCCGCCGTCGAGCGGAGCGTCGAGCTGGAACGGTGGGACGTACGACTTGACGTCGTTCATCCGGCCGCGCATGTACGGATCGACCGACATCACGATGTTGCGGACGAGGATCTGCCCGTCGGCGAGCTCGGGGAGATCGACGACCTCCGCGCGAAAGTTGTCCTCCGTCGGCCAGCCTTGTGGGCGGGACGCGAGGTGAATTTCGTGTGCCTTCATGGTGATGAGTCCTTACTCGTCTTCGGTGACGGTGACGGTGACGTCGATGTTGCCGCGGGTGGCGTTGGAGTACGGGCACACCTGGTGGGCCTTGTCGGCCAATGCCTGTGCGTTCTCGCGGCTCAGGTTCGGCAGCGTCACCTCGAGGGTGACGGCGAGCTGGAAGCCGCCAGCGTCGTTGGGGCCGATGTCGACACGAGCGCCGACGGCCGAATCGGTGACGTCGGCCTTGTCCTGACGTGCCACCATCTGCAGTGCGGAGTGGAAGCATGCGGCGTAGCCGGCGGCGAAGAGCTGCTCGGGGTTGGTGCCGTTGCCGCTGCCGCCCATGGCCTCGGGGATGGCGAGATCGAGATCGAGGCGTCCGTCGGAAGTGCGGGCGTGGCCGTTTCGGCCTTCACCGGTGGCCAGTGCCTCGGCGGTGTAGATCGTCTTCATGATGCTCCTTCTGTCTTGCCGGAATCGGTGTGATGCAGAGCGCTCGTCAATGCGTCGAGCGACTCCTTGAGCTTGACGAGATCGTCGACGTTCATGCCGGTCTTCTCGGCGAGCTTGCGTGGAATGTCGAGTGCCTTCGTGCGCATGGCACTTCCGGCCTCGGTCAGGTGGATCTCGACGCGACGTTCGTCGGTGCTCAGGCGTCGGCGCTCGATGAATCCGAGGCCTTCGAGCCGCTTGAGCATCGGCGACAGAGTGCCGGTGTCGAGATCGAGCTCGGCGCAGATGTCCTTGACGCCGCGCCCGTCCTGTTCCCACAGCACCAGCAGCACGAGGTACTGCGGGTAGGTGACGCCGAGCTCGTCGAGCATCGGGCGATACACCGCGGTGGTAGCCCGCGAAGCGGAATACAACGCGAAGCACACCTGACGGTCGAGTGCGAGTTCGTTGGTCACGTCAAGAACAGTAGTGCACGGTTTAGTTGTGCGCAACCTACTTGTCCGATGTGAGCGGAATCTCGTAGCCTGCTACGAGATGCCGTGCACATGAGGGTCAGTTCTGCAGAGCGTTCTTCAGTCCGTCGAGCACGATGGTTGCCGCCGTCGGGCCTGCGTTGAGGTACCACGGATCGTCGTCTACTCGGACGATGTGGTTCTCGGTGGCCGCGCTCATTCCGGTCCACAGCGGGTTGGTGGTGTACGACGCGGCGCTCGAATCGGCTTCGGCGTCCTGGCTGGAGACGAACACCCAGTCCGCGTTCGCCAGTTGAATTTCTTCCTCGCTGAAGTCCTGCGAGGTCTTGTCGAACTGCTGGCTTTCCGGTCGGGCCAGTCCGGCGTCCCAGGCGATGTATCCGGCGAACGACGGGACGCCGAACACGCGTGCCCGGTCGGCGGTGAAGCGGACGAACGAGACCGTGGGTGCGCCACCGCTCGCGAACGAATCACCCAGTGCCGCAGCATCGGAGGTGAAGGTGTCGACGAAGCTCTGTGCCTGCTCGGTACGGCCCAACGCGTCGGCGAGAAGCAGGAAGTCCTGTTTCCAGTTCACTCCGGTGCCCTCGGTGAGTACGGTCGGCGCGATGGTCGACAGCGTCGAGTAGATGTCCTCGGAACCGGCCTCGTTCGCCAGGATGAGGTCGGGTTCGATGGCGGCGATGGCCTCGATGTCGACCTCTTGCCGGTTGCCGACGTCGACGAACCGGTCCATCCGGTCCGCGTACTGCGGGAACGAGAAGCTGATGTAGTCCGGGACCAGAGCGGCACCGTCTCCGTAGGCGACTCCGGTGGGTACGACGCCCAGAGTGAGGGCTGCGTCGAGTTGGCCGGTGGCGATGACGACGATCTTCTTCGGTTCGGCGGGGATTTCGGTGGAGCCGCCGAAGTGGCCGACCGTGCGGGGGAACACTCCGTCCGCGGCACCCGAACCCATCCCGTCGGGGATGCCGGTGGGGCCGGGTGCGTCCGTGGCACTGTCGTCGGCGGTGGCCGAGGCCGTACTGGTGGAGGGACCGGCCGTCTGCTCGGCGGTGCCCCCGCAGGCGACGGTGGTCAGTGCGGTGACCGCGGCGATCGTGGTGGCCACGAGTAGACGTTTCACTTCGTTCTCTTTCACAGGGCGGGCGTAAGCAGGTAACGCTAGCCTAATCCTGATCGGGCTGAGGTCCGCGATTCGTTCATCTGCTACGGTGCTTTTCATGCAGCGCACGTATTTCTGGTTTAGCAGGCCGGCCCCGGGTGGGTCAGCCAGCGACGCCATGCGCTGACCCTCCACCCCACGAGCCGGATACAGACCGGCTCGAAGTGCGTGTGGAGCATGAGGAGCCGGCCTGGGAACAGGAACGACCCGTCATGACACTCTCTCTCGACACCCCACCTCTCGATGATCAGCGGACCATCAGCATCAGTCCGCTGGTTGCTCCGTCGGTGCTGCGCCGCGACCATGCAGTGGACGACGCCATCTCTGCCACCGTCAGAAGCGGCCGCGCCGGCGTGGTCGACGTGCTGGACGGCCGTGACGATCGACTGATCGTCGTCGTCGGCCCGTGCTCGGTGCACGACACCGATGCTGCCCTCGACTACGCCCGACGCCTCGCGGCCAAGGCGTCCGAACTGGGCGATCGCCTGCACATCGTCATGCGGGTCTACTTCGAGAAGCCGAGGACGACGCTCGGGTGGAAAGGATTGATCAACGATCCGCACCTCGACGGCAGCTTCGACATCAATGCCGGCCTGCGCGTGGGACGTCAACTGCTGCTGGATATTTCCGCGCTCGGCCTGCCGGTCGGGTGCGAGTTCCTCGACCCGATCACCCCGCAGTACATCGCAGACCTGGTCAGCTACGGCGCAATCGGTGCGCGGACTGCGGCCAGTCAGGTGCATCGCCAGCTGTGCAGTGCGTTGTCGATGCCGGTAGGGATCAAGAACTCCACCGAGGGCGACATCCAGGTCGCGGTCGACGGTACCCGCGCTGCCGCCGCGAGCCACGTCTTCCCCGGCACCGACCTCGACGGCCAGGCGGCTCTGATCCGCACCGTAGGAAACCCGGACTGTCACGTCATTCTGCGCGGCGGCGTCGACGGGCCGAACTACGATGCCGAATCGGTCGCCGATACCGTTGCACGCCTGCGTAAGTCGGGCCTACCGGAGCGAGTCGTCATCGACGCCAGCCACGGCAACAGCCGCAAGGACCACAACAAGCAGGTCGACGTGGTCACCGACGTGGCAGCACGGGTCGCGGCAGGCGAACACGGCATCGTAGGTCTGATGCTCGAGAGCTTCCTGGTCGCGGGGCGTCAGGATCTCGAGCTGGGCCACCGTGACGATCTGGTGTACGGGCAGTCGATCACCGACGCCTGCCTCGACTGGACCACCACGGCAACGCAATTGGACACACTTGCGTCCGCGGTGGAGAAGCGCCGGGCCTCGCGCTAGCGGACCCCGCGCGGTCGGAACTGCACGCTGATGCGTGGGCCGGTCGCGCGGGTGGACTTGGGTACGGCATGTTCCCAGGTTCGTTGACACGAGCCACCCATCACCACCAGGTCGCCGTGACCGAGCGTGAACTTCAACGACGTTCCACCGCCGCGCGGTCGGAGCATGAGTTGCCGTGAGGCACCGAGGGATACGATCGCAACCATGGTGTCCTCGGTGGCGCTGCGACCGATGTTGTCACCGTGCCAGGCGACGCTGTCGGATCCGTCGCGGTAGTAGCACAGTCCGGCGGTGGCGAACGATTCTCCGAGTTCGGCGCGGTAGTGCTCGTCGAGGGCATCGCGCGCGTCGTACAGTGCGGCGTCGGGCCACCGCTCGCGCTCGGCGTAGAACCGAACCAGGCGCGGGACATCGACCACGCGGTCGTACATCTGCCTGCGCTCGGCCCGCCACTCGACGGAGTCCACCAGTGAATCGAACAGGTGGGTATCGGACAACCAACCCGGCCGAACGTCCACCCACGCCCCGCGTGTGAGTTCGCGACGGGTGACGGACTCGAGCGACCCGACGCCACCGTCGGCGTCACCGAACAACGAGCCCTGCATGGCGAGCGACATGACCGTCACTGTATCGAACGTGTGTTCCCATTTCCAGTGTGCGGCGGTACCGTGCCGTCATGGGATATCGATTTCAGGTGGTCGTCGACAGTGCGAACCCGCATGCACTGGCGAAGTGGTGGGCGCAGACGCTGGGTTGGCAGTCCGAACCCAGCAACGAGGACTTCATTCGCGAGATGGTCGCCGCGGGGCATGCGCGCGAGGAGGACACGACCACTTTCGAGGGTGTTCTCGTGTGGCAGGCGGGCGCGGGAATCACCGATCCCGAGTCGCCCGACAGCCCGCGGGTGCTGTTCCAATCGGTGGCCGAGCCGAAGTCGGTGAAGAATCGGCTGCACCTCGACATCCGCGTCGGCGACGAGCGTGAATCGATGGTCACACAACTGGAAGCACGGGGCGCGTCGGTACTGCATCGAGGACATCAGGGCCCCAGTGTCTGGATCACCATGACCGATCCCGAGGGCAACGAGTTCTGCGTCAGCTGAGACGGTACGAGCCGGGGGTCTGGCCGGTCCATCGCTTGAAGGCTCGACGGAAGGCGCTGGGCTCGGAGAACCCCAACCTGGTCGAGATGTCGTCGACGCTGTCTCCGCGGCTCAAACCGGAAATCGCTGCATCGCGCAGCACTTCTTCTCGCAGTTGGTTGATGGAGGTGCCCTCCTGTCGGAGAATTCGGCGCAGGTGTGGCGGGCTGATGTTCAGCATCGCCGCGATTTCGTCGGTTCCCGGTGCGCCACCTTTGAATCCGGTTTCCAGGGCACGGCGAACCTGGCTCGACGCAGTGCTGTCGTAATCTCGGGACGAGAACAGCAGATTGGGCGACTCCGCGAGATACTCCGCCAGAGTCGCCTCGGTCTGCACGATCGGTGCCCGCATCACCGCGCTGTCGAATTCCAGTGTGGCGAGCTCGGTTCCGAACTCCACGTGGGTTCCGAAGATGGCGTCGTACATCTTTCCCGCCTCGGGGCCCGGTAGCGGGTAGGGCAGTTGCACCGACAGAAGCTTGACCCGGTTGCCGATGAGCCACGCCGCGAATCGGTGCAGCAGGATCAGCAGGAAGTCGGTCAGCAGTCGCTCGGCGAGTTCGTTGCCTTCCGGGCTCAGGTGGGTGGTGGGAGTGACGTGCACCGTCAGGACCGTGGATTCTTCGGTTCGATCGATCGTCATGGGGCGTACCGGTATCAGTACCCGCATGGTCTCGGACATTCGAATCAGTGCAGCCTGCAGGTTCTCGGTGTGTATCAGGGTCTGGCACACCACGCGAAAGCTCCCGCGCCGCACCGGTACTGCAGCGAGACCGAACAGTTCGTCGCCGGTCATCGTCCAGACCGCCTGGGTGAATGCGGTGACCTGCCGGGTGGTCAGACGCTCGGCCGGATTGTCGAGGATGGTGGATCCGATGCCGGCCATCGACAGCGGGTAGGTCAGGTCGACTCCGCTCCTCGTCGCGAGGTCGACGGCCTGCCTGACGAAGTAGGCCGGGATCGTCGGTTGCGCAGTCACAACTTTCGTAGCCTCTCGGCCGCGTCGGCGAGAACCTCGTCCTGCTTGCAGAAAGCGAAGCGCACCAACGACTTCCATGGAGCCGGCTCGTCGACGAACGCCGTGACCGGAACCGCCGCGACGCCCACCAGATCCGGCAGGGAGCGGCAGAACTCGTAGGCGTCACCGCGTCCGATCGGTGCGATGTCGGCACAGACGAAATACGTTCCTGCGCTGTACTTCACATCGGCACCTGTCGCTGCGAGAGCGGCCGAGAGTGTGTCTCGCTTGCGTTGCAGGCCGTCGCGCATCTGCGCTATCCACGCCTGCTCGTGCTCGAGCGCGTAGGCGACGGCCGGTTGGAAGGGAGTGCCGCCGACGAAGGTCATGAACTGTTTGGCCGCGCGGACGGCGTCGATCAATTCGGCAGGCCCCAGCGCCCAGCCCGTCTTCCATCCGGTGGCGTTGAAGGTTTTGGCGGCACTCGACACCGTGACGGTGCGCTCGAACATCCCGGGCAGTGTCGCGATCGGCGTGTGCACCGTGCCGTCGAAGGTGAGGTGCTCGTAGACCTCGTCGGTGAGGACCAGCAGATCGTGGGTGACGGCGATGTCGGCGATGCGGATCGTGGTGTCCCGGTCGAAGACCGTGCCGGTGGGGTTGTGCGGGGAATTGACGATCAGCATGCGCGTGCGGGGCCCGATGGCGCGTTCGAGGGCGTCGGTGTCGACGGTCCATCCGTTGCCGTCGGACACCAGTGGCACCGCGGTTCGAGTGGCACCGGCTAGTGCGATGGCGGCCGCGTAGGAGTCGTAGAACGGTTCGATCAGCAGGACGTCGTCACCTGACTCGATCAGGCCGAGAAGTGTCGCCGAGATCGCCTCGGTGGCACCGACGGTGACGAGTATCTGCGAATCGGGGTCGTAGCGCAGACCGAATCGGGCCGCCCTGTCGTCGGCGATGGCTGCCCGCAGCACCGGCATGCCAGGGCCGGGGGAGTACTGGTTGAGGCCGCTCGCGATGGCCTCACGCGCGGTCTCGAGCATGGCTGGTGGGCCGTCGGTGTCGGGGAAGCCCTGCCCGAGGTTGACGGCCTTCTTCTCGACGGCGAGTGCGGTCATCTCGGCGAAGATCGTCGACGCGAACGGGCGCAACCGTGCCACTGTGCGCGAGGGGAACAACTCGGACATTCCTGCAGCGTAGTTCACAGACGGGAACCGGTCTTTCGCCCTGCGTCTGTACTGTGCCTGTCATGCGATTCGGATTGTTCGTGCCACAGGGGTGGCGTCTCGATCTCGTCGGCATCGACCCTGCCCAGCACTGGAGTGCGATGCGCGATCACGCGCTCGCTGCCGAGGCCGGTTTGTGGGAATCCCTGTGGGTCTACGACCACTTCCACACCGTTCCCACCGCGACCGACGAGGCGACGCACGAGGCCTGGTCGCTGATGTCCGCTCTGGCCGCGACCACCTCGCGAATCCGGCTCGGCCAGATGTGCACCGCGATGTCGTACCGCAACCCGGCATACCTCGCCAAAGTTGCTGCCACAGTCGACATCATCTCCGGAGGCCGCGTCGAGATGGGCATCGGAGGCGGCTGGCACGAGCACGAGTTCCGCGCCTACGGCTATGGGTTCCCCTCTGCCGGAGAGCGATTGGGCAGGCTCGACGAGGGCGTGCAGATCTTCAAACAGGCATGGACGGCCGGAGAGGTCTTCCTGGACGGTAAGTACTACGAGATCGACGGTGCCGTGGTGCGGCCCCTGCCGTTGCAGGAGGGAGGCATCCCGCTGTGGATCGCGGGCGGCGGAGAGAAGGTGACTCTGAAGATCGCCGCGAAGTACGCGAACTACACCAACTTCGACGGAACCCCCACCGGTTTCGCCGCCAAATCCGCTCTGCTGCGCGAGCATTGCGCAGCGGTGGGTACCGACTTCGATGCCATCGTCCGGTCGGCGAACTACAACGTCGTCGTCGCGGAGACCGAGGCCGAGGTGGAAGACAAGCTGCGCGCCCTCGAGGCTCGTCTGACCGAGTACGTGGGTGCGGACAAGGCCCACAGCGCACTCGACGCGTACCGCGGCATGCCCGCAGTGGGAACTCCTGAGCAGATCGTGGAGAACCTGACGGCGCTGCAGGAACAAGGGATGACGTACGGCATCTTCTACTTCCCCGAAGCGGCCTACGAACGCTCCGGTATCGAACTCTTCGAGCGGGACGTGATCGCTGCACTGGCCTAGTGGGTCGCTGCAGGCTCTAGCGCAGGTCGTCGGGAAGATCCGCCGGGTCGATGAGCAGCTGCTGGTTCTTGGCCGTGCGGACCTTCTCCGACAGGCCGATGTTGGCGTGCAGCAACGCCCACTCGCCCTCGGTGATCTTCTCGACGGCGCGCGTGATGACCGCCGGATCGGTGGTTCCCCAGGCGATGGGCATCACCGAGGCCAACTGCCACGCTCGCCCTCCGGTGTTTCGGCCACGGTCCGCGAGAACCGACACGGCAGGGACCTGTGCGCCCCGCTCGACGGCGTGTCCGGGCAGGGCCCGGACGACGCGGGTGATCAGCACGTAATGCGGCTCGTCCACCTCGGGCTTCGCGATGTCGACCAGGGCCAGCAGTATCGCTCCACCCGGTAACTTCTCGGCCACCACCGCCGGCACCAGATCGCCTGCGGCATATTGCGATTCGATGGAACCCATCTTTCGGGGTGCCCACAGCATCACCCAGACCGAGGTGGCTGCGCCGATCAGGAACACCGCGCCGAGGATGTACGACCACGGGGCGGCGATCCAGACGAACCACGCTCCCAGTGCGATGAGGAACACGGCGGTGAGCGCTGCGGAGGCCCGCAACCGGCGAAGCTCGGTGAACGTCTCGTTGACCGACTTCGCGTGGGCTACGTCTACAGGGAACTCGAACTTGCGCACACAGGTATTCCTAGCACGGCACCGAGCCGACCCGAAGTCTCAGATCGCCGGACCGAGCAGATCGTCCGCGTCGGTGATGCGGTACGCGTAGCCCTGTTCGGCGAGGAAGCGCTGACGGTGGGCTGCGTACTCGGCGTCGAGGGTGTCGCGGGAGACCACCGAGTAGAAGTGGGCCTGACCACCGTCGTGCTTCGGCCGGAGCAGTCGGCCCAGGCGCTGAGCCTCTTCCTGCCTGGAGCCGAACGTTCCCGAAACCTGGACTGCCACAGAGGCTTCCGGAAGGTCGATCGAGAAGTTCGCCACCTTGCTCACCACGAGCGTCTGGATCTCGCCCTTGCGGAACGCGTCGAACAGCACTTCACGTTCCTTGTTCTTGGTCGAGCCCTGAATGACCGGAGCGTTCAGCGCTTCACCGAGCTCGTTCAACTGGTCGAGGTAGGCACCGATGACCAGCGTCGGAGCATCCTGGTGTTTGGCGAGGATCGATTTCACGACGGCGATCTTCGTGTGCGCCGTCGAGCACAGCTTGTAGCGCTCCTCGGGCTCGGCCACGGCGTACGACATGCGCTCGGCATCGGTGAGGGTGACGCGAACCTCGATGCACTCGGCCGGCGCGATCCAGCCCTGCGCCTCGATGTCCTTCCACGGTGCGTCGTAGCGCTTGGGCCCGATCAGCGAGAAGACGTCGCCCTCGCGGCCATCCTCGCGGACGAGCGTCGCGGTGAGGCCGAGGCGTCGACGCGACTGCAGATCGGCTGTCATGCGGAACACCGGCGCGGGGAGCAGATGCACCTCGTCGTAGATCACCAATCCCCAGTCGCGGGAATCGAAGAGCTCGAGGTGCTTGTACTCACCCTTGGTACGACGCGTGATCACCTGGTACGTGGCGATTGTCACAGGGCGAATCTCCTTGCGCTCTCCCGAATACTCGCCGATCTCCTCCTCGGTGAGCGAGGTGCGTGCAATGAGTTCGCGCTTCCACTGGCGACCGGCGACGGTGTTGGTGACCAGAATCAGCGTGGTGGCCTTGGCTCTGGCCATAGCGGCCGCGCCGACCATCGTCTTGCCTGCGCCACAGGGCAGTACGACGACTCCCGAGCCGCCGGCCCAGAACGAATCTGCTGCCATCTCCTGGTAGTCGCGCAGCGTCCAGTTGCCGCCCTCGGTGTCGAGCTCGATGGGGTGAGCTTCGCCGTCGACGTAGCCGGCGAGGTCCTCGGCAGGCCAGCCGATCTTGAGCAACATCTGCTTCACGTGGCCGCGCTCGCTCGGATGCACGATCACCGTGTCCTCGTCGACCATCGCGCCGAGCATGGGCGCAATCTTCTTGTGGCGCATCACCTCTGTGAGCACCGCGCGGTCCAGGCTGATCAGCACCAGGCCGTGCACCGGGCTCTTGACCAACTGCAACCGGCCGTAGCGCGCCATCGTGTCGACGATGTCGACCAGCAACGGCTGCGGCACCGCGTAACGCGAGAAATTCACCAGCGCGTCGACCACCTGTTCGGCGTCGTGGCCCGCGGCGCGTGCGTTCCACAGTGCCAGCGGGGTGATGCGATAGGTGTGCACGTGCTCGGGGGCACGTTCGAGCTCCGCGAACGGTGCGATGGCCGCCCGCGCTGCACCCGCGAGTTCGTGATCGACCTCGAGCAACAGCGTTTTGTCGGACTGGACGATCAGCGGGCCGTCGGTCACGGTTCCTCCTAGAGACATCTGCTGCGCCCGAAAGAGCGCAACTTCTCCATTGTCCACAGGTAGGGGCGTGCGTGCACGTGAGCCCGGTCTACTCGACCAATGCGACCGAGGTGATCCGATGCAGGGTGAAGCGCCGAACCCCACCGGTGGCGGGGTCGAACGCGTCGAGTTGGCCACCTCCGATGCTGATCGGATCGACGATGCGATGGGTTGCCACGCCCTGGGCGTCGACGTAGCCGATGCTCACGCTCCGTTTGACCTTCGCCGCGGTCTGCAGCAGCGTCATCGTCGCGGTGCTGCTGGCCCGAGACCCGTCGGCGCGCACCACGGCGCCGCCGTTGCCTGCCGCTCTGTCGGCAGCGCGCATCCCGCGCACCAACGAACCCAGCTGTTCCTCGGTGGGGACGGCCGGAGTGCGGAACGCCTGGCGTGGCCGCCGCGCCGACACCCTCGACCCGCGGGCACGCAGATCGACGATGGTGCCGGACGAGTCCTCGCCCGCAGGCGCGAATCCTGCTCCGCTCAGGACCGTCAGTACTTCGGCGAGCGGGGCCTGTGAGATCGCGACGGTCGGAGCCAGCGCTCGCAGGGCCAGCGATTCGGCTGCCGGGGACGCCATCACCTCGGCCAGCAGTGCCGGGTCCTCGCACCTGACGAACGACGCGGCGACGCCTGCGCGTAGGCGGCCGTGCCGACGAGCCACGTCGTCGATCAGGTAGGTCAGGGCCTGCGGAACCGGCGTTCTCGAGTGGGTGGCGAACAACGTGTGCAGCTCGGAGGCGGTCAGTCCCACATCGAGAGCGCGGCGCAGGCTGGTGTCGCTGATCCGGTACATAGTGGCCGCGCCCGCGGATTCCACGTCGGCGACCAGTTCGATTCGATCCTGCAGGTCCGGCTCGAGCGGGCCGGGTGCCACCAACGTGAGGTCGGCTTGCACCAGGACGTAGTCGATGGGCTCGGGCAGGGCAGCGCGCATGTCTGCCTCGGCATTGCCGTCGTGCAGCAGGGAGCGGCCCGGGGTCGAGATCGCCCCGCGGGCGACGATGCCGAGAGCGGTGGCTTCGGCGAGAACATGTCCGACGGGTGTGACGCCGAAGCGTCCGGACCACCGGGGTCGACGCCAGGCCAGGGTGCGGGCGAGGTCGGCGGGCTGCGCTGCGTGTCCACTGCCGAGTTCTGCGAGCAACTCCAGGATCATGCGTCGATCCCGCGGTGCGGCCGGAGAGCGGACTTCCTCGGACAGGGCGGCGATGGGTTTGTCGTTGGGGTCACGCATTCCGATGACCCAGGGTGCCCGCGGCACTTCGAGCCAGGCCGAGGCCAGGGTGTGCCAGCGCGCTGCCGGGGCGGCGGTGAGCCAGGCCTCGACCGCCGGTGTCGGGGCCCAGTAGTCGTCGCCGTTGTCGGACGCAGGAACCGGGTCCGGTGTTCCGCTCGAGATGAGGTGAGCGGCGGCCAGCAACTCGACGAGAACGCTCACTCGATCGTCGTCGAGGCCGGTGGCCTTGGTGATCTTGCGGAGCTCGCGTACTCCCAGTCCGCCGGCCTTCAGAGCGGGTGCAGGCGAAGCGGACAGTGCCTCGATCACCGCGACGCAGTGCCGACCCAGCTCCAGCGCCTCTCCTGCGGCAGCGGCGTCGACGTCGGCGAGCGAATACGTGTTGGTGTCGAGTTTGGGTTCGGCGAGCGAGCGCGGGTCCGACATCGGTTCGCCGCGCAGGATCTGGCCCACTTGGACGGGCAGCTCGACGGTTTGTTCGTCCAACCAGATCAGCAGACCTGCGGCGAGCAGCTTCTGGACGGGGCGATCCGGCGGCGTGCCCGGTGCTGCGTCGCGGGTGCGGCCGGTGGGGGACGATCTGGCGAGGGTGTCGAGAAGGCCGCGTTCGCCGTCACCGAGTTCGGCCAGGGCCGCGGTGATGTGGGCCTCGGTGAGGTTGTCCACCGGGTCGAGTGCGCGACCGATGCGCCACGGCACCGCGTCCGCCGCTGCGGCGCTGATGCGGAAGCCTGCTGCATCGCCCCACACCAGCAGGCGTTCGCGCAGCTGGGACAGTGCCTTGTCCACGCTCTTGGCCGGTGCGCGTTTGGCGACCACGGCCAGCAGCGCGGCGCGGGTGACGGGGCGCTCGTACGCCTCTTCGATGGCGAGGATCTCGAGAACCGTCAGAGCGAGGGTGTCGAGGGTGTCCGCGGTGTGCAGGATCGATCGGCGCTGCTCGGCCCGTCCGGCCAGTACGGCAAGGGATGCGGGCGGCGGCGCGGTCAGATCCGGACGCAGCGACATGGCCCTGATCAGCTCGGCGTCGCTGCGAGCTGCGATCCATCGAGGCAGATCCGGGGGCGTATCGGTGTGTCGGTGCGCAGTCGTGTCGGTCATCGTCTATCAGATTAGAGACCTGGGCTGGTGCTTGCCGCAGGGCAGGTGTCAAAATAGGCGCATGGTGAACAAGTCGAAGAAGCCCTATGTCGATCCAGGCTGGCCGGAAACCGCTCGCGGTGACCACGCGGTGACCGAACTCTCGTCCGCTCGCTCGGGTGGCTTGTCGCCCTTCGGCGAGGACACCGAGTTCCCGCTGCCCGTCGAAGACCTTCCCTACGCCCATCCTGTGACCGTGGTCAATCGCTAGCCGCGGCCCTCGAGCACGAAGAAGCCCCCGACAATCCGTCGGGGGCTTCTTTCGTACGAGCTGAACCGTCTCCGGGCGCTTACTGGGGCAGGAACGCCTTGTTGGCCTGGTAGAAGTTCACGATCTGAGGATCGAGCTGGATGCCCTGAGCCGCGTTCTGCACGAACGAGGCGATCTGCGGATCGTTGGTGAGGTTCTGTACGGCGGTGACGATGCCCTCGACGACCTCGGCCGAGTTGTCGACTGCCGGGATGGACGTCAGGTCGGGCAACGCGGGAACTTCCGGTGCCTTGGGGGTGACCGGAACACTGCGCTCGGTGGGCGCGCTGCTCAGGCCGAGGCTCGAGGAGCAGGACGGCCATGCGCCCCAGCCCTGCGAGTCGAGGACCTTCTCTGCGACTGCGATCTGCTCTTCACGGCTGGCCTGGTTGGCCGTGGCCGCGTACTGCTGGCCGCCGTGCGCGTTCCAGGTGCTGGGGGAGAACTGCAACCCACCCTGGTAGCCGTTGCCGGTGTTGATGCCCCAGTTGCCGCCGGCTTCACACTGTGCCAGGCGGTCCCAGTCGGAATCCGGTGCCGCGTTCGCGGTACCGGTGAAGGCGATGCTCGCGGTGCCCATGATGGCTCCGGTGACTGCGACCTTTGCGACGGTCTTGCCAGTGGTGCTCGGCTTGCGATGACGTCCGCTCATACGAGTTGAAATCCTCTCCACACGCGCCTGCGAGGTCAGCTGTCGGGTTCGGGCTGAGAGGTAGCCCGGCCGTCTCACACACTCCTGCGAGTGGGCAATTGGGCTTCACCCCAAGGGAAGTCGGTGCGGCTTCGTGAGTCGCTACAACTTCCCGGTTGTCCGTGGAGGACGTGGGTCCCCCGTCCTCGTCCCCTGGGTGATCGTCGAGGGTGTTCCGGTTCCCGCGGGACGAGGTTTGGCGCTGCGGGCCGGAATTCGGCCGAACTTTCCGGCCGCTGCTGACCGTACTGAAATTCCCGCCTTACGTCACTATTTGGTAACTGTCGATTTCGGGGCGTCGCCGAGAGCACATTTTGTACCTCTTTCGGGTCGCTCGAGTCGGCCCAGCTAGTGGACGTGCCGGGCATTGAACCTCTGTCCGTTGCCTGTCCGTTACCGGAGCGTGATGTGATGGAAGTCACATCGACGGGAACCGGTTCCGGAGGTCACCGAACGGCAACGATGTCCTTGCCGAGGGGCATCAGGGACACGGGGATCATCTTCAGGTTCGCGATCGCCAACGGGATGCCGATGATGGTGATCGCCATCGCGACGGCGGTGACCACGTGGGTCAGGGCCAGCCACCAACCGGCCAGAATCAGCCACAGCACGTTTCCGACGAGCGCACCGGATCCGGACCCCGGCTTGTCGACGATCGTCGACCCGAACGGCCACAGCGCGTAGACGCCGATGCGGAACGACGCGATGCCGAACGGAATGGTCACGATCAGGATGCACAGCAGCAGCCCGGCGAGGAAGTAGCCCAGTGCCAGCCACAGGCCGCCGAAGACCAGCCAGATGACGTTCAGTATCAACCGCATGGTCAGCGCGCCCGTCGTCCGGATGCCAGCGCGTACCCCAGCGCCAGCACGAAGCCGGTCGGCGCGGAGAACATGGCCGTCAGGTAGAGCCCGAGTGGGGGCTTCGCGTCGGAGAAGATCGGAAACATCAGGATCGCGACGATGGCGACGAGGCCGATCGCGAACAGGGCCAGCGCGATGCGCAGCAGAGCGGTGCTGCTCTTACGGGTCGTTGTGTCCACATCGACCACGGTAGTGCGAATCGCGACGCTGTGAAGAGCGCGGTGCGGTGAACAACTCGAATGCTCTATCCGGGCTCACCGCGCTAGACTGGTGTATTCGCGTCCTACGTCCTCGTGGGGCGCGAAACTTGTGCGGGCCGAACATCGGTCCCACGGACAACGCAACTGTCACAGCAACAGATGAACGGGTGAGCTCAGTGCCGACCGGCAAGGTGAAGTGGTACGACGTCGACAAGGGATTCGGATTCCTCTCGCAGGAGGAAGGCGAGGACGTCTACGTGCGTTCCTCGGCGCTGCCCGAGGGCGTCGAGGGCCTCAAAGCCGGTCAGCGAGTCGAGTTCGGGATGGCCGCAGGCCGTCGCGGACCGCAGGCGTTGAGCCTGAAGGTGCTCGAGCCGGCGCCGTCGGTGCGTCAGAACACCGGCAGCACCCGCCGCGAACCCGTCGAGCGCAAGCACACTCCCGACGAGCTGCACGGGATGGTCGAGGACATGATCACGCTGCTCGAAGCGACGGTGCAGCCCGAGCTCCGCAAGGGCAAGTACCCGGACCGCAAGATCGCGCAACGCATCTCCGAGGTGGTCCGGGCCGTCGCCCGCGAGCTCGACAGCTGATCTCGGGAACGACCTACGGCAGCGTGCCGATCGACCAGATGGCGTGGCTGACGAAGCCCTCCTGATTGGTGTCGGTGTCGATGATGCCGGTGGGCAGACGCACTTCGATCCCGAGCAGGGTTCGGCCGCTGTCGTCCGTGGTGGGCACCGTGACGCTGAGCCTGGTTCCCGGTTCGTTGAACGCGCTGTCCTCCACGACGTTTCCGCTGTCGTCGCCGTAGACCAGGGCGAGCACCCACGGTGCCGAGTAGACGGCCTCGGGAAGCGAGAGCTGCACCGTCGGGGCCTTGCCGACCTGGATCTCGGTTGTTTCTCCGACGTTGGTACACAGCGGGTCGCTGACGGCGCAGTACAGGTACGGCTCCACGTCGACGGCTCGCCCGTTGGCGTAGGCGGAGACGGTCGGTTCCTTGTCCGGCGCGTTCCCGATCAGCAGCGCGAGTACCGCGACGAACGCAACGGCGACGACGAGCAGACCTGCGGCGACCAGGGCCGCGATCTTCTTGGTGCGGGGAGCGAGATTCACTTGGTCACGTTTTCGCCGAAGGAACCGTCGGACACTTCTTGTTCGACGTGGTCGGGGCGGTTGCCGCCGAAGCCGGGCAGAAGTGATCTGCCGCGGTAGGTGAGGAATGTCTGCACGAGCCCGATCGTAAGCAACACCGAGACCACGGTGAAACCGAGCCAGTACTCGGTGGGGAGCAGCACGCCGAGCGTGCCGCCCAGGACCCAGCACAGCTGCATGACGGTTTCCGATCGGCCGAATCCCGACGCGATCGATTCCGGCGGCAGATCGGCCTGCAGGGACGCGTCGAGGGAGACCTTGGCGAGTGCACTGGCGCTCGACGCGACGAGCGCTGCCACCGCTGCGGTGAGCAGGCTGTCGGTGACCGCGGCGACGACGGCCACGACCGTGACTGCGAGGGTGCAGCGAAGAACCACCAGGGACGGCCGGCCGAGCTTGATCCTGGCTCCGAGCGCGTTGCCCGAGAAGTTGCCGAGACCGGCGGCGGCTCCGACGAGTCCGAGCATCGCGGCCTGCTGAAGCGGCTCGTGTTCGGTACGGGATTTGGCGACGAACGCGATGTAGAGCGTCAGGAAGCCGGTGAGAATCCGGATGGTGCCGTTGCCCCAGAGCCCGACGATGACCGCCCGGCCCAAGGGCTGTCTGCGGTTCTTGGCGCTGCTCGACGCCGGGGGCGACGGGGGCGTGCGGCGGAGGTTCTCGGTGGGAGCCCCGCTTCCGGCGTAATCGCGATCACCGTGCTGATCGGCGTGGTAACTCAAGGTTGCGGGCACTTCACCCTCGGTGATCTCCACCCAGGACGGAATGCGCATGCTCAGGTAGGCACCGAGCACGGTGATCGCGGCGACGAACCACAGGGCTCCCGGCGAACCCGCGACGAATGCGATGCCGCCGGCGACCGCCCCGGCCGCGATGGTGCCGCCGAGCAGACCGAACACCGTCAGACGTGAGTTGACGCGGACCAGGTCGATCTCCGGCGGCAGTACCCGTGGAGTCACCGCGCTCTTGAGCACCGCAAAAGACTTGCTCAGGACGAGCATGCCGAGCGCGGCCGGATACAACACCCAGCTGTCGAAGTTGAACACCAGCACCACCGCCAACACGGTGCGCAACCCGAAGGACGTGGCGAGCGCGATGCGTCGGCCCTGCTGCAATCGGTCCAGCAGCGGACCGATGAGCGGGGCGATCAACGCGAACGGCGCGATGGTGATGACGAGATACAGCGCGACCTTGGTCTTGTCCTCACCGGTGGCGGCGGAGAAGAAGAGCGTGTTGGCCAATGCGATCGCCAACGCGGCATCCGATGCGAAGTTCGCCATGGTCGCGTACGTGAGTGCTGTCAGACCGGACTTGTCGGCACCGTCGGCCTTCGCGGCTCGCTGAAACGATGCGATTCCCTTGCCGGTCAGCTCGCGTCCACGCATGGCGGCGACGCGGGTGACGGTCAGCTTCTTGGGCATCGGCGGCGGCTTGCGTGCGCCGGCCTTGCCGCGTGCCGCGGTGATCTGCTCGGTACGCGGCGGGTGCAACGGCGGCAACGGCTCGCGGCGGCTCGGAACATGGGCAGTCACAGGAGTTGCGGCCGGGTAGTTGGCCAGACCGGGGTGCTCGAGTGGGTCAGGAGCGGAGCCTGCGGAGTGACCGGGTCGGTCAGGAGTGGAGCCTGCGGAGTGACCGGGTCGGTCAGGAGCATCGTTCTGCTCGGGGTCGTGAGCGGAGCCCGCGGAGTGATCCTGGTGTGGGTCGTCCGCACCCGGTGGGGTGTGGGGGAGACGTGGATCGGTCACGGTGTCAATTCTGTCCTACCGGCGCGGTATCGGTGAATCGCACCTCGAAGATCGTGGGCCAGTATTTGCCGGTCACGAGAAACCGGTCGGTGCCGGGGATCTGCGCGATGCCGTTGAACACGTCGGCACCCCCTCGTTGGGAGTCCGACATCGAATCCCACAGTGGGGTGCCGTCGATGACGGCCGTCACCGCGCCGGTCTCGGAGTCGATGCGCATGATGTCGAACGTCTGCCACACGTTGGCGTACACCGATCCGTCGTCGGCGCATTCGAGTTCGTTGAGGCGCTCCACCGGATTGCCGTCGAGTGTGACGTTCACGGTGCCCTCGGCCTCGAACGACGTGGGGTCGCGGAAGGTGAGGGTCGACGAGCCGTCGCTCATGACGAGGCGGTTGTCCGGCGTCTGCGTGCACAGCCCCCAGCCTTCGCCCTCGTAGTTCACTCGGCGTCGTTCTGTCAGAGTGTCCCGGTCTCGGGCGATCGCGACACCGTCCTGCCAGGTGATCTGCCACAGCGTGTCGCCGTCGACGGTGATGCCTTCGCCGAACAGGTCGGACGGCAGATCCACGCGATCGAGTTCGGTCATGGTCTCGAGCGACGTCCGCCTGACGAACGAGGAGCCTTCCAATCCGGTGCCCTCGTAGAGCACGTCGCCGTCGATCTCGAAGCCCTGAGTGAATGCGTCGTTGCCACGGTCGTATTCGCGCAGGATCTCGGTGGTCAGTGTCGGAACCGAGTCGGACGTCACCGGGGTCGGCTGCGTCGTCGACGAACAGGCGGACACGGCCAGCAGCGAGGCCACGAGGGCAGCGTAGGTGCGAGCACGGACGGTCATTGCACCCATGATGGCAGCCCGAACTGGGCGTCACCGAGCCGATGCGGCAAACTGAATGTGTGAGTTTCGTATCTTCTCCAGAGCTCGATTCCATCCGCCCCGTCTTGGCCGATGCCGTGGACCTCGCGCGGCAGGCTCTGCTCGACCTGGGAGAGGGCGGTATCGGCGAGTACCTCGGGGTCACCGCCGAAGACGCCAGCGCGGCCACGCACCGGTTCGCCAGCGATCTCGAGGGGTACCGCGGATGGCAGTGGGCCGTCGTGGTCGCCGCCCCGGAGGACGCGGATCACGCCACGGTCAGTGAGCTGGTTCTGCTGCCGGGCCCCGACGCTCTCGTGGCACCGACCTGGGTGCCCTGGGACGAGCGCATCCGTCCCGGCGACCTGGGCCCCGGCGATCTGCTGTCTCCGCGCCAGGACGATCCCCGGCTCGTTCCCGGGTACGTCGAATCCGGTGACCCCGCCATCGACGAGGTGGCGGGCGAGATCGGCCTCGGCCGAAGCAAGGTCATCAGCCTCGAAGGACGCCTCGACGCCGCGCAGCGTTGGCACGACGGCGACTTCGGGCCCGATACCGAGATGGCCAAGGCTGCGCCGTCGACCTGCGGGCTGTGTGGCTTCTACCTCCCCATCGCCGGGTCGATGTCCGCCGCATTCGGGGTGTGCGGCAACGAATTCGCGGCCGACGGACACGTGGTGCACGCCGAGTACGGCTGCGGAGCTCATTCGGACACCGAACTCCCCACCGGAGCCGGATCGCCGCAATTCGAGCCGTACGACGACGCGGCACTCGACGTCATCGCGTCGCCGGTCGCTCCGGTCGAGCCTGCTGCTGTTGCCGAGACAACCGACGGCGTCGAGACGGCCGACACGGACGAGGCTGCCCCGGAGGCGTCGGTGACTCCACAAGAGACTGCCTCCGAAGAGCCGGCTGACGAGGTCGTTGCGGTCGACGAGGCCGAACCCGTCGCCGATGATGCGTCGAGCACGACCGATCGTGCTGCGCAGGAAGAAGCTTCGGCATCTCCGAGCTGATCGATCCGTTCGACACCGGGTCGCTGCGGGAGTCGATTCTCGCGGCGTGGGGTTCTTCTCCCACCCGGCTTCGGGAGGACTCGGCGTCCGAGTCCGATCTGGTGCGCGGGGGTTACCGCGATCGTCTGTTGACCGAGCTGGCGCAGAACGCGGCGGACGCCGCGCAGCGCGCCGGCGTCCCGGGTCGGCTGGCCGTGTGGACCGATGAGTTCGGTGCTCTGCATGTCGCCAATACCGGTGCAGCGCTCGATGTCTCGGGCGTGCACGCCCTCACGGCGCTGCGGGCCTCGGCCAAGGGCTCGACGGACCCGGGCGTCGGGCAGTTCGGGGTCGGGTTCACCGCAGTGCGTTCGGTGTCCGACGAGATCGAGCTGCGTTCCCGTGGCGGCGGCGTGGCGTTCAGCGCACGGCGCACGCTCGAGGCGATGACCGAGCGAGGCATGCCCTTGCCTGACACCGGCGCGCCGGTGCTGCGGCTCGCATGGCCGGTCGTGGATTCGCCGGCCGACGGCTTCGACACCGAGATCGTGTTGACATTGCGAGCCGATGTGGCGGCGGATTCGTTCGCGGCAGGATTTGTGGACGAGGCCGTCGACCTGCTGCTCGAACTGGAGGCGTTGAACTCCATCGAGATCGACGGCGTCGTGATCGACTGCAGCAGAACCGAATTGGACGACCATTCGTCCGAGATCACGATCGGTGCGCGAACCTGGCGGCAGTTCACCACCCCGGCCGCCCGTTGGCTCGCTCCGGTCGTCGACGGTCTGCCCGTTCCCGCGGCGCCCGATGTGTTACGCGCTCCGACTCGTTCGGACGAGCTACTGTCGTTGCCCGCGTTGGTCATTGCCGATGTGCCGATGCAGCCCGATCGGCGACGCGTGTTGCCAGGTGTCTCGTTCGACGCGGTAGCGCACGGGTACGTGGACTTCGTGGCCTCGCTACCTGCCGCATCCAGGGTGTCGTTCGTGCCCGAGGTCGGATTCGCCCGCAGTGAGGTCGACGGCGCACTGCGTGAACTCGTGTTTCGTCGACTGTCCTGCGCACCATGGCTTCCCGGTGTCGACGCCCGCGATCTGGTGCCCGAGCGGGCGAACGTCGTCGCCGACGCCACCGAGGAACTCACCGAGGTGCTGACAGGTGTCGTACCCGATCTGGTCGACGCATCACTGTCGGGTGCACGACATGCGTCGGCGCTCGCGGCAGTGGGTGTGCACCGAATCGGGTTGGCGAGGCTGGCGGAGATGGTCGGTGGGCTCGATCGCGAGCCGAGTTGGTGGCGGCGACTGTTCGACGCGTTGGCCCCACTCGTGGTCGACGGTGTGGCTGCGGAAGAGCTTGCTGCGCTGCCTGTTCCACTCGCGGACGGTCGCACGGTGACCGGTCCGCGGACGACGGCGATCGGCTCCGACGCCTCGGCTGCGGTCACCTGGGTCAGGTTGGTGCACCCGGAGTCGGTGAGTCCGCTGCTGTCGCGTCTGGGTGCCCGCGACGCGACTGCGACCGAGCTGCTCACCGACCCGGCGCTCGAGGCTGCGCTGGACGATCTCGACTGGGACGAGAGCGAGGAGGTCGACGGTCTGGTCTCGGCCGTGCTCGCGCTGGCGGCAGAGGCGGGCGAACTACCCGGTTGGCTCGGCGGTCTGCCCCTCGAAGACGACGAGGGTGAATTGCGCAGCGCCGACGAATTGTTGCTTCCCGGAGCGCCGTTGGCGGATCTGCTGATACAGGATTCGCCGTTCGGTGTGCTCGCGCCTGCGGTGGTGGCCAGGTTCGGTGAGCGGGCGCTGCGAGCAGTGGGCGTCGGGTGGGGGTTCTCGGTGGTGCGTGACGAACTGCCGACCGGGCCGGATCACGATCTCGACGACGAGTCCGCATGGTGGTCGAGTCTGTCCGAGGAGCCGGAAACACTCCTCGCGGTTCGCGATCTCGACCTCGTTCGATCGGACGGCTGGTTCGATGCGCTGACCGTACTGTTGGACGACCCGAGCACCCGTGCGGCACTGGCCGATCGGGACGGCTACACCGCGTGGTGGATCGGACGCCATGCGCGAGTGCATGGTTCGCGTCCGATGAGCTTTCGGGCACCGTCGGACGAGACGTTCGCCGGGTTGCTCGATCCACTGGATCATCCGCGTGCCGACGAACTACAGGCGGTGCTCAGCGCGTCGATCTGCGACAGCGCCGATACTGCTCGCGTGCTGCTGGCAGCGCTGTCGGATCCACAGCGGAGTCCGACCCCTGCGGTGATCGCGCGAACCCACACGCTCATCGCCACCGCTGTGGTGGAGCGGCGCATCGAGGTCTCGGACATCGATCCCCCGGATCGTGTCCGCACGCTCGGCGGCGCAGTCGTGGACGCATCGGATGCGCTGGTGATCGACGCCCCGTGGCTGGCGAGCGTTGTACCACCGGAGGTCGCCGTGCTCTCGGACATGGACACCGCTGCGGCCCTGGCCGACGTTCTCGACATCAGGTCTGCGTCGGAGGCGATCAGCGGAGAAGTGCTGGGAGTGGGACGGGTCAGCTCCTGGGATCGTGAACCCGGAGCCGTATCGGCCTGTGCGGTCATGGGATTACCGCTGCCGTCCGGCGGGGTGGTGGTGCATCGCGAACTCGTGGTGCGGCTGTCCGGTGACGTGAGCGGCGAGCGGACAGTCCCGTGGTGGGTGACCGCTGATGGAACGGTCCATTGCACGGAAAGTTGGGAGCGACCTCGTGGGGTTTGACGGTGTGATCCTGGACTGGATGGTCGAGCATCGAGTCGGGTGGGTCACGACGATGTTCTGGATCATCACCACGCTCGGCAACACGGTGTCGATGTTTCTGCTGTCCGCGGTGGGCGTCGTTGCGTTGCTTCGCGTCGGACGCAGATCGGATGCCGTCGTGATCGCGGGCGCGATGCTGACCGGATGGGGTCTGATGAATGCGCTGAAGTTCGCGTTCGCGCGGGAGCGTCCACCGCTTCCGGAGCGGCTGGTGGACATTGCGAGCCATTCGTTTCCGTCGGGCCACGCGACGATGTCGATGGTGCTTG
Source organism: Rhodococcus cerastii (assembly GCF_033042195.1). Lineage (NCBI taxonomy): Bacteria > Bacillati > Actinomycetota > Actinomycetes > Mycobacteriales > Nocardiaceae > Rhodococcus > Rhodococcus cerastii. The sequence continues at coordinate 247,883 of NZ_JAWLKF010000002.1, forward strand.
CCACGGTGGCGATCGCGGTGATGCTGCGATCGTCCACTCCGTGGCTGCATCGGCCGGTACTGCTCGTGTTACCTGTGGTCGCGTCCCTGCTGATCGGATTCTCTCGGATCTACCTGGGTGCGCACTGGACCACGGATGTGCTGGCCGGCTGGGTGTTCGGTGCCCTGTGGGGGCTGGGTTGGATCTATGCCGTCAGGCTGATCAGCGCGAGAAATCCGAGCGCTGTGCGATGACGAGCAGCTCGTCGCGCATGGCCGGGCTGGAGACAGCGTTGGCGCGTGCGTAGAGGGCGCGGAGCGAGCGGACGTGGTTGCGGCGAGTGCGGTACTGAGAGACGAGCTTCATGGCCTGGCTTTCGTGGATCAAGAGGTTGTTTTATCTGACATAACCCATGGTCCACGTTAACTTTGTGTTACTCAACCGGTTGAGGGGTTAGTTTGCCCACGTCAGAGACCTGTGGTGACCGGGCTAACGTGATTCTGATCTCAATCGAGGCCGCGTTGGGCGGTTTTGCTCCCGCGACGTGACGCCGCTCTCTGCATCAGGAAGATTCCGAACCCTACGGCACCGACTGCGATGCCGCACCAACACGTGGCCAGTGCGTCGCCGCCCCCACCTCCGGTGGCGGTGAACACCACCAGCGCGAGGATCCAGCCGAGGATGCCGATCGCCAACACCGGCACCGGATCGGTGAGGCTGCGCGGAATCTGGGGGAGGTCGGCCACGAAACTCAAGTTACGCCACTGCTGCGTGTCTCGGCTGCGCCGTTGCGGTTACCCAAGTGCTTCGGTGTGCTTTATCGTTCGCTCATGCAATTGTCGTCGCGGCTACTCGACAACTACTTCAAGATCACCGAACGAGGCTCGACGGTCGGATCCGAGGTCCGAGGAGGAGTGGTCACCTTCGTGGCCATGGCCTACATCGTCGTCCTCAATCCGCTGATCCTGGGCAGCTTCTCCGCCGACGACGCGGCCGCCAAGACCGACGTGCTCGGCAACATCCTGCCGGTCGCCCAGGTCGCCGCCGTGACAGCGCTGGTGGCCGGATTCATGAGCATCGCGTTCGGCATCATCGCCAACTATCCCTTCGGCATCGCAGCAGGCCTGGGTATCAACACACTGCTCGCCGTGACGATCGCACCGCAGGTGACGTGGCCCGAGGCGATGGGGCTGGTCGTGATCGACGGCATCATCATCGTTCTTCTGGCGGTGACCGGATTCCGCACCGCGGTGTTCAACGCGATCCCGGCCGAGCTCAAGGCTGCGATCGCCGCCGGCATCGGCGCGTTCATCGCCTTCATCGGACTGGTCGACTCCGGGTTCGTTCGCCGCATCCCCGACGCCGCGGGCACGACGGTTCCCGTCGGGCTCGGCATCGACGGGTCCATCGCGTCGTGGCCGACGGTGATCTTCGTGTTCGGGTTGTTGCTGATGGGTGTGCTGGTGGTGCGCAAGGTGCGCGGAGGTCTGCTGATCGGCATCGTGGTGACGACGGTGCTGGCGGCGATCGTCGAGGCCGTCACCGACGTGGGTCCGTCGAACGGCGTCGACCCCAAGGGCTGGAACCTGTCGGTTCCGCAGCTGCCCACCGAGTTGATTCAGTCTCCCGATCTGTCGTTGGTGGGCAACGTCGATCTGTTCGGAGCGTTCACGCGCATCGGCGTGCTCGCCGCCAGCCTGCTGGTGTTCACGCTCGTGCTCGCGAACTTCTTCGACGCGATGGGCACGATGACCGGTCTGGGCAAGGAAGCGAAACTGGACAAGGACGGGAAACTGCCGAACATCGGCAAGGCCCTGGTCGTCGAAGGGGCCGGAGCCATCGTGGGTGGTGGTGCGTCGGCGTCGTCGAACACCGTGTTCGTCGAATCGGCTTCCGGAATCGCCGAGGGTGCGCGTACCGGACTGGCCAACGTCGTCACCGGATTGCTCTTCCTGTTGGCCATGTTCTTCACCCCTCTCACGGCCGTCGTTCCGATCGAAGCGGCCGCTCCGGCACTGGTCGTGGTGGGTGCGCTGATGATCGGGCAGGTTCTCGACATCGACTTCCGGCGCTTCGATTACGCGTTGCCTGCCTTCCTGACCATCGTGGTGATGCCCTTCACCTACTCCATCGCCAACGGGATCGGCGTCGGTTTCATCACCTGGGTGATACTCGCCGTCGGCTCCGGTCGGGCTAAGTCGGTCCATCCCCTGTTGTGGATCGTGGCGTTGCTGTTCGTCGCATATTTCGCCGTCGGACCCATCACCGAGGCGGTTACATGATGCAGGGTCGGTTCCAGGGCGTATTCTCTGCGCTGTGACGTCGGGAAATGTAATGAAGGACAATCGGGAATTGGCAAGCGACCTGTCGCTTGCGGTGGTGAGGCTGACTCGCCACCTTCGGGGTAGGCGAGTGGACTCGCAAGTCTCGCTCACTCAGCTGTCGGCTCTGGCCACGCTGAGTCGGGAGGGTGACATGACGCCGGGTGCTTTGGCCGCGCGAGAGAAGGTACAACCGCCGTCGATGACGCGGGTGATCGCATCGTTGGCCGAACTCGGCCTGGTGGCGCGCACCCCACATCCCACCGACGGGCGGCAGGTGATCGTCTCGCTGTCACCGGCCGGTCGAGAACTGATCGCCGACGAGGCCAGCGCCCGTGAAGCGTGGATGACCGCGCAGCTCGCAGGCCTCGGACCCGAGCAGCTCGACACACTCCGTGACGCGGTGACGATCATCGGGGCCCTCGTGAGCGACTCCGAGTAGTTACCTAGGTTTATTATCTGAACGGTGGCCCCTGTTTCCCGTACCTCCGGCTCGACGATGTTCGCCGCCCTGAAGACTCACAACTACCGATTGTGGGCGTCGGGGCAGATCGTCTCGCTGGTCGGCACGTGGATGCAGCGGGTTGCTCAGGACTGGCTCGTTCTGACGCTGTCCGGCGGCAACGGCTTCGCCGTCGGTATCGTCATGGCCCTGCAGTTCGGGCCGACACTGTTCCTCTCGGTCTGGGGTGGGGTCCTGGCAGACCGATACGACAAGCGCAAGCTGCTCATGATCACCCAGGTCTTCGCCGCGGTATGCGGTCTGGTGCTCGGCGTGCTCGACGTCGGGGGGATGGTCGAGCTGTGGCACGTCTACGTCATCGCGTTCATCCTCGGCTGCTCGTCCGCGATCGACGCTCCGGTGCGGCAGTCGTTCACCATCGAGATGGTCGGCAAAGAGACCCTCGCCAATGCGATCGCGTTGAACTCGATGACCTTCAACATGGCGCGCATCGTCGGGCCTGCCGTGTCCGGAGTGCTCATCACCCTCGTCGGCACCGGCTGGGTGTTCCTCATCAATGCCGTGTCGTTCGCGGCGGTGTTCGGTGCCCTCGTGGCGATGAACGTCGGTCAGCTCTTCCGCGTCGAACCGACCCCACGCGCCAAAGGGCAGGTGCGCGAGGGGTTTCGGTACGTCTGGGGGCGCGGTGATCTACGAGTACTGCTGGCCACGGTCTTCATGGTCTCGACGTTCGGCCTCAACTTTCCGCTGAGCCTGTCGGTGTTGGCGCGCAACACGTTCGGTAGCGGAGCGGACGCCTACGGACTGCTTTCGACGACGCTGGCGGTCGGTACCTTGGCCGGAGCGACTCTGGCTGCCCGGCGGGCGAGCGCGCCGCGACTGCGGCTCTTCATCGGTGCCGTCATCGCATTCGGTGCCTTCGAGTTGATCGTCGGGTTGATGCCCAACTACCTGCTCGTCGCGCTGCTGCTGATACCCACCGGTGCCCTGACTTTGACGTTCACGACGTCGGCGATGAACATTCTGCAGATGTCGGTGCCGTCCGACATGCGCGGACGCGTGATGGGCATCTACATGCTGTGCTTCCTCGGCGGCACTCCGCTGGGCAGTCCGGTTCTCGGTTGGCTCGCCGACGCCTTGGATCCGCGGGCACCGTTGCTGTTCGGCGGGGCCATCTCTCTGGCGACCGGCCTCTTCGCGGCCGTGTATCTACTGCGGCACAACAATTTGCGGATCACCGTGGTACGGCCCGCTGACGGTCATCGGCTCCCCACCCTCGATACCGTCGCCGTGAGCACGAAGGTGTGAGGGTGAGTCAGATCCAGCCGTGGCGTCGAGCGAGAGCGCATGCCTCGTGCCGGTTCGCTGCCCCCAGTTTCGCAGCGGCAGCGGACAGGTAGTTGCGGGTGGTGCCAGGTGAAAGATGGGCCCGCCGTGCGATCTCCGCGATCGACGCGCCGTCGGCGGCGAACTCGAGCACATCGGCCTCGCGCGGGGTGAGGGGAGAGTCTCCGGCTCCTATGGCTTCCGCGGCCAGAGTGGGGTCGACGTAGCGCCCGCCGCCGTGCACGGTGCGCACCACCTCGGCCAGGGTGGCAGCCGAGGTGGTCTTGGGGAGGAACCCGCGCACGCCCGCTTCGAGCGCCTTCTTGAGGTAGCCCGGCCGACCGTGGCTGGTGACGATGATCGACGCGCACGCGGGCAGCGTCTCGGCGATCTTCTGGGCCGTCTCGATGCCGTCGATCCCGCCCATCTGCAGGTCGAGCACGGCCACATCGGGGGCGAGAGAGGCCGCGACGGTCAACGCCTTCTCGCCGGAGTCGGCCTGCCCGACGATCTCGATGTCGTCCTCCAGGTCGAGCATGGTCGCAAGCGCCGAACGAATGAGATTCTCGTCGTCGGCCAGTAGAACTCGAATCATGGCGTGGTCCTCGGCTTCTGGGGCGATGTCGGTAACGTCGCAGTGAGGGTGAATTCCTCGCTCGTCTTCTCCGTGTTCAGCAATCCTCCGACTGCGACCAATCGTTCGCGCAACCCGCTCAGGCCGGTGCCGTCGTCGCGGCCGGACGATGGACTGGGGTGGTCATTGGTCAGGCGAATGCTGTTGTCGGTCAGCTCGATTCGGCAATAGGTGGCGGTGGAGTGGCGCAGGATGTTCGTCACTCCCTCACGGACCACCCAGGCGGCCGCCTCGGCCGCGCGCTCGGACAGAACCGAGGTCTCACCGACCAGTTCGGTGGAAATACCTGCAGCCGACAGCAGGGATCGAGCCCCGTCGAGTTCCGACGCCACATCGACCGATCGGTAGCCGCGAACCAGCTTTCGAGCGTCGGCCATGGATTCCTGGGCCAGGATGCGAACCTCGTCCATCTGGCCCGCCGCTCGATCGTCACCGCGGCGAGCCAGCGTTGCGGCGAGTTCGCTCTTGACCGCTATCGCGGAGAGTGCGCGTCCGACGACGTCGTGCAGATCTCGCGAGAATCGCAGACGCTCCTCGGCAACCGAGAGTGCGGCAGCGGCGGCGCGGGTGGCGTCGAGTTCGGTGACGATGCGCAGCAGCCACGCCGACAGTTGCACCGTGAAGGCCATGAAGGCGATGAAGATGCCGAGGATCACGGTGTCCACCGCCGGGGTTCCCAGAGCCGCCGCGAGCAGAGCAGCGGCCACAGCCGCCGCGAGGGACCAACGCAACGGAATCAGGGTCGCGACCGCAGTGGTGACGAGTACGGCGGCCCAGATTGCGTTGCTCGTGGTCCCTCCGGCTACCAGCACCACGGCGGCGACCGCCACGATTGCCAACGGGATTCGTGGGTCGGCCGTCGACTCGCCGCCGAGTGCGGGGGTGCGCTGCACAACCACGAAAGTGGCGGCGGCACACACTGCTGCTGCCGCCATCGACCGATAGTCGTCGTACTGCAGAGATGTCAGCATCGCACCGACGGCGACACCGACGGAGATGAGCAGGAACGACTGGCGGGTGTAGACGCGCACCTTGTCCACTGCACTGCTGTCGTTCCAGCCGTGCAGTGGATTGAGGTACTGGTGCAACTTCATGATCTCCAGCCTTGCAGACGGTCGACGAATGACGCGATCTAGGACCGCGGTTCCCAACGGAAGTGCGTGCGGGCGATCAGGAGACTGCCGACGATCCAGGCGAGCATCACCAGCAGCGGCATGCCGGCTTCGGTGAACGTGGCGGCGAAGCCGATGGACGCGTCGCCCGGCGTGGTGGTGCCGAACCAGCCCAGGTTCAGCAGATCCGAGACCGCGGCCATCGGGGTCAGCTCTATCACCCTGCCGAACGAGTCGGGGAGGGCATCACGAAGCAGTGAGGAGCCGGCCATGGCGACCAGGATCACCGGCAAGCTGGTGATCTGCGCCGCCTCTGCATTGCGGGTGAACGCCGACGTGATCAACGCCAGTGCGGCGAACAGCGCAGCACCGCCGAACAGGGCGGCCGCGACCAGTAGCGCGTTGGTGGGAACGGGTCCGCCGAAGGCCAGCACCACTGCTCCGACGATCAGGCCGAGGACGACGGTGAGTATCAGCGAGGGGATGGCCGGTCCGAGCAGGATCTGCACATCCGAACTCTCTCCGGTGCGAAGTCGTTTGAGTACCAACTCGTCTCGGCGAGTGGCGTAGACCGAGAGCATGTTGTAGTAGACCATGAACACCAGCAGGAACAGCGCGAAGATCTCGAGTGCGGCTCCGACGCCTGCGTCGGTCAATCCGTCGTCGCTGCGGCTTCCCACGATCAGCAGGGCGATGGGGAAGATCAACGGCATGACGATCGCGTTGAACAGCAGTACTCGGTTGCGTCCCAGCAGGGTGAACTCTGCTCGTGACAGTGCGGTCATCGTGCTCATGCGCTCATCACCTTCTGGTCTGTGAAGTCTGGATTGTCGAATTCGTCTGCGATGGAGAGGAATACGGTCTCGAGTGATGCCGCTCGGGCGTCGAGTCCGTGCAGGGTCACCCCGTTGGTGCGGGCCCACACCAGCAAGTCGGTGAGCGTGTCCTGTACCGAGGACGTCCGGATCGAGACGGTGTCTCCCGAGACGTCCATGTCGGTACCCGGCAGTGACGGCAACGCCGTGCCCGGGGCCTTCAGTTCGATCTTCGCCGGATGGTCGGCGACCACCTCGTCGACCGTTCCGCTGCGAACGACTGCGCCGCGGTGCATGATCGCCAGCCGGTCACACAGCGACTCGGCCTCGTCCAGGTAGTGCGTCGTCAGCATGATCGTCACGCCGGAGTTCTTCAGCTCCTGGATCAGATGCCATGTGTTGCGGCGACTTTCGGGATCGAGTCCGGTGGTCGGTTCGTCCAGGAACAGCACTCGTGGGCGGCTGATGATGGCGCACGCCAGATCCAGCCTGCGCTGCTCGCCGCCGGAGAGAAACTTGACCCGGGTATCGGCGCGGTCGGCCAGGTCGACGCGCCCCAGCACCTCGTCCGTCGGCAGCGGATTGCTGCACGTGCCCGCCCACATGCGCAGGCTCTCCGCGGTGGTCAGATCCTGGGGCAGGCCGCCCTTCTGCAGCATGATGCCCAGAGACGGTCGGACCTTACGGCGGTCGGACACCGGATCCATTCCCAGAATCCGCACAGTGCCCTCGCTCGGCCGTGAAAGTCCCTGAATCACTTCGAGAGTGGACGTCTTGCCGGCACCGTTGGTACCCAGTAGGCCGAACAGTTCGCCCTCTGCGACCTTCAGATCGAGCGCCTTCACGGCCTCGAAAGCGTTCTTGCCCGAACCGTAGCGGCGAGTCATGCCATCGACTTCGATGATGGTCATGATTGCTTCTCCCAGTGGCGGAGTCCGATGACGAACCGCACGCCCATGAAGGCGACGATGACGCCGAGAGCGACGAACGCCGGGAGCGACGTACCGACGATTGCGAACAGCACCGCGACGATCGCGATGCTGATGACGATGACGACGATCTCACGTGCCATCGTCGGAGCCGGCCCGAGCTCCATCAGATCGGTGAACAGGTTTCCTTCGTCTGGTTGCTTCATGACTAGAAGTCTGCTGGGCCGGGATCACCGAAAACAGTGCAGCGCATCATCATCTGCAGTGACACCGTCACGGTCCGGCCATGACAAAAGTCATGTGCTCTCGACAGCGCCCGGTATGCCGGGAGTTCGGGTATTTTCAGCACGTGAATCGCACCGAGCCGGTGAGCCCCGACCGTCGTACGCAGGTACGCGTCATTCTGGCGGGTTCGGTACCGAACCTGGTGCAGTGGTTCAACCTGTACCTCTACGCGACGTTCGCGCCGTACTTTCGGACCGAGTTCTTCGATCCGGCTTCGACCAATTCACTCGTGTACGTCTACGGACTCTTCGCGTTGACCTTCGTCGTGCGGCCGCTCGGGTCGTGGCTGTTCGGCAGGCTCGCGGACGTGCGAGGCCGACAGTTCGCGCTCGTCGCTGCGGTCACGCTGATGTCGGCCGGATCGGTCGCTCTGGCACTGACTCCCACCGTCCACGCGATCGGGGCCTGGGCCGCGGTGATCCTCGCCGTCGTGAGCATCGTCCAGGGCATCGCAACCGGCGGCGAGTACGCGGCGGCGACGGTGCTGCTTTCCGAATCGGGCACGCGAGGGCATCGGGGGTTCTTCGCCTCCTTCCAGGCCGCGACCATCGTCGGCGGCCTCGTGCTCGCGCAGGCATGTCTGCTCGTACTCCTCGCGAGCACGGACCGCGCGGCGATCTCCGAATGGGGCTTTCGCCTCGCCTTCGCCGCGGGAGGCGCGGCGGGCCTCGCCTCGTTGTGGTGGGCTCGCGGACTCGATCGTGCGCCTCGTGAACCGGGAGCACCGAGCGCGGACCGAGACGCCACGATGAGGGCGCTGTTCCGCGATCACTGGCGTCCGCTCGTCTGGGTGTTCTTGTTGACCGCAGGCGGGAGTGCCGCGTTCTACACCTACACCGTCACGGTGCCCTCTGTCGTTCGCGAGACGTTCTTCGCTGCGGACGGTGCCAGAGGAGAGCTCGTTGCGACCGGTCTCGTGTTCGCCGCTTTCGTGGTGTTGATGGTGCTGCAGCCGGTCGGCGGCGCACTGAGCGACCGCATCGGAAGAAAGCCGCTCCTCGTCGTATTCGGGGCACTGGGGATACCGGCGACCGGAGTGCTGGTGCTGGCCACCACGAAAGTGACGTCACCGCCGGCGGTCTTCGTCATCCTGGTGTGCGCGTTTTTCGTCCTCACGTGCTACCTGTCGGTGAACGGCATCGCCAAGGCCGAAGTGTTCCCAGCGCACATTCGTGCGCTGGGCGTCGGCTTCGGTTACGCCGTGGCGAACTCCCTCTTCGGAGGTACGGCACCGCTGATCTATCACGCCACCAGCGGTGGCGGCAGTGTCGAGTTCATCGCCTACGTGACGGTGCTGCTTTCGGTGACCCTGGGCGCGGCGCTCTGGATGCACGGCGGCTCGGCCACCGCACTCGATGCGCCGAACAGGTAGGTCTAGAAACCCCAACCCATGACGGCCGGGCGCGCGGTTCCGAACGTCAGGTCCAATGCGTGCAGTGACGCGTCGTTGCGTGCGGTGAGGCGGTTGGCCGCGGCGAACAAGCGGGCGCGATGGGTGCCGAAGTAGATGCTCGCGAGCACGTCGATGTCGAGTTCGATGTCCGGTTCGGATTCCACCCGGGTGCAGGTGGCTCGGCCGTCGGTCACGGTGAGCGAATAGGTACCGCCCGCATCGAGGAAGGGATCTCGCACAGCGATGATCAACGAGGTGTCGAGAGCGTAGGTGCGTGCCTCGAGCGCTGCCTCGACGTGCATGATGCGGCCCCACAGTGCGTCGTGGTGTCCGGTGACCTTCGGCAGTCGGTTGTTGGTCAGCAGGAACGGCAGGGCTTCGTCTCGTGACTGTTGCACCTCGATGGTGTCGACCAGGTCTACCCCGACGAGGATCTGCCACAGCGCGGCGTAGGCGGCATCGGTCACCGCGATGAATTCCTGTACCACCACCCGGCTGGGGTTGCGTCCGCGTCGGTAGGCGACGTAACCGTCGGGATGGACGATGAAGAACAGAGCCGTCAGTCCGCCGCGTCGGTTCTCTCGGTCGGCGAAGAACCGCTCCCAGCGGATCGGCGGCTTGGGCTGCGCGCCTGCCGTCTGCTGCTGCCAGCGGTGGTAGATGTCGGGGAGCAGTTCGGCGGCCTCGGCCGATTCGATCAGCCGCACACCGGTCGCCGGGGGAGCATCCTTGCGGAACTGCGCGAATCGACGGTCGATCGAGACGCTGATCTCCTCGGTTATCGGCCCGTAGCCGAAGCGTCCGTAGATCGTCGCCTCGCTGGCCGTGAGCAGGGACAGCGGTGCGCCTGCGTCGTTCAGAGCGCGGTGCTGCTGGGTGAACATTGATCGCAGGATGCCGCGTCGACGATGCGTCGGCGCAACCGATACCCAGGAGACTCCGGACGCCTCGACCTGCGCACCACCGGGAACGGTGACCGACATCGGGAAATGCATGGCCACACCCACCGGGGTCTCGCCGTCCCACGCCAGGTACACGTGCTCGGACTGGGTCAGGATCTGCGTCTCGGCCAGATCCTCGGCGTTCTGGTGCTCGCCGAATGCGTGGGCGTCGAGCAGCGCGACGGCATCCCAGTCGTCGTCGGTGGCGGTGCGGATGGTGATCGATTCGTCGGTAGTCATCACTCTTTACTTTTCCATACAGAGGGAGGCCTTCGCCGACGGACCGTCAGAAATGCCGGGTGACAAGATGAGCGGGTGGTTCATGTAATCGATGTCGACGACCCCTCCGACCCCCGGCTGGACGATTTTCGCGATCTCAACTCGTCGGATCGGCGGCCCGACCTGCCCGAGGGCAAGGGATTGGTGATCGCCGAGGGTGTGTTGGTTGCGCAGCGACTGCTGACCTCGCGCTTCCCGATGATCAGCCTGCTGGGCGTGGATCGACGGCTCGACGCGTTGCGCGACGATCTGGCGGATTCGGACGTCCCGTTCTACCGGACGTCCGCGGAGGTGATGGCCGAGGTCGTCGGGTTCCATCTCAATCGTGGTGTGCTGGCGGCGGCGAACAGGCCGCCTGCCCTCGATCTCGACGAGGTGTTGGCCGACGCGAAGACGGTGGCGATTCTCGAGGGCGTCAACGATCACGAGAATCTCGGGTCGATGTTCCGAAACGCGGCCGGCTTGGGCGTGGATGCCGTGCTGTTCGGGGCCGCGTGCGCGGATCCGCTCTATCGACGGTCGGTGCGGGTATCGATGGGGCATGTGCTGCGGGTGCCGTTCGCCAAGGTGCCCGAGTGGCCGCGCGGCCTCGATCGCGTTCGCGCACACGGCTTTCAGCTGATCTCGCTCACGCCCAATCCCACGGCGGTGTCGCTGGCGGCGGCGATGACGGGGGAGAAGGTGGCGTTGTTGCTCGGCGCGGAGGGGCCGGGTCTGACCGAACATGCCATGCGCGCCACGGACATTCGCGCGCGCATTCCGATGGCTCCCGGCACCGACTCACTCAATGTTGCGACCGCCGCCGCGATGGGGTTCTACGAACGCGTGCGCCTCACGTGACCGACCACGACCCGGACGTCCGCTGGACCGGAATCCCGATCGCCGTGATCTCGGCGGCGCTCGTCGGTGTGGCACTGACGACCTTCGGTCTGGAACTGGCCAGAATTCACCCGCTGCTCGCGATCGGTCTGAACATCATCGTCGTCGCGGGTGCGGCACCGACGGTCATGCGATGGCTCGCGATACCGGTGTGGCGCTGGGCCGTGTACGGAGCCGGTATCGGTTCCATGTTGAGCTTCGTGGCACTGGCGGCGCTGGCGTTCTAGCAGTCGGTCTCCGACACCGGGCACAGTTGCGCACTACCGGCGACATTCGGCGGAATCCCGTCGATCAGCGGTGGTTGCGTGCAACGGTGCCCACCCGAGCCTCTATTTGCGCGAGAACCAACGCTTCTTCGGTCGCGGTGCCTGCTCGTCGGGGGCGTCGGGCATCGGTTCCTGTGCGCCACGGCCGTTCGAGCTTCGGTTCTGCTGGTTCGGTGGCGGTGGTTCCTGCCCCGGGACGTACATCGTGAAGCCGCAGACCGGCAGGGTGTTCGGATCGAATTCGTCCGCGTGTGGTGCGCCGGTGTAGCGGAATCCGAGCCACTCGGCGTTGGCTGCCTCGGCGAATTCCTGAGGGTGGAACGGCAGCGACTGCGGATCCGGCATCACTCCGGGCGGATAGATCAGCGGATGCTCACCGGCCCAGAACGATCGCTCCCACACCAGTGGCAGGCCTGCGTCCTCGTAGATGTACACCGGAGTGGCACTGAAGGATCGGCGGAATTCGCCGCGTTCCCAGTACGCGAACGCACCCCAGGCGTGTTGGGGATCCGAGGCGACGAGGTAGGTGTGCTCGGACGCCAGCGGGCGAGTGAAGGATTCGGGAAGCGTCGACGGTGTGGGCACCGCGAGATTGGATCCGCAGACCACGGTGACGCCGGGGTAGCAACCGATGAAGACGTGATCGTCGTCCACGCCTGCCGAGGTCGATATCGGGCCCTGTCCGAGGGGCACTGCCGTCAGGTGGGGGTACAGACGTCCGACGAGTGCGGTCGCAGCGTTCCAATCCGAGGTGGTGGCCTCTCGGAGTACAGAAATGGGATCCGGTGCGTCCACGTACCAGATGGTTGATGCTTTGGCCCCCACTACCGGCACCTCTCTCTCCGTTACTTCCTGGGAAGCCTACGGTGTGAGCGTCGGCGGTTCTGCACCGCGCGGCACATCGGTCACAGTAGAACTCAGTTGTGACCGCTGCTGCGAACGCCGAGCAGGACGTCCTCCCACGACGGCATGGCCGGCTTGCCGCGCTTGTCCTTGCCGCTGGTGTGACCGGCTGCAGGCTTGGGTGCGGGCCTGGGCTCCCTGGTCGCCGTCTCGCGCGGCTGTTCGGGCTCGGGAGTGGGCGCATCGTCCACCTCGACCTCGATGGTCTCGGCGTCGATCTCGCTGTCGGCGGTGGTGCCGTAGTACTCGTCGAAGCTCTGCTGCGAGGTCTCGTCGTCGTCGGAGTCCTCGGCGGACGTCAGTGCGCGCACCGGTGCCAGGCCGCGCAGTTGGCGTCCGAAGTCCGGATCGATCAGCTCGTGAGCAGTGTCGTCGAGCGGGCTGATGGTGCCGCCGTGGCCGTCGGGCAGGAACTGCCAGTGCGCCTTGTTGGTGGTGCGGCCCGCCTGCCACTTGAGCTGCGCGACCCACTTGTTGTCCTCGTCGCGCCAGGCGTCCCACGCCGCGTCGTCGAGATTGTGGCCGCGAGCGCGGAAAGCGAGGGTGACGATCTCGAGCAGGGTCTGCACGGCCGGGCCGTCGTGGCGCAGCGGATGACCGGCCTGAGCCATCGACGCGGCCTGCGAGCGTTCGAGCAACACCGGGTGAGCGAACACCTCGACGCGACTGATGGCCATTCCGGAGTCGGCGGCAACCTGTTCGATGGTCGCTCCGCTGCGGATACGGGCCTGAATTTCCTTGGGCCGAAGCAAGCTGTCCATTTCGATCTCAATCTGTCCTAGTCGAGCGATGTCGCCGCGTGAGGCCGCGCGGAGCTTGTCGTCGGCTGGAAGCCGGAATCTGTCGCCGGTCTTGGGATCTGCGCACACGACGAACTTTCCGTCGGCCTCGAGACCCACCACACGTAAGTCCCGCACCTTGACCTCCTCATCGCGCCGGCTCGCGATACCGTCGAATTCGAGCCTAGTTCACCTGCCGTATTCGGCGGGTGTCCGACACGCATCGCTTCTGCCGACGATCGTTTCCCTATCAGAGGGTAGACAGCTGCGGGCTCGGCTGCACCCATTCGGTCGATGTTGCGTCAATTGTCCTGTGGGACAACGTCGATGCATCGAAGCGACGGTACAGTGCGCCCAGGCCGAAGCCGATGCTCAGGGCAATCGCGTGCCCGACGGCAGTGAAGGTCGGGTCCGATACCCCACTGATCGTGACGACGCCGATCCACAGTGCGGCCCAGCCCGCACACCACGGCATCGGCAGGTATCTGATCATCGACCCCGCTACCGCTGCTGCTGCGTAACTGACACCGACGTCGACGGCCATCGCCAGTGAGTCCGCGAGCCAGTCGTTGTGAATGCCGATGAGCAGGCCGACGGCCACCAGTGCCGTCGCACCGATGTGTCCCGCGCTGAAGGTGACGAGAAAGCGTCGCCAACCGGAGATCCATTCGGCGACGGCGAACAGCAGTGCGACCGCCGCCAACCACAACCAGTTCACCCGTCCTTCGGTGAGAAAGACGCTCGTGACGAGGGTCGCGAGGTGGCCGTCGCCCAGATTGTGCAGATTGGTGCTCGCAGCATGCAGCACGTGCCAGCGATCGTGCGGGCCGATCCGGCCCAGTGCGACGGTGCCCGCCACCGCAAGAGCGATGTACAGCAGGGTCACGCGAATGCGCAGCGCAAATGTCAGGAGCCTGTACATACGAGCGCTCCCTCCGAGGTCGTTACGCTTGCTTACTTGATAGCAAGTGTAGGCCGCGAAGGGAGCGCCGTAGCTGTGAGCTTGCTGGGAATGGTCGTTCCGCAGGCTCCACTCCTGCCCTGCTGATCAGCTCAGAGTCGACACGACCCAGTCGATGCTCTTGGTCAGTGCGGTGATGTCGTCCGGCTCGATGGCCGGGAACATGCCGACGCGCAGCTGGTTGCGGCCGAGCTTGCGGTACGGCTCGGTGTCGACGACGCCGTTGGCGCGCAGGATCTTCGCAACCTGGGCTGCGTCGACCTTCTCGTCGAAGTCGATGGTGCCGACGACCTGGCTGCGGTGATCCGGGTTCGTCACGAACGGCGTTGCGAATTCGCTCTTCTCGGCCCAGTCGTACAGACGTGAGGACGAATCGGCGGTGCGCTTGGTGGCCCAATCGAGGCCGCCCTGCGCATTGAGCCACTCGATCTGGTCCGCGAACATCAGCAGGGTCGCCACGGCCGGGGTGTTGTACGTCTGGTTCTTGCTGCTGTTGTCGACGGCGATCGGCAGCGACAGGAAGTCCGGGACCCATCGATCCGTGGCAGCGATCTCGCTGACGCGCTCGAGTGCGGCCGGGCTCATCAGCGCCACCCACAGGCCACCGTCGGCGGCGAAGCACTTCTGCGGCGCGAAGTAGTAGACGTCCGAGTCGGCGACGTTCACCGGCAGACCGCCCGCACCGGAGGTGGCGTCGATCGCGATGAGGGCGTTCTCGGAGCCGGCCGGACGGCTGACCGGGATGGCCACGCCCGTCGAGGTCTCGTTGTGCGCCCAACCGATGAGGTCGACGGACGGGTCGGAGGTGGGCTCGGGCGCGCTGCCCGGCTCGGCCTTGACGACGATGGGATCACCGATGAACGGATTGTTCTTGGCCACCGACGCGAACTTCGAGCTGAACTCGCCGTTGGTCAGGTGCAGCGACTTCTCGCGAATGAGGCCGAAGGCAGCAGCGTCCCAGAACGCGGTGGTGCCACCGTTGCCGAGGACGACCTCGTAGCCCTCGGGCAGCGAGAACAGATCCTTCAGGCCACTGCGCACGCGTCCCACGACGTCCTTGACGGGCTTCTGACGGTGGCTGGTGCCGAACACGGAAGCGCCGACGTCGACCAGGGACTGCAGCTGCTCGGGGCGAACCTTGGACGGGCCACACCCGAAGCGTCCGTCGGCGGGCAGGAGATCGGCGGGAATGATCGGCAAATCGGCCATGGAGTAGCGCGTCCTAGCGTCGATGGAATATGGCACTCACAGGCTAGTCGGGTGCCATGACACCGTCGACTACCGGATCAGGTCCCAGCCGTCGACGGACTCGGGGCTGCGGGGTTCGGGGCCGGTGTAGAGGGCAGCCGGCCGGACGAGCTTGCCCAGGCGCTTCTGCTCCAGGATGTGCGCGCACCAGCCCGCGGTACGGCCACAGGTGAACATGGCGGGCATCATGTGCGCCGGCACCTCGGCGAAGTCGAGGATCACCGCGGCCCAGAACTCGACGTTGGTTTCGATGGCGCGGTCGGGGCGGCGCTCGCGCAGTTCGGTCAACGCTGCCTGCTCGAGCGCGGCGGCAACCTCGTAGCGCGGTGCGTTCAGTCTCTTGGCGGTGGCGCGCAGCACGCGGGCGCGGGGGTCCTCGGCGCGGTAGACGCGGTGTCCGAAGCCCATGAGCTTCTCTTTGCGGTCCAGGATGCCGGTGATGAGAGCGCGTGCGTCACCGGTTCTCTCGACCTCCTCGATCATCGGCAGGACGCGAGCGGGCGCGCCGCCGTGCAGGGGACCGGACATTGCACCGATGGCACCCGAGAGGCAGGCGGCGACGTCGGCTCCGGTGGAGGCGATGACACGTGCGGTGAACGTCGAGGCGTTCATCCCGTGCTCGGCGGCCGAGACCCAGTACGCGTCGATGGCAGCGACATGGGCGGGATCCGGTTCGCCCTTCCACCGGACCATGAAGCGTTCGGTCACGGTGGCGGCCTGGTCGATGCGGCTCTGCGGTACAGCGGGCTGGTAGATGCCGCGAGCGGACTGAGCGACGTAGGACAGAGCCATCACCGAGGCGCGGGCGAGGTTGTCGCGGGCGGTCGAGTCGTCGATGTCGAGCAGTGGCTGGTAGCCCCAGATGGGCGCGAGCATCGCCAGTCCGGCTTGGACGTCGACTCGGACGTCGCCGGTGTGGATCGGCAGGGGGAACGGTTCGGCCGGTGGAAGTCCTCGACCGAACTCGCCGTCGACGAGCAGTGCCCAGACATCACCGAAGGTCACGTTCTGTGCGACGAGTTCTTCGATGTCGACGCCGCGATACCGCAGTGCGCCACCGTCCTTGTCGGGCTCGGCGATGTCGGAGGTGAACGCGACGACACCTTCGAGGCCGGAGACGAAATCCTCGGGAACTCGTTGAACAGCCATGGCCTGTGGACTCCCTCGTCGCAACTGCACCCGGCTCTGCGCCGCATCCGGGCGTACTTCGTCAGAACCATAGCCGGGATCTACGCGGGAGTAGCGTCTGGGCTTGTGTCTGCAGATGAACAGCGCCTGGCGAACATGCGGGTGGACTACGGAGAGCCCGAGGACCTCGACGTCGATGCTCTGGCGGACGGGTGGTGTTCGCTGGCGCAGCAGTGGTTGTCCGACGCGATAGCCGCGAATCTGCCCGAGCCCAACGCCATCGTGTTGGGGACGGTCGACGAGGCGGGTAGACCCGCCACCCGCACCGTGTTGTGCAAGGACTTCGACGCGGACGGGGTGGTGTTCTACACCAACTACGACTCCGACAAGGGCCGTGCGCTCACCGCGACGCCGTATGCGTCGATCACGTTCCCGTGGATCGGAATTGCCCGCCAGCTCACCGTCCGAGGCCCGGTGGCGAGGGTCGACGCCGAGACGACCGAAACCTATTGGCGCACGCGGCCCCGCGGCTCCCAGCTGGGGGCATGGGCGTCCGAGCAGTCGCGGCCCATCGGCTCGCGGGAGGATCTGGCTGCGCGACTGGCCGAGGTCACCGCGACGTTCGACGGCATCGAGGTGCCGGTTCCGCCGAACTGGGGCGGTTTTCGCGTCGAACCGGAGACGGTCGAGTTCTGGCAGGGCCGAACGAGCCGCATGCACAACCGAATTCGCCTGAGAGTGGCAAGCGGTGTGATCGAGCGTCTGCAGCCGTGAGCGGATTGCGCGGCATTCTTGCCGATACGACTCCGCTGAGGACCCCCGCCTACAAGCGGCTGTGGTTGGCGAACATCGTCACCGTCATCGGGGCGCAGCTGTCCATCGTCGCTGTGCCGCAACAGGTTTTCCAGATCACGCTGAGTTCGGCCTATGTGGGTCTCACCGGTGTCTTCGCGCTGGTGCCGCTGATCGTGTTCGGTCTGTGGGGCGGAGCGCTGGCCGATGTGATGGACCGCCGCACGCTGTTGATGATCACCACCTGCGGTCTGATCGGTACCTCCGCCCTGTTCTGGTTGCAGGCGTTCCTCGACCTGAACAACGTGTGGATCATCTTGGTGCTGTTGGCCGTTCAGCAGGCCTTCTTCGCGGTGAATCAACCGACGCGTAGCGCGATCCTCCCGCGAATCCTGCCCGCCGAGCAGCTGCCCGCCGCGAATTCACTGAACATGACGGTGATGAACTTCGGCGCTATCGCCGGACCGCTCAGCGCAGGCATCCTCATCTACTACATCGGGCTCGAGACCCTCTACCTGATCGACACCATCGCACTGTTCGCCACACTGTGGGCAGTGATCCGGCTGCCGGGGATTCCACCGGCGAAGTCGGGTCAGCGCGCCAGATTGCGTTCGGTGTTCGACGGTTTCGCCTACCTCGCGACGCAGAAGGTGCTGCTGGCCTCGTTCGTCGTCGACATCATCTCGATGGTGTTCGGTATGCCCCGTGCGCTCTTCCCGCAGATCGCACACGAGAGCTTCGGCGACCCGGCGTCGGGCGGTCCTGTGCTGGGCATGCTGTTCGCAGCGATGTCCGCGGGCGCGGTGGTGGGTGGAGTCTTCTCCGGCTGGCTGCCACGAGTGCGCAGGCAGGGCCTGGCGGTGCTGATCTGCATCGTCGTGTGGGGCGTGGCGATGATCGGCTTCGGTCTGGCCGTCGGCGCGGCCACCGACGGGGCCACCACCGTCGCCCTGTGGTTCGCATTGGCGTTCTTGGCCCTCGGCGGCGGAGCCGACATGATCTCGGCGGCCTTCCGCAGCACGATGCTGCAGCAGGTCGCCACCGACGAGATGCGTGGTCGGCTACAGGGTGTCTTCATCGTGGTGGTCGCCGGAGGTCCGCGCGTCGGCGACGTGCTGCACGGTGCCGCAGCGGCGTCGGTGGGGACGGCGGCCGCTGCGGCGGGCGGCGGCGTGCTGGTCGTCATCGGTGTCTCGATCGCCGCGTTGGCTCTTCCGGCATTCATCCGATACCGAGTGGGTGTGGTGGTAAAGAATGGCACTCATGGCTGACGCACAGACCTACTCGTTGACGAGCGGTAAGTATCGGGCAGACATCGCTGCCGTCGGAGCGGGCCTGAGGGTTCTCGAATACGACGGCGCACCGCTCACCGAGACCTGGGAGGCGGGTTCGAAGCCGCCGCTGTCGGCGGGACTGGTGTTGGCCCCGTGGCCCAATCGAACGGCCGACGGCACGTTCACGTTCGAAGGCGTCGAGCATCGGATGGAGATCAGCGAGCCTTCGCGCAACAACGCCAGTCACGGTTTCGTCCGGCGGGTGGCGTGGACCCTGAACGAGCACACCGACTCTCGCGTCGAGCAGAGCGTGGACGTCGGGACACATCAGGGCTGGCCGTTCTCGCTGACGGTGACCGTGGCGCACGAGCTGTCGGCGGACGGTCTCACCGTCACCGCGTCGGCGAAGAACACCGGTGATTCACCCGCGCCGTACGGGATGGGTTTTCACACGTTCGTCAGGGTGGGAGACGCGCCGCTCGACGAGTGCACGCTCGAGCTCTCGGCCGGGACGCGGCTGCCGCTCGACTCGGTGCGCAATCTGCCCGTGGGCAATTCGGTGCCGACTGCCGATACCGAGTACGACTTCCGGCAGCCGCGAACGCTGCAGGGCGTGCAGCTCGACACCCCGTTCAGCGCGTCGCTCCCCGAGGCCGACGGCCGAGCGAGCCATGTTCTGCGTGGTCCCGACGGCACCGCGACGGTGCTGTGGACCGACAGCAGCTTCGGTTGGGTGCAGGTGTTCACCGCCGATCCCGCCAACGATCAGGCCTATCCCGATCGAGGGCGGGCACTGGCGATCGAGCCGATGACCTGTCCACCCGATGCGTTGAATTCCGAGATCGATCTGATCGTGCTGGATCCGGGGCAATCCTGGTCGGGCACCTGGGGAATGAGGTACGAGAAGTGACCATTCTGGTGTGCGGCGAGGCGTTGGTCGACCTGGTTCCGGTGCACGAGGGCCCGCTGCTCTCGCCCAAACTCGGCGGTGGGCCGTTCAATGTCGCCGTCGCGATCGGTCGACTGGGTTCGCCCGTCGCGTATCTTTCGAGGATCTCCCGCGACCCGTTCGGTGAGCAGATCCTGGCGAGCCTGCGCGATGCGGGAGTGGACACCACGTGGGTGCAGCGCGGCGACGAACCGACGACGTTGGCGATGACCACGCTCGCCGAGGACGGCAGCGCCGAGTACTCGTTCTACGCCGACGGCACAGCCGACCGCCTCGTCGCCGATCCCGGCGATCTGCCCGACGAGATCAGCGTGCTCTCGTTCGGCACACTGTCGCTGCTGTACGAGCCCGGCGCGTCGATGTACGCGGGCCTGCTGCACCGGGCCCGGGCGGCGGGCAAGCTCACGATGCTCGACCCGAACATTCGGCCCGCTGCCATCGACAGCACGAGCGGAGACATCACGGCCGACGGGTTTCGCGACCGCTTCCGTTCCTGGCTGCCCAGCATCGACATTCTCAAGGTGTCCGAGGACGACTCGTTCTGGTTGGGCCTCGGAACGCAGGGGACCACCGTCGACGACTGGCTCGCGGCAGGGGTCACCGCGGTGGTCATGACCCGCGGCGGCGACGGCATCTCGGTCTTCACCGCATCCGAGGAAATTACGGTCCCTGGTGTCGCGGTCGACGTCGTGGACACGATCGGCGCTGGTGACACCGTGCACGGAGCTCTGCTCAGCTTTCTGCAGGAGGAGACCATTATCACATCGAACGCGGTGAAAGAGATGAGCAAGGAAGATTGGCGAGAAGCGCTCGAGTTCGCCGCGAAAGCAGCGGCGATCACGGTTTCTCGACCCGGTGCCGACCCTCCCTGGGCGTCCGAGGCGTCGAGAGACTAGTTTCACTATCGACGTTAGAACTGTCCGCTTCAAGTACGTGTCCGTTACACGAGTTCGAGAGGGACCATTCGTGCCCGCTGAGAATGATGCCAAAGCCACCCTCACCTATCCCGGTGGCGAATACTCCATGTCGATTGCCGAGGCCTCCGAGGGCAACAACGGCATCGAGCTGGGGAAGTTGCTGGCCACCACCGGCTACACGACGTTGGACGGCGGGTTCGTCAACACCGCGTCGACCAAGTCGGCCATCACCTACATCGACGGTGACGCAGGCATCCTGCGCTACCGCGGTTACCCGATCGAACAGCTCGCGGGCAAGTCTTCGTTCATCGAGGTCAGCTACCTGCTGATCTACGGTGAGCTGCCGTCCGAGGATCAGCTCGAGAAGTTCACCGACAAGATCCGTCGGCACACTCTGCTGCACGAGGACCTCAAGCGGTTCTTCGACGGCTTCCCGCGTAACGCGCACCCGATGCCGGTGCTGTCGAGTGCCGTCAACGCGCTGTCGGCGTACTACCAGGATTCGCTCGACCCCAACGACCCGGAGCAGGTCGAGCTCTCGACCATCCGCTTGCTGGCCAAGCTGCCGACCATCGCGGCGTACGCCTACAAGAAGTCCGTCGGTCAGCCGTTCCTGTATCCGGACAACTCCAAGAGCCTGGTCGAGAACTTCCTGCGCCTGACGTTCGGCTTCCCGGCCGAGCCGTACGAGGTCGATCCCGAGATCGTCAAGGCTCTCGACATGCTGCTCATCCTGCATGCCGATCACGAGCAGAACTGCTCGACGTCGACGGTGCGTCTCGTCGGATCCTCGCAGGCAAACCTGTTCACCTCGATCTCCGGCGGCATCAACGCGCTGTGGGGCCCGCTGCACGGCGGAGCCAACCAGGCCGTGCTCGAGATGCTGGACAAGATCAAGGCCGAGGGCGGCGACGCAACGGACTTCCTGCGTCGCGTCAAGAACAAGGAAGACGGCGTCAAGCTCATGGGCTTCGGACACCGTGTGTACAAGAACTTCGACCCGCGCGCGACGCTGGTCAAGGAGACCGCGCACACGATCCTCGGCAAGCTCGGCAACGGCGACGAACTCCTCGAAATTGCGCTCAAGCTCGAGGAGACCGCGCTGACCGACGATTACTTCGTCGAGCGCAAGCTGTACCCCAACGTCGATTTCTACACCGGCTTGATCTACCGCGCGATGGGCTTCCCGCCGCGCATGTTCACGGTGCTGTTCGCGATGGGCCGTCTCCCGGGCTGGATCGCGCACTGGCGCGAGCAGAACGAGGACACGACCGGCAAGATCGGCCGTCCGCGCCAGATCTACACCGGCTACACCGAGCGCGACTACCAGGACGTCAGCTCCCGCTAGATCTCGCTGCACGCCGCCGCCGGCTCCCCTGGGGAGCCGGCGGCGTTGTCGTGTCTGCGCCGTGTTCGCGGTTACGTAGGTGAAATGGGCGTTTTCGTCTGCACAACTGCGAACTCGAAGTTATGGACTCCACAACTTCGAGTTCGTGGTCAGGTCATCGCTACCTCCCGCAGCACCTGTCCTGCACCGTCGGTGAGGCGCAACGTATCGGTATCCGTCGGGCCGACCACGAGCTCGCCGTCGACGGGTAGGTCGATGGTGCTGACGAATGCAGACCGCGATCCCCGAGCATCCTCGGTGGCGGCGGTGTAATCACTCGTGGTGGGGGTGTCGGTCGTGAGCGTCATCGATCGCTCGGTAGGGCTGATCTCGGCGACGATCGACGCGCCCGCAGGCAGGCGAAGGGAGGTCGATCGAACCACCCAACCGTCGGACAGGATGGAGATGTCGATCGAGGCATCGCGCTCGTTGTCCGCGACGTCGGAGAGCGTCAGCCGCATCGGTGTATCGATCGAGGCCTCCAGCAACGCTGTGTTGTCGTTGTTGATGAACGCGGACCGTCGCACCCGGTCACTGTCGGACACCGACAAGCTCCATTCGACATCGGTCAGATCGACCGGATCGTTGGTGTTGTCGGTGACCAGCACCAGGTAGTCCTGGTCCTGCGCACCGACCTCCGTGCACGAGGGGCACTGATGAACGCCGGTCATCTCGGCCAGCGGAAACAACTTCAGCTGATTGTCCGGGGTACCGGAGAACAGGTAGCTGTCGTCGGCGGGGTCTGCCGAGGTGGTGTAGTACCACGTATCGGCGGCCGTATCGGTGACGATCATCTTCTCGACGCCGGGATAGTTGTTGTCGTAGATGACAATTCCGCGTGTGCTGTCGCCCAGATCGCGTATCGCGATCGGTGTCACGGCATGGCCGGACGTTCCGTCCTCGGTGTAGAAGGCGAGCAGATAGTCCAGCCCTTCGGCCCACGCGGTCGTGAGTCGATCGATCACCTCGTCCACAGGTGCGGACATCTCGGAGTCGGCCGTCGGTTCGACCTCCCGGGTGTTGAAGTAGCGCGCGATCACGGCATCGGTCGCGGGGGAGGGACGTGCATCGAACAGTGTTGCTCCGGGGGCGACGAAGGACGAGGTGTCGATCGAGTTGCGGTAGGCCAACCCTGCGACTGCGGCCATTCCGAAGCAATGACCACCGTTCATTCCGTTCTCGAACACCTCCGAGGTCACCCGTCCCATCGGCGAGAGAACGCATCGGTCGCTCTCGGTTCCCGGAGTGCACACCGCATCCCCGAACAGCGATTGCATCGAGGCCGGTGTGAGCCCTTGGCCATGCTCCGCTGTCGGCGGTCCCCAGTTGGGGAAGGAGAAGCCGTCCCGCCGGACGTCGAAGCCGGACGAGGCCACGAGCGTGCCCGAGCCTGGGTCCATCTCGGTGAACCCTTCCTGAGGTGAAGAACACGCCGTCAGCACGAATGCGACTGCGAAAGCCATTGTGGCCCAGCGCCGGCGGGGCGCAGTGGCGGAGCGGAGAACCATGATCGGATCCTCTTCCTCGGTTGTCAATGCTCGAGTACGACCTTGAGAACTGTGACGATCAAACCGACGACGATGGCAACCAGACCTCCGAGGATTGCCCCACGCCATCGTCTCTTGCTCGCATGCCAGCCGCTGGCGGCTCCGAGGACGAGCAGGAACAGGAATGCGAGATCGGAAATGGTGTCGAGTGCGCCGTAGGCCGACCACAGACCGCTCACACGTCCGAGCCCGATGATGATGAGCGGCACCACCGTCAGCAGTAGGAAATGCGCTGAGTGCCAGAGCAGATGACGTCTGTCGGCACCGTCGGGCATGCGGTGGTGGCTGTTCACGTACCCCAACCACGACGAGAACAGGTGCGCGACGGCGGTCGCGACCATCGGCCCGAGGACCATTCCTGTCGCGTCACCGAAATCGACGTCGGTATCGTCGGCCCCGACCACCATGACGGTCATGATGATCACGGTGCCGTAGATCAACGGCTCTGCGTCCAACGCCGCCCACGTCGGTCGGCCTCGCCTCCAGGAATTGTGACCGGTATCGGGAAGCGTGCTTCCGGTCATGACTGCTCGCCGCAGGCGGCGTACTTCGGCGTGGCTCCATCGTGGCGCGCCGGAAGTGGTGGTCGATTCCTCGTCGAAAGTCCTTGTTCGAGAGAAAGAGTGGGTATGTCATCGCGGATGGGGGCTCGTGGTCTCGTTCAGACGACCTCGTGTTCGGCCGGTGCCATGGGGTCGACGTGGCGTGCGGCGCGTAGCCCGCCTCGATCGCACCCTCGACCCAGCCCGACTTGAACGTGGTGAAGTCGCCGGCCCAGTGCAGCCGGTCCACGGGCTTCTTCATCTCGTCCAGCATCCAGCCGCCGTCCAGAGGCGTGTCGCCGAAGGCGGCCTTGATCCAGGGTTGATCGGGCCAGGAGAATTCGCCGATTTCCACGACGTCCTCGATCATTCCGGACATGTCGGCGTTGAAGGTGTTCACGAGATCTCGTGCGCGGGTTTCTTTCGGCTGCGCGAGATAGGCAGTTGCGTTGGCACCGGAAAGGTAGAAGAACGCGTTCCCGCGCCCGCCCGGCTCGTTGCCGGTGATGTCGATGAGTCGTTCCCACGGCCGGTCGGAAGCTGCCACGGGCCAACCCCGCACACCGGAATCGAGCCACGTCGGTTTCGAAGTCTGCAGATACACCTTGACGATGTCGCTCCACACCATGCCGTCGACCACCTGACGGGCTCGATCGGGCAACGCCGGTCGGATGTCGACGTCCTTCAGGACGGTGAAGGGGATCGTCGAAATGACCTCGTCCCCAGTCCATTCGCGACCGTCCGCTGTGGTCACCTTGACGTCCGAACCGCTCTGGTCGATGACCACCACCCGAGAGCCCATGTGGATGCGGTCCTGGGGGAGCCTTTCGGCGAGGGCGCGCGGTATCCGCTCGTTTCCACCCTGCACGCGGTACAAGTTGCGGTCGCCGAAATGGTAGGCGAAGTCGGGAAGCAAACCGAGAACGCTGACTTCCAGTGTGAAACCGCCGGCCTGGGCTGCGACGAGTTTGGCGAAATCGTCCGATGCACCGGCGTCGGCGAGCAATTCACGAACGGTGAATCCGTCGAACTTGTCGGCGGCGGCCGCATCGGGCCACTCCGGGTCGATGACGGTGGTGAAATCTGCGCCGAGCGGCACGAAGTAGCTCGTGAGCATGGAACTCAGTTCGACGGTACGTTCGGACTCCAGTAGGTCCCAGGGTCGACGATCGAGCTGAGTGTTGTTGCCGCGCAGGCCATCTATCAGATATTCGGGAGCGCCGTCGTTCATCGCGACGATGGGGAGCTTCAGGGTGCTCACGTAGCCGGTGACCAACGGCATATTCAGTCGGAAATGCCCTCCACCGCCCTCGGTGAACTGGCCGTTCTCGAATTCGACGGAGATGAGGCGACCACCGATTCGGTCCTGAGCCTCGAGAACCGTCACCTCGTGACCGCGCCGGTGCAAGGCAAGTGCGGCAGTCAGACCCGACATGCCTGCACCGAGAACGAGTACGCGTTTGGGTGAAGACGATCGATCGGTAACGGTGTCGCTGTTCGCGGCGTCGTTGCTCGAGCATGCCGTCGCTGACGTCAACCCACCCAGCATCGCCGCGATCGACCCGAGTCGTAACGCATCCCGTCGGTTGACCTGCACCATCGTCGTCTCCTTCTGAAACGATGGAAGTGCCCCGTCACTTCTCCGATTCGACAAGCGACATCACACCACGTTTTCACGGCGGAGGTGACTCGAAACCGCGTTCCCGCGCCAGGTCTCACGAAAGGCCGAACCTGCACCGAGCAGGATCGGTCACACGAAGGCGACGCGATTTTTCAATACCGGCAGGTTTGCACGCACGGCGTCGACGAGTTCGGTGTGGATGTCGATCGTCAGCATGCCGGGCGTCGCGTCGAGTTGCCCGAGGATCTCGCCGGTGGGGGAGCAGACGATGCTGTGTCCCACGCCCAACGGTGCATTGCCCTCGGCGGCAGCGGGTTCGGCTTGGTCGCAGGCCGCGACGAACGTCGTCGAGTCCAGGGCACGTGCCCGCGCGAGCAGGGTCCACTGCTCCACTTTGCCGTCGCCCGATCCCCACGACGCCGGGACGACGACGACTTCCGCGCCGAGATCACCGAGTTTCTGGAACAGTGCCGGGAATCGAATGTCGTAACAGGTGGCGAAGCCGACCCGAACGCCGGCGATGTCCACCACGAGAGGGTTCGAACCCGGTGCGACGGTGTCGGATTCGGCAAATCCGAACGCATCGAACAGGTGGATCTTGTCGTAGCTCGCGTCGATACCGGGCCCGGTGACGAGCAATGTGTTCGTGACCCTGTCGTCCGCGGCAGGGGTGAACATTCCGGCGACGACGGTGATGCCCGCGTCGGACGCTATGGTGCGCACCGCGTTCGCCCACTCGCCGTCCAGGGGCTGCGCGAACTTTCGGATGGGTCCGCCGAAGCACCGCATCGTCGCTTCCGGAAACACG
Source organism: Rhodococcus cerastii (assembly GCF_033042195.1). Lineage (NCBI taxonomy): Bacteria > Bacillati > Actinomycetota > Actinomycetes > Mycobacteriales > Nocardiaceae > Rhodococcus > Rhodococcus cerastii. The sequence goes on from NZ_JAWLKF010000002.1 coordinate 274,361, forward strand.
ACGAGATCCGATCCCGCATGCGCTGCGGCACGGGTGTGGGTGGCGATGAGGTCGAGGTTCTCGGCGGGCAGTTGGCCGCTGGTGATCTGGGCGAGGCTGATGCGGATGGACGAGCTCACGGTGTGACTCCTGGTTTCGTCGGAGGAAGACAGGTATACATATCGTATGCAGCCGCTGTCGGGGAGGGAGAAGGCGTACCAGTACGTGCGCGATCAGGTGTTGTCCTCACCGGCCGCCACCGGCACTTTTCTGAACGAGCAGGAACTCGCGACGCAGATCGGAGTATCCCGTACCCCGGTTCGTGAAGCGTTGCTGATGTTGCAGTCCGAGGGTCTGGTCGAGATGGTGCCCAAGCGGGGCGCGCACGTGCCGGCGATGTCCGGACGCCAGATCGCCGAACTGATGGATCTGCGCGGAGTTCTCGAGCGGCACGCGGCCACCCGTGCGCTGCGAGCCGGTGACGCGCCGATCACGCAGATGCGGCACGCGTTGACGCAGCAGGAACTGCTGATGAACTCCGACGACGCAGATGCCCCCAAGCAGTTCATCGACTGGGACGGCACGTTCCATCAGAGTTTGATCGATTCGGCGGGAAGCGATCTGCTCTCGCGCACGTACGCCGGACTGCGGGCTCGCCAGCTTCGGGTCGGGTTGAGCGCGTTGTTCACCGCGGCGAACCGTCAGCACCGGGTGTGCGCCGAGCACCAGGCCATCATCGACGCACTCGGTGCGGGCGACGAGGACCTGGTGCACGCGAAGATCGACGCTCACCTCGAGGTCACACTTCAGACTCTGCTGCGCGCGTAGCCTTTTCGCGCTCCTGGCCCAGCAGCACGTAGTGCTCGTCCTCGGTGGGGTCGGGGTTGCGACCGAGTGCGAGACCGACGAGTGTCACGGCACCGACGATCACGATGTATCCCGCGATCGGCACCCAGCTGTCCGTTCTGTCCAGCAGGTAGACGAAGATCAGCGGTGCCATTGCGCCACCGAACACACCGGCGATCGTGTAGGCCAACGAGCTGCCGGTGGATCGCAGTCGCACGCTGAACTGTTCGGTGACGAACGCAGCCTGCGGTCCGTACATGAACGAGTGGAACGCCAGTCCCACAACGACACCCAGGATCAGCAGCGGCAGGGATCCGCCGCCGATGACGAGGAAGAAGATCGCGCTCCACGCAACGCCGCCCACCGCTGCGATTCCGTACACGAGGCGTCGATTGATGCGGTCGGACACTGCCCCGGCGAGCGGGATCAGGCCGAGCTGACACGCCGATCCGATCAGAATGGCGGTCAGCACCTCGCTGCGCTCGAAGCCCAGTTTCTGCGTGCCGTAGGTGATCGAGAAAACGGTGAACAGTGCGTAGATGACGTCCGGTGCGACGCGGGACATGATGCCTGCCACCAGTGGTCGCAGTTCGGTCTTGAACACCTCGCTGATCGGGGCTTCGGAGCGATCGCCGCTCTCCTGCAGCGCTTTGAACACCGGGGTGTCCTCGAGCTTCAAACGGATCCACAGACCGAATCCGACGAGTACGGCCGAGAAGAGGAACGCCACTCGCCATCCCCAGGACTCGAACTGCTGGTCGGTCAGTGACAGAGTCAGTATCGCGAGTGCGCCGTTGGCGAGCAGGTTGCCTGCCGGTGGTCCGATCTGCGCGGCGGACGACCAGAAGCCGCGCTTGCGTGGATCGCCGTATTCGCTGGAGAGCAGAACCGCGCCGCCCCATTCTCCGCCGACGGCAACACCCTGACAGAACCTCATGGTGACGAGGATGATCGGCGCTGCGATGCCGATCGTGTCGTATCCGGGGATCAGGCCGATGGCGAACGTGGTGACGCCGATCAGCATCAGCGTGATGACGAGTAGTTGCTTGCGGCCGATGACATCGCCGAGGCGCCCGAAGACGAATCCACCGACCGGCCGGGCGACGTACCCGACGGCGTAGGTGGAGAAGGCCAGCAGTGTCCCGGTCAGCGGATCGCTGTCCGGAAAGAAGACCAGGGGGAACACCAGCGCTGCGGCGGCCGAGTAGACGGCGAAGTCGTACCACTCCAATGCCGTTCCGGTCAGGCTGGCCGCGAAGGCCTTGGCCAGGCCCTTTCTATCCACCGAAACAGGTTCGGTCATGACGACTCCTTCGTGTGCCTGGGATCACTCTATCCGTTGTACGTGCTCCATACTTGCTGTATACAAGACGTATGCGCAAGGCTTTCGGCGCATCGGAAACAGAAAATTTACGAGGAGAGGGTCCTTACTGATGCTCACGTTCACGCTGCCCGACGGCTCGACCGAATCGCTCGAGGTGACCGCCCTGCTCAATGCTGGATATGCCGGGCGCAACCAGGACGAGGTGGCGTCGCACATCGCGGAGTTGGCCGAACTGGGTGTCCCCGCTCCGACGGTGACCCCGGCGCTTTACCCCATCTCGCCGTATCTGGCGCAGCAGACCGATTCCGTCGCCGTCCAACACGGTCGCACGTCGGGCGAGGCGGAGTGGGCTCTGGTGATCCTCGGTGACACGATCGACGACGTGCTGCTCACCGTGGCGTGCGATCACACCGACCGTGACCTGGAAGTTCACAGCGTCGCGTGGAGCAAGAACGCCGCTCCCGACGTGCTGGGCACCGGCGCGTGGCGGTTGTCCGAGGTGGCCGATCGACTCGACGAGATCACGTTGACCGCCTGGGCCGACGGCACGCTCATCCAGACCGGAACGCTCGGTGATCTTCTCGCGCCGCAGTACTGGCTCGATGTGCTCACCGAACGTGGCTTGTTCTCGCGTGGAACGGTTTTGATCTCGGGCACCATCTCGATGCACCACGGGGTGAATCAGTTCTCCGACGCCTGGAAGGTCGAGATGACCGACCCCGCCACCGGCAATACTCTGACCTGCGAATACAAGACGAATTTGATGCCAGCTCCGATCGGCTGAGCGTCACGACGTATGGTCGAAGCGGTATATGCCCAGAGATAGACAGCCGGCGTCGGCGGGCCGGCATCAACCGCAGGAGACTTCAGTGACGAAGCCAGTGATCGAATTTCAGGCCGGACCGGCGCCCTTGGACCTGGTGACGGTCGACCTCGTCGAGGGTGACGGCGCAGAGGCAGTGGCCGGTGGCACCGTCGAGGTGCACTACGTCGGCGTCGAGTTCGATTCGGGAGAAGAGTTCGACTCCTCCTGGAACCGCGGCGAGTCCATCCAGTTCCCGCTGCGCGGACTGATCCAGGGCTGGCAGGACGGCATTCCCGGAATGAAGGTCGGCGGACGTCGTCAGCTCACCATTCCGCCGGAGCTCGCCTACGGTCCCGCCGGTGCAGGACACCGTCTTTCCGGCAAGACCCTCGTGTTCGTCATCGATCTGCTCGACGTCAAATAACTGCAGGGCCGCCGACGGCGTTGCGTACCCGCTCGGCTTCGCGGGTTGCCGCGGGATTGGCAGTTCCCTCTCGGGAACCCGCGAGCTTGGCGTGAATGTGCCCGGCTACCGTCACCGGTTCGTACCGGGCCACGTCACCGGGCTCGATGCACGACGGCAGTGGCGCGATCACCGCGTCGAGGTTGCCGTCGTGGAAGAACGCCGCAGATCGCCTGCGCTGGATCGTCCCATCGGTGATCGGTGGACGCACCCGATGCAGCGTTGACATCCAGCGATCGTTGGTCAGTCGGGCCGTCAGATCTCCCAGGTTCACCAACATGGCTCCGTCGGCGGGTTGCACGTCGTGCCACCGTCGGTCGGTTCCGAGAACCTGCAGGCCGGGCACTCGATCGGCCCACAGCACCGTCACCAATCCGTAGTCGGTGTGTTCGCTCATCCCGGTGAGCTCGGCGTCCTGCACATGCATGCCGGGTTCGAGCGCGTAGTTGTTCATCCGCAGGGTATCGAGCGATCGACCGGTGATGTCGGAGAACGTATTCGGTGACACGCCGAGTGCGTCGGCGAACACTGTGGTCAGCGTCCGGGCCACGCGTGCTGCCTCGGCGAAGTACTCGTCGACGGCGCGCTGGAACTCCGTGGAGTCGGGCCAGGTGTTCGGTTCTCCGGTGCCGACGTTGAAGGCCTCGAAGTAATCGTTCATGCCCGACGCCGATTCGACTCCCAGGCTCAGGCTCAGCGATTCGCTCTTCGGAGCGGTGTATCCCCGATTCACTTCGGGTGGGCAGATGTAGGTTCGCTTCTTCGCCAGGTCGAGTCCGAAGAACGAATCCATCGCCGACGCGAGTCCGGCCACGGTGTCCTCGGGAATGCCGTGCCCGAGAATCTGCATGAAACCGACTGTGCTGCAGGCGTAGTCGACGTCCGCCGCGACGCTGCGTCGGGCAGTTCCGTCGCCTGCCGCGGTGGCGTCACCCAGAACGTACGGCGAGATGTCGATGGTGGGGACGAAGAAATCCGACAACGTGTGCATGGGTACATGATCCACGGCTCGGATGGGCCCGCAGGTTTCTCCCGCGTAAAGACTGCCGAACTTCAGCTGTCCTGCAGCTCCAGCACCAATCGGGCACCGCCGAGCGGGCTGTCGGTGAAGTAGACACGCCCACCGTGTAATTCGGCCTGCTGCGCCACCAATGCCAGGCCGAGCCCGGAGCCGCCCTTGGCGGCTCGGGTGCCGCGCTCGAACCGGCCGAACACCGTCTCGCGTTCGTCGAGGGGAACGCCGGATCCGTTGTCGTCGATCAGGACACGTACCGTCTTGCCCTCGCGCTCGGCGGTGATGACGATCGACGTCGCGTTGCCGTGTCGAACGGCGTTGCCGATCACGTTGTCGACGGCCAGCCGAAGACCGGTCGGCAGTGCGCGCATCGTGATCTCGGAGTCGGCGGCGTACTCCACGCGTATGTCGAGTCCCGGATGCAGTCGTTGCGCATCCTGGGCTGCGACGTCGCAGACGTCGATGATGTCGGTCTCGACTCTGTCGCCCTCACTGGACAATTCGCCCGACGCGAGTCGTTCCAGGGCGGTCAGGGTCGTCTCCACTCGACCCTGCGTCCGCTCGAGATCTCCCAGAATCTCCTGCTGCTGCGACGGCTCGAGGTCGAGAGTTCTGAGCACCTCGATGTCGGTGCGCATCGCAGTCAGTGGGGTCCGCAGCTCGTGTGCGGAGACGGCCGCGAAGTCGCGTGCGGTGTCGAGCGCGGCATTGGTGCGGTCCTGTGCTTCGTTCAGTCTGGTCAACATGCCGCCGATGGCGACCGCGAGCGCATCGGCTTCGGTGACACCGGTGCGGGTTTCGGGCGCGGTCGGTGGTTGCGCGCTGACCTGCCGGGTCAACGTCACCAACGGTTTGACGGCTCTGCCACCGAAGAGCCAGCCCAGGCCGGTGGACACTGCGATCGCAGCGAGTCCCAGCAGAATCACTTGCCGCTGCTGTTCGTCGGTGACCTGTTGCGCTTCGATGGCAGGCACGCCGATGGAAATCGAGATGGACGACACCGCGGTCGAAACGGCGGTGTAGACCCGGAAGCGTTGCCCGTCGACGTCGACGGTCTGCGACCCGGTCTCGAGCGCGGGCAGCCGTGTCGGAGTGGACGCGACGACGATGTCGCCACTGCGAATGGTGACGGCGAACGCGCCGGAGAGCTGATCGAGGAACGCCTCAAGCGTCGTCGAGGTCGGGATCAGCACCTGAGATGCCGTCGTCAGCCGCTCGTCGAGCTGGTTGACGTTGTTGCGCGAAATAGCGACCGAGGTGACCACCGAGAGGGCAGCGACGACGAGGGTGGCACCGAGGGTCGTGGCGGCGGCCACGCGGGCGCGCAGAGAGAAGCTCATGCGGAGTCCCGGACGACGAAGCCGACTCCGCGAACCGTGTGGAGGATGCGCGGCGACCCGTCGGCCTCGAGTTTGCGTCGCAGATATCCGACGAACACGTCGACGACGTTGGTGTCGGCGACGAAGTCGTAGCCCCACACCAGCTCGAGCAGTCGTTCACGAGTGAGGACGACGCCCTTGTTGCGCGCCAGAATCGCGAGCAACTCGAACTCGCGTTTGGTCAGGTCGATGTCGGTTCCACCGCGATGAACGCGGTAGCCCGGGATGTCGACCACCAGGGTTCCGATGGCGACGGCCGAGTTCGGCGCGCCCGAATCTGCAACCGGCACAACCGGACCGGTGCCGCGACGACGCAGCATGGCGCGAATCCGTGCGACCAGCTCGGCCAGCACGAACGGTTTGGTGAGGTAGTCGTCGGCACCGGATTCGAGCCCGGCGATGCGATCGTCCACCGAGCTGCGGGCACTGAGCACGCAGATCGGGATGTCGTTCCCCATGGCGCGCAACGCGGTCACCACGCTCGCGCCGTCGAGTACCGGCATGTTGATGTCGAGCACGATGGCGTCGGGCATCGATCGCGACACCACGCCGAGCGCCTCCGCGCCGTCGGATGCGGTGATGACGGTGAACCCGGACAGGCGCAGTCCGCGTTGCAACGACGACAGCACGTCGACATCGTCGTCGACGACGAGGACGGTGGCGGGGGCACTCGACGATTCGGTCACCGTTCCAATGCTATGCAACCCAGCTGTCGACGGTGCTTCGGCGTTCTGCAGGCGTCTTGGCGAAGAACTCCTCGAGAGCACTGCGGCGGCCGGTGTCGGCATCGAGTGACCAGGCGAGTGCAGGTGCCTTGGCGTAGAGCTGCTCGTAGTACTTCTCGAAGGTGCAGGTGCTGTCCACCAGGGAAAGAGCGCCGGGGAAGGGGCGTGTGTTCGTCATGGTGTTCTCCTTTTCTCTTCTGTGTTTCCCAAGGTAGAGCCCCATGTTGCGGCGATGGTGAGCCATCGTTGGCGGTTCTCTGAGAGTTCGGCCGAGAGCGGGCTGTGATTGCCGACCGCGGCGGTGGGTAAGACTGGAACCATGTCGCTCGTATGGTTTCGCCGTGATCTCCGTCTGGGGGATCTGCCCACACTCACCGCCGCTGCCGAGTCCGGAGATCCGGTGCTCGGGCTGTTCGTACTGGACGACCGTCTACTGAAGCCCTCGGGCGGGCCGCGCAAGGATTTCCTGTTCCGTTCGCTCGAAGCATTGAACGAGCAGCTCGACGGCCGGTTGATGGTGGTGCACGGCGACCCCGAGACCGTGGTCCCCAAGGTCGCGAAGGCGATCGGCACCGAGGACGTACACATCAGCGCCGATTACGGCCCGTACGGACGCGACCGCGACAAGCGCGTCGGCGAGAAGGTGACCCTGGTCGAGACCGGATCTCCGTACGCGATCGCACCCGGGCGGATCGCCAAGAGTGACGGCGAACCGTACAAGGTGTTCACGCCGTACTCCCGGCAATGGCTGGAGCACGGGTGGCGCGGACCGGCCGACACGTCCGCGAAGACCGTGGAATGGATCGACCCGGACGAGGTGAAAGGCGTTCGGCGGGCGAAGATTCCCACCGAGAAAGAGGCGTCCGACGCGGCAGCGGGTGAGAAGGCTGCGTCGAAGCAGTGGAAGGAATTCCTCGAGGAGGTCTCGGCGTACGACGACGAGCGCAATCGTCCCGACCTCGACTCGACGAGCCGGATGTCGGTGCATCTCAAGTACGGAACCATTCATCCACGAACGATGCTGGCCGACCTCGGGAAGCTGCGCAGCGAAGGGGCAGCGTCGTATCGCAGGCAGATTTGTTGGCGAGACTTCTACGCCGACATCCTGTTCCAGCGCCCCGACAGCGCCCGAGAGAACTACGTCAAGAAGTTCGACAAGATCGAGATCGACTCGGGCAAGCACGCCGACGAGTTGTTCGAGGCCTGGTGCAAGGGCGAGACCGGCTTCCCGATCGTCGATGCCGGTATGCGGCAGTTGAACTCGGAGAAGTGGATGCACAACCGGGTCCGCATGATCGTCGCATCGTTCCTGGTCAAGGATCTGCACCTGCCGTGGTGGCGAGGTGCGCGCTACTTCATGCAGCATCTCGTGGACGGCGATCTGGCCAACAACCAGCACGGCTGGCAGTGGACTGCAGGAACGGGCACCGACGCCTCGCCGTACTTCCGCGTGTTCAACCCCATCACACAGGGCGAGAAATTCGACCCCACCGGCGATTACGTGCGGCGCTGGGTGCCGGAGCTGCGCGGCGAAGAAGGAAAAGCCGTGCACACGTTGAAGTTCGGCCGGCCCAAGGAGTATCCGGAGCCGATCGTCGACCACAAGCACGAGCGGGAAGTGGCGATCGCCCGCTTCAAGGCGCTGTAAGAGTTCAGCGCTCGAGCGGAGCCTGCGGAGTGACCCCTATCTTCTGCGGGACAATCCGACTCCCACGAGACAGATCACTCCGCCCACCACAGCGAGGTAATGCGGAACCTCGCCCAGTAGCAACCAGGCCAGTGTGATGGTGATCGGCGGAACGGCATAGGTGGTGATGCCGAGCTTGCCTGCGTTCATTCGCGTCAACGCGTAGGCCCAGGTGCTGAACGCCAGGGCTGTCGGTACCAGGCCGAGGTAGATCAATCCGCCTGTGGCACCGGCAGAAGCGGACCCGAGGTCGTCGAGCAGCGCCGGTGCGAACGGCAGCGTGCACACTGCGCCGATGGTGCAGGCCATCCACGTGACCTGAAGTCCGGGGATCGTGCGCAGCACCGGTTTCTGGCTGAGCACTCCGATGGCGTAGGTCACCGCGGACACCAGACACAGTGCGATGCCCAGGAAGTCAGCGTCTGTCTTGGTCGTGGACGTGGTGGTGACGGCAGTGACGACACCGACCATCACTGCCCCGGCGAACGCGATGCCCGCTCCGATCACCAACCACTTCGGAAAGCCCTCGCCCAGAAGCAGACCCGCGAACAGGGCGACCAGAATCGGACCGATCTGAATGATCATCGACGTCGTGCCGGCGTCGACGCGTTGCTCGGCGGCATTGAGGGCGACGTTGTAGATACCGAACCAGAAGACGCCGATGCTGATGATCTGCAGCCACTGTGTGCGGTTCGGCTTGACCCACTGCCTTCTGACCAGAACGATCGCACCGAGCGCGACGGATCCGATCAGCAACCGGCCCAATGCGAGCGGACCGGCTCCGAAGGATTCGCCGACGCCGCGAATCGCCACGAAGGCCGAGGCCCACGAAATCACCGTGACGGTGACGGCTCCGAGCGCAAGCCAATCCACCGCGGGACGGGTGTCGAGATCTGTCATGTCGACGACGCTATCGCGCGGGAGCCTTCTGTGGCGCGCGGGTTTCGGCCATGGTTGCTCGTATTACCGCCGCCTATCTGCCGAGCAGCTTCTCCAGTGCGTCGAGGACTGCCGGATCCTCGATGGTCGACGGCACGCCGTATTCCTCACCGGCGACGATCTGCCGCATCGTTTTCCGCAGGATCTTGCCCGAGCGGGTCTTGGGCAGGGCTCCGACGATCGTCACGTCGCGGAACGTGGCGAGGGCACCGATCTGATCGCGGACCATGGCCACCAGTTCGGTGCGCAGTTGTTCCTCGGTGATCTGCTCGCCGGCCTTGAGTACCACGTACCCGCTGGGGCGTTGGCCTTTGAGGTCGTCGTGGATGCCGATCACCGCGCATTCGGCCACGGCGGGGTGACCGGCGAGCACGGCTTCCATCGACCCGGTCGACAGACGGTGGCCGGCGACGTTGATGACGTCGTCGCTACGGCCGAGGACGTAGACGTAGCCGTCGGCGTCGATGTAGCCCGAATCGCCGGTGAGGTAGTACCCGGGGAACGTATCCAGATACGAACGCTGGAAACGTGATTCGTCGTTCCACAGCCCCACCAACGCGCCCGGTGGCAGCGGCAGCTTCACGACGATGTTGCCCTCGGTGCCTGCGTCCACCGGATTGCCCGAGGCGTCGAGGATACCGACCTGGAACCCCGGCACCGGCACCGTCGGCGAGCCCGATTTGATCGGAAGTTGTTCCAGACCGCGAAGATTGGCGCAGATGGCCCACCCGGTTTCGGTCTGCCACCAGTGGTCGACCACGGGCCGGTCCAGGGTTCGCGAAATCCATTCGTACGTATCGGGATCGAGACGCTCACCTGCGACGAACAGGGTCTCGAGCGACGAGACGTCGTACTTCTCGAGCTCGGCCGCATGGGGATCGACCTTGCGGATGGCGCGCAGTGCAGTCGGCGCCGTGAACAGGGCACGGACACCGTGATCCTGGATCACCCGCCAGAACGCGCCGGCATCGGGAGTCCCGACGGGTTTGCCCTCGTACAGAACCGTTGTGGCACCGGCGAACAGCGGCGCATAGACGATGTACGAGTGCCCGACCACCCAGCCGACGTCGGACGCGGTCCACATCACCTGACCGGCTCCCACGTCGTAGATGTTGCGCATCGACCACGTCAGCGCGACGGCATGACCGCCGTTGTCGCGCACCACACCCTTGGGCTTACCGGTCGTGCCCGAGGTGTAGAGGATGTAGAGCGGATCGGTTGCCAACACCGAAACCGGTTGTGCGGCGGTGGCGTCGGCGATGAGGGAGTCCCAGTCCAGCCAGTCGTGACTGCCGGGGATTCCCTCGCGGCTCTTGACGATCACCGCCGGTACCTTCGCGGTCGTCAGCGTCAGGGCGCGCTGCACCAGCGGCAGATATTCGATGACGCGACCCGGCTCGAACCCACCGCTGGCGGTGATCAGCAGGACCGGCTCGGCGTCGTCGATTCGCGCTGCCAGCTCCTTGGCTGCGAAGCCGCCGAACACCACCGAATGCACCGCGCCGAGTCGAGCGCACGCGAGCATCGCGATTACGGCCTCAGGGATCATCGGGAGGTAGATCACCACGCGGTCGCCCGGTCCGACGCCCTGCTCGCGCAGCACACCGGCGAATCGAGCGACGTGGTCGAGAAGTTCGGCGTAGGTGTAGCTGCGGGTGAGTCCGAGCATCGCCGAGTCGTAGATCAACGCGGTCCGGTCGCCGTGTCCGGCGTCGACGTGCCGATCGAGCGCGTTGAAGCAGGTGTTCAGGCGGGCCCCGGGAAACCAGTGAGTGCCGTCGAACGCACTGGTGGGAGGGGTGTCCCAGTCGACTCCCGCCGCGGCGTCGAGCCAGAATTGCTCACGGTTGTCGATACTGTCGTCGAAGGCCTGCCGATACTCGCCACTCATGTTGTGGAGCGTAGTTCGGGGCTGCGTGGTGCGGGCCGGGTTGCGCACTACCGGCGACGACCGACGGAATCCCGTCGACCGGCGGTCGTTGCGTGCAACCGTGCCCGGTGCACGTCAAGATCGCGTCAACGCCTCTGCCTGAGTATTTCGCGGCCGCCGTAGAACGCGGCGCTGGCCGCGAACATCCCCGCTACCAACAGCAGCCATCGCATCAAGTACGGCTCCTGTGTCTGACCCGTCGCGGCCTCGTACGTTTCGCTCCCGTGGGCGAAGATCCCCGGTGCGAACAGCAGCAGGCTCAAACCCGCCCCGAGCGCGGGGATGCGGACCGCGTTGACGAACCTGCCCAGACGAGCGACCAGCGTCCGGTCCAGCACGGCGTACAGCGGAAACAGGATCGCATCGTGCACCACCGCTGCCCCGACGAACCAGAGTCCGATGGACTGCCACCACGTATCGGTGTTCCACAGTGCAGGGAAGCCGATCGTCAGGACGACCGCGCCGGCCAGGGCGAGGCAGCCGGCCGTGACCGCGAGATGCATCGGTCCTGCGCCGTACCTGGCTCGAAACGTTGTCATGCTCGCTCCTCGAAGAATTCGACGGATTCGATCCACTTGGTGGCGTGCACTCCGGGTATCGCCGGCATCATGATGCGAGCGGGATAGCCGTGATCGAGGGAGAGGTCGGCCCCGTTCACTTTCAGTGCGAGAAGTGAATCCGGATGCATCATCTGGTGTCCTCCGAAGGTGACGCGGTTGAACGACCCGACGGGTTCGAGCGACCGCACCTCACCGGTGTCGACGGCATCGACACCCACGAGTGCCGCCAGATCTCGGAGCGGAACTCCGGTCCACGTCTGCACCGTCGACCAGCCCTCGACGCAGGAAATCGGGAGTTCGACGGTGTGCAGGTCCATCTGCTCGAGTTGAGCTCGGGTGAGTACTACCTCGGTACCGCCCGCCAGTACGGTCAACCGCCACGCATCGCCGGTCTGCGCATCGGTGACGCCTGCGGACTGCGCGGTGCGGTTGATCTGGAAGTCGTTGGGGCCGTCGCCGTACGAGCGTCCGCGAGGCAGCAGGATCGCCGCCGATCGCAGTGGTCCGCCCGTCGTCTGCCCAACGCTGAGTACCGCGACGAACAGTGCGCTACCGCCCACGAGTGTGAGGGCTCCGCGTCTGCTGATCGTCGCCGGAGCGGGATCGGTTGCAGCAAGACCTGATTCGTCGTCGGCGTCGGGCACCGTATCGGCGACTCGAATGCGCATCAATTCCAGGAACGGCCGCGTTCTCAACGCCGTCACCATGGTCGGAAGCTTGAGCGCCACGTGGGCGACGAAGCCGGCGACGAACACCCAGGCACCCCAGTAGTGGGCGGTGTAGAAGCTGAAGCCGAAGATGTAGTCGTACTGGATGTTCAGCACACCGGTGATGATCTCGAAGAGGATGCCACCGACCAACGCCAGCAACGAGATTCGCTCGAGAAGGTGCGCGACACTGCGAACCGGGGGCATCTCGATCAGTTTCGGGATCACCGACCACAGCTTGGCCAGCACGATCGGCACCATGACCAGTCCCAGTCCCACATGCAGGCCCTGGGTCAGCCGATAGAGCCAGGCAGGCTCGGTCGGCCAGTCGAACGACGGAATTCGTAACCACCCGACGTCGCCTGGCATGGCCTGGCCGAACTGTGGGCCGTATGCGGCCCAGGAGATGAAGCCGGTGATCGTCACGATCGGCAGGGCGACGAGCAGGACGGACGCCAGGACCGACGTGAACCAGACGCCGCGGATCGGGCTACGGAACGTGGGAAGTCGCTGCATTCTGGTTCCCGTCTCCAATTTTGTACCCATTAGTACAAACTGTGAGGTCGAGATTAGCGCACTTCGGGCCCGTTCGCCAGGGTCGGTGTCAGCGTCGAGTCCGACGGCGACGTACTGCGGCTACGGCGGCGTCGAGTGTGTCGCGCAGCGGTTGCACATCGCCCGCGATGCGGGCGATCAACATTCCGCCTTGAAGCGACGCGATCAGCGTGGTGGCAGTTGCGGCCGGATCGGTCGACACATCGAGTTCCCCGCGGTCGACCATGCGGCGTAGCCCCTGTTCGAGCGGCTGTTCCCAGCGTCGGAACGCGGCATGAAGGCTGGGGACGAACGCCGCGTCGTTCTTCAGTTCTGCAGCGAGCGAACCGAGGGGGCACGAGAACGGGCCCCCTGGCTGTTCGTGATTGCGGACGATCTCGGCGGCCCATGCGTCGATGTCCTCGAGGCTGTCGATGTGGGCCAGGCGCGGCTGGGCGGCGAGGACGCGTTCGAGCTGACGTGCAATGACGGCTTCCACCAGGTCCGACTTGTCGGAAAAATAGTGGTAGAGCTGCGATTTTCCGGTTTCGGACGCGGCGAGTACGTCGTCGATAGTCGTTCCGGCGACGCCGTGGGTGTACATCATCGACGCGGCCGCATCGACGATCGCTGCTCTGGTTCGTCTGCCCTTGGCTGTTCTCGGCAGTTCCTTGCTCACGGGTCTCCGACTCCTCGGTCGATGCTGTGAACGGCGAGTTCGATGAACACTCGTCCGTTCGATTCGACAGTCCGACGGACCCGCAGGCCCGCCGTGACCGCCAGCGCGTACAGCGCGCTCGCGCCCACGCTGGCCCAAGTGAACCATTCGCCCACGCAGTCGTCGGTTTCCCATCGGACCGTTCGATTGCGATCGTCGACACCCGACGCGGAATCCACTTCGACGACGGCCGTGCCGGTCTCGTGCAGCAGCGAGCGAACCGTCCGCAGAAGTGCAGCCGGGTCACCGCCGATGCCGATGTTGCCGTCCGCGAGCAGCACGTGTGACCACTGGCCCGCCCCCGGTATCGCGCAGAAGATGTCCTGCTGCAACGCGAGACCGCCGCGATGGTTCGTCATCTCCACAGCGACCGAGGACGTATCGACTCCCAACGCGGGAACGCCGGCTCGGGTGAGAGCTTCGGTCAAACGCCCTGGTCCACAGCCGAGGTCGAGGGTAGGGCCGGTGCAGAAAGCGATCGAGGCTTCGTCCGCCCTGATGTCTTCGATCGTCGAATGGGTTCCGCCCATCCAGCGCGCGATCGGAAGTTCGGTGCGGCGGCCGTCGTGATCGGTGATCCACGAGGGCAGGCCGGCTCGGCCGCGGCGGTAGACGTCGTCTGCAATCACCCGACTGAATGTACCAGTGGGTACAGTAGGGGGCATCGCGAGCCGAAGTCGTCAAATTTCCTGCCGGTGCCGTCAAGATTGCGTCAACACCTCTGTTCGACGCCACCGCGCGGAGCAAGACTGCTTCTCATGACACTTCTCGACATGCTTCCGTCTCTCGGTGCCGCCTACGTTGCGCGGTGCGATCCAGCGCTCTGGCCTGCCGATACGCACTGTGTGTGCGGCCGCATCACCGTCGACGGCGTTGCGTTGGAGGATCTGGCCGATGCGCAGGGCACTCCGGTGCAGTGGGGCTCGATTCTGGTGACGCGGGTGCGTTCGGTGATCGCCGGGGAGGTGGGCGTCGATGCCGAGTTCGGGGATCTGCGCCAGGCCGTGGTGGTCAACCGGCATTCGGTGGGCGCGGTGGTCAAGGTCGACGTGCACGGCCCGGGTCGACGCTGCGTCAGTCCGGTGGAGTTGCCCGCCGACCTGCGTGCCGGCGACGTGCTGGCGCTCGTGACCTCGCAGGTGCACGGCGGAGCCTGCGGTCGTTCCGCAGGCTCCACTCCGGTCTCGTAGCAGGGGTCGAGGCGGGAGTGGAGCCTGCGGAACGACCCGAAGGCACCTCGCGCACATGCGGCGGAGCCGCTCTATCCGAGATTGCGGTAACGACCGAGTCTGTTTCGAGTCCGGGTGGCGGGATCGACGGTGGACAGCGCATGCAGTTCCCGGACGATGGCGTCGGCGATGCGGCCGGAGAAGGATGCGGGTTCGTCGGCCGCATCGGGGAGTTCGGGAACGATGGCGTCGACGATGCCATCGCGCAGAAGATCGACCGACCTGATGCCTTGGGCCTCGGCCATATCCGGAGCGTGAGCGGTGTCGCGGTGCACGATGGCACTGGCACCCTCGGGCGGAAGTGGTGCGAGCCAGGCATTCTGGGCGCACAGTACGCGATCGGCCGGCAGCAGTGCGAGCGCTCCACCGCCGGTTCCTTGACCGAGCAGCACCGAGACGGTCGGGGTGTCGACGGTGACCAGATCGGAGATCGAGCGGGCGATCTCGGGTGCCAGGCCGCCTTCTTCGGCTTCCTTGGACAGTGCCGCGCCGAAGGTATCGATCACCAGCACCAGCGGTAGGCGCAGTTCCTCGGCGAGGCGCATGCCGCGTCGCGCTTCTCGCAATGCCGCCGGGCCCATGGTGGCGGTGGCGGTGCTGCTGCTTCGGTCGTTACCGAACAGGACGCAGGAGACTCCTTGGATTCGGCACAGCGACAACAGAATCGACGTGTCGGCCTCGCCCTGACCGGTGCCGCTGAGCGGAACATGTTCGCTGGCAGCGTGTTCGATGAGCTGCCGAATGCCGGGGCGATCCGCGCGACGCGACGACTGCACCGAATGCCAGGCAGACTGCTCCGGTATCTCGGCCGGCTCATCGCCGGTGAGATCGGGCCACACGGTGGCGTCGAGGATCACTCGAAGTGTGCGAATCAGTAGGTGACGCAGGTGATCCAACGGCACTACGCCATCGATGACGCCGTGCTGGTAGAGATTCTCGGCAGTCTGCACCCCGTCCGGAAAGGGCTTGTCGTACAACGCCTGATAGACCCGCGGACCGAGAAATCCGATGAGCGCACCGGGTTCGGCGACGGTGACGTGCGCCAACGATCCCCAGGACGCGAACACCCCGCCGGTCGTGGGGTTGCGCAGATACACCAGGTACGGCAGGTGCGCCGCCTTGTGTGCGGTGACGGCGGAGGCGATCTTGACCATCTGCACAAAAGCCAACGTTCCCTCCTGCATGCGCGTGCCGCCGGAGGTGGGGGAGGCGATGAGCGGCAGGCCCTCCGCGGTGGCGCGCTCGATGGCCGAGGTGATGCGCTCGGCCGCAGCAACGCCGATCGAACCGGCGAGAAACGCGAACTCGCACGCGATCATCACCACCCGCCGGCCGTCGATGGTGCCCTCGCCCGTCAGCACCGACTCGTCGACCCCGCTCTTCTCCCGCGCCTTCGCCAGGTCGCGCTGATAGGAGTCGTTGGGGTGCACATCGACCGGCTCGGAGTCCCAGGACACGAACGATCCGCCGTCGAGAACGGAATCGAGAATCTCGGCGGCGGATGTCCGTGGGCTCATGTCGGGGAGCCTACGCAGCGAACCCTAGCGAGCAAACGCTTCCTTCCACGAGACGGTCTTGCCGATCCGGAGAATGGATCGCTGGTAGATCTTCGCTGCACCCATCGCCAGGATCGCGGTGGTGACGATCATCAGGACTGCCGATCCGACGATCTGAACCGGCGAGGTCACCCCGGCTGCGATACGCAGTGGCATCATGATCGCGGAGAACGGGGGAATCCAGCTCAATGTGTTGGCCAGGGTGCTCTCCGGATCGCTGACGGAATAGAAGGCCGCGAAGAACATCGCCATGATCAGGATGAGTAGCGGCATGGTCGTCGAATTGACGTCCTCCTGCCGCGAGACCATCGACCCGCCGGCGGCGTAGAGCACCGCGAAGAAGGCGAATCCCAAGATGAACCACGCCAGCGTTGCCGCGAAGACGCTCACCGCGGCACCGGTGACCGTCAGGACGCCTGTGCCCAATCCTGCTCCTACACCGGCTATTCCGTACAGGGCGAGCTGCAGAATGCCGACCGCACCGATACCGAGAATCTTTCCCCACAGCAACTGCAGGGGGCGGACGGTGGAGAGCAACAGTTCGACCACGCGTGAGGACTTTTCCTCGACGACGCCCATCGCGACGTACATGCCGAAGCCGATGATCTGGGCATACAGCAGGAACACTGCGGACAGCGCCAGAGCGGTCCGCTGCCCGGCCTCGGGATCCGGCGGATCGATCGCGTCGACGGTGACCGTCGCGGCACTCGTCGCTGCCCCGAGTTCGTTCTGATCGACACCTTGTTGCGCCAGTGCAGTATTCGTTGCCTGCGTCGCGACACTACCTTCGACGACGGCCCTCAACGTTCCGGTCAGATCGGACTCGGTGACGGCGGTGTACGCACCCGCGGTTCCGTCCGGAACCAGCGCCACGTCGAGATCCCCGGATTCGACGCCGCTGCGTGCGGCTGCCGCGTCGGCGACTTCGCGCACCTCGACCGGAGATCCGACGGCGTCCCCGGTTGCTTCCACCACGGCCGCGATGGATTGGTCTCCGGCAATGCCGACGACGTCGCGCTCTTCGTCGCCGCTGCCGGAGAAGATCGAGAACGCGATGATGCCGCCGACGATGACGGCGAGAATGATCACGTTGCTGATGACGAAGCTCTTCTTCATCACCTGAACGGTGAACTCGCGCTTGGCTATCAAAGACACTGCGCTGAATGAGTTCAGTTGGGAGCTCATGCCACTACCGCCTCTCGGAACAGGTCGCTCAGGGAAGGTTTCTGGATGGAGAAGTCGTGTACCGGACCGGTCACCAGTGCGGCTCGGAGGACTTCTTGATCGTCGGCCCCGGGTGCCAAGCCCAGGACTGTGACGCCGTCGCTGTGGCCGAGGGTGCTCACCCCGGCGATGCCCGACGCCCATCCGGGTGCCGCGTGCGGTGCATGGACGCGCAGTTGCGCATCTCCCGATCCGCGTAGCTCGTCGACGGTACCGACGGCCTTCATCGAGCCGGCGGCGATGATGCCGACGCGATCGCACAGACGTTGCACCAGGTCGAGCTGGTGACTCGAGAACACCACCGGTACTCCGGCAGCGGCCTTTTCGCGCAGCACCTCGCTCATCACGTCGACGGCGATGGGGTCGAGACCGGAGAATGGCTCGTCCAACACGAGAACCGCGGGGTCGTGCACCAGCGCGGCCGCCAACTGCACCCGCTGCTGGTTGCCCAGGCTCAGCGCGTCGACTGTGTCGTTGACGCGCTGATCGATGCCGAGGCGTTCGGTCCAGCGGATCACCGCAGCCTTCGCGTCCTTGGACGACAGGCCGTGCAGTTCGGCCATGTACGCCAACTGCGGGCCGACCTTCATCTTGGGATACAGGCCGCGCTCCTCGGGCATGTAGCCGATGGTGCGACGAACATCGAGGTCGACGGGCTTGCCGCCCAACAGAACCTGGCCGGAATCCGCCGACAAGACTCCGAGCGCGATGCGCATCGTGGTGGTCTTGCCAGCACCGTTGCTGCCGACGAAGCCGAACAGCTCGCCGGGCCGGACGTCGAAGCTGAGGTTGTCCAGGGCGATCTTGTCGCCGTACTTCTTGGAAACGGAGTCGATCGTGAGGGTGCTCATGGTGCCCTTTCGGTCGTTACTTCGGGTCGAAATCTTCGGGGTCTTCGAGTTCGGGGTCGGGGGTGATCCAGGCGAGAATCATTGCGGGGGAGCAGATGCCGGCCAACAATGCCGCGAGAGTCCAGCCGCCACCCGCGTAGGCGAGGCGAGGCATTTCGTCGTTGGCCGTCGACAGGAAGATGGACGCGAACGCTGCCGCCATCACAAGGGTCTGCGTGATGGTGAGGCCGATGGAGCGAGCCTCGTTGCGTTGCTGTACTTCCCACTCGTCCAGTGCTCCGACCGGAGCGTCGCCGTGCCTTCCGGAGACCGTCTGCAGCGCCGTCCAGATCGGAAGGAACAGCAGAACGGCCGGTATCCATGCGATTGCTGCCCACTCGACGAAGAGGCTGGTAATGCTGATGACGAAGAAGGAGAAGAGAACGACGGACAGCGCGACAACGAGGATTCGACGTCGATGCTGTGTCCGCCAGGCGGGCAGCCAGTGCCTTGTCTTGGCGTCGTTCTCGAGAAATCGCCGCGTGCGATAGGCCTGATAGCGGGTGAGGATGTCGGGTCGTTCGCTCATTGTCAGCCGTCCTCGGGGTCGGGGTCGGGAGTGGTCCATGCGAGAAGCATTGCGGGAGTAGCACCTCCAGTGCTCAAAGCGGTCAGCATCAGTGCGCCGCCGGAGATCCCGAGATTCGTTGCCCCGAAAATCGATCCGAGGAACAGGTACGCCGCGGCAGCGGTGCCCAACACCTGAGTAACCGTCAGGCCGATGGATCGGGCCTGGTTGCGGAGCTGGACTTCGAGCTCGTCGAGCGCTTCCACCGGTGCTTCGGCGCGCCGATTGGACACGATGCCGAGGACGATGGTCGCGAACGCGAACACGATGTAGCAGATTCCCCAG
The DNA here is from genome assembly GCF_033042195.1 of Rhodococcus cerastii. Lineage (NCBI taxonomy): Bacteria > Bacillati > Actinomycetota > Actinomycetes > Mycobacteriales > Nocardiaceae > Rhodococcus > Rhodococcus cerastii. Next base: position 293,724 of record NZ_JAWLKF010000002.1, read on the forward strand.
AATCCGATCGCCCACTCGAACAGCGGGTCCGACAGTGCGAAGCCCGCGGAAGCTGCGAGCAGCACCAGGAGGATGGTGACGAAGGCTCGGCGGCGTTTCTGGACTCGCAATCCCGGCAGCCAGTTCGCATAGGTCTTTTCGTTCTCCAGAAACACTTTCGTCCGGGCTTCCTGATATCTACTGAAGATGCTGGGACTGTGCGTGTTCATCGATCCTTCTCCCTTCGGAAGAGTTCGGCGGAGAGTGGTCCGAGTTCGGTGCGTGAGAACACTGCTTCGATCGGCAGATCGAAGACGTCGCAGATGCGCATCGCAAGGTCGAGGCTCGGGTAGTGGTCGCCTCGTTCGAGGGCACCCACTGTCTGGGGGTTGACTTCGACGAGTTCGGCCAGTTGCGCGCGGCTCATCTTCCGTTCTGCCCGCAGAACACCCACCCTGTTGAAGATCGGGAGCGCGGTACCGCGCTTGACGGGGCTCATGACAATGAAGTGTTGTATAAACCCAACGATCTGTCAACGGTTAATAACAGATTGCTTCCGTTGACTACGTTGCCTGTTGGTCCCGGGCGTCGGCGACGATGGCGCGCATCGTCGTCAGAAACTCGTCGATCGTTGCCCGCTGATCGGGAGTGAAGCGTGCGAGCTCGTCGACCGCCCGACCGATGACGGGGCCGAAGAACGTCGTGCCGAGTTCGGCTGCGTGTGCGGTGACGTGCAGGAGTACGCGCCGCCGATCAGCTGGGTCGGGTTCACGCGATACCAACTCGTGCTTGGCCATTCGATCGATCAGGGCGGTAACGGACGCGGATTCCAAACCCAGTTGCGCGCCGAGCCAGCCGGGTGTGGCACGCGTTCCGGCTCGGTCTGCATCCAGCAGGCAGATCAGCGCGCGGATGTCGGTCGGGTGAAGTGAGTGCTTCTGGGCGAAGCCTGCGCCGAGGAGATCGAGCTCGACGGTGAGTGCTCGCAGCTGATGCACGGCGGCGACAGGTTCGGTCATGTGCTGATCCCTCGGGAGATGCTGGACGAGCGGTCTCTCTATTGTCTACTATCTCGATCATCGAGAGAGTAGAGGGTTGTAATGTCGCTGGACGAATTCTTCTCCGCCTACGACCGGGTGCTGCTGAAGTGGCCCGCAGATACCCACGCCATCGACGTGAAGACGGTGCACGGCACCACGCGAATCAACGCCTGCGGACCCGCCGACGGCCCGGCGCTGGTCCTGCTACCGGGGGCGGGTGCGACGTCCACCGTGTGGTTCGCCAACGTCGAGTCACTCTCGCAGCACTATCGGGTGTACGGGGTCGACCTCATGGGCGACGTCGGGCGCAGCGTTCCCGGAAAACAGTCCATCGACTCCGTGGACGAGCTGCTGAACTGGGTGACGGCGGTTCTCGATGCACTGGACCTTCGAACTGCGGCACTCTGCGGACATTCATACGGCGCGATGATCGCCCTGGCGTTCTCTCTGCGCAGCGAAAGCCGCGTCGACGCACTCACACTCCTCGATCCCAATTCCTGCTTCGGCTCCATGAGCCCGCGGTACCTGCTGCATGCGCTACCGATACTGCTGCGGCCCAACGAAAACCGGCAGCGCCGCTTCGTCGCGTGGGAGACCGATGGCCTGGAAATGGATTCCGACTGGCTCGACGTCCTCGCGCTCGGGGCCGCACATTTCCCGACGGCAAAGACCATCGTTCCGAAGCGGCCGAAGCCTGCTGAATTCGAGAACTTCGATGTGCGCACCACTGTGGTCCTGGCGGGGAAGGCGAAGGTGCACAACGCGGCTCGTGTCGAATCGGCTGTGCATGCTGTCCTGCCGACGGCGAGGACGGTGCTGCTCGAGAACGCCACCCACCACGGGCTGCCGATGCATCCGGCACTCGAGGTCAACGAAATTCTGCTCAGTTGATGAAAATCGGGTGCAGCTGACCGCGCTCACCGCGGTCAGCTGCACCCGATTTCGACTCCCCGCGTCTACAGTTCCGACAGCTGCCCGTCGTTCATCGTCCAGTGTCTTGTGCTGCGGACCGTGTCGAGCATTCTGCGGTCGTGGGTGACCAGCAGCAGTGTTCCCTCGAAGTTCTCCATCGCACGTTCGAGTTGTTCGATGGCAGGTAGATCGAGGTGGTTGGTCGGCTCGTCGAGTACCAGCAGGTTGACGCCGCGGGCCTGCAGCAGCGCGAGTGCCGCGCGGGTTCGCTCACCGGGCGAGAGAGACGACGCCGGCCGCAGTGCATCGTCGCCGCGTAGCCCGAATTTGGCCAACAGTGTGCGGACCTCGGCGTCGGGCCACTCGGGAACGGCCGCGCTCAAGGCGTCGGACACTGTTCCCTCGCCGACGAAATATGCTCGTGCCTGATCGATTTCACCGACCGCCACACCCGAACCCAACGATGCCGAGCCCTCGTCCGGGTCCAACCGGCCCAGTAGTACCGACAGCAACGTCGTCTTGCCGGAGCCGTTGGGCCCCGTGATCAGAATTCGATCGCCCCACTCGATCTGCGTCGTCACCGGGCCGAAGGTGAGCCCGGATCGCCGGACAATGGCACCGCCCAGAACTGCGACGACAGTGCCACTGCGTGGAGCCGCCGCAATCTCCATCCGCAGCTCCCACTCCTTGCGCGGCTCCTCGACCACCTCGAGTCGCTCGATGCGCCGCTGGGTCTGACGGGCTTTCGCGGCTTGCTTCTCGGTCGACTCGGCGCGGGTCTTGCGGGCGATCTTGTCGTTGTCGGTGGCCTTCCGGCGTGCATTGCGCACCCCCGACTCCATCCAGTTCCGCTGCATCTGCGCCCGAGACTCCAACGCGGACTTGGTGTCTGCGAACTCGTCGTACTTTTCCCTGGCGTGCTGGCGCGCAATCTCCCGTTCCGCCAGATAGGACTGGTAGCTGCCGTCGTACACATCGATGCGCCGCTGCGCCCGATCGAGTTCCACTATTCCCGTCACCGTCCGCGCCAGGAATTCACGATCGTGACTGACGACGACGATCGCCGCCCGCGTCGCGACGACGAACTGCTCCAGTTGCTCGAGTCCCGCCAGATCGAGGTCGTTGGTGGGCTCGTCGAGCAGCAGGATGTCGTAGCGAGCGAGCAGAATCGCGGCGAGCCCCGCGCGGGCAGCCTGCCCACCCGACAGCGCCGTCATCAGCGCAGACCCGTCGACATCCAGACCGAGATCCGCGAGAACCTTCGCCGTGCGCTCCGCCAGATCCGCGCCGCCGAGTGCCAGCCACTTCTCCAACGCGGGGGTGTAGAGGTCCTCGTCACTCGAGCCCAACGCCTCGGCGGCTGCGTTCATGGAGGCTTCGGCCGCCGTGACCCCGGTACGTCGACCGAGGAAGTCCAGCACCGTCTCCCCGGCGATCCGCTCGGGCTCCTGCGCCAGATATCCGACGGTCGCGTCGGGCGGGCTGGTGTAGATCTCGCCCTCGTGATCGGCCGTCCCCACCCCCGCGAGCAGGGTCAACAACGTCGACTTGCCTGCACCGTTCGCTCCGACGAGCCCGATCACATCACCCTCGGCAACCGTCAGATCGAGTCCGGAGAACAGGGTTCGATCGCCGTGAAAAGCGGCGAGATCATCGATACGAAGCGTTGCGGTCACACCGAAACACTAAGGGGCGGGAACAACACCACCCCACCCACCGTTGCCATTCGTATGACGTATTCAGCCGAGACCAGTACTGTCCCGACCATCGTGCTCAACGACGGCACGTCCATTCCCCAGCTGGGGTTCGGTGTGTGGCAGGTGCCCGACGACGGTGCGCAGGCCGCAGTGACCGAGGCGCTGAAGGTCGGCTACCGCAGCATCGACACCGCCAAGGTGTACGAGAACGAGACCGGCACCGGCCGCGCAATCGCAGAGTCCGGCATCGCCCGTGACGAGCTGTTCATCACCACCAAGCTGTGGAACGACGATCAGGGCTACGACTCCACTCTGAAGGCATTCGACGCGAGCATGGATCGCCTCGGACTCGAGTACCTCGACCTGTACCTCATTCACTGGCAGCAGCTCGATCGCGACAAGTACATCGATACCTTCAAGGCTTTCCAGAAGCTCAAGGCGGACGGCCGCATCGGCTCCATCGGCGTCTCCAACTTCACCATCCCCACCCTGGAGAAGCTGATGGATGCCGTCCACGAGGTGCCGTCGATCAACCAGGTCGAGCTGCACCCGCGGTTCGTCCAGGAGGAGTTGCGCGCCTTCCACACCTCGAAGGGCATTGCCACCGAGGCCTGGAGCCCGCTCGGCTCGGGCACCATTCTCGACGAGCCGGTGTTCGCGAAGATCGGTGACGCGCACGGCGTGACCCCGGCCCAGGTCATCCTGCGCTGGCACATTCAGCTCGGCAACGTGGTGATCCCCAAGTCGGTGACCCCGAAGCGCATCGCCAGCAACTTCGACGTGTTCGGCTTCGAGCTCAGCAACGACGAGATTCAGCAGATCAACGCGCTGGACTCCGCAGACGGCCGCACCGGCCCGGACCCGGACAAGTTCAGCAGCTGACACCGGGGGCCTAGTCTGTACCCATGTCCGATTCGCTCGCAGGCAAGACCGTTGCCCTCACTGCCGAGCGACGTGCAGACGAACTGGCCACCATGCTCGAACGCCGCGGCGCGAACATCGTTCACGCCGCGGCGATTCACGTTCTGCCCCTGATCGACGACTCCGATCTGAGGTCCGCCACCGAGGGCATCGTCGAACGCCCACCGCAGATCGTCGTGATCAGTACCGGCATCGGTTTCCGGGGCTGGCTCGACGCGGCCGCCGACTGGGGTATGCGCGAAGAACTCGTGACAGCGCTTGGTCACACGCGAATCCTTGCCCGAGGTCCCAAGGCGCGCGGGGCAATTCGTGGCACGGGGCTCCGCGAGGAGTGGTCGCCGGCCACCGAGGCCTCGCAGGAAGTCTCCGATCATCTCGAGGCCGAGGGTGTTGCCGGGGTGGACATCGCAGTTCAGCTGCACGGGGTGATCACCGAGTGGGAGCCGACCATTCACCTCAGTGATGCGCTGACCGAACTCGGCGCGCATGTCCGACCGATCCCGGTGTACCGCTGGATTCGCCCCGCGGATCAGGCTCCACTGGTCGACCTGTTGGAACAGATCATCGAGAATCGGGTGGACGCGGTGACGTTCACCAGCGCCCCCGCGGTCGCGTCCCTGCTCTCGACCGCCAAGGACAACGGCATGCTCGACGCCTTCCTCGACGCGCTTCGAGGCCCCGTCGCCGCGATCTGCGTGGGGCCGGTGACGTCGGCACCGTTGGACGCGTTGGGTGTTCCGACCTCCATGCCGAGCCGGGCGCGACTGGGCGCGCTGGCGAAATTCGTGACCGAGCGGCTGGGTTAGTCCAGGGTCTCGAGCAGTTCGGTCACCGCGGCTCGCCCGGCTCGGTTCGCCCCGATCGTGCTGGCGGACGGCCCGTAGCCGAGCAGGTGTACGCGATGGTTCGCGGCCACGCGGGTGGTGAGCCTGCCGTCCATGACGATTCCGCCGCCGTGTCCGCGCAGACGCAGCGGAGCGAGGTGGTCGAGGGCGCTCCGAAATCCGGTGGCCCACAGAATCACATCGGCGTGCTGAGTCGACCCGTCCTCCCACACAACGGAATCTTCCGTGATGGACGAGAACATCGGCTTGCGTTCCAGAGCCCCGCGTTTCTGGGCGGCAGCCAACGACGGCGTCAGCAGCAGTCCGGTCACCGAGACGACCGAGCCGGGTGGCAGGCCCGCCCGCACACGTTCCTCGACCATGGCGACGGCCTTGCGGCCGGCATCGTGATCGAATTCGCTGTCCCGGAACACCGGTGGTCGACGCGTCACCCATGTCGTGGACGTGACCTGCGAGATCTCGTCGAGCAGTTGGACGGCCGAGATGCCGCCGCCCACGACGACGACGTGCTTGCCTGCGAACTCGTCGGCCGTCCGATAGTCCTTGGTGTGCAGTTGCCTGCCTGCAAAGGTCTCGGCTCCGTCGTAGTGCGGAACGAACGGCTTCTCCCACGTGCCGGTCGCATTGATCAGCCCCTCGGCCATGACGACGGTCTCGCCGGCTTCGACACGGAATCGGGGTTCCCGATCGCACACGACGGTCACCGTGACGGGGCGTCGAACATGCAGTTCGAAGCGTTCCTCGTACTCGCGGTAATACCGGGGGACGGCGTCGGCGGCGGCGATGGTCTCGGCCGGCTCGTCTCCGAGCGTGTCCGCGAAGGCCATACCGGGCAGGTCGTGGACGCCGTTGACGGTGCTCAGCGTCAACGAGGGCCAGCGGAACTGCCATGCGCCGCCCGGCCCGGGGGAGCGATCCAACATCACGAAGCCCTCGCCTGCGGTGAGTCCGGTGCGGTGCAGGTGATAACCGGCCGAGAGTCCGGCTTGGCCGGCGCCGATGACGGCGACCCGAGTGTCGATCATGGAGACCAGTAGATCAGGCCCCGCACTGTCATTTTCTGTACTGGTGGGTAACCTCTGCTCTCGTGATCGGACTCTCTCGTGACGGCGACGTCGTCACCCTCGAACTGCAGCGGCCGGATCGACGGAACGCGTTGAACTCCGAGTTGTGCCTGGCGGTGCATCGCGGAGTCGAACAAGCCGAGCGTGACGGCGCGCGGGTCGTGGTCGTCACCGGCCAGGGCACCAGCTTCTGTGCGGGTGCAGACCTGACGGGGGACGCGTTTCCCGAGCACTTCGGGCAGATCCTCGAAGAGATGCTGACGGCAATCCAGCGGACCTCGATTCCGGTCGTGGCCGCGGTGAACGGACCGGCCGTCGGTGCCGGCACACAGTTGGCTGTCGCGTGCGATCTGCGAGTCGTTGCGCCGGGCAGCTTCTTCGAAATACCGTCGACCCGGCTCGGCATCGCGGTGAGCAACTGGACCATCCGGCGGTTGGCCTCGCTCGCGGGCGGAGGTGTTGCGCGCACCATCCTGCTCGGCGGTGAGCGGGTGTACACCGAGCAGGCGTTCACCTGCGGGCTGGCGAACAAGCTCGGCGACCTGGACGTCGCGATACAGTGGGCGCAGTCGATCACCGAACTCGCTCCTTTGGCGTTGCGTCACCTCAAGCTCGTCTTCAACGACGATGGAGCACAGGATGTTCCGACGCCGGAGCAGGTCGCTGCGTTCGAGGCCGCGTGGAGCAGCGAGGACATGAAAGAAGCGCGCCGCGCACGATCCGAGAAGCGCAAGCCGAAGTTCGTGGGCAGGTGATCGTCGGCGCGCCCGATGCGGGCGATACGGCGTGGCTGCTGACCAGTACCGCGCTGGTGCTGTTGATGACTCCCGGCCTGGCCTTCTTCTACGGCGGCATGGTGCGCTCGAAGAGTGTGCTGAACATGATGATGATGAGTTTGTCGGCGATCGCAGTGGTGTGGCTGCTGTGGTTGGCGTTCGGATTCTCGATGGTGTTCGGCGACAACGTGATCGGCGGGTGGATCGGAAACCCGTTGCAGTTCGCCGGTTTCGAGGGTCTGCTGGGTGGTGTGTACACCTCGGCCGCAGGGACGGTGTCGATTCCGTTGGTGGGAACCGTTCCAGCACTGGTGTTCGCGGCGTTCCAGGCGGGATTCGCGATGGTGACGGTGGCGCTGATCTCCGGTGCCGTCGCAGACCGAATGCGATTCGTACCCTGGGTACTGTTCGCGGCGCTGTGGTCCACACTCGCCTACTTTCCGGTGGCGCACTGGGTGTTCTCGCTCGACGGGCTCACCAGTGAATTCGGTGGGTGGATCACCAACAAGCTCGGTGCCATCGACTTCGCCGGCGGAACTGCGGTGGAGATCAACGCCGGTGTCGCCGGCCTCGTTCTCGCGCTCGTGGTCGGCAAGCGGCGTGGTTGGCCGCGAGATCCCATGCGCCCGCACAACCTTCCGGCCGTCATGCTCGGAGCCGGGTTGCTGTGGTTCGGTTGGTTCGGGTTCAACGCGGGATCGTCGTTGGCCGCGGACGGCGTCGCCGCGGTGGCTCTGGTGAACACGATGGGTACCGGAGCGATGTCCATGGCGGCGTGGCTCGTGGTCGAGAAGCTGCGGGACGGCCATGCGACGTCGTTCGGTGCGGCCTCGGGCGTCGTGGCCGGGTTGGTGGCCATCACACCCTCGTGCACGGCGGTCACCCCCATCGGCGCCGCGGCGATCGGCATCGCGTCGGGTGCGCTGTGTGCCCTGGCCATCGGCCTCAAATACCGCTTCGGCTACGACGATTCGCTCGATGTCGTCGGTGTGCATCTCGTCGGCGGCATCGTCGGCACGCTGATGATCGGACTCGTGGCCAGTGCGCAGATGCCGGCAGGCGTGGACGGTCTGTTGTACGGCGGCGGGCTGCACCAGCTGTGCGTACAGGCGGTCGCGGTGGCTGCGGTGTTCGCCTACTGCGCCGTCGTCACCACCGGCATCGCGTTCGCGATCAAGGCTGTCATGGGAGTGCGCGCCGACGCGCAACACGAAGCCGACGGTCTCGACGAGCACGAGCACGCCGAGTCCGCCTACGACTTCGGGGTGAGCCACGGAGGCAGCAACAAGCCGGGTCTTTTCGGTAAGTAGAGACAACCCGCGCGTGTCGTTTACGAACGGTTTGGACTTCGAAAGCCGTTCTGTCCCTTATGAGTCGATGCGCGCAATCGTTGTTCGGTTCGACCCCGATCGTTCATCTTCGGTTCTCCTGACCCGCGTGTTCCACCCATAGTTTTTCGCTGCTCGCATCGAGTGATGGACACGACGAAAGACTGAGGAACATGAAGCTGACTCGATTCGCGGCAACGTCCGCATTGGTCATTGCAGCGATGACGACCGCCATGGGCACCGCCTACGCGGATCCGGCACCGGCTCCCGCCGCTGCCGTCGGGTGGAACGTCACCCAGGCCGGCAACCAGGTCCTCGTCGACACGACGGCCGGCACCCTGAGCAACGAGGACAACCACCTCGTCGTCCGCGACGCCAACGGTGTGCTGGTCGACTCGGTGCCGTTGGCCATTGCCGCAGACGGCTTCTCGCACCCCGTCGCAGCCGTCATCGACGGAAACCACGCCACCCTGACCGCCGACGCCTCACCTGCCGCGGCAACCCCGGTCTCCGCCTCTCTCCCGGGTCTGCAGCAGGTCGACCTGCCCGCCGCAGTCTCCGGCGTCAAGGACAACATCAGCCTGTCCGCTTCGGTCGGTGGATTCCTCGGAGCCGCAACCGGTCTGGTCACCGGTTGCTTCCTCGGAGCCATCGCCGCCGGCACCGTCTCCGCGCCTGCCCTGCTGCTCTTCGGTGCAGCACCGGTAGCCGGATGCGTCGGCGGCGCACTGCTTCTCGGCTCGGGTGCTTCGCTCGCCGGAACCGCCATCGGTGGTCTCGGTGCCATCGCCGGCAACGCAGGGCAGTTCATCCAGCTCCTCAACGCTCCTCCCGCCGTCAAGAAGTAACTCTCGTACAGCAGTGCTGTGGCCCGCATCGGATCCTCCGTTGCGGGCCACAGTCGTCGGCAGGTTCTTGTCGCTAGCGAGCCAGCGCGAGATCTCGCACGTGTGCACGGCGAGCCGCCGTCACGAGTTCGACGACGGCATCGGCCACTTCGCGGGCCCGTTCCAGGATCACCATGTGCCCGGCCTCCGCGACGCACACCAGGCGAGCGTCGGGCAGATGTTCGGCAATGGTTTCCGAGTGACGCATCGGTGTCATCAGGTCGTCCGAGCCGCACAACACCAGGGTGGGGATCGAGGCGAGAGCAGCCAGGCCGGCCACCTCGTCCAGACCTCGGAATGCCCCGAGGAAGCCGGCCAGCGTCACGATGGACGTCTCGCCCAGCATTGCCGTCGCCAGCGTCACCACCCTCGGACCGACTCTTCGGGATCCGCATCCCGCAGTCCTGACGATGGGTGCCCATACGCCGCGACTGAGTCTCTTGGCACCCGACATCAGTCGAGGGGCGCGTCGAACAGCGGCCTGGAACACCGACACCGCGGGATGCGCGAGGGCACTGCCGAGTCCGTCGTCGGTGATTCCACCCGCCGACGTCGCGATCAAACCGACTCCGACCAGGCGCGTGCCGATGGCCTCCGGGTTCTGACGGGCGTAGGAGAGCGCCGTCATTCCCCCCATCGAATGGCCGACGACGACGAACGGTCCCGACGGGACCACAGCACGGATGACGTCGGCCAGATCCTCGCCGAGTCGGTCGATGGTGCAACTCTCCGGCGCGGCCGCACTCGATTCCCCGTGCCCGCGGTGGTCGTACATCACGATCCGCACGTCGTCTCCCCAGGCGTGCTCCACCTGCTCACGCAGGTCGGTCCACGACTGCATCCGCAGGCAGTGTCCGTGCACGAACACCGCGGTCAGCGGTGCATTCGGATGCCCGAACTCGCGAACCGCCAGAGCGGTGCCGTCGCCGGCAGCGACGGTGCTGCGGCGACCGACCTGATGGCTCTGCTCGCTGGTGATCATGGGCGCTCCGCGGGTGTGAGTGTCACGTGCTGCGACGACGGTGTTGTCCGGTACTTCGCTTCGTCGACACACCGTGTTACCTGAATCACAATTTTTGTTCGGTGTGGTACCCGTTCGGACCAAGCCGGGTGGGAATCGGCACCGAAGTACTGGTGAGCGTTCAGGAGAGGACGCGCGTTGCCAGTGAGGAGATCGGCCATGAGTTTCGGCATGGACAGGCTCGAGGACGTTGTGCCCCGCGCCGTTGCGGGAGATCGACTCGCTCTCGAACAGGTGCTGGTGTTGATCCAGCCACCGGTTCGCCGATACTGCGCAGCTCGCATCGGGAATCTCGACGTCGCCGCGGACGATGTGGTGCAGGAGGTCTGCCTCGCACTGGTCACCGCCATTCCCAAGTACCGCGACATGGGGAAGCCCTTCATGGCGTTCGTGTACGGGATCGCCGCGCACAAGCTGGCCGACGCAGGTCGTAAATCGGTTCTGCGACAGTCGTTCTCGATCGACGAGATGCCGGAGGAGCAGTCCACCGATGCCGGGCCGGAGCAGCTGGCGCTCGGCGACGAACTGCGTAGCCACACCCAGGCATTGATGGACACCCTGCCGACGAAGTACCGCAAGATCATCCTGATGCGAGTCGTGTGGGGAATGACGGCACCGCAGACCGGCGAAGCACTCGGAATGACGGCCGGAGCCGTGCGAGTGGCCCAGCATCGCGCGATGAACATGCTGCGCGCCGAGCTGTCGAACTTCTCGCTGCTGGCGGCGCGCGCAGTCGCCTGACAAACCTCGCCGGCGGGACTCCGGGGTCGAATGTCCGAATCGCCGGACTGAGTAACCGTAGCTACATCTTTCCAAGACATAGCGGCAACGTGGCGGTTCTACGTTGTTGAACCATGACCGCCGTACAGCCTGCGCCGACAGACACCGCGCTGAAAGAGACGCTCGAGGACTACACGCTGCGCTTCGCGCCGCGTAGCTACCGCAAGTGGGGTACCGGTGTCGTCGCGACGTCAGCGCTCGGCGGCATCGCGTATCTCGCGGACTTCGCCATCGGTGCCAACATCGGAATCTCCTACGGAACCGGCAACGCGCTCTGGGGCATCCTGGTGTTCGCCGTCGTGATCTTCCTGACGGGACTTCCGCTCGCCTACTATGCCGCCCGCTACAACATCGACCTCGATCTGATCACGCGGGGAAGCGGTTTCGGATACTACGGATCGGTCGTCACCAACGTCATCTTCGCGACGTTCACGTTCATCTTCTTCGCGCTCGAAGGCTCGATCATGGCGCAGGGACTCGAACTCGGCCTGGGCATCCCGTTACCCATCGGCTACGCGGTGTCCACGATCATGGTCATCCCGCTGGTCATCTACGGCATGAAAGCCCTTGCCAAGCTTCAGGTCTGGACCACTCCGCTGTGGCTGGTGCTGATGGTGCTGCCGTTCGTCTACCTCGTGTTCAGCAATCCCGATTCGGTCGGCCAATTCCTCGCCTACGGCGGTCAGGACGGTGCCGACGGCAAGGGGGTCAACATCGGATCGGTGATGCTCGCGGCCGGCGTGTGTCTGTCGCTCATCGCGCAGATCGCCGAGCAGATCGACTACCTGCGTTTCATGCCGCCCAAGACTCCCGAGAATTCCCGACGCTGGTGGACCGCAGTACTTCTCGCCGGACCGGGCTGGGTCATCTTCGGTGCGCTCAAGCAGGTCGTCGGACTGTTCCTCGCCGTGTACCTGATCGCCAACGTGGTCGACGGATCCACCATAGCCAACGAGCCGGTGCACCAGTTCCTGGAGATCTACGAGAACTTCATGCCGGGCTGGCTCGCCATGACCCTCGCGGTGATCCTGGTCGTCATCAGTCAGATCAAGATCAACGTCACCAACGCGTATTCCGGGTCGCTGGCGTGGACCAACTCCTACACCCGCATCACCAAGACCTACCCGGGGCGCATGGTCTTCGTGCTCTTCAATCTCGCGATCGCGCTGATCCTGATGGAAGCCAACATGTTCAGCTTCCTCAACGACATCCTCGGCTTCTACGCCAACTGCGGTATCGCGTGGATCGCCGTGGTGGCGTCGGACATCGTCTTCAACAAGTACATCCTGAAGCTCTCACCCAAGGTCCCCGAGTTTCGACGTGGCATGCTCTACAACATCAATCCGGTCGGCTTCGGATCGATGGCGGCGTCGGCCATCCTGTCGATTCTGGTGTTCTTCGGGGCATTCGGACCGGCGATCAAACCGTACTCGCCGATCGTGGCCCTCGTTCTGGCACTGATACTTCCGCCCATCCTGGCGGTGGCAACCAAGGGCAAGTACTACCTGCGTCGTACCGACGACGGCATCGATCTGCCGATGTTCGACGAGCACGGCAACCCGTCCGACGCACTCGTGATGTGCCACGTCAGCGGTATGGAATTCGAGCGACCCGACATGATCGCGTCCAACGTGCCCGGGCCCAACGGGGAGAAGCAGTACATCAGTTCACTGTCGCTGAGCACCGACAAGACGGGGGAGCACATCCTGCCCCCGCAGTAGCGACTTCGTCGCAGGTGAGCGGAAACTCGTAGTGGGGCCCGAGTTTCCACTCACCTGGCGAGTCAGCGTCCTCGGAACTCGGGATCGCGACGCTCGAGCATCGCGTCGACAGCCTCGGAATGATCCTCGGTGTGGTGTGCGATGGCCTGATAGGCGGCGGAGAGTTCGAGCAAGGATTCCAGACTCTGCTGCTGGCCCTCGCGCAACAATTTCTTCGTCATACGCAGTACCTGCGGTGGGTTGGCCGCCACACGCCGAGCCAGTGTGTGGGCAGCGTCGAGCAGATCCTCGGGCTCGACGACCCGAGAGACCAGGCCCCATTCCAATGCCGTAGCGGCGTCGATGGCCTCGCCGGTGAACGCCATTTCGCTCGCCCGTGCCATGCCGATGGCCCGGGGGAGCAGCCACGCCCCACCGTCTCCGGGAATGATGCCCACCTTGGCGAAACTCTCGGCGAATGTCGCAGTGGTCGAGGCGATTCGGAGATCGCACATCAAGGCCAGATCGCAGCCTGCTCCGATGGCAGGGCCGTTGACCGCGGCGATCGTGGGAATCTCGCAGTGATACAACGCCTTCGGGATTCGTTGGATGCCGTGGCGGTAGCCCTGCCGCAACTCGGCCGGGCTACCACCGAACATTCCCTGCTTGTCCCGCATGTGCTTGACGTTCCCGCCCGACGAGAATGCCGAACCGGCACCGGTCAGGACGGCAACCCTGATCGATGGATCCCCGTTCGCGTCGGCGATCGCGGCCTCGAGGGCGTCGATGGTCTCCGCCTCGGAGATGGGATTACGGGCCTGGGGGTTGTTCAACGTCCAGACGACCACGTCGCCTTGTCGTTCGGTAAGAACAGGTTCTCTCACGGTCGGGCCTTTCGTTGCTTGGCCGCAGTGGCGCGGTTAAGTGCCGCCTGGGGCACATAACCACACCACTGCCGCAGGCACTCAGATGGTCCGCGTCAGCCTCTCGGCCAGCAGACGGGAGAACTTCGCCGGGTCCTTGAGCTCGGTGCCTTCGGCCAACAAGGCCGTCGCATAGAGCAATTCGGCGGTCTCGGCGAGGTGCGGATCGTCACTGCGATCCTCGCGGGCCTTCTTCAGTCCCGTCACCAGGTCGTGGGTCGGGTTGAGTTCGAGGATCCGCTTGGAGGTCGGCACGAATTGTCCCGACGCCTTGTACATCTTCTCGAGCTGCGGGGAGAAGCTGAACTCGTCGCCGACGACGCAGGCCGGGGACGTGGTGAGCCTGGTGGACAGGCGCACCTCCTTGACGTCCTCGCCGAGGGTCTCGGTCAGCCAGGTGAGCAGGTCGGCGAACTCCTTGTCCTGCTCCTCGCGCTTGGCCTCTGACTCCTTCTTCTCCTCTTCGGTGTCGAGGTCCACCTCGCCCTTGGCGATGGACTGGAACGACTTTCCGTCGAAGTCGGTGACGTTGCCGACCCACACCTCGTCGACCGAATCGGTGAGCAGCAGCACCTCGAGCCCGCGAGCCTTGAAGGCCTCCATGTGCGGAGAGCTCTCGATCTGCTGACGGGATTCGCCCGTCATGTAGTAGATCTGCTGCTGGCCGTCCTTCATCCGGTCCACGTACTCGGCGAGGGTGGTGAGCCCCTCCTCGGAGTTGGTGGACGCGAACGAGGAGATGCCCAAGAGGGTTTCGCGGTTGTCCGAATCCGAGATCAGGCCCTCCTTGAGGACCGTGCCGAACTGCGACCACAGCGTCTTGTACTTGTCGGGCTGCTCGCTCTGCAGTTCCTTGACCGTCGAGAGGACCTTCTTGGTCAGGCGTCGACGGATCGCGCGGATCTGCCGGTCCTGCTGCAGGATTTCGCGAGAGACGTTGAGCGAGAGGTCCGCCGCGTCCACAACACCCTTGACGAAGCGCAGGTACTCGGGCAGCAGTTCCTGCGAGTCGTCCATGATGAACACGCGCTTGACGTACAGGTGCACGCCGGCCTGGCTCTCGCGCATGAACAGGTCGAACGGTGCCTGCGACGGAATGAACAGCAGCGCTTGGTATTCGAACGTGCCCTCGGCCTTGAACGGGATGACCTCGAGCGGCTCGTCCCAGGCGTGGCTGACGTGCTTGTAGAACTCCTTGTACTCTTCCTCGGACACCTCGTCCTTGGAGCGGGTCCACAGAGCCTTCTGAGAGTTGATCGTCTCCGTCTCGATCGTGACGGTGTCCTCGCCGCCCTCTTCTTCACTCTTGACGCGCTTCTCGACGTCGATGCGAATGGGCCAGGCGATGAAGTCGGAGTACTTCTTGACCAGTTCCTTGATCTTGCGCTCGGACGAGTAGTCGTGGAGGTGGTCCTCCTCGTCGGCGGGCTTGAGGGCCAGCGTCACCGACGAACCCTGCGGGGCGTCGTCGACGTCGGTGATCTCGTAGGTGCCCTCGCCGGTGGACTCCCACTGGGTGGCCGTGCTCTCGCCCGCCTTGCGGGTGAGCAGCGTGACCTTCTCGGCCACCATGAACGTGGAGTAGAAGCCGATGCCGAACTGGCCGATCAGTTCTTCGGAGGCGGCCGCGTCCTTGGCTTCCTTGAGCTTCTTGCGAACCTCGGCGGTGCCGGACTTGGCCAGCGTGCCGATGAGGTCGATGACCTCGGCGCGCGACATGCCGATGCCGTTGTCGCGGATGGTCAGCGTGCGGGCCGCAGCGTCGATGTCGATCTCGATGTGCAGATCCGAGACGTCGACGTCCAGGTCCTTGTTGCGGTACGACTCCAGGCGCAGCTTGTCCAGCGCGTCCGAGGAGTTCGAGATCAGTTCACGGAGAAAGCTGTCCTTGTTGGAGTAGATGGAGTGCACCATCAGATCCAGGAGCTGACGCGTCTCCGCCTGGAATTCGAGCTGTTCGGTACTCAATGTCTCCCCTTCTAGCAGCAAAACCGACGCGAATATTCTACGGCAAGACTACGGGTGAGCTGCGAAGACGTCGGCGCCGCCTACTGTGGTGGCCGTGACGAAGACGAAGTTCGTTCTGGGAGCAACGGCAGCACTGAGCGGGGCCTGGTTGGCGCGTGCGCTGTGGGGTCTGCCGTCGGCCATCGGTGCCCGACGCGTGCACATCACTCCGTATGCCGCCGGGTCTCCGCGATACCGCGATCGCCGGTTCCACAACTCCGACCCGAGCTCGAGCTACGTACCGGGGCGCGGCGAGAAGGGACAGCAGAACATGTTCGTCTCGCTGATCACCGAACGCGGCAAGGGCAGGCCGCAACGCCCGATTCCGTTGGCACCGCCGATCGCGCCGGTGGACGCGGGCGAGCTGGCCGTCACCTGGTACGGCCACTCGAGTGTGCTCGTCGAGGTCGACGGCTATCGCGTCCTCGCCGATCCCGTGTGGAGCAACCGGGTGTCCCCGTCCTCGGTGGTGGGCCCGGCACGGCTGCATCCGACGCCGGTCGAGTTGGTCGACCTACCGACGGTCGACGCCATCGTGATCTCCCACGATCATTACGACCATCTCGACAAGGCGACGGTGCAGAAGCTGGCGAGTACACAGTCGGCTCCGTTCGTCGTGCCGCTCGGCATCGGCGCTCACCTGCGTAAGTGGCGGGTGCCCGACGAGCGCATCATCGAGCTGGACTGGGACGAGCAGACGAACATCGGCGGCCTCACCGTCACGTGCACCGAGGCTCGGCATTTTTCCGGCCGCGGTCTGACCCGGGACTCGACGCAGTGGGCGTCCTGGGCCTTCGCCGGTCCGATTCGACGCGTCTTCTTCGGCGGCGACACCGGCTACACACCGAAGTTCGCCGAGATCGGCAGCAACTACGGCCCCTTCGACCTGACGCTGCTGCCCGTCGGGGCCTACGACGCCCGGTGGCCGGACATCCACATGAATCCCGAGGAAGCAGTCACGGCGCACATCGACCTGACGGCGTCGGGCATCTTCGTTCCGATTCACTGGGCCACGTTCAACCTCGCCTTCCATCCGTGGTCCGAGCCGATCGTGCGGCTGCATGCCGCTGCGCAGGACGTCGGTGTGCAGGTGGCAGTGCCGATGCCGGGCCAGCGCATCGACGGCACCCGAACCCTGCACGACGATCGCTGGTGGTCTCGGCTCGGCTGAGCGGGTTTAAGCTGCACGCATGTCTATCGAGGCCGATGCTCAGCGGGACACCGGGCTGACCGAGGCGGAGGTCGCCAGGCTCAGGGCCGAGGGAAAATCCAACGACGTTCCGGCCCGTGCTTCTCGGTCGGTTCGCGACATCGTCCGCGGCAACGTGTTCACCCGAATCAACGCGATCCTCGGTGTGCTGTTGATCATCGTGCTCTCGACGGGCTCGGTGATCGACGGCATGTTCGGGCTGTTGATCGTCGCGAACAGCGGCATCGGCATCGTGCAGGAGATTCGCGCGAAGCGCACGCTGGATCGGCTGGCCATCGTCGGACAGAACAAGCCTCAGGTTCGACGCGACGGCGTCTCGAAGCAGATTCCCCCCGACGAGGTCGTGCTCGGCGACATCGTCGAACTCGGTCCCGGTGATCAGATCGTCGTCGACGGTGAGGTGATCGAGAGCGCCAGCCTCGAGGTCGACGAGTCGTTGCTCACCGGCGAGGCCGACACGGTGCACAAACTCGAAGCAACGCAGGTGCTGTCGGGAAGCTTCGTGGTCGCAGGCAGTGGGGCGTACCGTGCGACGAAGGTGGGCCGAGATGCGTACGCGGCCAAGCTCGCCGAGGAGGCCAGCAAGTTCACGCTGGTCAAGTCCGAGCTGCGCAGCGGTATCGACAAGATCCTGAAGTTCATCACGTACCTGATGATTCCGGCGGGCGCGCTGATCATCTACAACCAATTGTTCTCCAGCGGTCAGGCTTTGAAGCCGGCCCTCAACGGTATGGTCGCCGCGCTCGTTCCGATGGTGCCCGAGGGCCTGGTGTTGATGACGTCCATCGCGTTCGCGGTGGGCGTGATCCGACTCGGTCAGCGGCAGTGCCTGGTCCAGGAGCTGCCTGCGATCGAAGGCCTCGCCCGCGTCGACGTGGTGTGTGCGGACAAGACCGGAACCCTCACCGAGAACGGTATGCGGCTGTCCGAGTTGATGCTGATGGACGAGCACGATTCCGACTCCGTCACAGCGGCTCTCGCATCTCTGGCGCACGACGATCCGCGGCCGAATGCGAGCGTGCAGGCCGTCGGCGAAGCGTATCCGGACGCGCCCGGGTGGACGCAGAGTGCCGTGGCCCCGTTCTCCTCGGCCAAGAAGTGGAGCGGACTGTCCTACGGCGACCACGGGAACTGGCTGCTCGGTGCACCGGACGTGTTGCTCGACGCCTCCTCCGACATCGCTCGTCGCGCCGAGGAAACAGGCTCGCGTGGCCTACGGGTGTTGTTGCTCGCCAGCTCGGACCGCTCGGTCGACGACGACGAGGCACCCGGTGTGGTGACACCGCGTGCGCTGGTGATTCTCGAGCAGAAGGTGCGCGAGGATGCCCGAGACACGTTGGAGTACTTCGCAAGCCAGCACGTCGAGGTCAAGGTCATCTCCGGCGACAATGCCGTCTCGGTCGGTGCGGTCGCGGGTTCGCTCGGGCTGCCTGGCGGCGACGCCCCGATCGATGCGCGTGATCTGCCCGAGGACTCCGAGAAGCTGGCCGACGCCGTGGCGTCCTCCACCACGTTCGGTCGGGTCCGGCCCGATCAGAAACGGGCGATGGTGGGCGCGTTGCAATCTCGCGGCCACACGGTGGCGATGACCGGCGACGGCGTCAACGACGTGCTCGCACTCAAGGACGCCGATATCGGCGTCTCGATGGGTTCGGGGAGTGCGGCCACCCGAGCCGTCGCGCAGATCGTGTTGTTGGACAACAAGTTCGCCACGTTGCCCTACGTCGTAGGGGAGGGGCGACGCGTCATCGGCAACATCGAGCGTGTGTCCAATCTGTTCCTCACCAAGACCGTGTACTCGGTGTTGCTGGCGTTTCTGATCGGGCTCTCGGGTGTGCTCTCCCAGATCTTCCACTTCGAGCCGATTCCGTATCCGTTCCTGCCCCGGCACGTGACGATCGCGGCATGGTTCACCATCGGAATCCCGGCGTTCGTTCTCTCGCTCGCGCCCAACAACGAGCGGGCGCGCAGCGGATTCGTTTCGCGGGTGATGCGGCTGGCCGTCCCGTCCGGTCTGATCGTCGGCTCGTGCACGTTCGTCTCCTACCTGCTGGTCTACGCAGGCCCCAACGCCAGCGAGACCCAGGTGACGCAGGCCAGTACCACCGCGCTGATCACGTTGATCATGATCGCGCTGTGGGTGCTGGCCGTCGTCGCGCGGCCCTACAACTGGTGGAAGATCCTGCTGCTCGGTGGGTCGGTCGGTGGCTATCTGCTGCTGTTCGCAATCCCGTTCTGCCGCACCTTCTTCAAGCTCGATCCGTCGAACGTCGGAGCCACCACCAGTGCCTTGATCATCGGCGGCATCGGTATCGCGCTCGTCGAGGTGGCTCATCGATTCGGATCGGTACTACGCAATCGGCAGAACGAAACGTAGGCTTCCGGGTGTTCCGTTGCACCCGACCGGCAGGAGAGTTTCATGGGCTTCGCAGACAATTTGAAGGGCATGGTCGACAAGGGCAAGGACCTTGCGGCCGAGAACTCGGACAAGATCGACGACGTCGTGGAGAAGGCGGGGGACTTCATCGACAACAAGACCGGCGGCAAGTACTCCGACAAGGTCGACAAGGTTCAGGACGCAGTCAAGAAGGCGATTCCGGACAAGTAGGACCTTTCGGTCTCCCGCATCGGTGATCGTGGCCGTCGGTCGTACCCCGGGGTGCGGCTGACGGCACAATCGTCGGGGTGGACGGACCGATTCTTCTTCTCGTAGTCATCTTCGCGATCGCAGTCGCCGGTTTCGCCAGGCGCATCGATCTGCAGGTCCCGCTCGTCCTGGTCACCGTCGGCTCCATCGCCTCGTTCGTTCCCGGGGTGCCGCACGTCAGCCTGTCGCCTCAGCTGATCCTCGGCGTGGTGCTTCCGCCGCTGCTGTACTCCGCCGCGCTGGATTTCTCGTTCGTCACGTTCAGGCGAAACCTCGGTCAGATCCTTCGGCTCGGACTGGTCATGGTGATCGTGACGACGGTGGCCGTCGGCTGGTTCGCCAATCTGCTGATCCCGGAGCTGACCTTGGGTGCGGCTCTGGTCCTCGGTGCCGTCGTCGCCCCGCCCGACGCAGTGTCCGCTGTCGCCGTCGGCCGCAAGCTCGGTCTGCCCGCGCGGATGATGGCGATCCTCACCGGCGAGTCCCTGGTGAACGACGCGGCCGCGTTGACTCTGTTCACCCTGGCCGTCGCGTCGGTGACGGGCAGTCGAATCGAACTGGGCTCACCGGTGCTGTTCTTCCTGTACGAGATCGTCGGCGGTGTGCTGGTCGGATTCGTCCTCTCGCGCCTCGTTCGTTTCGTCCGCAATCGCATCGCGGACTCGGCGCTCGAGACTGTGCTCGGACTCGTCCTACCGTTCGCGGCCTATCTGGCGGCCGAGGAAATTCATGCCTCCGGTGTGCTCGCCGTCGTCACGGCAGGCTTCGTTCTGGGCCGCGTCACTGCCGACGTCTCGGTGTCCACGAGGGTTCAGGAACGGCAGGTGTGGCCAACTCTGGATCTTCTGCTCGAAGCATTCGTGTTCGCCTACATGGGTTTACAGCTGAAGTTCGTCATCGAAGAGGTTCAGCGTGAGGGGTTGCCGGTCCACCACGTGTTCGCCTTTGCGGTGCTGGTGCTCGTCGCGGTCATAGCGGTGCGTCCAGCGTGGATCTTCGCAAACTCCGGTCGAGACATATTGCTTCGTAAGCTGTTTCGACGATCTGCGACCGGTGAAGCCGGATTGACGTGGCAGCAGAACCTCGTGCTCTCGTGGGCGGGCATGCGTGGGGTGGTCACGCTCGCTGCGGCGGCCGGTGTGCCGCTGACCACCGTGCTAGGCGACGAATTCCCCGGTCGCGCAGTGATTCAGGCCGTGGCCTTCGTCGTCGCGGTCGGGACGTTGCTGCTGCAGGGGCTGACGCTTCCGCTGCTGATCCGTCGACTCGACGTCGCAGATCCACTCGAGCAACAGCGCAACGACAATCAGCGGCTGCTTTCGCAGGCCATCGCCCGTACCGCGGCGGAGGACTATCTCCAGCGCGCGGCGAAGGACGGAATTCCAGGAGTGGACAGCGAACGTGTCGCGGAGGTGATCGAGCGCGTCCGACGCTCGGTGCGCGCTCGATTGGATGCAGACGAGACCGAGGATCGCGAGAAGCGGATCGCGGCGGCAGGGGCGTTGTTCGATTCGCTGCGGCACAACGTCCTGGTCGCGCAGCGGGCGGCGCTCATCGCGGCCCGCGACTCGGGGGAGTTGGAGGACGAAGCTCTGCGGGCAGTGTTGAATGGCTTGGACGTGGAAGAAATTGCGGCGGAAGCCCGCATCGCACGACGCACGACGTAGACGAACGCAATGTAGGAGCGCAGAGACAGTGAGGTCGACCGGACCGGTGGTCGCCGCGGCACTGGTGTTCGCCCTTGCCGCGTGCAGCACTCCCGCCGCCGAATCGGTCGACCCGGCCCCCGTGCAGTCCGCGGGCTCCGCTCCGGCACCCGAGGGCTCGGAACGCGGTGAGATCGTGTCGTCGATGCTGCTCGGTCAGGTCGACATCGGGGTCGCCTACCTCGGCGCGACCGCCACGAAAATCGTCTACCGCACCACCGACGGGGTCACCGGAGGCGGAACGGAAACCTCGGGAACGGTGTTCGTGCCCAAAGGGTCTGCGCCGCCTGGAGGCTGGCCGATCGTCTCCGTCGGGCACGGAACCACCGGCGTCACCGACGAGTGTGCGCCCTCGCTGTACCCGAATCTGTTGGGCACCATCGGCCTGGTGACGCCGTTCCTCGAACGCGGCACAGTGGTGGTGGTGACGGACTACCAGGGCCTCGGAACGGCGGGTGATCCCGCCTACCTCGACCGGGACGCCGCAGCGTACGACGTCATCGACGCGGTCCGCGCGGCCCGCAACGTGGTCCCCGACGTCGGCACCAGGTGGGGTGCAGTGGGCACCTCCCAAGGCGGACAAGCAGTCTGGGCGGCAGCCGAGCGCAACGAGAACTACGGCGGCGGTCTGCAACTGGTCGGAGCCGCGGCGCTCTCGCCCACGGCTGATCTGACGCGATTCTTCGCGCCCGAGACCGAGCAGAGCGTGCCGCGTCAGCTGCTGGTGCCGTATCTCTACGAGGGTCTGCGCACCGCGGATCCGAGTGCCGAACGCTCCGACTACATCCGCGGCACGTTCGCCGACAACGTGACCGCACTGACCGCCTGCAGTGACCTGCTCGGCTTCTCCAAGGCCGACGCCGGAGCCGTCCTCGATCCGGCCGATGCTCTCCCGGACTCCGAGGAGGCGTCGGATCGGATGACGCGGTGGCTCGAATCGGTGGCGCTACCGACCACTCGCACCGGGGTACCGCTGATGGTCCTGGTCGGCGAACGCGACGACCTCATCGATCCCCGGTGGACCCGCGACGCGGTAGCGCGGGCCTGCGCACTCGGCGACGATGTCGAGCTTCGCTCCGAACCGGAGCAGGGCCATGCCGAACTGGCCGCCAACGGCATCGGAGTCGACTGGCTCGTCGAACGCTTCCTGAACGTGCCCACCTCGACCACGTGCGCGCGATGACCGCGGCACTGGCGGCACTGGCGGTGATCGTGGCCGTGATCGTCTCGGTGATCGCCGTGATCAGCCTGCGCGGTCGACGTGACCTCACCACACCTGCCGAGCGGGCCGTCCACGCCACCCTGCACACCGCCTCGCTGGCGGCCAAGCCGTTGCGCGACGGTCTCGACGCTCGTTCGGCCGCCGCCGCCGCGCCGCATCTGCGGGTGCTGACGGGTGCGGACGCACTGGGCATCTGCGATCCCGACGGTTCGCTGCTGGCCTGGGACGGGCCGTGGGACGAGCTGACACCGGCATTCGTCGAGGCGGCGAAGCGGGCGGTGGACGGGCAGCGGCGCGTCCTGGTACGTCTGCCGCTCGGGTCGATCCACGAGGTCAGAGCGCTGGTGGTGCAGCCGTTGGTCGTCGACGAGTCTCCGGTGGTCGGGGTGTTGGGGGCCGCTGTCGTGGCCGAGCCCGGGCCCGGCATGCTCGGTGCCATCGCCGAGGTCGCGCGCTATGCGTGCGGGCAGATCGAGCTCGCCGAACTCGATGCGTCGAGGGCGCGGTTGGACCGAGCCGAGGTGCGGGCCCTGCGCGCACAAATCAGTCCGCACTTCATCTACAACGCATTGGGCACGATCGCGTCGTTCGTGCGGACCGACCCGGATCGGGCGCGGGAGCTGGTGCTCGAGTTCGCCGACTTCACCCGATACTCGTTCCGCAACGCAGGAGAGTTCACAGTGCTCGCGGACGAGCTGCGCAACATCGATCGGTACCTGACGCTCGAACGTGCCCGCTTCGGCGACTCCCTGCAGGTCACGTTGCAGGTCGCGCCCGAGGTGTTGGGCGTCGCCCTGCCGTTTCTCGCGCTGCAGCCGCTCGTCGAGAACGCCGTCCGGCACGGCCTGTCCGGTAAGGCCGACGGCGGCCGCGTGACGATCATCGCCGCCGACGAGGGCACCGACGCGGTGATCAGTATCGAGGACGACGGTGTGGGGATGGACCCCGAGGTGTTGCGCTCGGGAAGCCTGCACACCGAGGACGCGGCCCATGTCGGATTGGCCAACGTGGACGATCGGCTGCGGGCAGCCTTCGGAAACGACTACGGTCTCGTAGTGGACACCGCACCGGGCGCAGGCACCAAAGTGAGCATGCGGGTGCCCAAATTCAGGCCGGGAGTGCGGGCATGACTCAGGCTGCCAAAGACAACCCCGGCCGCGGATTGGTCGTCCTCGCCGTCGACGACGAGCGCCCGGCGCTGGACGAACTCGCGTTTCTGCTGCGCCAGCAGGAGACCGTCGCCGAGGTATTCACAGCGCAGGACGCCACCACTGCCCTACGGCAGATCCAGAACACCGCCGCCCCGGGGCAACCAGTGGTGGACGCGGTCTTCCTCGACATCAACATGCCCGGGCTCGACGGTCTCGAACTGGCCGGCATCCTGTCGGCATTCGCGCGGCCCCCCGCGGTCGTGTTCGTCACCGCCCACGACGACCGAGCACTGGCTGCCTTCGACCTCGGTGCCGTCGACTATCTGCTCAAGCCGTTGCGGGAGGATCGGCTCACCGAGGCGCTGCGCCGGGTGCTGCTCGCGCGGCGTCGACCCGCTGAGTCCGCGGACACCTCGGCCGACGAGGTCATTCCCGTCGAACTCGGCGGAACCACCACCCTGGTGCACCGGTCGTCGGTCGCGTGGGTCGAAGCCGACGGCGACTACGCGAGACTGCACACCTCCAACGGCTCACACCTGGTGCGCATACCCATCTCGGCTCTCGAAAGTCGTTGGGCCGATGCCGGATTCCTGCGTGTGCACCGCTCCTACCTGGTCTCGCTGCGGTTGGTCACGGGGATCCGCAGCGTCGGTTCTGGTCTGGTGGTGTGCCTGCGGGCCAGCGGGAACCTTGCTGCCTGCGAACTGCCGGTGAGCCGACGGCACGCCAGAGAACTCAAGGACAGACTGGTCCGCGGTCCGTTGCAATCGTGGTCGTCTCGGTGACGAGGGATCGGCAGTGAGCCAGCCGCACCGACAACGGGTGGTGCTCTCGCAACGTCGCGGCGCACGGATGGTGCGCACCCGCGTCGAAGTGCAGGAGCAGACCGAGGTCGGCGACGCCCTGGTTCGCAGCCTGGTTCGCGCGCAGCTGTTGCTGTCGGTGCGCCTGGCGGTGATGACGCTGTCGATTCTGTTCGCAATTCCGTTGCTGGGCATGCTCCTCGCCCGCTTCACCGACGTCGCGCCGTTCGGTATCGGTCTGCCGTGGTTGGTGCTGGGGGTGGCGATCTATCCATTGCTGTTCGGTGTCGGCTGGGTGTACACGCGTCGAGCCGAACGCAACGAGCAGGACTTCACCGCCTTGACCGATGATTGACGTCGCCGAGGGATCAGAGGGCGTTCAGTGTCATGTACGTGCCGAGGCCCAACAGGATCACGGCCAGAACGAGGCCACTGTGCGCAATGAATCCGTCGACGATCGCGTTCAGTGGCCGGCGGGCACGGTCGCGGAAGACGAGCAACGCGAGTGCGGGTGCCGCGACACCGACGCTGGACACCACCACGAACACCACGAGAGCCGCCGCTTGGACGGCCACGGCCGAGGATGCGTCCACGATCACCGCCACGGCCGACAGTGCGATGACCACACTCTTCGGATTGACCGATCCGAGGAGGAACGCGGTCGCGAATGCCCTGCCACCGTCGAGGCGACGTGCTCTGTCCACCCATCCCGGTTCCTCGCGGGCCGGGCCGTGTCGTACGCGCTCGATCAGCTTGCGGGCACCCAGGATCAGCAGAGCGACGCCGAGCGCGATTCTCAACCACCGCACCCAGGCGGACGAGTCCGAGGCCACCACCGCGGTGTCCACGACCACCAAGCCCGCCGTCGCGACGACCGTGACGCCGACCAGCCATCCGGCGGTGAACCGAGCGAGCACGGAACCGGTGTTGAGTGTGGCCAGGGCGGCAGCCATTGCCGTGGTGGGCAGGTGTGCGATCAGCGCCCCGGCCGCCAACGGAAGACACGCAGAGACGGCTGCCGTCACGGACATCAGGTGGCGCTCGTCCACTGCATCGGTAGATCGTCCCACTGCACCACCCGAGATGTCGTCGATTTCGCTACCGTCCGCGAAGTGCGCCGTTCCCGTGCAGGGCATGGCGAGCAGGGGCGGATTCGGTGAACGGGTCCATTCCGATCGCGACGGTGATCGCATTGCTCGCGGCCGCGCTGGCCACCGTGGGCATCGGTATCTACGGAGTTCGGTTGGCACGCACCACCTCCGACTTCCTGGTGGCCTCGCGAAGCGTCGGTCCACGCTGGAACGCCGCCGCCATCAGTGGTGAATACCTTTCCGCTGCATCGTTCCTCGGGGTTGCCGGGCTCATCGCGAAATACGGAGCCGATGCGCTGTGGTACCCGGTAGGGTTCACCGCCGGCTACCTGGGTCTGCTGCTGTTCGTTGCGGCTCCGCTGCGTCGAAGCGGCGCGTACACGGTGCCCGATTTCGTCGAATTCCGGCTCGGCGCACCATGGTTGCGCACCGTGGCGATGCTGGTGGTCGTGGTCATCTGCGCGCTGTACCTGGTGCCGCAGTTCCAAGGCGCAGGCCTGACGCTGAACATTCTGTTGGGGGTGCCGGGGTGGGTCGGGGCCCTGGCGGTGGGGCTCATCGTCATCGCGAACGTCGTCGGCGGTGGCATGCGCTCGATCACCTTCGTCCAGGCCTTCCAGTACTGGCTCAAACTGACCGCGATCGCCATCCCGGCACTGGTGCTGGCCGTGCACTTCTTCGCCGACGACCGTAGCGTCGGCAGCCCCGCCCCACCGACCGTGTCCGAGCAGACCGTCGTCGACATCACCACCGACGTTCTCGTGCAGGTCGATTCGCCGATCGTCGTGTCGGTGGCGGGAACCCTCGACGACGAGAGCGTCGACGGGCGAGTCCTACTGGACGCAGGCGAACATCGGTTGGGCTCGGGCACGTTGCTGACGCTCGACGCCGGATCGCCCGTTCCCGTCGTCGCAGGCGCGCCGACCACCGACCGAGCGTGGGCGATGCCCGGCGGGGGACTGGGCGGAGCGCATCCGCTCTATCAGGTTTACTCGCTGATTCTGGCCACGTTCCTCGGAACCCTCGGCCTGCCGCACGTGCTGGTGCGGTTCTACACCAACCCGGACGGCCGAGCGGCGCGGTTGACCTCGCTCACCGTCCTGGCGTTGCTCGGCATGTTCTACCTGTTCCCGACGGTGCTCGGCGTCTTCGCCCGGCTGTACGTGCCGCAATTGCTGATCACCGGAGCATCCGACGCCGCAGTGCTGCTGCTGCCCGGCTCGGTGCTGTCCGGAATACCGGGCCAACTGCTGGCCGCGCTCGTGGCCGCCGGTGCCATCGCGGCCTTCCTGTCGACCTCATCCGGTCTGCTGGTCAGCATCGCCGGGGTGCTCAGTACCGACGTTCTCTCGGGCAAGGTCCGAGACTTCCGCGTCGCCGCGATTCTCGCCGGTGCCGTGCCGTTGGCGCTGTCGATCGGCGTTGTCTCCCTGGACCTCTCGCGCACCGTCGGGCTCGTCTTCGCCGTCGCCGCGTCCACCCTGTGCCCCCTGCTGGTACTGGGCATCTGGTGGCGCGGACTCACCGCGGCTGGAGCGGCAGCCGGACTGTTCCTCGGCGGCGGCATTTCCCTCGTCGCCGCGTCGATCTCCGTCGTCACCCCCATCTCCGACGGCGTCCTCGGCGGCTGGGCGGCAGCGATTCTCGGCTACCCCGCCGCCGTCAGCGTGCCCGTCGCCTTCGCCGCGATGATCGCCGTCAGCCTCGCCACCCGAAAAACCGTACCGTCCGACATCTCCCGCATCTTCGCGCGACTGCACCTGCCCGAAGGCCTCGACATGGGCAAAGATCGCGAGCGCGAACTCTGAGACCGCTGGGTCATTCCGCAGGCTCCACTCCCTCACTGGGTCATTCCGCAGGCTCCACTCCCTCACTGGGTCATTCCGCAGGCTCCACTCCCGCCGCCGCTCAACTGCCATTCTCGACCGCTCGTCGCACACTCCCGCTTCCCATCGTGTGATCGACACCACCTCCTGATTTTGTGACCTGACTCTCATTACTGTTCCGATTCAGCTACAGCTCACATCTACTTCAGGAGTCCAAGGTGACCGCACCGGAAACCAATTCGCCACCGGACGCGCAAGCGTTCGTCGACATGCAGGCCAGTCCAGAGTTCCAGGAACTTCGGCGTCGTCTGCGTAGCTTCGTGTTCCCGATGGCCGGGTTCTTCCTGGTCTGGTACGTCATCTACGTGCTGCTGAGCACCTACGCGGTCGACTTCATGTCGACCAAGGTGTGGGGCAACATCAACGTCGGGCTGCTGCTCGGCCTCGGCCAGTTCGTCACGACGTTCGCCATCACGGGCATCTACGTGAAGTTCGCCAACCGTGAACTCGATCCTCGCGCCGCAGCCCTGCGCGCCGAGATGGAAGCCTCCCAGGGAGCCAAGTCGTGACCACATCGCTGATTCATTCCGCAGGCTCCACTCATCTACTAGCCCAGGCCGCCGATACAACAGTCGGTGAACCGCTCGTCAACATCGCGATCTTCGGTGCGTTCGTCATCATCACGATGGCCGTCGTCATTCGAGCATCGAAGAAGAACGCGACCTCCGCGGAGTTCTTCACCGCAGGCGGCGGATTCTCCGGACCGCAGAACGGCGTCGCGATCGCCGGTGACTACCTCTCGGCAGCAAGCTTTCTCGGTATCGCCGGTGCCATCGCCGTCTACGGCTACGACGGCTTTCTGTACTCCATCGGCTTCCTCGTCGCCTGGCTCGTCGCGCTGCTCCTCGTCGCCGAATTGCTCAGGAACACCGGCAAATTCACGATGGCGGACGTACTGAGCTTCCGGCTCAAGCAGGGCCCGGTTCGCACCGCGGCCGCGCTGTCGACCCTGACCGTCTCGCTGTTCTACCTGCTCGCTCAGATGGCCGGTGCCGGCGGACTCGTCGCACTGCTGCTCGACATCTCCGACCGCACCGGACAGTCCATCGTCATCGCGATCGTCGGTGTGCTGATGATCGCCTACGTGCTCATCGGCGGCATGAAGGGCACCACCTGGGTCCAGATCATCAAGGCCGTTCTGCTCATCGCGGGTGCGGCGTTCATGACGGTGCTCGTTCTCGCCAAGTTCGGCCTTAACTTCTCCGAACTGCTCGGCAGCGCCCAGACCATGGTGGCCGGATCGGCCAACGAGGCTGTCGCAGCCCGTGACGTCATCGAGCCAGGTGCCCAGTACGGCGGCAGTGCCACCTCGAAGATCAACTTCCTCTCGCTCGGTATCGCACTCGTGCTCGGCACCGCGGGTCTGCCGCACGTGCTGATGCGCTTCTACACGGTGCCCACCGCCAAGGAAGCTCGTCGCAGCGTCGTGTGGGCCATCGCGCTCATCGGTGCGTTCTACCTGTTCACCCTGGTGCTCGGCTACGGTGCCGCAGCGATCGTCGGACCCGACCGCATCCTGGCCTCGGCCGGCGGTCAGAACTCCGCGGCTCCGCTGTTGGCCTTCGAGCTCGGCGGCGTGATCCTGCTCGGCGTCATCTCGGCGGTTGCCTTCGCGACCATCCTCGCCGTGGTCGCCGGCTTGACGATCACCGCCTCGGCGTCGTTCGCTCACGACATCTATGCGAGCGTCATCAAGAAGGGCAAGGTCGACGACAAGAAGCAGGTCAAGGTCTCGCGGATCACCGCCGTCGTCATCGGCGTCCTGGCCATCGGCCTCGGCATCCTCGCCAACGGGCAGAACATCGCCTTCCTGGTGGCACTCGCGTTCGCCGTTGCTGCGGCCGCGAACCTGCCGACCATCCTGTACTCGCTGTTCTGGCGTCGCTTCACCACCACCGGCGCACTGTTCAGCATGTACGGCGGCCTGATCTCGACGATCGTGCTGATCATCTTCTCCCCGGCCGTCTCCGGATCGCCGACGTCGATGGTCCCCGGCTCGGACTTCGCCTGGTTCCCGCTCTCCAACCCCGGCATCGTCTCGATCCCGTTGGCATTCATCCTCGGCATCGTCGGAACACTGATCTCGAAGGACACCGAGAACACCGACAAGCAGGCCGAGATGGAGGTTCGCTCCCTCACCGGTATCGGTGCGGAGAAGGCCAGCGCTCACTAGTCGATAGCAGGTTCCACCGAAAATGTCCGTGTGAGCAAGGCCTCACACGGACATTTTTCGTGTAGCGGTTACCATCCCTGCTGTGGCCAAGCTGAAGGTTTCCCTCGACGTCCCACTCACCCCCGAGCAGACGTGGGCGCACGCGTCCGATCTGTCCGGATACGAGCAGTGGCTCTCCATCCACGAAGCGTGGCGCGGTGAGCTGCCCGAGCAGCTGGCCGTGGGCACCACCTTGGACTCCGTCGCCAGCGTGAAGGGCATGCGCAACCGGGTGTCCTGGAAGATCGAGTCCTACGACCCGCCGAAGAAGCTCGAGCTCGAGGGCAAAGGTAAGGGCGGGGTCAAGATCGGCCTGAACCTGTCCGTGAAATCCAAGGGTGACGGCTCCGAGATCACCATCGACGTCAACCTCGGCGGCGCGCCGCTGTTCGGTCCGATCGGGTCCGGCGTCGCACGCGCTCTCAAGGGCGACATCGAGAACTCGCTGAAGACGTTCGTCAAGATCTACGCCTGACGCGGCAGGGGTGGAGCCTGTGGAACGACCAGTGAAGTAGGAGCCCGCGATGCCCGGTAGACACAGTGCCCCGTCGTCCGCGACGAGCAACAGAGGGTTCGCCAAGTACGGCGTCGTGGCCGTGGCCCTGTTTCTCGTGGTGGGCGGCGGCGTGGTCGTCGCGCAGAAGGCTTTCGGTTCCGAGTGCGGCGATCCCGCGTCCTACTCTCTGGCCGCGGACCCTGCCATCGCGCCGGTGCTGCAGAAGATCGTCGACGAGACGTCCACGGAAAGTCTCGGTTGCGCTCGGATCGAGGTCACCGCAACCGAATCCGGTCAGGTTTCGGCTGCGGTCGCCAAGGGCGACGATGTTCCCTCTCTCTGGATTCCGGATTCCTCGCTCTGGATCGGCAAGACCGTGCGGTCCACCGCGTCGCTGATCGACCTGGCGAGTCAGTCGGTGGCCGGCACCCCGGCTGTGCTCGCGGCCCGCAAGGACGAGGTGCCGTTCTTCGACACCTGGCTCACCGCGTTGAAGCTCGAAGGTCTGCGCATCGGTAACCCGCTGACCAACACCACGTCCGATGCGGCCATCCTGGGGGCGGTGGCCGAGGCCGGATCGGACGAGAGCGCCCTGGACTCGGTCGGAGCGGCGCTCGTCCCCATCGCTCAGGCCCAGGCCGCCACTCGCGGTGAGGCCGATCCGACGGTACGGCTGGACGATCTGGTTGCCGATGGCGGTGTCGCAGTGGTCTCCGAGCAGGCCTTCCTGGCCTACCAGCAGGACAACAGCGTCGAACTGGGCGCGACGGTGCCACCGACGGGCAGCATCTTCCTCAACTTTCCGCTGGCCGTGACCGAGCCCACAGGGGATCGACACGAGACCGCGAAATCCGTCGGGACGGCACTGGCCACGGCCATCGAATCCGAACAGGGGCAGCGGGCTCTGTCCGAAGCCGGGTTCCGCTCCGCGGACAACGCACCCCTCGATTCCGATCGCGGGATCGGTGACGTGACGCTTCTGACGATCGCCGACCAGCAGGCCGCCGAGTCGACGTTGCGTCAGTACCAGGTGTTGGCGCTGCCGTCGCGGACGCTGGTGATGGAGGACGTCTCCGGATCGATGAACTACAGCGCCGGGGCCGATTCACGTATCGCACTGACGGTGCAGGCCAGCGAAACCGGAAATCGACTGTTCCCCGACAACGCGTCGATGGGGTTGTGGGCATTCTCGATCGGACTCGGCGGCGAATCGCAGGACTACCGTGAGCTCGCACCGATCCGGCGAATGGACGAAAAAGTCGGCAACACCACGCAGCGTGAGGTGCTGCTGCAGCAGACTCGAACGCTTCCGGCCCTGGTCGGAGGTGGTACTGGTCTCTACGACACCACGTTGGCAGCGTTCCGCACGGTGCAGCAGGGCTACGATCCCGACGCGGTCAACAGCGTCATCATCCTCACCGACGGCACCAACGAGGACCCCGACAGCATCGCGCTCGACGAGCTGCTGTCCACTCTGCGTGCGGAGCAGGACCCGTCCAGGCCGGTCGTCATCGTCACGATCGGCATCACCGATGACGCCGATGCCGGTGTGCTGCAACAGATCTCGGCGGCAACGGGCGGTACGAGCTTCGTTGCACGAAATCCCGCGGAGATCCCGAACGTTTTCGTCAATGCGCTGAGAAGTCGCTCCGGTCGCTGAGAGGGCTACTATGCTGTGCGTCGCGTCACTTCTGAGGGCGCGTGCGCTTGCACTCGTCCTGTGAGTGCAGCGGGGGGCCGAGCAGGGGGTTGCATCGATGTCGGGACGTCACAGCGGTAGTGCTCGGCGGTTCGGTTCGGCCGCGATCTGGTCGGTGCTTGCGCTGGTGGCAGTCGTCGTCGTGGTCGGTGGCTGGTTCGGCGTTCAGGCCGTCCGCGCGTCCGGTGCCGATTCCTGCGATTCCGTCGACACCGTCTCGCTCGCCGTGGACACCTCCATCGCCGAGCCCGTCGAGCAGATTCTCGCGCAGGCCACCGAGTTCGATCGTGGTTGCGTGAACTTCGAGGTTCGCCCCGAACGACCCGCCGACACCGCCACCGAGATCGCCGGAACCGAAAATCGCCCGGACCTGTGGATACCGGATTCGACACTGTGGCTGCTCAAGACTCTTCGCTCGACCGGTGCGCTTCCCGAGCTGGCCAAGGCCTCCGTCGCGAACACGCTGCCGGTCCTGGTCTCGAAGTCCGATGCCGCGCCGGTGACCGATACCTGGCTCAGCGTGCTCCAGCTTCCCGGGCAACGCATCGGTGATCCCCTGACCAGCAGCGCCTCGAATGCCGCGATCCTCGGTGCGCTGGCCGAATCCGAGGTGGCGATCTCCGACGCCAAGGCCGTGTCGGCGGCACTGGTCCCGATGGCTCAGGACTTCGGACGAATCGCGGACACTCCACACGACACCCCGGATCTGGTGGCCCAGGTGGCCGCCGAGGGTGGCACCAGCGTGGCGACCGAGCAGGCACTGCTTGCGTACGAGGCCGACAATCCGGGATCGGGACTGACCGAGTCGGTTCCGCCGACCGGCAGCTATTTCCTCAACTACCCGCTGGCCGTGACCGCGCCTGCCGGCCCCGAATACGACCGCGTCAAGCAGGCCGGAGCCGCTCTGGGCTCGGTTCTCGCCACCGCGTCTGCCGCTGAGACCCTGGTCGCAGCCGGCTTCCGAACATCGAGTGGCACACCGCTTCCCGACGGTCGAGGCGTCGGGTCCGTCGCGTCGCTCGAGATCAAGAACCCGCTGTCCATCGAGACGACGCTGCGGGACTGGGCCGTGCTGGCACTGCCGTTGCGCACCCTTGTCGTCGAGGACGTGTCGGGTTCGATGGCCGCGAAATCGGGCGACTCCACCCGCATCGCGCTGACCGTGGACGCGTCGGTAGGTGCCAACTCGCTCTTCAGCGATCAGACGCAGATGGGGTTGTGGGCGTTCTCGATCGGTCTCGGTGGTGGCAAGCAGGACCACCGTGAACTGGTGCCCATGGGTAAGGCCGACGGAACGTTCAACGGAAAATCGCAGCGCGACGCCATTCTCGATTCGATCCGGGGGCTTCCGGCTCTCGTCGGCGGCGGAACGGGGCTCTACGACACCACGTTGGCTGCATTCCGGCGGGTCAAGGAGGGATACGACCCCGACTACGTCAACAGCGTCATCATCCTGACCGACGGTGCCAACGAAGACGAGGGCAGTATCTCCCTCGACGAGCTGCTGGCGTCGCTGCAGAAGGAACAGGATCCGGTGCGCCCCATCGTGATCATCACCGTCGGCGTCACCAGTGACGCAGATCCGGTTGCGCTGCAGCAGATCTCGGCTGCGACCGGCGGAACGAGCTATGTCGCCGAGGATCCACGCGACATCCCGGAGGTGTTCGTCAAGGCCTTGAACTCGCGCACCGAACGTCTCGCGGGGGAGTAGGTCAGCCCAACAGGAAGCTGATCGCGATCGCCGCGGCGCACGCCAGAGTCACCACGATCAGTGTCACCGCGTCCGAGGCCTTGAACCGCGCGTCGGTGGCGGTGATCATTCCGGTACCTCCGCGAGCGGTGATGGCCCCACCCATTTCGTCGGCCCGCCTGATCGCCACCGACATCACCGTCGTGACGATGTCGACCAGAGAATTGTCCGACGCGCTGTTGACGACCGGCTTGGGGCGCAGGCGTCGGGCAGCATTGAGGGTGCGCATCTCTTCGATCAGCAGCGGAAGCGACCGCAGGCTCAGGGCCACGGCGATGGCCCACTCGTCGACCGGCAACTTCAGCTTCTTCAGCGGTGCGCCCAGTTTGGAGACCGCAGGCGCGATGTCGCTCATCGACGTGGTCCAGCCGATCATCATCGATGCGCCGAGCAGGACGAAGATGAACAGCGTCGCGCGCAGATACACCAGCACTGCCGCGCCGCCGATCGGCAGATTGATGAGAGCTCCGACGCCGAACAGTGCCCAGATCCACCACGGTGGACGCGGAATTGCGGTGATCGGGACATGCGCGATGATCGCGGCGATGACCAACAGCGCGAACACGATTCCGAGGGCAGGCCACGTCGGTGCCACCACGAGAGTGATGCTCAGCAGCAGCACGGCGACGAGTTTGGTGCCGGCCCACAGGCGGTGGATCGGTGAGAATCGCGGGACCTGACGCAGTACGACGGTGGTCACGAGTGCACGCTCCCCAGGATCGAATCGGAGACGATGTGGCCGTCGGCCATCGTGATGGTGCGGCTGCAGACGGTGTCCATACCGTCCACGTCGTGCGAGATGACGACGATGGCGACGCCGCGATCGCGCAGTCCGGCGAGAACGCCGATGATGTCGTCGCGGCCGGGAGGGTCGAGCCCGGCCAGCGGTTCGTCGAGAACCAGCAGTCGAGGCCGACGCGCGATCAGCCCGGCCAGCACCACGCGTCGCATCTGACCACCACTGAGCGAATCGATGTCGCGAGCGGCCAGCGACCTGTCCAGGCCGACGGCATCCATCGCGGCCGACACTGTGGCAGAACCTGTTTCGGGACCGGCAGCGGCAGCGATGTCCTCGGAGACGGTGCGCCGCTGCAGCTGCAGGCGAGAGTGCTGAAATGCGAGTCCGACGTCGCCAACACGTGCGGTCATCGCCTTGCCGCCGAGCTGGGCGGTGCCTCTGGTCGGGCCGGTGAGGCCGGCCATGATCCAAGCGAGAGTGGACTTGCCCGAACCGTTCCCACCGAGAACGAGCACACCCTCACCGCGTTTGACAGTGATGTCGATGCCGTTCAGTGCTACCTGCGCCCACGGTGTGCGCCGGTTGTACGTGTGCGCCACGCTGCTCAGTTCCAGAAGACGTTCGCTCGAATTGTCGTGCAGCGCAGCGGGGTTCTCCGTCCGAGCGTGCATCCACGTCGAGTCGTGCTGCACCTGATAACCCTCGTGCAGATGTACGACGCGATCCGCGGCGACGGTCTCCGAGACATGGTGGGTGACGAGCACGACCGACATCGCGTGCCTGCGGGGCAATTCGGCGAGGAGCGAGACCAGATGTTCGCGCCCGGAGGCGTCGATCATGGCGGTTG
This sequence comes from Rhodococcus cerastii, assembly GCF_033042195.1. NCBI lineage: Bacteria > Bacillati > Actinomycetota > Actinomycetes > Mycobacteriales > Nocardiaceae > Rhodococcus > Rhodococcus cerastii. Next base: position 329,063 of record NZ_JAWLKF010000002.1, read on the forward strand.
CCTCGTCGGCGATGAGCAGTGCGGGACGGCGAGCAAGTGCTGCGGCGACAGCGAGTCGCTGCATTTCGCCGCCGGAGAGGGAGGCCGTGTCGCGCGCTCCCATACCGCCGAGCCCGACCTCGTCGAGCAAGGCCTCCACGTCGGGGCGTGAATCGCCGGGCGGCAGTCCCCACACCACGTCGTCGGCGACGCGGGTGCCGAGGATCTGGCTTTCGGGGCGCTGCAGCACCACCGCGGTGCCGCCGTAACGTCCGAGTCCGGTCGAGCCGGGCCTGTCCACGGTGCCCTCCGACGGTTCGAGGCCGGCGAGGATCCGCGTCAGCGTCGATTTGCCGGAACCGTTGTGGCCGACGATCGCCACGAATTCGCCGGTGTCGATGCGGAGGTCGACGCCGGTCAACGCGGACGTCGTGCTTCCCGGGTACCGGAACCCGACCGCGGTGAGCGTGACCGGCAGCGGCCCGATCTCGTCGTCGGTGCTCGAGGCCAGAGGCTCGGGGGTGGGGATGGTGGAGAGACGGTCCAGAATCGCGGTGAGGATGAGCCACGCGAACAACGTTCCGGTGACGATGCCGAAGGCGATCGATCCGCCGACCCACCACCACCAGTTGTCGAGCACGGCCGTGCTGCTGCTGCGGAGCACGTCCGCGGCACCCTGCAGCGCCGACGTTCGCTCGAGCAACCGAGAAATGCCCTCCATCGTGTTGCGAAGCGTTTCGAGGAACAGCTCGCGCAACGGAACGAGGATGAGCAGCATCAGCACGGTCAACGCCCCGAGCACCGGCCCGACGACCATCGAGGTGACGAGAACGCCGAACAGTCCTTGCTTCCTGCGTTTCGCCCGCCCGACCAGGCCGCCCAGTAGGGCGGCGCTGGCGACGGTGATGGCCGTCTGGGTTCCGGCCGCAACGAAACCGACGAGGGTGCCGGCCACTGCGGAGGTGACCAGTGCGCGGGTCCGATACCGGAGTGCGACCACCGACATGGGAATCGCCGCGACGACCTGAAGGATCGCCGCCATCGGTACCAGCACACCGATCACCGTCAACGCGACGGTGAAGCTGCTCATGACGGCAGCGGTCGCCATTTCCTGCGGACCGAGGGGCCCTGACTTCGGCGTGTGGGAAGAGCTGACGGTCACCGCTCCAGTGTGCCAGCCTGAGATCAGCGGCTGCGCTGGCTCGTGGCGGGGCCTGCTGCACGACGGCTGTGGCCGCCGCCACCGCTACGCGGCTGACCACCGCTGCGGGGCTGTCCACCGGAGCGCGGCTGCCCACCGGATCGGGCCGGGCCGCCGCGTCGGGCGTTGTTGCTGTTGCGAGGGTTCGCGGCGCGAACTTCCGGCTCGGCCTTCGGCATCGGCTGGACGTAGCGAGCCTGCTCACCGACGAGGTTCGCCACTGCGGGCGAGTCGGCGGTGACGCGGACGGGCGTGACCTTGATATCGGCCTTGCGCAGCAGAACGGCGGTGTCCTTGCGCTGCTCGGGCAGGACGACGGTCACGACGTCTCCGGCGCTTCCCGCGCGAGCGGTGCGGCCGGAACGGTGCAGGTACGCCTTGTGCTCGGCCGGGGGATCGACGTGGACGACCAGCTGGACGTCGTCGACGTGAACGCCGCGGGCTGCGACGTCGGTGGCGACTAGAACACGGGCCTGGCCGGAGGAGAACGCGGCAAGGTTGCGGTCACGGGCGGCCTGCGAGAGGTTGCCGTGCAGGTCGACGGACGGGATTCCGGCGTCGGTGAGCTGCTTGGCGAGCTTGCGGGCCTGGTGCTTGGTGCGCATGAACAGGATGCGGCGTCCGGTTCCGGAGGCGAGCTGGTGGACCAGCTTCTTCTTGGCTTCGACGCCGTCGACCTCGAACACGCTGTGCGTCATGGCCTCGACGTGTGAGGTGGCCTCGTCGACGGAGTGCGTGATCTGGTTGTGCAGGAATCGCTTGACCAGCTTGTCGACGCCGTTGTCCAGGGTCGCGGAGAACAGCATGCGCTGGCCCTTGTCCGGGGTGGCGGCGAGGACGCGGGTGACGACGGGCAGGAACCCGAGATCGGCCATGTGGTCCGCCTCGTCCAGGACGGTGATCTGAACGCCGTCGAGGGTGAGGTGGCGCTGCTTCATCAGGTCTTCGAGGCGACCGGGGCACGCGACGACGATGTCTACTCCACCCTTGAGTGCGGAGACCTGGCGGACCTGCGAGACACCACCGAAGATCGTGGTGACCTTCAGCGAGTACGCGGACGCGAGGGGTTCGATCGCGACGGCGATCTGGGTGGCGAGCTCACGCGTCGGCGCAAGGATCAGGCCACGGGGGCGGCCGGGCTTGCGGTTGCCGGGAAGCTGGCCTGCGAGGCGAGCGACCATCGGGATGGCGAATGCGAGTGTCTTACCGCTGCCGGTCTTTCCGCGTCCGAGCACGTCGCGTCCCTGCAGTGTGTCGGGGAGTGTGTCGGCCTGGATGGGGAATGCCTCGGTCTTGCCCTGGCTCGCGAGTACATCCGCGATGGCCTGGGGTACGCCGAGTGCAGAAAAAGTCTGTGGGGTCGTCATAGTGATGAAAAGTGCCTTTCGGGCAGGGTGTTGCACCTGCGGGCCTTCGGGCCGAGATGCAAGGTGGCGAGACTGCCGGTGGGCAGTTTCGATCGCCGTAAGAGAAGCCTGTGCAGGGTGCACATGGAGGTTCGGGAGCATTCCACGACGTCTGGCGTGCAGCTACGCGCGCCGTTGACGAGTGTAACCGAGTCGGTGCTCGGTATCTTCCCGCCGCAACCCGTCATGCGGCGTCGTCGTCGAAGAGGCCGGTGATCATCACGTTCTCGATCGTCGAGCTGTACAGCTCGACCACCGGCATCGGCGGCGCACTCGAGTCATAGCTGTGCCCGGTGGGTGAGATGAGCCGGTAGCGGTGTCGCGCGTTGCGTTTGTCTCGCCATGCTTCGGCTGTCCAGCCCTCACCTTCTTTCGCGTAATTGCATGCGGCACAAAGGCCTGCGCCGTTCTCGGCACTCGTTCTGCCACCCGCGGAGTGCGGTCTGATGTGATCGTGGTGACGGATCGGTGCGTCGCACCACGGGGTTCGGCAGGTGCGATCGCGGAGATCGATCAGGCGTCCCAGCGCGGTGGGAAATGCGCGCGAAGTGGACTCCACTGCCGTCAGCGCACCGGACTTCGGGTGCGCGTAGAGGCGGCGCAATGCGACGTGCGTCTCACTGTCGAGTGTGTCTCGGATCAGTTGCCGTGCGACATCGGACGGAATGTCGCCGTAGCCGTGCATGTATGCGGACGTGTCACCGCCGGCGAGGAGGGTGGAATCCGAGATCACGATGTCGACGGTCACCGGCGGGCCCTGAGCTGCAGATGCGCCGGTGATGCGCTCGAACACGAGGTCGGCCATGATCTGATCGCGGGTGCGTGTGTCACCGCCGGAGTTGATGATTGTGTCGGCGTCTCGTCTCAGCGTCGCCCACATGCAGACCATCTTTTCCATCGACGTGAGGACCGTGAAGAAGCCCATCGATTCGGGTGCTGGACGGGTGCTGGTGCGGCGGGCGGCGTAGGCCTTGGCGCGTCGTTTCACCTGGGAGGCGGCGTCGAGCTCGTTGGCGAGTGCGCGGGCGCGGCCTTCGATGGTGCGGTCGCCGGCACCGGCCAGGGTGGCGGGGTCTGCGCACAGTCGTGCGTCGATGGTGCGGCGATCGTCGACGGTGAGGCATGCGGTTTCGCGAGCGAGGATCATGGCGCGCCACTCGTTGAGTTCCCCAGCTTTCAGCCGCGCGAGGGTGTGCGGCATTTCGTGCACCAGCGCGCGAGCGAGTCCCAGGTGAGTGCCCCCACGGTTCGGTGATTCGCGCCGAGCCAGTCCGATCTGTGACGCAATACCATTGTGCCACTGGGCTTTCGGCTTGCCGCGCTCTCTGCGTTCGTTGCTGATGGCTGTCGCAACGGCATCGGTCACCACGGCTTGCGTTGCCACGCTGGCGCACTTGACAGTCTCGAGAGCGGAGATCAAATCGATGCCGGCTGCTGCGTCGACATCGAGATCGGACGCCTGAAGACGCGCAACGAAGCGCAGCACTTCATCGGGCGTGAGTGGTGAATCTTGTACAGCTGTGACCACGAGTTCCTCCCCAGTACTCGAATACATGTTCGATAGTACGGGGAGTTTTGTGGCTGCGCAATAGTTGCCAGCAATTGGGGAGGGTGGAGCGCGAAGTCGACTCGTGGTGCCCTCGGCAGGATTCGAACCTGCGACCTACCCTTTAGGAGAGGGTTGCTCTATCCCCTGAGCTACGAAGGCTGGTGACCGTTCTGCTGATCCGAAGTCATTGTCCAGCAACGGCTTTCGATCCATCGAACAATCGGTTGCGGATGGGTTCGCTGCCACGGTGTACAGCTGGCCCACATCGCGCTCGCTAGTCTAGCGGCCCACCGTGCCGATCGTGAAGCAGGTTGCCGCTGCTCCTCGCCGTCCCGGTCGGCGATGCGATCAGGTTAAGGGCAGTGCGGTGCTGGTCAGCGGTGTGATCGGCAGCCGATTCGATGCCGACGAAGCACCGAATGTCGCGGGCGAAGGCATCGGTCATCCTTGGACAAACGCGCGCGCATTCGCCAAACGCGCGCAGAGTCGCCGGCCACTGGCTGTCTATTCCGCTCGCACCTGACAAACGCGAGCGCATTTGCGGATCCCGAGGCCGGAGCGCATTTGCGGATCCCGAGACCAGCGGCCTGTAGCCCCGCCCACCATCTAATCCGCCGCGATAGCGTCCACGATGCTCAGTCGAGAGGCATGCACGGCAGGCGGAGCCGAACCCAGCAGCGACAGGCCGAGGGCAACGAGTCCGTACAGCAGCACCGACCAGCTCGCGGTGTAGGCAACCGGAATTCCGATGCTGGCTCCGAGGATCAGGGTGCTCAGGTATTGCAGACCCGCACCGATGATCAGGCCGAGCACACCACCGACGACGCCGACCGAGAGCGCCTCGGCGAGCACCATTCGCGCCAGGGTTCCGCGGCCACCGCCCATGGCGCGCAGCACCCCCAGTTCGCGGCGACGCTCGAGTACCGACAGTGTCAACGTGTTGAGCAACGCGACCGCAGCGACGAGCGCGACGATCCACTGCAACGCGATGGCCAGTGCACCGGACTGTCGGATAGCGGCGCTTGTTCCCTCGAGCGCGGCGTCGCCGGTGTAGACGAAAGCCTCGGGTGGCACCGCCGCGCGCAGCGAATCCTGGACTGCCGCAACGTCTCCGTCGACGCTGATCTCGAGGTAGGTAGCCCCGGGTCGGTCGTACCAACGCTGCATCGAATCCAGCGAGATCGCCATCGTGCCGCCGGCGGCGTTGATGTACTCGACCAGGTCGAGCACCCGCACGGTCTGCACCCCGGTCGGCGTCGGCAGATCGATGGAGTCGCCCACCGAGACACCGAGTGTCCTGCCGAACCCCTGAGAGAGCACCACACCCTTGCCGGCGAGCACCGCCGCGCGGACGTCGTCGGAGAGCGATGCGAGCGTCACTGCGTTGCTACCGTCGGCGACCCCCTGGATGGATACCGTCTCGCCGTCGATGGTCGCGTATGCCCACTGTCCCTCGACGATGCGAGAGACCCCCGGCGTCGCCCGGACAGCGTCTTCCACCTCGGCGGGAACGATCGGGCCCGACGGTATGGCGTCGGGTGAGGTCATCGACACGTACAGGTCGGTGTTCGCCAAGGACGACAACGATTCGGCTGCCGAGTCGGTCATGTTGGTCAGCGAACCCGACACTCCCACACTGACTCCCACGGCGATCACGATCGTCATCACGGTTGCCCAGATACGCCGCGGGGCGCGTTCGATGGTGGCGGTCGCGAGGCGTCCGGCACCACCCCAGCGGCGGGGGACCGCTGCGGTGACGGACACGATCGGACCGGTCGCGCCGACGCACAGCGCGACGACGCCGAACATGAACAACGCACCGGCTCCGAGGGTCAACTGCCCGTCGACGTTGACGGCGAAGAGGAAGGATCCGGCGACGGCGAACACGCCGAACACGGTCGCGGCCAGGGTGAATCGCAGACCGGGGCCACCCGAGGTCTCTCCGCCGCCGACTGCGAGCGCTTCGATCGGCGAGATGCGATACACCTGCACGGCGGCGACGGCAGAGGCCCCGAGGCAGGCCAGCACGCATGCGACGATCGCCACCGGTATCGCGAAGCCGGGCAGCACGTATTCGATTCGCGCATCGAAGGCTTGGGAGAGGAACGGCGGCAGACTTTCGATTGCAATGCGGCCCATCACGATTCCCAGCGGAACTCCGACGGCACCGCCGACGAGACCGACCAGAACGGACTCGAACAACAGGTCGCGGACGATATCGCCGCGGCGGCCACCGACTGCCCGGAGCAGAGAGATGGTGGGTCGACGCTTCGCGATGGCCATGTTCATGACGTTGAAGACGAGGAACGCCGCGACGACGAACGCGATGAGCGAGACCATCAGTGTCGCATTGCGAGTCAGGCTCATCGCCTGGTTCGCGCGGTCGGCCCGGAAGTCCGGATTCATCACCGACACCCGGCCGGCCAATGCGGCATCGAGGTCGGTGCGCAGAGAGTCGCCACTGCCGAGGACGAAGATCGAATCGAGCTGATCGGTGCGGTCGGTGAGCGCCTGAGCCGTCGGGACGAGCGCGACCGCGAACATGCCCCCGCCGATGCGCTGCGTCCCGGGGCCGTCGACCACGCCGACCACCGCGGTCGGAACATCGTCGATGGTGACGGTGTCGCCCTGCGTCAGACCCGTTGCGGCTCCGACCAACACCCCGTCCGGATCGGTGAGCAATCCTGACGCGTTTCCGACGGCACCTTCCAGATCGGATTGCAGTGCCGTGATGGATGAGTCGACACCGAGAATCGTCAGGTCTCCGACATCGGACCGAACGGTGCTGCGCAACAGTGGAACCGCTGTCTCGACGCCGGGAACAGCACGTACGGCGTCGAGTTCGCTCTGATCGAAACCGGAGTCGGTGACACCGACGATCTCGTAGTTCGCGTTACCGGCGATCGACACGGCGAGCCGCTCGACGGAGCCGGTCAAGGAGCCGTACGTGCCGAGGACGGCGATGAGCAGCCCGGCCGCGACGGCGACGACACCGGCCGAGACCAGCGAACGCACCCAGTGCATGCGGAGATCGCGAAGGCTGATGACTCTGAATCTGCTGAGCGCGGTGCCTATCACCGATCGAGGCCGGCCGTCAGAGTGTCGGTGTCGACGCGACCGTCGATCATGCTGACGATGCGATCGGTGGACCGTGCCGCCTCGAGGTCATGGGTCGCCATCACCACTGCTCGACGACCGTTGCTGGCGTGCGCCACGTCGGCGAGGATCTCGAGGACGTTGTGGGAGGTCTTCGAATCGAGATTGCCGGTCGGTTCGTCGGCGATCAGCAGCGCCGGATCCATCATCAACGCCCGGGCGATCGCAATGCGCTGGATCTGACCACCGGACAACTGTGCCGGTCGGTGCTCGGATCGGTTCGAGAGTCCGACCATCTCGAGCAGACGCATCGCGTCGGTCTTGGCCTTCTTGATGGGTGTGCCGTCGAGCAGCTTGGGCACGGCGACGTTCTCCCACGCGGACATCGTCGGCAGCAGGTTGAAGAACTGGAAGACGAACCCCACCTGGTGGCGTCGGAAATCGGATTGGGCGTTGTCGTCGAGGGTGGTGACCTCGACGTCGTCGAACCGGATGGAACCCGACGTCGGCGTGTCGAGAGCGCCGAGCATGTGCAGCAGCGTCGACTTTCCGGCACCGGACGGCGCGACGAGCGAGACGAACTGGCCACCCTCGATCGTGAGATCGATACCGTCCAACGCGCGTACCGGTTGCTCGCCGGTGGGGTACTCCTTGACCACACCGGACAGCTCGAGCTTCAAATTGGTCATGCAACGATCCCCTGCTCCTCGAATACTTCCGACGCTACCTGCCGTCGGGTCGAGAAACCGGTCGGAGTTCTCAGATCACGCTGCGCCGCGCGAGGATTCGAGCCGCCGGGCCACCAGTGCGGCCTGCAGGTGCCGAATTCCCGAGGGGCGGGTGGGATCGAACCCGGTGAGTTGGGCGATCCGCTTGAGGCGGTAATCGACGGTGTTGGTGTGCAGATGGAGCTGGCGAGCGGACCGCTGACGGTTCAGATCGTGGGAGATGTGGATCTCGAGGGTTTCGAGCAGCTCGGGGGACGAATCGAGGGGCTCGAGGATCTGGGTCAGGTGGCGACGGCCGGGGCCAGGCCGCGTGAGCTGGTACTCCAGCACCAGGTCGTCCATGCGGTACAGGCCGGACGGTCGGTGCAGCTGGTGTGCCAACGACAGCAGTTCGTGTACCTGATCGGCTGCGGTGGGGATGTCGGCGGTTGCGGCCTGTTCGGCGGTGACTGTGACGGGAACCTCGGCGGCGGTACCGATGCGATGCACCAAGGCCTCGACCCACTCGTCGTCGTGGGTACCGGGGATGAGCACGGTGCCACCCTCGGTGCTGAGCAGAGACAGGGGAGTGCGGCCGCAGATCGTGGCCAGCTCGGCCTGGACGCGGCGCAGCTTTCTACGGGCGGCGACGGTCTTCTGAATGTTGGGATCGTTCTCGTCGGGGTGCGGCGGAACAGAGATGGCGAGCACGAGGTAGCTGTCGGCGAGTTCGATGCCGGACTGACGGGCCATCGAGACCGCGTTGTGGCCGCTGAGCAGCGAGGTCACCAGGGTGTGCGCTGCCGTGTGGTGCTCACTTGCCACCGCTTGGAGCTCCTCGACGTAGCTCTTGCTGGCGGCGATGGACACCTTCTCCGACAGCAGCACGAACATCCGCGCGGCCTCGATCAGTTGAGCGGCGTCGCCCTCACCTGCCCTCTTGGACACCAGATTCCAGCCGATCTGGATGCCCTCGTGGTAGACGCTGAGCACGGACTCGAGGGGCACGCCCTCGCGTGCCCACTGGCTGGCTTTGACGCGAAGTTCGGCCAGGTCGGACTCGGCCGGAGCGCGCCGTTCGTCGAGCATCTGCACGGCGATACTGATGCACTTGACGGTGAATTCGGTGACGTCGCCGTGGAGCTGTTCGCCCGGCAACGACCCGCAGGGGGTGTTGGCGGCGAAGTGCCCCACGAGGAGCCGCGCCACCGCACGGAAGTCGCGAAGAGGAGCCGACGCAGGCTGACCCGCGACCATGATTCCGAGGCTAGTCGAGTTGTGAACGGTCACAGATCAACCCTTCGTGTTGGGATCTTCAGGTCATCGGAGAGCAAACTTACTTGCGCGTATCGATGCGCTTCCGCGGCTCAATGTATGCAATTCCCGACGAAACCGCGGCGTTTTCGTACTTCAAGTTTGTTTCCTGGCCTCTAACAGGGTCGATCATAGGTTGTTATCAACGCGTGATCCACCATTTCGGCAAAACTCGTTGTGACCTGTCTCGAGCGCGCGCCCCAGGCGCTTGCGACTTGCCCTAAACAATCTGCAAGCGCTCCACGGTGCGAGTTCGGCGGATCTACCTTTGTCTCCGTCGGAGTGGGTAGGCGGGCGACGAAGGGGCGGGTATGCGCAGAGATATCGGGCAATTCGCGGTACTGCGAGAACTGTTGCCGACCATCGAGGCCAACCTGGCTCGGCATCGCGCCGAGGCCGTTCTGTGGGAACCGGCCGACTACGTCCGAGCCGAGATGTACTGGGGTTCGCGTCCCTCGACACTGACCGAAGCTGCCAAAGCGGCACTGGTGACCACCCTGCTCGTCGAACAGAACATTCCGCTGTATCGGCGGGATACTGCAGCCTCCGAGAACGGGGTCTGGCCGTCGTGGCTGACCGAGTGGAGCGACGAACGAACCCGGCATGCAGTGGCCGTCACCGATTACCTGGTCGTCACCCGCAGCGTCGACCCGGTCGCCCTCGGTCGAGCCCGAGCGCAGTGCATGACGGTGGGTTTCGACGCCCCGATGAACGGAGCGCATCTGCTCCGGTCTCTGGCCCAGGTCGCCCTCGACGAGTCGGTGTCGAGCGTCTGCCATCGCAACACTGCCGTTCAGTGCCACGATCCGGTGGCCGATCGCCTGCTCGGACGCATCGTCGCCGATCAGGACCTGCATGTCCGCTTCTTTTCGGACCTTGTTTCTGCGGCGCTCGAGGTGGCACCGTCGCTCACCGTCACGGCGATCACCGAGGTCGTCATGAACTTTCAGCTGCCGGGCACCAACCTGCCGGGGTTCGCGCGCAGCGCGATGCTCATCTCGCGGGACGGAATCTACGATCTGCGCCGCCATCTCGACGATGTCCTACGACCCCTGTTGGCGCAGTGGCGCATCTTCGAGCGCACCGATCTCGGTGCCGGAGCCCGCAGTCGCGACCAACTGGCCGACTATCTCGATCATCTCGACGCCCAGGACGCCGCAACCCAGCTCGGCCGCACACGAGTCCGGGAATACTCGAACGCATTGCGCGCCAGCTGACACCACATACCCCGGGGGGTCCGTGGGACCGGTGCCTCTTCGATTCGATTCGAATCGAAGAGGCGCTCGGGCGGACCCCATCGACTAGCCTGAACGCCTATTCGTCATACGCGCGAGGATTGGTTCTCGCGCAAGACCGGAGGCCCGAAACGTGACAGGCTCTCGACCGATCATCGTCGGTATCGACGGATCCGCCGCAGCGGACAAGGCCGTGATCTGGGCGGCTCTCTGCGCTCACCGACGCGATCGGCGATTGCACATCGTCACTGCCGTCGACATGCCGGGGGTGGTCGACCTGAGCGAATTCGCAGGAGAAGCAACCGAATTCGTTGCCACGGCCAAGTCGAGGTTGGTGGCGGCAGAAACGCTGGCCGCACTGGTCGTCGACGATCCTGCCTTCGAGGTGACCTCCAGTGCCGTCGAGGGCGGCGTGATGGATGTTCTCATCGGCGTCTCGGCGCAGGCCGAGATGCTGGTGATCGGGGCCAGCGAAACCGGCGCTGTCACACTCTCGTTGGCCGCGCACAGCGTGTCCCCGGTCGCGGTGGTGCGAGGCCGCGACATCGATGGCCGCCCGGTTGCCGAGGGGCCGGTGATCGTCGGTATCGACGGCTCGGACGTCAACCAGGCTGCGGTCGAGTGGGCTTTCGTCGAAGCATCCGCTCGCGACGCCGTGCTGATCGCGGTTCACGTGTGGTCCGACGTCGATCTCACCCAGTCGTTCGGCCGTGCGCCCAAGGACTGGCAGGCCATCGCCGACGGCGAGGAGGTTCTGCTGGCAGAGAGCCTCGCCGGCTGGCAGGAGAGGTTCCCCGACGTCGAGGTGCAGCGCGTCGTCGCTCAGGACCGTCCGGTGCGGGTTCTGAGCGGACTGTCCGAAACCGCGGCGTTGATCGTGGTGGGCAACCGGGGGCGCGGCGGATTCGGTGGAATGCTGTTGGGCTCCACCAGTTTCGCGCTCGTCAACACCGCGGACTGTCCGGTACTGGTCGTGCGGAAAGCACTCACATAGCGACGGTCAGCAAAAAGCTCACGTCTTCGAGGGCCTCGACGCTGTGGCGGGCGTCGGGGATGACGAGAAGGTCGCCGGTCGAGCCCTTCCAGGAGCGCTCACCGGAGATCAGTTCGAGCTTGCCGCTGAGCACCAGGACGGTGGACTCGCCCGAGAGGTCGTGCTCGGCCAGCTTGTTGCCGGCGGCCAGTGCCACCACGGTCTGCCGCAGGTGGCGTCGGTGGCCGCCGTACACCGTCTGTGAACTGCGGCCACTCGACGCGCCGACTGCAAGTTTGAGCTGTTGGCGGGCAAGGGCGGTGAGTGACTTCTTGTCCATGATCGTCAGTATGACGCACCGCTCGCAGTCGCGACGGGGGAATCCTGAACGCGCTCAAGAAGGTTGGGTAGGCTTTCCGTACTCGACCCAGCGGAATCGGGTTCCGTCGACCCGGCTGCTCTGCCACTCACCTGCCGTCGCGACCCAGCCGTCGGGAATCTCGGGGGCCTTCGTATCGCCCTCCACGTCGAGATCGACCTCGGTCACTTCCAGGTGGGTCGCGATATCCATTGCACTGCGATAGATTTCGCCGCCCCCCATGATCCAGACCGGGCTCTCGCCCACCAGGGCCACGGCGTCGGCGACACTCGGTGCGTTCTCGGCACCGTCGGCGGTCCACGAGGAGTTGCGAGTGACCACGATGTTGCGACGGCCCGGCAGCGGACGGAACTTCGCAGGAAGTGAGTCCCAGGTCTTACGGCCCATGATCACCGGATGCTCGGCCGTCTTCGATTTGAAGTGCGCCATGTCCTCGGGGACGTGCCAGGGGATCGATCCCGCGTCTCCGATGACGCCCGCGGTGGTCTGAGCCCAGATCAGGCCGACGAAGTGCGGTGCACTCACACCGCTACCGGGGCCTTGATCGCCGGGTGATGCTGGTAGTCCACTATCTCGATGTCCTCGTAGGTGTAATCGAAGATCGAATCCCGTTGCGCCAGTTTCAGAGTGGGGTATGGATACGCCTCGCGTGAGAGCTGCTCGGTGACCTGCTCGCGGTGGTTGTCGTAGATGTGGCAGTCGCCGCCGGTCCAGACGAACTCGCCGACCTCGAGGCCGGTCTGCGCCGCCACCATGTGCGTGAGCAGTGCGTAGCTGGCGATGTTGAACGGCACGCCGAGAAACATGTCTGCGCTGCGCTGGTAGAGCTGGCAGGAGAGTTTTCCGTCGGCCACGTAGAACTGGAAGAACGCGTGGCACGGCGGGAGCGCCATCCGCGGGATCTCGCCGACGTTCCACGCCGAGACGATCATTCGCCGCGAATCCGGATCGGTCTTCAGGGTCTCGATGACCTGGCTGATCTGGTCGATGTGCTCGCCCGACGGGGTGGGCCACGACCGCCACTGCACTCCGTAGACGGGGCCGAGCTCGCCGTCCGGAGCTGCCCACTCGTCCCAGATGCTGACGCCGCGCTCCTGGAGCCACGTGGCGTTCGAGTCTCCGCGCAGGAACCACAACAGCTCGTAGACGATCGACTTCAGGTGGACCTTCTTGGTGGTGATCAACGGGAAGCCCGCTGCCAGATCGAAGCGCATCTGATGCCCGAACACGCTGGTGGTGCCGGTTCCCGTGCGGTCGGATTTCGCCGTCCCGGTATCGAGGATGCGGCGCAGCAGATCTTCGTACGGAGTCGGAACCATCACGACGGTCATCGTAGCTGCATACTGGACGCATGCCGGAATTACCCGAGGTGGAAGCCCTTGCCGGCTTTCTGCGCGAGCATGCCGTCGGAGCCGTGATCGGCCGAATCGACATCGCTGCGCTGAGCGTTCTCAAGACATTCGATCCGCCGATCACCGAGCTGCAGGGCAAGGACGTCACCGATGCCGCCCGCTTCGGAAAGCACCTGGCGCTCCGAGCCGGTGACCTCTGGCTGATCACCCATCTCTCGCGTGGAGGATGGCTGCGGTGGGTGGACAACCCCAGCGCCGCGCCGCCGAAGCCGGGCAAAGGGCCCCTCGCGCTGCGGATCCACTTCTTCACCCCCGAGGGAGCGACGCCCGCGATCGATCTCACCGAAGCGGGGACCAAGAAACGGCTGGCGGTGTGGGTGGTACGCGATCCGCAACAGGTCCCCGGTGTCGCCCGGCTCGGACCCGACGCGATGACCGTCACCGAACTCGAATTCGCCGAGATCCTCAGCAGCACCACCGCGCGACTGAAGACTTCGTTGGTGGATCAGTCGCTGTTGGCGGGCATCGGCAATGCCTACTCGGACGAGATACTGCACGTGGCGAAGCTCTCGCCTTTCGCATCCTCGAGCAAGCTCGATTCCGAGGCCGTCGGGGCGCTGTACGCGGCGATGCGCTCGGTGCTGTCCGACGCGGTGGCCCGCTCGGCCGGGCAGGATGCGGCGCGTCTGAAGGGGGAGAAGAGATCGGGGATGCGCGTGCACGCCAGGACCGGACTTCCGTGCCCGGTGTGCGGCGACCCGGTCCGCGAAGTCGCCTACGTCGATCGCTCTTTTCAGTATTGCGCGACGTGTCAGACGGCCGGCAAGATTCTTGCCGACCGTCGCATGTCGCGACTGCTCAAGTGACGGGCTCGAGCTTCTGGCTGTCGTAGCCCCGGTAGCCTTCCCACGCCTTGCGACGGTCGCTCCGTGGGTCCTTCTGTACCCGCGTGCGGGTGTCGAAGATCAACGTCTTGCGGTCGGTCTCGTTGTACTCCGGCCACGATTCGAGGGGTTTTCCGTTGGTGGCGAACGCAATCCAGTTCGACTGGACCTGCTCGGTGACTTCGGCGAAGGCCTTCCGCCCGCCTGCCAGCGTCAGCGCCTTGCCGAACAGTGTTTCGCTGATGCCGAACACGGCGAACAACTCGAAGCCGTGGGTGGCGTCGAATCCGAGCAGCTTCATCGACCGCGGGGCGAAGTCGAACCGGTAGAAGTACGTGGGTGCATGACGCGAATGTCCCTCGGCCACTTCGAGCGAGGGCTTCCAGAAGGTGAAGTCGCCGCCGAAGTCGATGGCTGCCCGCTCGTTGGGATAGCCCCGGTAGCCTGAAGTGACCACGGCCTCGGCGTCGGGATCGGTGAGCGAGAACAGCTTGGTGATGCGCTCGGGGTTGGTGGGCAAAGCGTCGAGGAACTTCGGAAACAGTGTTCCCTCACGGGCATTGGTGCCGATGATCAGCGGGACGCGGTGCGCCGTTCCGTTCGCGTATGCCTCGACCGGGCTGACCGGGAGGAAGTCGCCGTCGATCACCGGGCCGAACGGGAGCAGCCCCGGGGTGCGGTGCAGGGTGGTGAGGCCGAGTTTGGTGCCCGCCCGGCCGAGCCGGAGCACCTCGGCGTTGTCGAGGGTCTCGGTGGCGGTCTCGACCGTGCCGCCGAGGTAGCCGACGTACTCGCGCGCCCACTGATCGGCGCGCTCCTTGGTGGCCGTCATTCCCGGGGCAGAGCTTTCGGAAATGGCTTGCGCGAACAGGCCTTTCGCGGCGGGAACGGTCATGAGAGTGGTGACGGCATTGCCGCCTGCGGACTCGCCGAAGATGGTGACGTTGTTCGGATCGCCGCCGAAGTTCGCGATGTTGCGCTGCACCCATTCCAGCGCCGCAACCTGATCCCGCAAGCCCAGGTTGGAGTCGAACGGCCGCTCGGGAGTGGAGAACTGGGACATGTCGAGGTACCCCAGTGCGCCGAGTCGGTAGTTGACCGACACGTAGATGATGCCGTCGCCGTCCTTCAGCGAGCGGCGTACCAGAGAGCCGCCGCCGTACAGCGGGGTCGCCGATGTGCCGAGCGTGTAGGCACCACCGTGGATGAACACCATGACCGGCCGCGGGCTCGCGCTGGGTGTGCTCGGGGCCAACACGTTGAGCGTCAGGCAGTTCTCGCTCGACGGTTGGTACTTGCCCACTGCGAGCATCGTGCCGCGCTTGTGCTGAACGGAGGCATTGCCCCACTCGGTGGCGTCGCGCACACCCGACCAGGGCTCGGTGGGTTGGGGCGCTCTGAAACGAAGCGGTCCGACGGGCGGGGCGGCGTAGGGAATGCCTCGCCAGGTGGTCAGATCACCCACCGGCTTTCCCTCGATGATGCCGTCCGATGTGGTCACGCGGGTCGTCACAGCCATGTCGCGAGTGTACTGATCTCTCCTTACCCGCGGGTAAGAACAGCGGGGGACGGGCACACGGCAGACTCGAAGGCATGTCCTTCGAGTACCGCGCCGAGATCGTGCAGCTGCTGCGAGCGCCCACACACGCCTATTTCGGCAGATCCAAGGACGGCCCGGCCGACGTACCGACGGACCTGCCGGAGAGTGTCCAGATCGTGGCCCACAAGGGCATCCGGGGCGATCGGTTCTTCGGCGTGCGGGCGCATACCGAGGCGGCGGTGAGCTTTCTGGCCGTCGAGGCCTGGGAGGCAGTGGGGGATGTGCTCGGCGTCGAGGTCCCCGACCCGGCCGTGGCCAGGAGAAACGTCGTAGTGCGTGGGCTCGAGCTCGACCCGTTGCGAGGTCTGGAATTCGAGCTCGACTCCGGTGACGGCTGGATCCGCTTTCGCGGTGGGCGACCGGCCCACCCCTGCGCGTGGATGGACCGGATGGTCGTCGACGGTGCCCGCAAAGCGTTGATCGGTCGCGGCGGGCTTCGCGTGGAACCGTTGTCCGACGGGATCTTGCGGGTCGGCGAGGTGGCGGTGCGCTCGCCGGTCGAACTCGACGCCTCGCGAGCTGCGCTGTCGGTTCGGCGCGCACAGCCCATCTGACGCCAAGTCGGGGTCACTCTTGCTCACGAAGTAAATCTGTGCCCATAATGTGAGCAATGGTGCGACGCATCACACCGGTCCGTCTTCGATGGCGACGGTCACTCTCTCTGGTGGGAAGAACTGCCGATGTCCGACATGTGGATCGTGATCAACACCGTCGTCGCTGTGCTGGCGGTGGTGGTCTTCATCGTTCGTTTTCACTTCAATCCGGTGATCTCGCTGGTTCTCGGGGCCGCGTATCTGGGTCTGGCGACAAAGCTCGGAGTGTCGACCACCGTCGACACCATCACGGGCGGATTCGGCGAGATCATGGCCGAGGTGGGGCTGCTCATCGCCTTCGGAGTCCTGATGGGCTCGGTGCTGCAGGAGATGAGCGCCATCCAACGACTCGTCGGCACGTTGCTGAAAACGTTCGGGCCCAAACGACTCCCGTACGCGTTGTCGCTGACCATCGCGACCGTGCTGCAGTCCATCTTCCTCGACGTCTTGCTGGTGATCTCCGCTCCGCTCGCCCGCAACCTCGCCCCCAAGATCGGCAAGTACGGTACGGCGAGAATGGCTACAGCACTGGCCATCTCGCTCGAATGCGGCATCGTGTTCATGGTCCCCGGTGTCGCGACGCTCGCGCTGGCCGGACTGCTCGGAGTGCCCCTGGGCAAGATGATGATCTACGGATTGATCCTGATCGTTCCCGTCGTCGTGCTGTCGGTGGCCATCATGTCGTTCGTCTTCCGACACGGCTGGTGGAACGAGGAGAAGGACGAGCAACAGATCACCGTAGTCGAGCAGCCTGTGGTTCCCGAGCCTGCCGATTCCGACGACGAGCCCCTCGAAACCGGAGGTGGCGTGGCGCAGAAGGTGCGCACCGAGAAGCAGACGTCGCTGCTGGTGTTGCTCTCGCCGTTGCTGCTCGCGCTCGTTCTCATCGCAGTCGGAGCGGTTCTCGAAGTCGCCGAAATATCGGTTCCGGTGGTCGAATTCATCGCCAGCCCGGTCATCGCGCTGCTCATCGGCTTGGTGGGGACCTGCCTCATCGGCCGCTATCACGTCGGTCAGGCCCGGGTGGAGAAGGCTCTCGCCCGTGGTTTCGCCGAGAGCGGTCAGATTCTCATCCTCACCGGTGTCGGTGGTTCGCTCGCGGCCGTCATCAACGAGGCGGGTCTCGGCGACATCCTCGGCCAGTACTTCACCGCCAGCACCGCGGCTCCGTTGTTGATGGTGTGGGTCATCGCTGCCGCGTTGCACATCGCCGTGGGCTCGGTGACGATCTCGGCCATCACGTCCGCGGGCATCCTCGCCCCGGTCGCTCCGTTGATCGGGCTCGATCCGGTGTTCATCGCGCTCGCCGCCGGTGCCGGATCGCTGTTCGCCGTGCACGTCACCAGCAACACCTTCTGGCTGCTGCAGTCCTTGATGGGACAGTCGACCAGGGGCACACTCAAGACGTGCTCGGTGGGCGTCTCGGTGGCATCGGTCATCGCCATCGCGTTGATCGTGCCGATGAGCTGGATCCTGTGAGCCCTGATTTTGTGAGTATCGAAAGGAACACGATGGCATTGCCGCTCAGCGGAGTTCGAGTTCTCGAGCTCGGCAACTACATCGCCGCCCCTACCGCGGCGCGCATGCTCGCCGATTTCGGTGCCGAGGTGATCAAGGTCGAACGGCCGGGAACCGGAGACGAACTGCGTAACTGGCGGCTCTACTCCGGCACCACATCGATGCTGTATCGCACGATCAATCGAAACAAGAAGTCGATCGTGCTGGACCTGCGTACCGAACAAGGACGCAAGGACGTCGTCGACCTCGCTGCCAAGTGCGACATCGTGTTGGAGAATTTCCGTCCCGGCACGCTGGAGAAATGGGGTATCTCGCCGGAAGTGCTCAGCGCAGCCAATCCCGAATTGATCATCACGCGCATCTCGGCCTTCGGGCAGACCGGCCCCATGTCGCAGCGACCCGGATTCGCCGCTGTCGCAGAGGCATACGGCGGCTTTCGCAATCTCGTGGGTGATCCGGACCGGCCACCGGTCCGAGTGGGAGTCTCGATCGGCGACTCGATCGCCGGACTGTACGCCGCGTTCGGTTGCGTCATGGCACTGTTCCAGCGGCAGACACAGCGTGCGGCGCAGGCACCCGACGAGCAGTCGCCGCTGACGTTGGCGCAGCGTTCCATCGATGTGGCGCTGAACGAATCGATCCTGTCGATGATGGAATCGCTGATTCCGGATTACCTCGCCTACGGAGTCGAACGTGAGCGCACGGGCGGCCGCATGGAGGGCATCGCCCCGTCGAACGCGTACCCGTGCAACGACGGTCACTCGATCATCATCGCCGGCAACGGTGACGCGATCTTCCAGCGCTACATGGAGACCATCGATCGCCCCGACCTCGGAGCCGATCCGGACCTGGCTTCCAACGCCGGCCGATGGCGTCGACGCGACGAGCTGGACGCAGCCATCTCGGCCTGGACCGGATTGCATTCGCGCGAGCAGGCTTTGAAGATTCTCGACGACGCCGGAGTGCCGTCGGGCCCGATCTACACCGCTGCGGACATCGTCGCCGACGAGCAGTACGCCGCCCGCAACATGATTCAGCACTTCTCGGTCGACACCGGAGGCGACAAGCCGACCGACGTCGGATTCGTCGGCGTCGTCCCGGTGATCGGCGACGCGTCCCTGCCGATTCGTTCCGTCGGACCGGATCTGGGCGAACACACCAGGGAAGTACTCTCGACTCTGCTCGGCCGCACCGACGAAGAGATGGGCCTGTAAATGTATCGCTTCGCTCCCGCCGCAGAGTTGCGCGACGTCACGATGCGCGACGGTCTGCAGCTGACCGGCAAGATGCTCCCCACCGATCGCAAGCTCGAGATCATCAGGGCCCTCATCGAACTCGGCGTACCGTCGCTCGAGATCGGGTCGATGGCGCGGGGCGACAAGGTGCCCCCGATGGCCAACACTCTCGAGGTGATCGGTGAGCTCACCGCCGCCGAACTCGCCCGATGCTGGGTGTGGGTCGCCACTCCACGGCATGTGGAGAAGGCCGCTGCCGCTGGGGCTCGCAACTTTCAGTACTGCTTCTCCGCGTCGGACTCGCACAATCAGGCCAACATCGGTCGGACCACCGAGGTGTCCCTGGCCGCGATGCCCGACGCCGTGGACATCACTCGATCGGTGGACGGTGAGATCGAGCTGTGTATCGCGACCTCCTTCACCTGCCCGTTCGAGGGACAGGTGCCGCCGGATCGCGTCATCGAGATCGCCAACGACGAACGTGCAACCGGCGCAACCGATATCGTCATCTGCGACACCCTGGGGCAGGCGGTACCGGTGCAGGTGCAGTCGCTGATCGAGCGTGTGCGCGCCGAAACTCCCGATCGCAGAGTGGTCTTCCACGGACACGACACCTGGGGCCTGGGCGTCGCGAACACACTCGCCGCGATCTCGGCCGGAGCCACGATGGTCGACGGTTCCCTCGGCGGGCTCGGCGGGTGTCCCTTCGCGCCAGGGGCCAGCGGCAACACCTCGTCGGAGGACATTCTGTTCGCGACACGGCCGGACTGGTTCGAGCCGAAAACCCTGGCGGCCATGGCAACTCTGTCGGAGGAACTGCTCACCGAGTTGAACGAGCCCATGCGCTCGAAAACCGTTCAGGGTGCACGTTCCAAGGGCTCATCCAGAACCGGTCGTTCCGCAGGCTCCACTCCTGCCGCCTTCGAGTGGGTCGCATGAGTCGAATCCTCGTCACCACCGAGATCCCCGCGCCGGGCATGGATATCCTGCGCGCCGCAGGAGAAGTGGACCTGCGGGAAGTCGATCACCAGCAGTTGGTCGAGGCCTGCGCCTCGGGTGGGTACTCCGTGGTCGTCTCTCAATTGCGTGATCGGTTCGACGCGGAGTTGCTGGAGTCGGCGTCTCTCGTCGGAATATCCAACTACGCAGTCGGATTCGACAACATCGACATCGCGGCGGCAACCCAGCGGGGCGTCACTGTCGCCAACACCCCCGGGGTGTTGACCGATTCGACCGCGGACATCGCGATGTTGCTGATCCTGTCGACTGCCCGCCGCGCCGTCGAGGCCGATGCGTTCGTCCGTTCCGGCGCGTTCACCGGCTGGGAGCCCGAACTGCTTCTCGGCAGCGATGTCTCGGGCCGGGTGCTGGGACTGGCCGGCTTCGGTCGGATCGCCCGCGCCACTGCGCGTCGGGCATTGGGTTTCGGGATGACGGTCAAGTTCTGCCCCCGCCCGCCCGGCGATCGCGAGGTCTCCGAGAACGAGCTCGGCGAGTTCGCCGGTCGCGTCGAGCATGCGTCGTGGGACGAGATCGTCACCTCCAGCGACTTTCTGTCCCTCCATGTTCCGCTGTCGGATTCCACGCACCATCTGGTGGACACCGCCGTACTCGGGGCGATGAAGCCGTCGGCGATCGTGATCAACACCGCGCGCGGACCGGTGGTCGACGAGGCAGCTCTGGTGACCGCACTTCGCGAGGGCGCCGTTGCCGCAGCGGGATTGGACGTCTACGAGCGTGAGCCGGCCCTCGAGCCGGGCCTCGCGGAGCTGCCCAACACGGTGTTGCTTCCGCATGTGGGGAGCGCGACGGTGTCGGTGCGTTCGGAGATGGCGCGGCTGTGCGCAACCAATGCAGCGGCGATGTTCGGTGGTTCGATGCCGCCGCATCCGGTGAATCCCGACGCCTGGTCTCACGCGGGGTAGCGGCCGCCCAGGGTTCTCGTGATCTGTTCGGCATGGGAGATCAGCAGATCCACCCAGTCCTCGCACTGCGACTGCGGCATCCGCAGCGTCGGACCGCTGATGGTGACGGCACCGACGATGTCCGCGGCCGAATCGAACACCGGCGCAGACAGTCCCGAGGCACCGGTTTCGCGCTCGCCGGTGGTGATCGCGTACCCGTCGGCTCTGGTCTGCGCCAACAGCGTTCGCATCGTCTCTGCCTCGGTCACCGTCTGCTCGGTCAACGATTCGAGTTCGCGAGACAGGACGCGCTCGGCGAGCTCGTCGTCCCAGGCCAGCAGGACGCGGCTGGCCGATTCTGCGCTGAGCGGGATGACCTTGCCGACGTACATGTCTCGGCGCAGGGCATGCCGCGTCTCGGCGATGGCGACGCACACGCGGTAGTTCTGTTCGGGCCGAAAGAAGCATGCGGTCTCGGTCGTCAGGTCTCGCATGTCCTTGAGCACGGGGTTGACGACCGACAGCACGTCGAGGTCCTTGGTGGCCGTTGCGGCCCAATAGGCCATGCGGACCCCGATGCGAATGCGGTCGCCGCTCCGATCCAGAAATCCCTGCTGCACAAGGTTGGTCACGAGACGCTGCACCGTCGAGGTCGGCAGGCCGGTGGTCTGTTGGATCTCACCGAGGGTCATGGACGGACGGTCGAACGAGAAGGCGTCGAGAATCTCGGTGATCTTGCCCAGCACCAGAAGCGGTTGCTGCTTCGACGCACTCTCGGTGTTCACCCGTCCAATCTACTCGGCCACGCGATCCGCGAGGCGATTGTGCCCGAGCGCGTACTCAGCGTCGAGATTCGAGCAGCCGCAGCCAGATCTCGCTGACCGTCGGGTACGACGGCACCGCATGCCACAGGTCGTCGAGCGAAACCTTGCCGACCACAGCCACCGTGGCTGCATGCACCAGCTCGGCCACACCCGGCCCGACGAAGGTTGCGCCCACGATCGTGTCGGTGGCGCGGTCGATCACCAGCTGCGCTCGCCCCGAGTAATCGTCCTGTTGCAGAGACGAACCCGCGACTGCGATGTCCTGGGCCACGATCTCGACGTCGATGCCTTCTTCTCGGGCCTTGGCCTCGGTCAGTCCGACGGATGCCACCTCGACCGGCGTGAACACCACCTGGGGGATCTGGCCGTGATCCGCTGATGCGCGGAATCGCTTGCTGTCCAGCGGCTTGCCGTCGGCCCTGGCGGCAATGACGTCACCGGCCACTCGGCCCTGATACTTGCCCATGTGTGTCAGCGGCGCTCGGCCGTTGACATCGCCCACCGCGTAGAGCCAGTCGTGGCCGGGAACGGTCAGATGATCGTCGACGTCGATGTAGCGCCCGTCCTCGAGTCCGAGGCTCGACAGTCCTAGGTCGGAACTCGCCGGAGTACGTCCCGCAGCAACGAGCACTTCATCGGCGACGATCTCGGTACCGTCGACGACGAGACGGACAGTGCCCCCGTGGATTCGGCCGATGCCGGTGTCGGCCGGGTTCTCTCGTGACACCGTCTCGAGGGAGGCGTCGAGCATGATTTTCGCGCCTCGCTTCGTCAGAGCCTCGGCGACGAGTTCACCGGCGAACGGTTCGGAACCGGCCAGCAGCGACGATCCGCGCACGATCATTGTGACCTTCGCGCCGAGCGAGAGCAACCAGGTGGCCGCCTCCGTGGCGACGACGCCACCGCCGATGACGGCGATGTGACCGGGGGTCTCGTGAATGTTGGTGGCATCGCGGGAGATCCACGGCAGGGCATCGCGCAGGCCGGGTGTGTTCGGTACGGATGCGGTGGTTCCGGTGGCGAGAACAACAGCGTGACGGGCTGTGAGTGTGCGGCCGTCGACCTCGACGGTTCTCTCCCCGGTGAGGCGACCGTGGCCACGGATCACCGAGATGCCGGCCGACTCGGCCCACGCCACCTGCGAGGAGTCGTCGAGACCGTGGGTGAAGGATTCGCGTCGGGCCAGGACGGCGTCGGCGTCGAGGGGTTGATCGCCCACCAGTTCCTTGACGCCCGGCATGTTTCGTGCGGTGTCGAGAACCTCGCTGGGGCGCAGCAGTGCCTTGCTCGGCATGCATGCCCAATAGGAGCATTCACCACCGAGAAGTTCGTGCTCGACGATCGCCGCGGTGCGGTCGCTGCCTGCGATGGCGTACTGGGCGGCATTCTCGCCGACCGGTCCACCGCCGATGACGATGACATCGAATTCCGAGCTTTCTGAGGCCATTGCTCCACAGTGACATAGGCTCGCCGCTTATGGCGACCACTCGGAACAAGATTCTGATCACCGGAGCGAGCTCGGGGCTGGGTGAGGAAATGGCGCGACGGTTCGCAGGCATGGGCCGGGATCTGGCGCTCTGTGCGCGTCGGGTCGAGCGGTTGGACGACCTTCGTGCCGACTTGATGCACCACAATCCGAACATCACCGTGGCGGTCCGGGCCCTCGACGTCACCGATCACGATGCGGTCGGTGAGGTGTTCGGAAAATTACGAGACGAATTGGGTGGACTCGATCGAGTGATCGTCAATGCCGGGCTCGGCAAGGGTGCGAAGATCGGGACCGGGCGAGCCGAGGCCAACCTGCAGACCGCCCACACGAACTTCATCGGGGCGCTGTCGCAGGCCGAGGCGGCGCTGTCGATCTTCCGAGCACAGAAACACGGGCACCTGGTGTTCGTCTCGTCCGTCAGCGCCGACCGGGGACTGCCGGGGGCCAAGGCGACCTACTCGGCGAGCAAAGCCGCAGTGGCCTCGCTGGGTGAATCGTTGGCGACGGAACTGTCGCGAACCGACATCGCCGTCACCACACTGCTGCCCGGCTTCATCGCCACCGACATGTCGGCCAACGCGGGTGACAGTGCCGCTCTCACAGCCACTCTGGACGAGGGAGTGTCGGCAATGGTCGACGCGATCGAGAGCGAAACCCGCCGCGCCGCGCTACCGGGACTCAAGTGGCGGGGCATCGACGCGGCGCTTCGGTTCCTACCGAATGTGCTGACGGATCGAATGGTCTAGGTTCCGGGGTTCACTGCAGGTACCCCTCGACCCGGTCGACGCTGTTGGCGGTTGCCGCGTCGGGGTTCTTGCCTGCATCGATACGCGCCCTACGCTGGCGGAGCAGGTCCCAGCACTGGTCCAGGGCGTGCTCGAGGGAGGCCAGTTGGGCCTTCTCGGTGTCCGGGTCGACGTCCCCGGATTGGGCTTCGGTGCGGAGCTTGTGCTCGGTGGCGATGAGCTGCTGGATCTTTGTGTGGATATCGTGCTCGTTCATGGCGACAACGCTAGACCTACCAGGGTTTGGCGGCCAGGTTCCGCGTCGCAAGTGCTCGCTGCAGGGCCGCGGTGAGCTCGGCCGGCGATCCGGCCAGGGCGTCATCGGTGCACACCAGCGAGAGCGTGTAGTTGCCGTCCAGTCGGGAGAGATAGGTGGACATTCGGATCGTCGACAGTGCGCCCGACGGGTTCGGATGGATCGCCCGGGTCGCGAGTCCGCACGATCGGTGCGAGCCGAGCGCAGTGATGCCGTCGGGAATGTCGCCGATGTTGGAGCACAACACTTCTCCGCGCCCCGGGGTCGACGTCAGCTTCGCGGCGACGCGGTGGGGGAGCAACTGGACGATCTCGGGTGGATAGCCTGCCGGAGCTCCGACCGGCTTGCCGAACGCCTCCTTGCAGGCTGCTCGGATGACGGCGGGCGAGTCGTCTCCGCGGACGGCGACGGTGGCCATGCCGATCGCATTGGCATCACCGGACCCGGTGCGGAAAGGAATGTCGACGGTCACTGCGTGAGAACCGAGTTCGTTCATCGTGGCGGCGACGACGGAGACGAACAGCGAATTGGCCGATCCGCCGACGCGTCGGGCAGCCGAATCCCACTCCGCAGCATCGACATCCACGATCACCGACGTCATTCTGTTCGCGTGGTGCGGTGCGATACCGCCGCTGTCGGCGGTGGTGAACGCTCGCAATTCGGCTCTGGCTTTCTTGCTGACCCACAATCTTGCCGTCGCCGCGATGGAGCGTAGGAGAACGGTGACGATCATCGCGAGCGCATCCTTCACGTCCGAGCCCGGGTGCAGCACATGCACCGGTGCCGATCCTGAGAATGCCTGTGCCGCCGCGTCGATGAGTTCACGGGCATCGGCCATCGCGTGCGAACACACCAGGGACAGTACGGTTCCCCCGTGTGCAACGGGCGCGGCCGTCAACCGCCAGCCGGGTCCGTACTGCGGATCGAGTCGAACGTCTGCCTGCGCGTCGGCCCAGCCGATGATGTCGTCGACCGCGTCGGTGCCGTACTCGAGGGGAAGCGATTCGGACGAGATGTCCCATCGAAGTCGCGCCCCGGGGATGCGGGGCCTGCCGACTCGACGGCCGAGCTGCCCGACGGCCAGTTCGTCGTGGATCCTGTCGAGTTCTTCCCTGCTCACCCTCTCGGTCGTGCGCCAGATACCTTGCAGTGCAATAGGAATTCCGTAGCCGCGGTGGGTCCGGAGAAATATCTCGTCGATCACCGACAGGCGCGTGGACTTCACGGACTCGGGGTGCCGTGACGTCCCGCGCCCGAGACGAACTTGCTCGCGCCGGTGAGTGCGTCGGCGGTGATCGAGATGGCTCCGTGCCGAAACTCGTTCTTCAGCGCTGCCTCCTCGTCGAGGCCGTCCTGTTCGAGGACGGACAGGCGATCCTCGCGCATGCAGGTCTGAGGTAGCAGGGCGAGTTCGGCAGCCAGGGCCTCCGCCTCCGAGCGAGCTCGCCCCACCGGAACGACTCGGGTGATCAGTCCGATGTTCAGAGCTTCCTGCGCATCGACTGCGCGACCGGTGAGGACCATGTCCATCGCCCGGCCGGTTCCGACGATGCGCGGCAAACGCACTGTGCCGCCGTCGATCAAGGGAACACCCCAGCGTCGGCAGAACACGCCGAACGTCGCGTCGTCCTCGGCGATGCGAAGGTCGCACCACAGTGCGAGTTCCAGTCCGCCCGCCACGGCGTACCCGGAGACAGCCGCGATGACGGGCTTGGACAACCGCATTCTCGTCGGACCCATCGGGCCGTCGCCGTGTTCGGTGGCGTGGTTGGAGCGTGATGTCCCGAGTGCCTCGAGATCGGCTCCCGAGCAGAACGTGCCGCCTTCGCCCCACAGCACGGCCACCGACGCGGACTCGTCGGCGTCGAACTCCTCGAACGCCTGGGTCAGCTCCTGGGCGGTCGGGCCGTCGACAGCGTTCCGCACCTCAGGGCGCGACAGGACGATTGTGGTGACGGGGCCTGATCGTTCGATCCGTACCGACATGTCTGTGAACCCTACTCGAGTTCTCTTGCGTGAAGCAGTGAATCAGTGCTTCAATCCTTGCATGCCCTATCGACGGACGCCCGCGGTGCAGGCCAGACTCGACGCCGGTCGTGAAAAACTGTTCGACGCTGCCATCGAGGTGCTCTCGACCCAGGGCTACGCAGGCCTGTCGATCGCCTCGGTCGCCGCGGCAGCAGGGGTGTCCGCAGGCAGCGTCTACACGCATTTCGAGGGCAAGTCGGATCTGGTCGTCGCCATCTTTCGCGAGGTCTGCAGCCGCGAGGTCGCTGCAGTGGTGGCCGTTTCCGGGCACGGCAGCACCGCCGAGCGGGTCACGGCAGTGGTGCAGACCTTCGCCGGACGGGCTTTGAAGAACCGAACGATGGCGTACGCGTTGTTGGCCGAACCGGTGGACCCGGCCGTCGACGCCGAGCGGTTGGTGTTCCGGCAGAAATTCACCGATGCCTTCGCCGACGCCATCGTGGCCGGCATCGCAGCGGGAGAGATCCCCGAGCAGGACGTGCGCATCTCGGCAGCAGGGCTGGTCGGTGCCGTCGGCGAAGTGCTGGTAGGTCCGTTGTCATCGCAGAACTCGGTGGACGTGATACCGGGTCTGGTCGCATTGTCGTTGCGCACGTTAGGAGTTCGAGATGGACACGCATGAGGTATTCAACCAGGCAGTCGACCTGAGTCCGTTCGACACGTCCGCGGACCCGTCGTTGCTCGACGGCGTGGCGCGTACCGGTGGCGGCTGGGCGCTCGACGAGATTCGGCAGCTGGGAGTCCTCGCAGGTGGAGTGGCGGCACAGGACTGGGGCCGGATCGCCAACGAGAACCCGCCGGTGCTGAAGACTCACGATCGATACGGCAATCGGATCGACGAAGTCGAATTCCACCCGCACTGGCACGATCTGATGACCGTTGCCGTCGAGCACGGGCTGCACGCCAGTCCGTGGGCCGACGATCGCGTCGGTGCTCACGTTGCCCGCGCCGCGAAATTCTACGTCTGGGGGCAGGCCGAGGCCGGGCACATGTGCCCTATTTCGATGACCTATGCCGTCGTTCCGGCGTTGCGGCACAATCCTTCTCTGGCCGCGCAGTACGAGCCGCTGCTGGCCTCGCGAGAATACGACTTCGGGCTGCGTGTTCCGTCCGAGAAGCGCGGACTGATCGCCGGAATGTCGATGACCGAGAAGCAGGGCGGATCCGATGTCCGCGCCAACACCACCACGGCCACTCCGTCGTCGGACGGCACGTACTCGATCACCGGCCACAAGTGGTTCACGTCCGCGCCGATGTCGGACATGTTCCTCACCCTGGCGCAGGCTCCCGGTGGGCTTTCGTGTTTCATGCTGCCGCGCGTGCTGCCCGACGGCACTCGCAATCGAATGATGCTGCAGCGCTTGAAGGACAAGCTCGGTAACAAGTCGAACGCATCCGGTGAGCTCGAGTATCACGGGGCCACCGGCTGGCTCGTCGGCGAAGAGGGGCGCGGCGTGCGCACCATCATCGAGATGGTCAACATGACTCGGTTGGACTGCGTCATCGGGTCCGCGGCCGGAATCCGCAACGCCACAGTGCGCGCAGTCCATCACGCGCGTCATCGAGCTGCGTTCGGGGCTGCACTCGTCGACCAGTCTCTGATGCGAAACGTACTGGCAGACTTGACCATCGAATCCGAGGCCGCCACCGCTGCCATGATCCGTCTGGCACAGGCCACCGACGGCTCCGCCCGCGGCGACGAGCAGGAGAGTGCGCTGCGCCGAATCGCGTTGGCCGTCACCAAGTACTGGGTATGCAAGAGGGCACCGGCCCACGCCGCCGAAGCACTCGAATGTCTCGGTGGCAACGGCTATGTCGAGGAATCGGGTATGCCTCGGTTGTTCCGCGAATCGCCGCTGATGTCGATCTGGGAAGGCTCCGGCAACGTCGCCGCACTCGATTCCCTACGCGCACTGGCCCGTCAACCCGACAGTGTCGAGGCCTTCTTCGGTGAGATCGGCCAGGCGTCGGGCGTGGATTCTCGCCTGGACGACGCCATCGCCCGCGTCGGCAAGGAACTCTCCGATACTTCCGACATGGAATACCGGGCCAGGCGAGTCGTCGAACTGATGGCCCTGACCTTCCAAGGCGCGCAGCTGGTGATGCACGGCAATTCCGCTGTGGCCGATGCCTTCTGCGCCACTCGACTCGACCGTGACTGGGGCATTGCCTTCGGCACCCTGCCCGTCGGCGTCGATACGGAGGCGGTGTTGGCGCGGGTGTAGGGGTATCGGATCTACGCCCCTCGTGGGAATTCGCACCGCCTGTAGGGTGCGCATATTCCTACGAGCGCCGTAGCTGCGGGGAGGGGTAGCTCGGCGTACCGTCCACTCGGCGTGCCGAGGAGCAATGCACGCCGATAGGCAGCATGAAGCCGGTCGATGATGACCTGCGGAGTCGACAAGTCCCGCCAGTCGAATCTGAAGACGGTCCTGCCCTGCTCGGCGAGTCGGTTGTGGCGATTCTTCTCTGCGATGATTGCTTGCCGTGGCTGCGGACCGTACTTGTCTTCCCCGTCGAACTCGGCGATCACCTCGGCCAGGTCGGGAAACAGGAAGTCGGTACGGGCGATGCGTCGACCGTCTTCGTCGAAGACCGTCTGATTGGACAGCGGAGTCGACACTGTCTGCAGGATCAGTCGCGATCGACTTTCGCCGACACTGTCGCTGCGTGCACTCATCGCGCCGATCGCACGTCGAGCGCGTCCGGCACCGCTTCGGTGGTGCGCCGCATCGCAGCATTTCTCGAGTTCGTCGATTGTGGTGAGGCCATGCCGCAATGCCCGATCACCGAGACACACCGCTACCTCGAGTGGATGAGTCCTGGCGACGTCGACGACGGTGCGCGCTGGGCGTGTGACCCGCATACCGTCGAGATGAAGCCACTCGTCGTCCAGTAGATCGGTGCCGTGAAGGAATCGGCGTCGACTGCGCTTGCCCGAGTGGCCCCGAAGAGTGGTCATCGTCACCGTGTCGAGCGGCAAGTTCCACACGTCGAGTCCGAGAACCACCGCTGCGGACACATGGCTGAGGACGACGTCGTCGCCGGAATCGGCATAGGTCGCCTGCGCCAGGAGGGCATGCT
This sequence comes from Rhodococcus cerastii, assembly GCF_033042195.1. Classification (NCBI taxonomy): domain Bacteria; kingdom Bacillati; phylum Actinomycetota; class Actinomycetes; order Mycobacteriales; family Nocardiaceae; genus Rhodococcus; species Rhodococcus cerastii. The sequence goes on from NZ_JAWLKF010000002.1 coordinate 358,454, forward strand.
GCTGCGCAGAGTCCAGTGTTGCGAATACATCCCCTCGAACGAACCAGCCTCTGCGGATTGCAACGATGGACTTGTGTGCGCGTGCCCGTCGAAGGTCGTCGTCGGTGAAGCCCGACGCGAGTGCATCGGCACGGGTGAATAGCCCACGTTGGTCGAAGTCCATGCTCAATTGGACGCACGGTTGACCTGTTTGGATCCGCTGAGCGCAATCTACGGCCCGTCCAGGAATCCGCACCGCCTGCAGGGTGCGAAAATTCCTACCAGGGCCGTAGATGCGCCACAACTCAGGCCGAACGACCCCGCTGCGCCCGGTACCAGCGCACCAGGGCGTCGGTGGATGAATCCGATTGTGCAGCAGGAGCTTCGGCGTCGGTGAGAACCGGCGTCAGTTCGAGGGCCTGGGTCTTGCCGAGTTCGACGCCCCACTGGTCGTAGGAGTCCACTCCCCAGATGACGCCTTCGACGAAGACCTGGTGCTCGTACAGGGCGATCAACTGACCGACGACCGACGGCGTGAGTTTGGGGGCGAGGATGGAGGTGGTGGGCCGATTGCCGGGCATCACCTTGTGCGGCACCACATCTGCCGGAGTGTCCTCGGCGGCGATCTCCTCGGCGGTCTTGCCGAAGGCGAGGACCTTGGTCTGGGCGAAGAAGTTGCTCATCAGCAGATCGTGCATCGATCCGCTGCCGTCGCGGGTCGGCAGATCGTCGGTGGGCTCGGCGAATCCGATGAAGTCCGCCGGCACCAAACGTGTTCCCTGGTGGAGCAATTGGTAGAAAGCGTGCTGGCCGTTGGTGCCCGGTTCGCCCCAGAAGATCTCGCCGGTCGGCGTGGTGACGGGTGAGCCGTCGGCCTTGACGGACTTGCCGTTGGACTCCATCGTCAGCTGCTGCAGGTACGCGGCGAAACGGGAGAGGTCATTCGAATACGGGAGCACCGCACGGGTTTCCGCGCCGAAGAAGGAGCTGTACCACAGGCCGATGAGGCCGAGCAGTACCGGCGCGTTCTCGGCGAGCGGCGTCAACCGGAAATGCTCGTCGATGCGATGAAAGCCGTCCAGGAACTCGCCGAACGCTTCCTTGCCCACAACGGCCATGACCGACAACCCGATTGCCGAATCGACGGAGTAGCGTCCGCCCACCCAGTCCCAGAAGCCGAACATGTTGGCGGTGTCGATCCCGAAGTCCGCGACGCGTTCGGCGTTGGTGGACACGGCGACGAAGTGCTTGGCGACGGCATCTTCACCGAGCGCGTCGACGAGCCAGAGGCGGGCCGCGGTGGCGTTCGTGAGTGTCTCGAGGGTGGAGAACGTCTTGGACGCGATGATGAACAGCGTCGACGCTGGGTCGAGTCCGTCGAGCGCACCGACGAGATCGGCTGGGTCGACGTTGGAAACGAACTTCGCGGAAATCCCCGCGTCGGCGTAATGACGGAGCGCGTTGTAGACCATGACCGGTCCCAGGTCACTACCGCCGATGCCGATGTTGACGACGGTGGCGATCTTCTCGCCGGTGGCACCGACCCATTCGCCCGAACGCACTCGGTCGGTGAATTCGCCCATCGCAGTGAGTACTTCGTGTACGTCGGCGACGACGTCCTGGCCGTCGACGGTCAACGACGCGTCGGCCGGTAGGCGCAGCGCGGTGTGCAGTACGGCGCGGTCCTCGGAGGTGTTGATGTGCTCACCGGCGAACATGGCGTCGCGCTTGCCCTCGACGTCGGCGGTGCGCGCGAGTTCGACGAGCAGTTCGAGGGTTTCGCGGGTGATCCGGTGCTTGCTGTAGTCGATATGAAGATCGGCGGCATCGAGCGTGAACGTGTGCGCTCGGTCGGCGTCCTCGGCGAACAGCGTCCGAAGATGAGTATCGGCGATCGAGGAGTAGTGATCGGTCAGCTTCTGCCAGGCATCCGTGCCGGTGATATCGACGCTCATACGAACCAACACTAATCCGGTGCCGAGTCATGCGCGCGTCGTTTGTCGTTTGCATCGGGCGCTGCGGAGGCATCATGGAGGTATGGACCAACGTGCATTGATCGATTCGATTCCGGCAAAACTGTGGATCGGCGGCAAGGCCGTCGACGCCGAGGGAGGCAAGACGTTCCCGGTGAACGATCCGGCGACCGGCAAGCCCCTGACAGAGGTGGCCGACGCATCGCCCGCCGACGCGATGAAGGCGCTCGACGCCGCCGCGGCGGCGCAGAAGGGTTGGGCGGCAACGCCCGCCCGCGAGCGCAGTGAGATTCTTCGAGCGGCATTCGAGAAGGTCACCGAACGCGCCGACGACATCGCGCTGCTGATGACCCTCGAGATGGGTAAGGCCCTCGCCGAATCCAAGGCCGAGGTGAAATACGGTGCCGAGTTCTTCCGCTGGTTCGCCGAGGAAGCGGTACGCATCGGCGGTCGCTACACCCCGGCCCCGGCGGGCAACGGTCGAATCCTCGTCACCAAGGCCCCGGTCGGGCCCGTCCTGGCGATCACCCCGTGGAACTTCCCGTTGGCGATGGGCACCAGAAAGATCGGTCCCGCTCTGGCCGCCGGCTGCACCATCGTCGTCAAGCCTGCTCGTGAGACCCCGCTGACGATGTTGCTGCTCGCGCAGATCTTCGACGAGGTCGGCTTGCCCGAAGGCGTGCTGTCGGTGCTGACGACGTCCAAGTCCGGTGATGTCACAGGCCCCCTTATCGAGGATCCGCGGATGCGCAAGCTCACCTTCACCGGCTCGACGGGTGTCGGCAAATCTCTCGTTCAGAAGTCCGCGACTCGCTTGCTGCGCACGTCGATGGAACTGGGCGGCAACGCACCGTTCGTGGTGTTCGACGACGCGAACATCGACGACGCGGTGGACGGTGCGATGCTCGCCAAGATGCGCAACGGCGGCGAGGCCTGCACCGCCGCGAACCGCTTGCACGTGCACAACAGCGTGCGCGAGGAGTTCACCACCAAACTCGTGGAAAAGATGGCCGAGATGAAGCTCGGCCCCGGCGTCGACCCCGATACCAAGCTCGGACCGTTGATCAATGCCGATCAGCTCGAGACCGTGCAGGAACTCGTCGACGACGCGGTGGCCAAGGGCGCGACGGTGGCGCTCGGGGGCACCGCGCCGGGCGGGGACGGCTACTTCTACCCGGCGACCGTGCTCACCGAGGTGCCTGCCGATGCACGCATTCTGAAGGAGGAGGTGTTCGGGCCGGTGGCTCCGATCGTCGGCTTCGATACCGAGCAGGAAGGTATCGACGCGGCCAACGCCACCGAGTACGGCCTGGCGTCGTACATCTACACCGAGAGTCTCGATCGTGCGCTACGGGTGGCCGACGCAATCGACAGTGGCATGGTGGGCGTCAACCGCGGCGTGATCTCGGACGCGGCAGCGCCGTTCGGTGGAGTCAAAGAATCCGGATTCGGCCGCGAAGGCGGATCCGAGGGAATCGAGGAGTATCTCGACACCAAGTACATCGCTCTGAAGTGAGCTACTGACGGTTGGGCGTGCGCACCGCGCGCCCAACCGGGGTGGATCAGTGGCCGAGGCGACCGCGACCGAGGCGGAGCAGGAGCATGGCCAGCGTGTGGCCTTCCTGGCCCAGGCTGCTGAAACGCTCGAGAACCTTCATCTCACGGCTGTGCACCAGGCGCGGTCCGCCGGAGGCCATGCGGGTGCGTCCGATGATCTGCGACACCTCGGAGCGACGCTTGATGGCCGTCAGGATCTCGGCATCGAGGCGATCGATTTCCTGGCGCAGGTCGTTGATCTCGGCTTCGCTCGTGGGCACTGCGGTCTCTGAGTCGATCTTCGTCGTCATGGCCATCGTCTCTCCTCGGGTCACATCTTGGATCGCTGCCTCGTCCGTCACCGTTACGCCTTTCGTATTCGGAACTGCATCGCCGGTCGGTTCGGTCCCGTCCGGAACCAGGGGCGTTGCGTCTATCGACAGGCTCCTGCACGCGTGGCCGAACAACGGCCGACCCGATGCAGGCGATGACGTACGGTTTTTTCGATCACCGATCCAGTGTGCCACGGGTCAACCCTCCTGAAAAGTCGTCGGTTCGGCCGACGACCACGCGATGTGGGTTTGTCGGTACGCGCCGGTAACCTGACCACACGATGAACACATTCCTCCAGGGCCTCCAATCCCGACAGAACACCTCGTCCGACACACTGCTGGAAGGTCTCAATCCGCAGCAGCGTGAGGCCGTCGTGCACACCGGATCTCCGCTGCTCATCGTGGCCGGAGCCGGGTCGGGCAAGACGGCGGTGCTGACGCGTCGTATCGCGTATCTGCTGGCCGAGCGAGGAGTGTCACCCGGCCAGGTTCTGGCCATCACGTTCACCAACAAGGCCGCTGCCGAGATGCGCGAGCGAGTCGCCGGACTCGTGGGGCCGCGGGCGAACGCCATGTGGGTGTCGACGTTCCACTCGAGTTGCGTGCGGATCCTGCGCGCGCAGGCTGCGCTGCTGCCCGGTCTGAACTCGAACTTCTCCATTTACGACGCGGACGACTCGCGGCGACTGCTGACGATGATCTCCAAGGATCTGCAGATCGACACCAAGAAGTTCTCGGCGCGGCTGCTGTCGACGGCCATCTCGAACCTGAAGAACGAGCTGATCGGCCCCGACAAGGCAGCGGAGGACGCCGACGGCGATCCCGCCGAGCTCCCGCGGTTGGTGGCCAAGGTCTACGGCATCTATCAGCAGCGGCTGCGCGCCGCCAACGCGATGGATTTCGACGACCTCATCGGCGAAACGGTGGGCATTCTGCAGGCGTTCCCCCAGGTGGCTCAGTACTACCGACGCCGGTTTCGGCACGTTCTGGTCGACGAGTACCAGGACACCAACCATGCCCAGTACATGTTGGTCCGTGAATTGGTCGGCACCCCCGACGCCGACGGCGCACTCGAGGGCACTGTCGCTCCGGGCGAGCTGTGTGTGGTGGGCGACGCGGATCAGTCCATCTACGCATTCCGTGGTGCCACGATCCGCAACATCGAGGAATTCGAGCGCGACTATCCCGACGCTCGCACCATCCTGCTCGAGCAGAACTACCGATCGACGCAGAACATTCTCTCGGCCGCCAACGCGGTGATCTCGCGCAACATCGGCCGGCGTGAGAAGAAACTGTGGACCGACACCGGCGAGGGCGAGTTGATCGTCGGTTATGTCGCCGACAACGAGCACGACGAGGCGTCGTTCGTGGCCTCCGAGATCGATCGGCTCGTCGACGGTGGAGACGTGCGCTTCGACGAGGTGGCCGTCTTCTATCGAACCAACAACTCCTCGCGTGCGCTCGAAGAGATCTTCATCCGACTCGGACTGCCGTACAAGGTCGTCGGCGGCGTCCGATTCTACGAACGCAAGGAAGTACGAGACCTCGTCGCGTACCTGCGCGTGCTGTCCAACGAGGACGACACCGTCAGCATGCGACGCATCCTCAACACTCCGCGCCGGGGGATCGGCGATCGTGCCGAGGCCTGCGTCGCCGTGCACGCCGAGCAACGCGACATCAGCTTCTCGCGCGCATTGCACGACGCGGCCGCGGGCAAGGTGGCGTTGCTCAACTCGCGGCAGCAGAAGTTGATCGCGCAGTTCATGGAGTTGCTCGACGAACTACGTGCAGTGCTCACCGCCACCGACGGAGACGGCAACGACATTGCCGACATCGGTGATGTCGTCGAAGCCGTTCTCGACCGCACCGGCTACCGCGCCGAGCTCGAAGCCAGCAGTGATCCGCAGGACGGCGCGCGCCTCGACAACCTCAACGAACTCGTCAGCGTCGCACGGGAATTCACCTCGGAAGCGCGTAATCAGGCCGCAGTGGCGGCAGAGGCTCTCGAAACCGGGGACGACGAGAACGGCGACGCGGACGGTGGCGTCGACGGGTTGGCCGAGCCGGGGTCGCTCGCGGCGTTCCTCGAACGGGTCTCCCTGGTGGCCGACACCGATCAGATCCCCGATTCGGGTACCGGCGTCGTCACCTTGATGACGCTGCACACCGCCAAGGGTCTGGAATTCCCGGTCGTCTTCGTGACGGGTTGGGAGGACGGCCAATTCCCGCACATGCGGGCGCTCGGCGACCCCAATGAACTGTCCGAGGAGCGACGCCTGGCGTACGTGGGGATCACCCGTGCGCGGCAGCGGCTCTACCTCACGCGCGCGATCATGCGCTCGGCATGGGGGCAGCCCATCGCTAACCCGGAATCACGCTTCCTGCAGGAAGTTCCGCAGCACCTGATCGACTGGCGACGCGAGGATCCGGGCACCGGGGGAGGCCGAGCCATCGGCGGGGGCAGATCGGGCAGCTACGGATCGGGTGGCGGATACGGCTCGAACAATTACGGTTCGAGCAATTACGGCTCCGGCAGCTACGGCGGATCCTCGAATCGCGGTCAGAGTTCGACGCCGAGTTTCGGTGCCGCCAAGGGGCGCAACTCCAATCTCGTTCTCGCCGTGGGCGATCGAGTCAGCCACGACAAGTACGGCCTGGGTACGGTGCTGGAATCGACCGGTGCCGGAGTCAAGGCGATGGTATTGGTCGACTTCGGTTCGGCTGGTCGCGTGAAGATGATGCTCATCGGCGGCGTCCCGATGACCAAGCTGTAACAGAGCCGAGAACGCGAAAGCCGGACCCTGCGAAAGCGGGGTCCGGCTTCGAGTCGAAAGCTGGTGTACTCAGTCCATCTCTGGGCCGAGGGAGATTCCTCGGGAAGCGAGCCACGGAAGCGGATCGATCTTGACCTCGCCCGGAAGGTGGACCTCGAAGTGCAGGTGCGGGCCGGTGGAGAAGCCGCGGTTGCCCATCGTCGCGATCTGATCGCCTGCCATGACGTCCTGACCGACCGTGACGGTCGAGGTGTCGATGTGGCCGTAGACGGTGATCGTGCCGTCGGCGTGCTGGACGCGAACCCACATGCCGAAGCCTGCGGCCGGACCTGAGTCGATCACCTTGCCGTCGGCGACGGCGTAGATCGGGGTTCCGATGGCGTTGGCGACATCGACGCCGGCGTGGAGAACGCCCCAGCGGGTGCCGAAGTTGGAGGTGTAGGTGCCCTGCGCCGGCAGTGCGAACAGCGGCCTGCGCGCAGCAGCTTCGCGGGCGGCACGCTCTTCGCTGAAGCGCTGGCCCTTGGCGAGCAGGTCGTTGAACTGGCTCAGATCCACCGGCGCAGCGATGCTGAGGATCTGCGGAGCCTCCGACGGCGTCGCGCTGGTCGAGTCGGCTTCGACCTCGGTGGTCTGCGGAGCGGTGGTGGCCGCGACTGCTGCCGCAGCGGGTGCTTCACCTGCGGCGAGTGCGTACTCGGAGGTGGCGACCGCGGTGGGTGCGTCGTCGTTGACGACGGCCTGGCCGGCCGCGACTACCGCACCTGCGGCCACTGCGAGAACTGCAGCTCGGCCCTTGAGTGCGGTGGGGGGAAGGGGGATGCGGTGTGCGCCGCCGCGACGGGCCACGGGGGTGGCGTCTGCGGTGGTGACGAATGTGGTGACGACGGTCGGCGACTCGTCGGCTGCGACGTAGGCGGTATCGACGTACTCGGCCTCGGCGTACTGGTACGCGGGGTAGGCATACGCGTCGTATGCACCGTTGTCGGCAGGCGCGGCGGCGGGCTCGTAGCTGTAGACCGTGGTCGCGTCTTCGGCCGAGGGTCGAGAGAATCTGCTCGATGTGAAGGACGCACGGTGTTGCTGCAAGACCTACAACCTCCGTTATCCGTGACCTGGCCGTTACTGAAAGACTCGGCAGACGGTAACGAAATGATTGCGGGGCGCGCAAGTTAACAGCCCAAACCGGCGGCATATGTGAGATGGCTCACAAGTCGACCAGCGGTTATGCGTGACGGGCCACATTCGTAATCGGACACGAGAACACGTGGACGGCACACGGTGACAGTAACGGTTCTCGCACCGATCGAGCCGATACCGTGATCCGAGTGCCGACTCCCTCCTTCGACGACTCGTCCGCCCCCGGCTCCGAGCGAGCGGAACCGCAGCGGATCCGACCCCAGGACGGAGAGTTCGGCCGAGCCGACGATCCGTCGCCCACTCCGCGCATCGCGCTTGCCGTCACACTCGCTCTGATCGCTGCGGTTGCCGCAGTCGTGGCCCAGCTGATCGGCGTCGTCCGCAGCGCCGACGGTTCGCCGGTGGGTACCGGGGCAATGGTGGCTGCGATCCTGGCCGGTGCCGTCCCCGTCGTCGTTGTCCTCGGAGCCGCGGCGGGTGTGGTCGGCAAACGCGTCGAGTTCGCCGCAGCCCTGCTGGCCGGATACGGCGCAGTGGCACTCGGCCTCACGTTGCTCGACGTTGCCTTGCTGTCCGATCCCATCGACGCGAATCGGCTAGAGCTCTTCCGCCCACTGAGCGCCGCGATGCTCGACGCGACCGCCGGTGCCTATGTTCTGCTCGTCGGTCACGCTGTGTCGGTGCTGGCGGGTATTGCGGGGTGGTCTGCGGTGCACCGCGCCGGGCTCGGTGACGGGTACGGCCACTCGGTGTATTCGGAACACGTGGGGCGCGCGGCGGCGGGGCGTGTCGGGCCGTTGCTCGCGGCGCTGCTCGGCGCGTTCGGTGTGCTGGCGGCCGTTGCGGCTTTTGCCTCGCTGTACCGCTCGTCCGATCCGGTGGTGATCGTGACGGCGGTGGTGGAGTCGCCGGTGTTCGTCGCGGTGGGCTCCGGGGTCGTCGGTATCGCGGCGCTCGTGGTGGCTGCGTCGGCCCTGGCCTCTCTGTCGCCGCAGGTGGCGTCGGGTGCGTCCGTCGGTGCCGGGCTCGGCGTACTCGGTTTCGCCGGGGTCGGGCTGCTCGCTGGGCTGAGCACCGGAGCTCGGGTCGACGCCGGGCTCGGTGCCTATCTGGGAACGCTTGCGGGGCTCGGACTGCTGATCTGCGGCGCAGTGCTTGCACCCGTCGCTGCAGCGCGTGACCGTCGGGCGCTGGAGAGAGCGCAGCAGCGTGAGTCGGGTGCGCGAGGTGTCCGCGGTGTCGCCGGCCTCGGATCGACGAGGTGGCATGCCGCGGCAGGCAGCATCGGCGTTCTTGCAGGTGTGCTGTTCGTCGTCGGATCGTTGTTGCCGATTCTGGAGACCGACTCGGGGATCGCCGTGCCGCAGATATTGGCCACTCGTGTGGTGATGGTCGCGGGGTTCGTGATGATTCTGGGTTCGGTGCCGCTGCTGTTCTCCGAATTCGCCTCGGCTGCGCGGCCGTTCGTGTCGATCTTCTGGCTCGGCGCGATGGCGGCTGCGGCCTCGGTGCTGCAGTCGGTGGTGCTCGCCGAGGACGTGGACGGCGTCGGTGCCGGAATCGGCGCTCTGGCGATCATCGCGGGTGTCGTCGCAGCGGCAGCCACCGGACTACTGGCCCTGTTCGCCGGCTCGGCCGAACGCGACGACGTCGACACGTCCGCGGACGCATCAACCGACGGCGTGGTGCTCGGCACCGGCTTGTTCGGTGCAGTGCTTCTCGCTGTGGGCCTGGCTCTGCCGCTGTATCGGGGCAGCGATTTCACTGCCGCCACCGTCACCGAATTTCCGTGGGGCTGGGACACCTGGGGGCAGATGCTGCTCGCCGTCGGAGTGGTCGTGGCCGCCGTCGTCGCGGCGCGAGCTCGGGCCGCACGCGGCAGCGTCCTGCTCGGCGGAGCGGCCGTCGCCGGGATCGTCCATCTGGCGTCGTGGCCGCTGACATCTGCACGCGCCACCGATCCGGAAATGGGGCCTGCGGTGCTCCCGTTGGTGGCGGGAATCGTCGTTCTCGGTGTCGCCGCGGCACTTTCGGCCCGCCGCGACGATCGGTGACGGCCGCTTCATCGAGCCGGTGGCGGTGAGATAGGCCACATAGCATGCATGCGCCCGATGCGCTGTCGGGACACCTGGATAAAGTCCATGCTCAGACCCGCTCACACCCCTGGAGCGGGCGTCAACGTAGACGAGACGGTGAGCTGATGGATCTCTTCGAATACCAGGCGAAGGAATTGTTCGCCAAGCATGGCGTACCCACCTCCGCCGGTCGTGTCACCGACACGGTCGCCGGAGCAACACAGATTGCCGAAGAAATCGGCAAGCCAGTAATGGTCAAGGCACAGGTCAAGGTCGGCGGCCGCGGCAAGGCCGGTGGCGTCAAGTACTCCAAGGACGTCGCAGCAGCCACCGAGAACGCAGAAGCGATTCTCGGACTCGACATCAAGGGCCATGTCGTCAAGAAGCTTCTCGTTGCAGAAGCCTCCGACATCGCCGAGGAGTACTACATCTCCTTCCTGCTCGATCGCACCAACCGCACCTACCTCGCAATGTGTTCGGTCGAGGGTGGCGTCGAAATCGAGGTGACGGCGGAGGAGAACCCCGACGCACTCGCACGTATTCCGGTCGACGCCGTCAAGGGTGTCGACCTTGCTTTTGCTCGTGAAATCGCTGAAAAGGGCAAGCTTCCCGCCGAGGTGCTCGACGCCGCTGCGGTGACCATCCAGAAGCTGTGGGAGGTCTTCATCAACGAAGACGCTCTCCTGGTCGAGGTCAACCCGCTGGTTCGCACCCCGGACGATCAGATCCTGGCCCTCGACGGCAAGGTGACGCTCGACGCCAACGCAGACTTCCGTCAGGCCGGCCACGCCGAGTTCGAGGACAAGGACGCAGCCGATCCCCTCGAGGCCAAGGCCAAGGAGAACGACCTCAACTACGTCAAGCTCGACGGACAGGTCGGCATCATCGGAAACGGTGCCGGACTGGTCATGTCGACCCTCGACGTCGTCGCATACGCGGGCGAGGCACACGGCGGCGTCAAGCCCGCCAACTTCCTCGACATCGGCGGCGGCGCCTCGGCCGAGGTCATGGCCGCAGGCCTCGACGTCATCCTCGGTGACGAGCAGGTCAAGAGCGTGTTCGTCAACGTCTTCGGCGGAATCACCGCGTGCGACGCAGTAGCCAACGGCATCGTCGGCGCACTGAAGAAGCTGGGCGACGACGCCAACAAGCCGCTGGTCGTCCGTCTCGACGGCAACAAGGTCGAAGAGGGCCGCAAGATTCTCGCCGACGCCGCGCACCCGCTGGTGACGCTCGCCGGAACCATGGACGAGGGCGCCGACAAGGCCGCCGAGCTGGCAGCGAAGTAGAGGAAACAATGTCTATCTTTCTGAACAAGGACAACAAGGTCATCGTCCAGGGCATCACCGGCGGCGAAGGCACCAAGCACACCGCCCTGATGCTCAAGGCCGGAACCCAGGTCGTCGGTGGCGTCAACGCACGTAAGGCCGGAACCACGGTCAAGCACGTCGACGCCGACGGCAACGACATCGAACTCCCGGTCTTCGGCTCCGTCGCCGAGGCCATGGAGAAGACCGGAGCGGACGTCTCCATCGCGTTCGTCCCGCCGGCATTCTCCAAGGACGCCATCGTCGAGGCCATCGACGCCGAGATCCCGCTGCTCGTCGTCATCACCGAGGGCATCCCCGTGCAGGACTCCGCGTACGCGTGGGCCTACAACGTGGAGAAGGGCAAGAAGACCCGCATCATCGGGCCCAACTGCCCCGGAATCATCACTCCCGGTGAGGCTCTCGTCGGCATCACGCCCGCCAACATCTCGGGAACCGGCCCCATCGGCCTGGTCTCCAAGAGCGGCACGCTGACCTACCAGATGATGTTCGAGCTGCGTGACTTCGGCTTCTCGACCGCCATCGGCATCGGCGGCGACCCCGTCATCGGAACCACCCACATCGACGCCATCGAGGCATTCGAAGCGGACCCCGACACCAAGATCATCGTCATGATCGGTGAGATCGGCGGCGACGCCGAAGAGCGCGCAGCCGATTACATCAAGGCCAACGTGACCAAGCCGGTCGTCGGCTACGTCGCAGGCTTCACCGCTCCCGAGGGCAAGACCATGGGCCACGCAGGCGCCATCGTCTCCGGCTCGCTGGGAACGGCGCAGGCGAAGAAGGACGCACTCGAGGCCGCAGGCGTCAAGGTCGGCAAGACGCCGTCCGAGACCGCTGCCCTCGCGCGCGAAATCCTGGAATCGCTGTCCGTCAAGTAGGACTCGCTTCTGTGAAAAGCCCGCCACCGACTTCGGTGGCGGGCTTTTTCGTGCGCGCGCCCCGGTTCGCGTCAATGGACCACTGCACACGTCTGGGCGCGGCAAAGTCACATTCACGCGGCGGGGTCTAGATTGATGCGCGTGCACAGGATCTTCACCACCGCCTTCAGCTCGGTCTATCCGCACTACGTGAACAAGGCCGAGCGCAAAGGTCGGACGAAAGCCGAGGTCGACAAGATCATCCGCTGGCTCACCGGCTTCGATCAGCCAACTCTCGAGCGCCACCTGAAGGACGACAAGACGTTCGACGAGTTCTTCGCGGCAGCGGACCTCAACTCGAACGCGACCCTGATCACCGGAGTCGTCTGCGGCATTCGCGTCGAGAATGTCGAGGACCCTCTGATGCAGAAAATCCGCTACCTGGACAAGCTGATCGACGAACTCGCCAAGGGCAAGAAGATGGAGAAAATTCTGCGGAGCTGAGGGTGCTGTTGAAATCACGCTGATTCGAAGTGTGGTCCCGGGCTCGGAGCCGGACTTCACTGATCGTCATGACAACCACCGAGAACCGTGCCCTCACCAAGTCCTGGCCCGACGCCCCCACCACTGCTGCCGGATGGATTTCCCGCGCCGGTGAGGTAGCTCAACTCCTCGCTGTCGATGCCGTCGCTCGCGACAAGGGCCGCGAGATCCCCACCGCCGAGGTGCAGCTGCTCAAGGACGCGGGCCTCGTCACCCTGCTCGGCCCCGTCGAACACGGTGGCGCAGGACAGGATTGGCCGACGGCATATCAAGTGATTCGCACCGTGTCGAAGGCCGACGGCTCGATCGGTCAGCTGCTGGGCTACCACCTGCTGTGGTTCTGGGCCGCACGACTCGTCGGCACCCCCGAACAGATCGAGGCCGTCGAGGCAGACGCGACGAAGAACAAGTGGTTCTTCGGCGGTGCCGTCAACCCTCGTGACAACGACGTCGCCGTCACCGACGAGGGCGACACCATCGTGTTCGACGGTTCCAAGACCTTCTCCACCGGCAGCCGCGTCTCCGACGTCACCGTGCTCGAAGGTGCTCTCGAGGGCAGCACCGATCATGTGTTCGCGATCGTGCCGTCGAACATCGAGGGTCTGTCCTTCCACGACGACTGGGACAACATAGGCCAGCGTCAGACCGAGAGCGGCAGTGTCACCATCGACAAGGTTCGCGTCGACTGGGCCAGCGCAGCAGGATTCGTGGACAAAGCTTTTCAGCCCCGCGTCTACAACACCCTCAACGTTCCGACCATCCAGCTGGTGTTCGTCAACTTCTACCTCGGTATCGCGAGGGGCGCACTCGAGGAGGCCGCGTCGTACACCAAGGACAAAACCCGTGCCTGGCTGCACAGCGCCGTGGACAAGGCCGTCGACGAGCCGTACATCATCGACATCTACGGCGATCTGACGTCCAAGCTCTGGGCCGTCGAAGCTCTCGCCGACGCAGTTGCATTGGAGGGACAGAAGATTCACGACAACGCCTGGAACGTCACCGCCGAGGAGCGCGGTGATCACGAGGTGCGCGTCGCCGCCGTCAAGGCTCGCGCCACCGAGGTCTCGCTGGAGATCACCTCGACGGTGTTCGAGGCGCTCGGCGCGCGTGCGACGGCCAGCAAGTACGGCTTCGACCGCTTCTGGCGCAACGTACGTACGCACACCCTGCACGATCCGGTCGCATACAAGCGACGCGAGGTCGGGCGCTGGGTTCTCACGGGCGAGCTGCCCGAGCCCACGTGGTACTCGTAGTCCCCACCTTTCTGGCCCCGATCCGACCCCCGATTTCCGGATGAATGTGCCATTCACACCATCTGAGCGCGTGGATGGCACATTGATCCGCCGAAGGATGACGCACACATGAGCACCGAAAAAATCACCGACGCGATCAAATTCGCATACTGGGTTCCCAATGTCTCGGGAGGCCTGGTCACCAGCACCATCGAACAGCGCACCAGCTGGGATTACGAGTACAACAAGAAGCTGGCGCAGACGGCCGAGAACAACGGATTCGAGTACGCCCTGAGTCAGGTTCGCTACGAAGCCAGCTACGGGGCCGAGTTCCAGCACGAGTCGACCAGCTTCTCGCTTGCGTTGCTGTTGGCCACCGAGCGGCTCAAAGTCATTGCCGCAGTGCATCCCGGGCTGTGGCAGCCGGCGGTACTGGCCAAGCTCGGCGCAACCGCGGATCACTTGTCCAACGGCCGCTTCGCAGTCAACGTCGTCAGTGGCTGGTTCAAGGACGAGTTCACCCACCTCGGCGAGCCGTGGCTCGAACACGACGAAAGATACCGTCGCAGTGCAGAATTCCTGCAGGTGCTGCGCAAGATCTGGACCGAGGACGACGTCGACTTCCGCGGCGACTTCTATCGGATTCACGACTTCACCCTCAAGCCCAAACCGCTGAACACTCCCGACCGCCCCAACCCGGAACTGTTCCAGGGCGGCAATTCGTCTGCAGCGCAGGAGAATGCCGGACGGTACTCGGACTGGTACTTCAGCAACGGCAAAGGTTTCGACGGCGTCACCGAGCAACTCGACAATCTCCGACGCGTCGCGCGTGATCATCAGCGTGAGGTCAAGTTCGGGCTCAACGGCTTCATCATCGCGCGAGACAGCGAGAAGGAAGCGCGAGACACATTGCGCGAGATCATCGAGAAGGCCAACAAGCCTGCCGTCGAAGGTTTCAAGGGAGCGGTGCAACAGGCCGGCAATTCGACGGGCGACAAGAAGGGAATGTGGGCCGACTCGACGTTCGAGGACCTCGTTCAGTACAACGACGGGTTCAAGACGCAGTTGATCGGCACCCCGGAGCAGGTGGCCGAGCGCATCGTGGCCTACCGTCGCCGCGGCGTCGATCTGATTCTCGGCGGCTTCCTGCACTTCCAGGAGGAGATCGAGTACTTCGGGGCGAAAGTCCTGCCGCTGGTTCGCGAACTCGAGGCCGCCGAGGCGAACGACCAGGAGTTGGTGGCAGCCCGCTGACCTTTCGGTTCCGTGATCGGTCGGGTCCGTGCAGTAGCGTGAGTTCTCGGACCCGACCGACCTGGGGTACGGACAATCTCAGATGAGGAGACGCGATGACCTACTCGCCCGGCGGCCCTGAAACAGGGGGCTCCAACTCTGGTGGCTACGGCGGAGGTGGCCCGTCCTACGGCCCGTCGTCCTCGCCGAATCAGCCGTCGTCCAACCCGCAGGGTCATCCGGGACAGAACCAGCCCTTTCACCAGCCGTCGGTGTCCAATCCCTTCGGCCCTCCGGTGCCGGGCACCTCGGCACCGGCCGGACCGGGGCCGGCCGCGTCCGGACGTAAGTCGCCCGGATCAGGTCTGGCGAATCTGCCGAGGATTCTTACCTTCGTGATCCTCGGGCTCGGCGTCGTCACTTTCCTGCTCGGCCTGCTGGACCTCGTCACCGCGGAGGTCACCTCGTCTCAGGAACTGCCGAGCAGTATCCAGACGTCGTTCAGCACCACCTTCTTCGCCTCCGGCGGAAGCGCGGTGTCGGTTGCTCTGCTGCTGGCAGCGGGCTTGATCGCCGGTGCCTCGCTGATACAGAAGGATGCCAGGAATCAGGCCGTGGTTGCCGCCCTGGCGATCGCCGGCTGGCTGGTGCTGGTCTTCCAGTCGTTCAGCCTGCCCAGCGCAGAGGGCAACGAGTTCGCCAGCACCACCAGCTCGCTCGGTATCGGTGCGATCCTGGTGCTCGTCCTCGGCTTCGTCCAAGCAGCCGCCGCGGTGCTGGCACTGCTGCTCGACGCGGGCATCGTCAAGGCTCCGGCTCCCAAGCCTGCGGGCTACGGCAACCAGAATCAGCAGCCCGGATACGGCCAGCAGAACCCGTACAACGCGCCGACGACGTCGTTCGGTGGACCCTCGCAACCGCAGGCCTACGGCAACCCGCCGTCGTACGGTCAGCCTCAGGGAACCTCGTCGAACTTCGGTCAAGGTCTCAGCGGTCAAGGTCTCAGCGGTCAAGCACCGAGCGGACAGGCGTCGGGTCAGCATTCCTACAACCCGGGTGGGCAGCCGCCGTACGGACAGTCCGCCCCCAACCCCTCGTCGCCTCAGGGCGGCTATGCACCGCCGCCGTACACCGGTCCGAGCGGGCAGGCCTATCCGCCGAACCAGTACCAGTACGGCCAGCCTTCGGGATACGGCCAGCCTCCGGCGAAGTCGGACGAGCCCGAATCGGGCGAGCAGTCGACGCCGTACGGCGCGCCCACGCAGTCGTTCGGTGCCACTCCTGCTGTGGACGACGAGAAGAAGCACGACTGATTCAGGCATCACAACCCATCTTCGCGGCGCGCCGGACCCGCGCGCGCCCCAGGATTTGGGCCACTCGGGGCGGCGGGCGCTCGATTGGACCCGGTGTCGCGGGGCGCGGGCGCCCGGGGGCCCCGCGCGCGCCCCGGCCCGACGCCCGATCAGTCGCGCATGCTCGCCGCAGTGGCCTTCAAGACCTCCGGACTCGTCGTGGTGATCGCGACGACCCTTGCTCTGGTCACCCTCGTCGCGGCCAACAGCGACCTCACCGGAACGCTCGGAGCGATCGCCGGTTCGTGGTTCGCCGTGCACCTGGTGCCCCTGAGCATCGGCGGCACCTCCCTGGGTGTCGCACCGCTGCTGCCGACCCTGATCATCGGCTGGTCCGTCGCTCGTACCGTCCACCACGCGGTGGACTCCGACACCGACCGTCGCGTGCTTCGGTGGGTATTCGCGGCGTCGATGGCCGGCCCACTCGCCGTCACCGCCATCGCTCTGGCCGTCGCCAAGGACGCGTCCACCGTCATCGGACTGTCCAGTCCCAATGCTCTCGTGGCCTTCTCCTGGGTCGCAGGCGTGCACGCGGCCGCATCCGGAACCGGTCTGCTCTTCGCGTGCTGGGACTCGGTGGTGATCCACCGCGGACTTCCGGACTGGGTTCGCGCGCTCGTTGCGCCCTTCGTGCGCGCGCTGTCGATCCTCGCTGCAGGCGGGGCGGCGGTCGTACTGCTCGCCCTGCTCGTCTCCTGGGAGACCGCCGGCGCACTGCTCGAGAGCGGAGGCGATGTTGTCGGCATGCTCGGGCTGACCGTGCTGTCCGTGCTCTATCTCCCCAACATCGTCATCGGTGCACTCGCGATGGCCACCGGTTCCACAGCCGGGTTCGGCGAGGCGTCGGTCAGCCTGTTCTCCACCACCGGAGGACCGCTACCTCCGCTGCCGATCCTGGCCGTCCTCCCCGAAGGATCGGCCCAGACGATCTGGGTCGTCATGCTCGTCGTCCCTATCGGCGCCGGACTGCTGCTCGGCCGCGACTGCGCCATCCGCAGCGCCGACATCCAGGTTGCAGTGTCCTCGGTATGGGTCGTTGCGGCCGCGGCCGGAGCGCTCGCAGCACTGCTCGGCTACGCCGCGGGCGGAAACCTCGGCACGTTCGGCACCGTCGAAGTCACCGTCTGGAGCTTCGGGCTGTTGACGTTCGCTTGGCTGGCCGTCGTCGGTTCCGCCTCCGCAGCCTTCGTCGTGTGGCGTCGAGCAGAACCCGAGCCGACTCGCGACGATCCCGCTCCGACTCCGGTACCTGTGGCCGAGTTGGCGATCGAACCGGCCCCATCCGAGCCTGACCCATCCGAGCCTGACCCGTCCGAGACCGCCCCGTCCGAATCGGAGGACGACGAACAGACCGAGGTGGTCGAGGATGTCGTCGAGGCGGAGGTCGTCGACGACGTCCCGGCCGAGATGCCAGCGGCCGAAGAACCGGACGCGATCGTCGAGGCCGCTACCGCCGAACCGCTGGATGCCGAGGTCGTTGCACCTCCAGGAGACCGGGACGGACCTGCCCGGTAGGGCTCGACGGCGCAGCGACTAGGCTTTCCGCTGGCTCGAACGATCCGCCTCGACAATTCAGGAGTAGTGCGCTGACTGCCTTGCGTGAGACACCCGCGCGGGTCGTCGTCCTCGCATCGGGGACCGGCTCGCTTCTGCAGTCGCTCATCTCCGCGACTGCTGCCGAGAGCTATCCCGCGCGCATCGTCGCCGTCGGAGTCGATCGAGAGTGCGACGCAGCCCGCCGTGCCGACGAGGCCGGAATGCCGAACTTTCGAGTCGGATTGAAGGACTACGCCGATCGAGCGCAGTGGGACATCGCGCTCACCGACGCCGTTCTGGCGCACGAGCCCGATCTCGTCGTCACCGCCGGTTTCATGAAGATTCTCGGCCCGCGATTTCTCGGGGCCTTCACCGGACGCATCGTCAACACTCACCCCGCGCTCCTGCCGTCGTTCCCCGGCGCACATGCCGTGCGGGACGCACTCGACCACGGCGTCAAACTGACCGGTTCGACGGTTCACCTGGTCGATTCCGGCGTCGATACCGGGCCGATCCTGGCGCAGGAAGCCGTACCGGTTCTCGACGGCGACGACGAAGCTGCTCTGCACGAACGCATCAAGATTGTCGAGCGACGGTTGCTGGTCGACGTGATCGCAGCCGTGGCCACCACAGGTGTCACCTCCGATGGACGAAAGGCTCAGATAATCCGATGAGTGAACGTAAAGCAGTGCGCCGCGCGCTGGTCAGCGTCTACGACAAGACCGGACTGATCGAACTGGCGACCGGCTTGCACGGTGCGGGCGTCGCTCTCGTGTCCACCGGATCGACGGCGAGCAAGATCGCCGACGCCGGAATCCCGGTCACCAAGGTCGAGGATCTCACCGGATTCCCCGAGACCCTCGAAGGTCGCGTCAAGACGCTGCATCCTCGGGTGCATGCCGGCGTGCTCGCCGATACCCGTAAGCCCGAACACCTTTCGCAGCTCGAGGAACTGGGCATCGAGGCGTTCGAGCTCGTCGTGGTGAACCTGTACCCGTTCACCGAGACCGTCGCCAGCGGGGCGACGCCGGACGAATGCGTCGAACAGATCGACATCGGCGGACCGTCGATGGTGCGCGCCGCAGCCAAGAATCACCCCTCGGTTGCCGTGGTGGTCGACCCGGCCCGCTACGAGGACGTGCTCACGGCCGTGGCCGGTGGCGGATTCACCCTCGCCGAGCGGACTTCCCTTGCGGCACAGGCTTTTCAGCACACGGCCGCCTACGACGTCGCGGTGGCGTCGTGGATGAGCAATGTGCTGACCCCCGATACCGAATCGTCGTTTCCGGAATGGATCGGCGGAACCTGGGATCGCTCGGCCGTGCTTCGCTACGGCGAGAACCCGCACCAGGCTGCGGCGCTCTACGTCGATCCTGCAAGCTCCGGCATCGCGCGGGCGGAGCAGCTGCACGGTAAAGAGATGTCGTACAACAACTTCACCGATTCCGATGCAGCGTGGCGGGCGGCGTTCGATCATGCCGACCCCACCGTCGCGATCATCAAGCATGCCAACCCGTGCGGTATCGCTGTCGGCAACGACATCGCCGAGGCGCACCGCAAGGCCCACGCGTGCGATCCGGTGAGTGCTTACGGCGGCGTCATCGCAGCCAACCGCGAGGTCACCGTCGAGATGGCCGAGCAGGTGGCCGAGATCTTCACCGAGGTCATCATCGCGCCGTCCTACGCCGACGGTGCTCTCGGAGTGCTGCAGCGCAAGAAGAACATTCGTGTGCTGCTGGCGGAGGCGCCGTCCACCTCGGGCGTCGAACTCAAGCCGATCTCCGGCGGCGCACTGCTGCAGCAGCGCGACGTTCTCGACGCAGACGGCGACAATCCTGCCAACTGGACCCTCGCTGCCGGCGAGCCTGCCGACGAGCAGACCCTGAAGGATCTCGAATTCGCCTGGCGCGCAGGTAGGGCCGTGAAGTCCAACGCGATCCTGCTCGCCCACGACGGTGCCTCGGTCGGCGTCGGAATGGGCCAGGTCAACCGCGTCGATGCCGCCCACCTCGCCGTTCAGCGAGCCGGGGATCGCGTCGTCGGCTCGGTGGCGTCCTCCGATGCCTTCTTCCCGTTCCCCGACGGTTTGCAGGTACTGATGACCGCAGGCGTCAAAGCCGTTGTGCAGCCGGGTGGTTCGGTACGCGACAACGAAGTGATCGCCGCGGCGCAGGATGCAGGCGTGACGCTGTATCTGACGGGATCGCGACACTTCGCGCACTAGTGCCTGACGCCGAGCTCGAAGTTATGGATGGATTTCCGGCGAAATCCGTCCATAACTTCGAGTTCGGCTAGACCTTTGCCCCGGCGGCACGCAGTTTGTCTCGAACTCTCGCCGCGACGCCCCATGGATCGGTGCGCAATTGCATCGCGCTGACTCGGATCACCGTCCAGCCCATTGCTTCGAGCAGGTGTTGACGCTCGATGTCCCAGGCCCGCTGCTTCTCGTCCGACCAGTGTTGTTCGCCGTCGTATTCGACCGCGACCTTCCACCGTGCCCAGCCGATGTCGATGCGGGCGAAAACTCTCCCATCCGGACCCACCACCTCGATCTGAGTTTGTGGGCGGGGTAGGCCTGCGTCCATGAGGGCCAGTCGGGTGCGTGTCTCCTGTGGTGATTCCGAACCCGCGTCGACCACAGCGAGCACGGCCCTGAGCTGAACGATGCCACGGGCACCTCGATGGTTCTCGGCAAGCCTGGCGATGTCGTGAACGCCGACTCCAGTGGCTCGGCAGAGTGCATCCAGTCGTGCCACGGCGGTTCCGAACGGCCTGCGTCGACCGAGGTCGTATGCAGTTCGCGCCGCTGTGGTGACTACCAAGCCGTCGATCGTCTCGATTTCTCCCGCTGGCAGCTCGTCGAAGCCGATGCGAAGGCCGCCCATCTTCTGGCGGTGTTCCGCCCAGATGAGCTCGGCATCGCTGTCGGCGGATATCCAGCCAGATCCGTGCACGGCCGCAGCGCTGATTCCTGAGACCACTGCCTTGCCTCGGGAGTACAACCACGCTGCTCTTGCCTTGGTAGGCGCATCCAGATCGCTGTTCGGGTCGATGTATATGTCGCGATAGATGCGACGAAAGTGCTGCCGGAGCTGTTGGCGCGTGACCAACCCGTTGGCCACTGCCTCGGATCCGACGAAAGGTGCGCTGTCCATGTACGCAGAGTGGCATCGGATTCGCGCGAAAAGTGGCCGAGCGCTGGCTGTGGATGAACTAAATAGTTGTCCACAGTTATGCCGCTGTGATCGATCTTGGGCCGAAGTGTGCATCGACCGCCGAACTCGAAGTTATGGACGAAATCCGCCCGATTTCTGTCCATAACTTCGAGCTCGGCGGAACGGGAACCCCGCTCTCGATGGCAGCTTTCGGCAAACGCTCGTAGCGTGGAGAAGTGACCTCTACCAAACCTGGCATCTCCACTCTCGGCGAACTCAAGGCATCCGGACATCGGCAGCGGTCGATCAAGGAAGAGTTGCGAGAAAATCTTCTGAAGGCATTGCGCGACGGCACAGATCCGTGGCCGGGGATCGTCGGATTCGGCTCGACGGTGTTGCCGCAGTTCGAGCGCGCGATTCTGGCCGGTCACGACGTGGTTCTGCTCGGCGAGCGCGGTCAGGGCAAGACGCGACTGCTGCGCACCCTGAATTTGTTGCTCGACGAGTGGGTGCCGGTGATCGCCGGAGCCGAACTGGGCGAGCATCCATACGAGCCGATCACTCCCGCCAGCATCAGGAAGGTGAAGGAACTCGGCGACGACCTTCCCGTCGAGTGGCGGCATCGCAGCGAGCGGTACGCCGAGAAGCTCGCGACCCCGGATACCTCGGTGGCCGACCTCGTCGGCGACGTCGATCCGGTGAAGGTGGCCGAGGGCCGCAGCCTCGGCGACCCGGAAACCATTCACTTCGGCCTGGTCCCGCGTAGCCACCGCGGCATCGTGGCGATCAACGAGCTCCCCGACCTTGCCGAGCGCATCCAGGTGTCGTTGCTCAACGTCATGGAGGAGCGCGACATCCAGGTCCGCGGCTACACGCTTCGTCTGCCGCTCGACGTCATGTTGGTCGCGAGTGCGAACCCCGAGGACTACACCAATCGCGGACGCATCATCACCCCGCTCAAGGACCGCTTCGGAGCCGAGATCAGGACTCACTACCCCCTCGAACTCGACGCCGAGGTGGCCGTCATCGATCAGGAAGCGGAGCTGCAGGCCGCAGTCCCGACCTACCTGCTCGAGGTGTTGGCCCGATTCACCCGACTGCTGCGCGAGTCGCCGTCGGTGGACCAGCGCTCCGGCGTTTCCGCCCGATTCGCGATCGCCGCAGCTGAAACCATCGCTGCCGCAGCCGTTCACCGAGCCGCAATCCTGGGGGAGGCCGAGCCCGTGGCCCGGCCGGTGGATCTCGGCACCATCATCGAGGTGCTGCGCGGCAAGGTCGAATTCGAATCCGGCGAAGAAGGCCGCGAAATCGAGGTGCTCGAACACATGCTGCGCCGCGCGACTGCGGACACCGTCCGAGCACACCTCGGCGGCATCAACCTCGCCGCTCTGGTGACGGCAGTGGAGACCGGAGAACCGATCGTCACCGGCGACCGCATCACCGCCAAAGCGCTGCTCGACGAGCTGCCCGACGTCGAGGTCATCGGCGACATCCACGAGCGGCTCAACGCCACCTCGGACGGGGAGAAGGCGGCCGCCGTGGAACTTGCCCTCGAGGGCCTCTACCTCGCGCGTCGCATCTCCAAGGACCCCGACGACGATGGTCAGACGGTGTACAGCTGATGCGTCGCTCCAGATACGGGCGGTATCACGACGGTCCGGATCCCCTTGCGCCACCGGTGGATCTGCGCGAGGCGCTCGACGCGATCGGCGAGGACGTGCTCGAGGGCGCGTCACCGCGTCGGGCATTGCAGGAGATGCTGCGTCGCGGGACGAAGAACATGCGCGGGCTCGACGACCTGGCCGCGCAGGCCGCGAAGCGTCGTCGAGATCTGTTGAAGAAGAACAACCTCGACGGCACACTGCAGGAAGTACGTGAACTGCTGGACAAGGCAGTACTCGAGGAGCGCAAGGCGTTGGCGCGTGCCCTCGACGACGATGCTCGCTTCCAAGAGATGCAGATCGGCGATCTGTCTCCGTCCACTGCCCAAGCAGTGCAGGAACTTTCGGACTACGACTGGCGCTCGTCCGAGGGGCGCGAGAACTACGAGAAGATCAAGGATCTGCTCGGACGCGAAATGCTCGATCAGCGTTTCGCGGGCATGAAGCAAGCTCTCGAAGGTGCCACCGAGGAGGACCGTCAGGCCATCAGCGAGATGCTGAAGGACCTCAACGAACTGCTCGACGCCCACAACAAGGGCGAGGACACCGACGAGCAGTTCGAGAAGTTCATGGACAAGCACGGTCAGCATTTCCCGGAGAACCCCGAGAATGTCGACGAGTTGTTGGACTCGCTCGCCCAGCGGGCGGCAGCGGCGCAGCGGTTGCGCAACTCTCTGACGCCCGAGCAGCGGGCCGAGCTGGATGCGTTGGCTCAGCAGGCCTTCGGCGACTCGAATCTGCTGAATCAGCTGGATCAACTCGATCAGAATCTGCAGCAGGCCCGGCCCGGTGAGGATTGGGACGGCTCGCAGAACTTCCGCGGCGAGAACGGTATGGGCCTGGGCGACGGTACCGGCGCGCTTCAGGACATCGCCGATCTCGAGAACCTGGGAAATCAGCTCTCGCAGCAGTACAACGGTGCCGCACTGGACGACATCGACGCCGACGCGTTGCTGAAGCAACTCGGGCCCGAGGCGGCGGCCGATGCCAGAATGCTCGCCGAACTCGAAAAGGCCCTGCAGCAGCAGGGTTTCATGGACAAGGGTGCCGACGGGCAATGGCGTCTGTCACCCAAGGCGATGCGTCAGCTGGGGCAGTCCGCGCTCAAGGACGTCGCGGGCAAGCTGTCCCGACGCGGCGGCGAGCGAGACACCCGCAAGGCGGGTGCGATGGGGGAGCCCACTGGAGCGTCGCGAGCGTGGGAGTTCGGTGACACCGAGCCGTGGGATGTGACCCGCACGGTCAACAATGCGGTACTGCGCTCGGCGGCAACAGGATCGGGCTTCCCGGTGCAGTTGCAGGTGACCGATGTGGAGATCAGCGAGACCGAGACGCGAACGCAGGCTGCGGTCGCCCTGCTGGTCGACACGTCGTTCTCGATGGTGATGGACGGCCGCTGGGTGCCGATGAAGCGCACGGCACTGGCGCTCAATCACCTGGTCAGCACCCGATTTCGCGGTGACGACCTACAACTCATCGGATTCGGCAGGCACGCACAGACATTGACGGCCTCGGAGTTGGCCGGGTTGGACGGTGCCTACGATCAGGGCACCAATCTGCATCACGCGCTGATGCTTGCGGTGCGGCATCTGCGGCGTCATCCCAATGCGCAGCCCGTGGTGCTGATCGTGACCGACGGGGAGCCGACGGCGCATCTCGAGCCGGACGGTCACGCGTACTTCGACTACCCACCGTCGTCGAAGACCCTGGGACTGACCGTCCGCGAGCTCGATACCGTCGCGAAACTCGGGGCGCAGGTGACGATCTTTCGGCTCGGCGACGATCCCGGCCTGGCTCGGGTCGTCGACAAGATGGCCGAGCGTGTGGGCGGACGCGTCATCGCGCCGGATCTCGACGGACTCGGTGCTGCGGTGGTGACCGACTACCTCAAGCGTCGGCGATCCTAGGTTTGTCGGGGTCCTTGATCTCGACCGACACCCCACCCCAGAACGCGAAGCCGGTGACGACCACGCGCGGTGCGCCGGGGTGGGCCGCGCTGACGTGCTCGAATCCGCCCATGATCCCCATGCCGCGGACCTCGACGCTCACTCCGGGCGGCACGGTGACCTCGATGCCGCCCATGATGGCCACGCAGTTGATGGTGGTTTCCTCGGCGGAGAACGATGCACGGCGTAGGTCGAGTTCGATGCCACCCCAGAAGGCGAACGCGTCGATGCGCGCCGCCGCGGTCCACTCTCCTTTGCGCACGGCACCACTCATGATGGCGATCACGCGGTCGTTCGCGGAGCCACCTGATGGTGCACGTGCGGGAGGCGGGGACAGGACCAGGTCTCCGGTCAGTACGTCGAGTTCGCCGTAGGTCTTCGCCCGGTACACCGCTGCCGTGCGTTCGTCGTACTCGCTGACGGTGAGTTGGCCGTTCGCGAAGGCGTCGCTCAGCAGCTGCGCGACCAGATTTCTGTCCGCGTCGGCCGCGCGAATCCGGCTTCGACCTCGGTCTGGCAGATGATCGCTCACCGCCCGGACCCTACCTGCGTGAGGGTCAGGCCGCATTCAGGATGGTGCGGCTCCCGAGGGGAGAGGCCAAAGTCATCTGCATGGTGGCGTAGACGGCCACCATGATGCAGGACTTGTCGGCGGCGTCGGGCTTGGTCCCGGTACGCAGTTCGATGGTGACGGTGGTGTCGGTCTCGGTCACCGACGCGTCGGCTCCGTAGCACTCGGGAGTGCCGGTGACGAAGTGGACCGCGATGGTGTTGGGGGAGACCTGGCTCCACGACTCGAACGGAGTGGTGGTGGCGCGGATCAGATCGGGGGTGGGCTCGAACATCGTGCCCACGTCGCCGACGGGCACTTCGTGAGGAACCGGAGGTGCGCTGGGTTGCTGAGCGAGACCGACCGGCGTGGTGGATCCGACCGTCGGCGTCGTCTCGTCGTCGCTGCCGGAGGCGGTGCTGCAGCCGACCAGCAGCAGGCACAACATGACTCCTGCAGCGAGAAACCTCATGAAACCAAACCGGCGTGAGCTGAGGAGAACCTTTGTGTTCGGCTCATGCGAGGAAGAGTGTCACGAGCGCGATGACGGGGATCGAGACGAGCGTGGTCACGAACGCAGTGTCTCGGGCGAGTACCACCCCGCGCTGGTAGCGGCTGGCGAAGACGAACACGTTCTGTGCGGTCGGCAGCGCCGAGACGACGACGATGGCGAACAGATCGTGTCCGTCCAGACCGAACACGAACCGGGCCATGAGGTAGCCGAGCAGGGGTTGCAGTGCCATCTTGAACACCGTGGCCAGGGCTACGTCCCGTCGTGGACTGATGCCCTTCTGGAGCACTCGGGCACCGTAGAGAGACAGGCCGAAGGCGAGCAACGCGCCCGGGACGGACGCGTTCCCGACGAGCTGGAACGGCTGCATCAACGCCTCGGGCAGCTCGAAGCCGGTGATGGACAGAACCAGTCCTGCAGCGCCGGCCAGCACGATCGGATTCCGGAACGGTGTGGTGACGGTCTTGAGCACCGAGACCTTCTCTATCTCCGTCGAGACGTCGAGAATCGTCACCGCGATCGGGGTGTAGACCATGATCTGGAACAGCAGCAGGGGAGCGACGAAGTTCGCGTCGCCGAGCACGAAGACGGCAATCGGGATACCCAGGTTGGCGGCGTTGACGTACGAACTCGCAAGTGCGCCGACGGTCGCGTCGGGCACGGTTCGTTTCAGAGCCAGCTTGGCTATGACGAAATAGACGGCGCCGACGAGCAGTGCCGTGGTGCCGGCTACGGCCAGTACAGGCGACAGAATGACCGACAGATCCGAGTTCGCCAGCGTGACGAACAGCAGCGCGGGCGTCGCGACGAAGAACACGAGTCGGCTCAGTACGAACTGGCCGTGTTCGCCGAGCACTTTCAGGTGGGCGAGCAGGTAACCCAGTGCGATGACGACGAAGATGACGGTGAAGCCCTCGAGGACGCCGGACATCTACGGACTGCTCATCTCTGGATCGGGAACGACAGAGAGGCCACGTAGCCGATGGCTACGTGGCCTCTCTGAACGAAAGTCTGGATCAGCGGCTGGTGAACGGCAGCAATGCCATCTCACGAGCGTTCTTCACTGCAACAGCGACCTGGCGCTGCTGCTGCGGGGTGAGCCCGGTGACCCGACGGCTGCGGATCTTGCCGCGGTCCGAGATGAACTGACGAAGGAGGTTGATGTCCTTGTAGTCCACCGTGGTGACCTTGGCGGCGTTCAACGGGTTCTTCTTCGGTCGACGGCCTGCCTCTGCGCGGACCTTCTTCGACGGTGCTCTCTTGACTGCCATCTGAAACCTTTTCCCTTTACCAGCTCGACTTGTGGACGCCTGGCAGCTCCCCACGGTGAGCCATCTCGCGCATTTTCACGCGGGACAGACCGAATTTCCGTAGATAACCGCGCGGACGTCCATCCGCAGCGTCACGATTGCGTAATCGTACCGGACTCGAATCGCGCGGCAGACGCTGCAGTGCTGCTTGGGCCTGTGCGCGCTCGGAGTCGCTGCTCGAGGGCCTGCGGATGGTCTCCTTGAGCTCGGCGCGACGGGTTGCCCACCGGGCGACGACGACCTTGCGCTGTTCGTTCTTGGCGATCTTCGACTTCTTCGCCACGGCTACCGCTCCTCTCGGAAATCGACGTGCTTGCGCACGACCGGGTCGTACTTCTTCATCACCAGTCGATCGGGATCGTTGCGACGGTTCTTGCGAGTGACGTAGGTGTAGCCGGTCCCCGCGGTCGACTTCAGCTTGACGATCGGACGGACGTCCGTGCTCTTGCCCATCAGATCTTCTCCCCACGTGCGCGGATCTTGGCGACGACGGCATCGATGCCGTCGCGGTCGATGGTCTTGATGCCCTTGGCCGAGAGCGTGAGAGTGACGCGTCGGCCGAGGCTGGGTGCGTAGTACGTCTTGCGTTGAATGTTGGGGTCCCACCTACGGCTGGTTCGCACGTGGGAGTGCGAGACGGATTTTCCGAAGCCGGGGGTGCGGCCGGTGACTTGGCAGTGCGCGGACACGAGCACTCCTTTCTTTCCGTTATGACAATCGTTTTCGACAAAGCGTGATCTCGAATGTAGCGTGCATCCTCAGAGAATGACAATCGTTGTCGAGAAGAAGGGTGCTCGTGAACAACTCACCGGACGATCGAACCCCGATGGTCCTCGTCTCCGGCTGGACCGGAGCCATGGACGCAGTCGTGACATCGCTGCTCGCGCCGGGGACAGTAGCGGTCCGCCACGATCTGAGCCGCGTCGCCGAAGGTGTCGTGCGTCGCACACTCTCCGTACTGGGGGAGAACCCGCGCGAGACCATTCTGGAGCTGGCGCACGGATGCGTCTCGTGCACGCTTCGGGAGGATCTGCTGCCGCTGCTGCGCGCACTGTCCGCTCGCAGCAACGTCGATCGCATCGTGCTCGCCATGGACCCCGCGCTCGAGCCCGAGGCGCTGTGCTGGGCCGTGGACAACGTCGTCGTGGCGGGTGTCGTCGGGCAGATCGACGGCCCGGCCTCGCGTGACGTCCGCATCGAGGCAGTAGTCGACTGCCTCGATGCCGCAACCTGGCTGGCCGACGCCACCGGCGACGACGCCATGGCCGACCGAGGGATCGTCGCCAGTGGGGACGACGACCGAACCGTCGCGCAGTTGGTGGTGGGGCAGGTCGACTACGCCGATGCGCTCGTCGTCACCGCGGGCCCGGACGTCGACGCGTGGGAACGGGCCCGGCTTGCTGCCGTCCTCGCGCGGCTGGCACCGAATGCGCCCGTCGTCTGGGTGTCCCGGGACGCAATGGTCGACGCCCCAGCGCTTCTCGCGTCCGTGCCCGCCGATGCCCGTCGCGGCGCGATCACCGACGCGCATTCGCCACTGCTGCGCGGTCAGCCGCCGCTGGCCGTCGACTGCGGCGTCACCCTGGTCGAGTTCACCGCAACGCGGCCGTTCCATCCCGAGCGATTGCACGAGGCCATCGACGTGCTGCTCGACGGCGTCGTGACCGCACGAGGGCGGGCGTGGGTCGCCACTCAGCCCGACGAAGCGCTGTGGATCGAATCGGCAGGCGGCGGTCTTCGTGTTGCGAGCGCCGGAAAGTGGCTTGCCGCAATGGAACCGGAGCAGCAGGACCGCGTCGACGCCACCCGTCGGGCAATGGCGGCGCTGCGATGGGACGAGAAGTTCGGCGACCGTGACACCTCTCTGGTGATCCTCGTGCACGAGGCCGACCCCACCGAGATCGACCGAACCCTGCAGTGGGCGTTGGTATCCGACGACGAGATGACGGACCCCTCGGCGTGGTCCGGCTGGACCGATCCGTTCGGCCAGTGGCACGAAGACCCCTGCGACAGCAGCGAATCCCCGTACGCAGAACAATCACGAGAGGCTACAGAATGAAACCAGGCATCCACCCCGACTACCACCCGGTCGTGTTCCAGGATTCGAGCACCGGCAACAAGTTCCTCACCAGGTCCACCGTCACGTCCGCGCGCGAGACCGAATGGGAAGACGGCAACACCTACCCGCTGATCGTCGTCGACGTCTCGTCCGAATCGCACCCCTTCTGGACCGGAGCCGCCCGCGTGATGGACACGCAGGGACGCGTCGAGAAATTCGAGAAGCGTTACGGTCGACGAAGCCGAAAGGACGCCTGAACCATGGCTGTTCCGAAGAGAAAGATGTCGCGCTCGAACACCAGGAGCCGTCGTGCGCAATGGAAAGCCGTTGCTCCCGATCTGGTGACCGTGCGGTTCCAAGGTCGCGAGTTCCGAGTGCCACGGAGATTGGTCAAAGCAGTGCAGACCGGGGTGTACGACCCGAGCTGACCCTCGACGGGTCTATCTTCACTTTCATGAACGACGGACCCAATGCGCGAGATGTGAAGCGGTGGCGGCAGTATCTCGCCGACGAGCGGGCCGAGGCTGCCGTCTATCGCGATCTGGCAGGCCGACGCGTCGGCGAGGAACGCGAGATATTGCTCGCACTCGCCGATGCGGAGGGCCGCCACGAGCAGCATTGGCGAAACCTACTGGGCGAGCGGGTCGGCATGCCGCTCAAGGGCGACATCCGCACCCGCATCCTCGGTGTGCTGGCGCGTCGGTTCGGCTCGGTGTTCGTGCTCGCATTGGCGCAGCGCGCCGAAACGCGCTCTCCGTATGCCACCGACTCCGATGCCACCGACGCCATGACGGCCGATGAGCAGATCCATGCCGAGGTCATCAGGGCACTCGCTGCCCGCGGTCGCAATCGACTGTCCGGCACGTTCCGGGCCGCAGTGTTCGGTGCCAACGACGGCTTGGTGAGCAACCTGGCTCTGGTCCTGGGCATCAGCGGATCCGGTGTGTCCAATCAGATCGTTCTCGTCACCGGACTGGCAGGACTGCTCGCCGGCGCACTGTCGATGGGCGCGGGCGAGTACGTCTCGGTCCGCTCGCAACGCGAACTGCTCGAGGCGTCGTCGCCGGACAGTGCCGCGCGCGATGCCGTCCAACACCTCGACGTCGACGCCAACGAACTGGCGCTGGTCTACCGGGCGCGGGGCATGACCCACGAGGAAGCCGACGCCAAAGCCGCCGAAGTGCTGCGAGTACTACCTGCCGACGAGATGGCCCCCGACGTCGATCAGCACGAGTCCATCGGAACCGGCCTCGGTGCCGCCGGGGCCAGTTTCTGCTTCTTCGCCTCCGGTGCCGTCATCCCGGTGCTGCCGTATCTGTTCGGCCTCGAAGGTTATGTGGCACTTGCCGTTGCCGCCGTCCTCGTCGGAATCGCATTGATCTGTACCGGCTTGGTGGTGGGACTGCTCAGCGGCGGGCCACCGGTCAAACGTGCTCTGCGACAGTTGGCCATCGGCTACGGCGCGGCTGGGGCGACGTATCTACTGGGACTCGCATTCGGTGGGGGAGTGTAGGTTCTGGCTAAAGGTCGAGGATCCCGACAACCTGTCCTTGTCGGTGGGTCGGCCGACAATGTCGATATGCCCATCATCGATTTGACTCGCGAGGATCACGCCTACTTCATCGGACTGTTTCAAACCGACGGTCATCTCGAAAGCGGGAAAGGGCAAAAAGGGAAAGCAACCATCGAACTATCGGCTGTCGACGTCGACTTGCTCACGCGGCTTCCACAACTTTTCGATGGTGTCAGATCTTCCGTATCCACGAGAACGCGCACGACGAACTTTTCTTCTGAGTACACAAGTGCCACCTGGCGTGTCTGCAACCTCGCATTCCGACGCGAACTGGAATTGTGCGGAGTTCCGGCCGGTCGCAAGTCCAACCAGGTGGCTCCGCCTGTCGGCCCGTTTCATCATCGGGGATACTTCCGAGGATTGCTCGATGGCGATGGCAGTGTCGGATTCACTCGGACGGGTGTGCCTTTCGTAGGTTTTGTTACGGCCTCGTCCAGCTTGGCGGACTTCTTCTGCTCGACGGTACGCACAGTTAGCGGGGCTCTTCGCACCGCGAAACGCAACACTCGCGACGACGTGTTCTCGTTGATTGTCGCGAACGACCCAGCGGCGCGTCTGGCTGAGTGGGCCTACCCTCCAGGTTGTTTCGCGCTGGATCGAAAGCGATTGGCGGCAGAGTCAGTCGCCGCTTGGATGAGGCCACCGGGAATGCGTGCTCGCCCACTCCTAGGAAGAAGGTCGTGGTCGGCGGAGGAGGACGCTATTGCGTTGTCCTCGACCGTGAAGGAGGCAGCCAGAGTGCTCGGCCGAACGGAGAGCGCCGTAGTCATCCGTCGCTGGAGACTGCGGCATGCGGACGGCACCGATGTTTGAGGGGACTGCGGCCGCGGCGCACTTCTCGGTTGAAAAGTACGGCATGTGCTTGGGATGCCCCGGTGCCGACTTCATCGACGAGATTCCCGACGCCTACAAGTCGATCGATGTCGTGATGGAGGATGCCCGGGACCTGGTGACCATCCAGCACGAGTTGCGGCAGATCCTCAACGTCAAGGGGACCTGAGTTCACCTCCCGTCGTGCGTGGAAATTCGTAGTGGGTCACGAACTTCCATGCACGACGGGATTGTCCTCGTTCGTCCCGTTGTGCATCGGTGTTCTCGTGCTGTTCACTCAAGTGCTTCGCTTGGTTAACGGATAGAGCGGGCGTCACCGCCACGATCGAGTCATGACGCTCAATCCCGCAGGCGAGACCGTCGCGACCGGTATCCCGGGCACGCTCGCCGAGAACATGACCATGGCCGAGCAGCACGATTGGCATCGGTCATTCCTGCGGCGGCACCCGGTCAGTCGTCGAAACTTCCTGGTGGGAGCCGCCGCGACGGCTGCCGCGATAGGCGTCGGGAATTCGGTGTTCGCGCGCACCGCCTATGCGCAGGACGCTCCACTGGCTGTGGCCGGTCGGCACATGGGATTCGGAAACGACCCGGCGACGCAGTTGCGGTTCTCCGCTCAGCTTTCTCGGAACCCCGGGCTCACCGGAGTCTTTCTCGACCACGGCCCCACGCCGGCGCTGGGCGCGACGACCTCTGCCGAGGTGCGCAACCTGATCAGCCAGGTACCGCAGACCGACGGCGGAATTCTGTCGGCAGAGCAGTACTACGTGCATGTTCCCGTCGACAATCTGACGCCGAAGTTGCCGCACTACTACCGCTGGCGCACCGCCGACGGCTTCGTGAGCGATATTCGCAGCGCATCTCCGGCGCTGCCGTCGGGCCGAATCGCACCGTTCAGGTTCACGATGATGGGCGATCAGGGCGTCGACGAAACACCCTCGCAACCAGAAGGCCTGGTCGCCGGCGACTACGACGACCAGTACTACAAGGCCGACAACGAACCGTCGGTCAAGCACGCGCGCAACATCAATCGGCAGATCGAGGCCTCGCACCCGGACTTCCACATCCTCGCCGGTGACATCGCGTATGCGGACCCGTCGGGTGCCGGTCTGCCGCCGCAGTTCGCGAAGCACGGACAGACGCCGCCGAAGGGATTCGACAAGTTCAACCCCTTCGTCTGGGACGGCTATTTCCAGGCGATCGAAGCCAGTGCGTCGACCGCGCCGTGGTTGTTCGCCACTGGCAACCACGACATGGAAGCGCTGTACAGCCCCAACGGATACGGCGGCCATGCGGCGCGTCTGGATCAGCCGAGCAACGGCCCGAAGGGCTGCCCGTCGGCGTACTCGTTCGTCTACGGCAACACCGCGGTGCTCTCGCTCGACGCGAACGACGTCAGCTACGAGATCAAAGCCAATACCGGGTACAGCGGTGGGGCCCAGAACACCTGGGTGGAGCAGACATTGGCGAAGTACCGTGCCGATCCGAACATCGACTTCATCGTCTGCTTCTTCCATCACTGCGCGTACTCGACCACGTCGACGCATGCGAGCGACGGCGGCGTGCGCGACGCATGGGTTTCGTTGTTCGACAGGTACGAGGTGGATGTGGTGCTCCAGGCTCACAACCACGTCTTCGAACGCACCGATCCCATTCGCGGCAACCGTGCGACGCGGGTCGCCGGTGACAACGCCACGGTCGACGGAAAGACCGACGGCACCGTGTATTACACCGTCGGCGGTGGTGGTCGTCCCCGCTATACGTTCCAGGACGGCGAAGGCGTGAGCTACCGCGGCAACGAGTTGCCCGACACCGCAGTTCCCAACAGTTACGTCTGGGCGCCGGACGGCACGAAGTCGGCCGAGTCCATCACCTGGTCGAGGGTGCGGTTCCTGAACTACTCGTTCGTCAGAGTCGATGTGGTGCCGGGCATTCCGGGCATCACCGCCAGCAGAATGACGATCGGTGCCATCGACGAATACGGCAACGAGTTCGACAGGTTGACCTTCACCCGCGACATCCCGATCGGCCCGAGGTCCGGTTCGTCCTGAGTGCCTGCGGCAGTGGTGCGGTTGAGTGCCCCCTGAGGCACTCGAGCACGCCACTGCGGCGGAGCCGCACTACAACCACTTCTGACGCTTGAACACCACGAACAGTGCAGTCGAGCAGATCGCCATGGCGAGCAGTGCCATCGGGTAGCCGAGTTGCCATTTCAATTCCGGCATGTCGTCGAAGTTCATGCCGTAGATGGCGGCGATCAGGGAGGGCGCGAAAAGAATTGCACCCCATGACGAGATGCGCTTGACCTGTTCGTTCTGCTCCAGGCTGGCTTCGGTCATGTTGCGCATCTCTTCGTTCTGCTGCTGCGCGACGATGGTCGAGTGCACGGTCAACGCATTCTGCAGGTTGGATCGGAAGGACTCGATGCGGTCGGAGACTCGGATCGCGTGATCGTGAACGTCGCGCAGGTAGCGCTGCAGTTCCACGTCCACGTTGTACTTGTCCGACCCTCGCTTGAGCGATTCGATCATCTCGACGAGTGGCTTTGCAGCACGGTCGAATTCGGACACTTCACGGAGCAGCGAATAGATTCGACGCGAGACCGACGGATCGCCGGTGAACAGCTGATCCTCGATCTCGTCGATGTCGTTCTGCAGTCCGGTGACCACCGGGACGTACTCGTCGACCACTTGATCGAGGATGCCGTAGAGGATCGCTTCGGGTCCGAGTTCGATCAGTTCGGGAGATCCTTCGAGGCGCTTTCGCACCATCGCCAGGTCGGGGGATTCGGCATGGCGAATGGTGACGACGAAGTCCGGACCGAGAAAGATGTGCAATTCGCCGAATTCGACCTTTTCGGTCTCGTCGACGTATCGCGCGGGCCGGAGAACGACGAACAGCTGCTCGGCGTACCGTTCCAGTTTCGGCCGCTGGTGGGCTGCGATGGCGTCCTCGACGGCGAGCCGGTGCAGGCCGAACTCGTCTGCCACAGCCATGATTTCGGCGACCTCGGGTCGGTACAACCCGATCCATGCCATTCCGTGCCGCTCGCGCATGACCTCGAAGGTGATATCGAGGCTCTCGGGATTGGCAGTGCGTTTTCCGTTCACGTAGACGGCGTTGTCGATGATCGGCACTTGTTCGTTCACCTCGGTTCTGCGAAATTCTGCTGCGCACCGAGACTATCGCCTGCAACCACAACGCGGACAGTCCCGCCGCCGACGACGACGGGACCGCGCGGTCGAGTCAGCTGGTCTTTCCTGTGATCACGAGAATGGCGGCGTTCTTGTCGACCTCCACGCCCTTCTGATAGTTGGTTCCGATCGCAGTTCCGTCGATGTCGGATCCCTTGATGTTGACGGTCGTGAAGCCCAGATCCTCCAGGGTCTGTTCGGCTGCGGTCGCGGTCATGTCGTAGACGTCCGGGATCTCGATCCGGCTGTCGGGTGTCGACGCGTTGGCGACGGCTCCACCACTGAGCGTGAGTGCCGCGGCGGCTGCGACGGCTGCGATCGACTTCTTGAATCCACTGCGCATGATGTGCTCCTCGTTGTCGTGATCGGTTATGTCTCAAAGCTGCTCGCCGATGCTGGGGCGGGCCTCGGATGTTGCTGTCAGATCCCTGTCAGCGCCGTGACATGCTGGTCCGATGCTTCTCGACGTGCTCGGATTGATCGGTATCGCGGCCTTCGCGGCCTCCGGTGCGTTGATCGGAGTGCATCGCCGGTTGGATCTGTTCGGGGTGTGCGTCGTCGGAATCACGACGGGTATCGGCGGTGGCATCATTCGCGATCTGCTGCTCGGCATCCACCCGCCGACGTCCCTGGACACGTGGCCGAACCTCACCGTCGGCTTCCTGGCCTCGCTGGTCGTGTTCGTCGCGCATCGGCAGATGGGCAAGGTGCGACGCGGAGTTCTGGTGCTCGACGCATTCGGCATGGGCCTGTTCGCATCGACCGGCGCGACGATTGCCTTGGCTTCGGGAGGTAGCGCGTTGGCCGGAGCTCTCATCGGCACGACGACGGCCGTGGCGGGCGGCGTGATCCGAGACGTTCTGGTCAACGAAGTTCCGCTGCTGCTACACCGCGACCTCTATGCGCTGCCGGCTCTGCTCGGTGCGTCGGCCGTCGTGTTGGCCGACGCTGCGGGTCTGCCGGAGAACGTGGGTCTGATCGTGGGAACACTGCTCGCGACGGGGTTGCGTCTGCTCGCGCTGTGGCGAAAGTGGAACCTCCCGCTGGCCAAGCACCTACCCACTCCGTAGTCGGATTGGGCACCCCTCTCAGACATATCTCAGTCGACCAGGACAAACTGTACGGATGCGGATATTGGTGGTCGACGACGATCGAGCGGTGCGTGAGTCGCTGCGCAGGTCGCTGACGTTCAACGGGTACACCGTGGACCTGGCGGTCGACGGTCTCGACGCGCTCGAGCAGGTTGCGGCGGCGCGGCCCGATGCCCTGGTGCTCGACGTGATGATGCCTCGGCTCGACGGTCTCGAGGTGTGTCGTCGATTGCGCAGTGTCGGCGACGACCTGCCGATTCTCGTGTTGACGGCACGGGACTCGGTGTCCGAGCGCGTCGCCGGCCTCGATGCCGGTGCCGACGACTACCTGCCCAAGCCGTTCGCGCTCGAGGAGCTGTTGGCTCGACTGCGGGCACTGCTTCGGCGTACCGCGATGGAAGCGGGCATCGACTCGGAGACCATGACGTTCGCGGACCTGTCGTTGGACCCGGTCACCCGTGAGGTCTCGCGCGCCGAACGCTCGATCAGCCTCACCCGGACCGAGTTCTCGTTGCTCGAGATGCTGATGACCAATCCGCGACGGGTGCTCACCAGGAGTCGCATCCTCGAGGAAGTGTGGGGTTACGACTTCCCGACGTCGGGCAACGCCCTCGAGGTGTACGTCGGTTACCTGCGGCGCAAGACCGAGGCGGAGGGGGAGTCGCGGCTGATCCACACCGTTCGCGGTGTGGGTTACGTCCTGCGCGAGACGCCTCCGTGATGGTCGCTTCGTTCGGGCGCAAGTCGACCGACGGTGTCGGCTCCTCGCCGACGGGGATGCGACCACCGATGCCCCTGACACGGTCGGTGTCGCTGCGGTGGCGGGTGACGTTGCTCGCGGCCTCCGTCGTCGCAATTGCGGTGGCTGTCATGGCCATTGCCGCATACACGGTTGTCTCGCGGGCGCTGTACGGCGATGTGGACACTCAATTGCGTTCTCGTGCATCGGCTTTGGCGGAGTCGACTCTGGTGTCCTACGACCCGCGTTTCGTTGCCGGTGCCACGTTGTACAGCACCGATGTGAGTGTGGCGCTGATCTACCCGGACATGTCCAGCTACAACCCGCCCGGGCCCAAGGTGCCGATCGGCGACGCCGAACTCGCTGTCGTGAGCGGACAACAGGAATCGTCTCTGCGCACACTCGACGATCAACGGGTGCTCGCACTACGCACCAAGGATGGCAGCACTCTCGTCGTCGCACAAAGACTGCTGCCGACCGGGCAAGTACTCGACCGTCTGGCATGGGTGCTGTTGATCGTCGGTGCGTGCGGAGTGGTGCTGGCCGCTGGAGCTGGTATGGCCGTGGGACGCACCGGTTTACGCCCGATCGCCCGGTTGACGGCTGCCGCCGAACGAGTGGCGCGCACCGACGACCTGACACCGATTCCGGTGACCGGTGACGACGAGTTGGCGCGTCTGACAGAGAGTTTCAACACGATGCTCCGCGCGCTCGCCGAATCTCGAGGCAGGCAGAGCAGATTGGTCGCCGACGCCGGCCACGAACTGCGGACGCCGTTGACCTCGCTGCGGACCAACATGGAGTTGCTGATCGCGGCCGGACGCCCCGGAGCCCCGTCCATCCCGGACGAGGACATGGCCGAGCTCCGAACCGACGTGGTGGCGCAGATCCAGGAATTGTCCACCCTGGTGGGTGATCTGGTCGATCTGGCGCGCGAGGATGCGCCGGAGACGGTGTTCGAGCGAGTCGACCTGGCCGATGCCGTCGAACGCAGTCTCGAGCGAGCACGCCGCCGTCGCAACGAAATCGACTTCGATGCGACGCTGATGCCGTGGTTCGTCTACGGCGATCAAGCAGGACTGTCGAGGGCCGTACTGAACGTGCTCGACAATGCGGCGAAGTGGAGCCCGAGCGGCGGTGAGGTGCGAATCGCCATGCGGCAGATCGGCGATGGTCTGCTCGAGTTGACGGTGGACGACGCAGGACCGGGTATTCCCGAGGAAGATCGCGAGTTGGTGTTCGAGCGCTTCTACCGCTCCACGGCATCACGCTCCATGCCCGGAAGTGGCCTGGGCCTTGCCATCGTGCGACAGGTGGTCGTCAAGCACGGCGGCACCATCGGGGTCGAGGTGTCCGAGCGCGGCGGTGCCCTCATTCGAATCGTGTTGCCCGGTGAGGGTGCTCCCGATCCCACGACACTCTCGGCAAACTGATAGCCGGATCTCAGCGACCTCTCAGTACCGCCCTGCACAGTGAGTAGCAAGAAGGCGGGCGGACCTCTACGACGAGGTCTCTACTGAAGGAAGCAACAACGATGAGCGACGACCGTAACGAATCCGAACAGACCGGACAGGGTGCCGGTGGCGAGCAGCATCCGGCGGACCGGGCTTCGCGCGGCGACGAGCAGAGCTACCCCACCCAGCAGCACCCGCCTCAGCAGGTAAACCCCCAGCATGCCAACCCCCAGCAGGTAAACCCCCAGCACGCCGGCACACAACCCCCGCAGCAGGGTTATCCGCAGCAGTACGCCGGCTACGGACAGAACCCCTACCAGCCCGGCTACGGGCCGTACGGTCAACAGAGCGACCCACGGACCGCCCAGCACACCCACGCCCAGCCGCAACACGTTGCACCGCAATCCAACTCTGCGCCTGCCGCGGTGAAGACTCGCTCGGGTCGTTCTGCGCTGGTGGCCGGTGCCATCGCCCTCGTACTGGTCGGCGGCGGAATCGGCGGCGCAGTCGGTGCCATCGCGACCAACAACGCCAACGGCGGCGGGGGAGTGACCAACTCGTTGAACTCCACCGTCACCGCCGCAGAGCCGGCCGCCAACTTCCCCGACGGTTCCGTCCAGGCCGTCGCGAACAAGGTCCTGCCGAGTGTGGTGCAGATCCAGGTGACGGGTTCGCAGGAGGAAGGCGAGGGGTCGGGCGTCATTCTCAGCAGTGACGGCTTGATCCTCACCAACAACCATGTCGCGACGGGTGCAGGTGCCAACGGCAAACTCACCGTCGCGTTCTCCGACGGATCGGTGGCCGACGCGACGATCGTCGGTGCCGACTCGGTCTCGGATATGGCCGTCATCAAGGCCGAGGGCAAGTCGAACCTGACGCCGATCGAGCTGGGTTCGTCGTCGAACCTCGAAGTGGGTCAGCAGGTCGTCGCGATCGGCTCTCCGCTCGGCCTCGCGGGAACGGTCACCACGGGCATCGTGTCCTCGCTGAATCGGCCGGTGTCCACCTCGGGGGAGTCCGGCAACCAGAACTCGGTGATCGACGCCATCCAGACCGACGCTGCGATCAACCCGGGTAATTCCGGCGGCGCGCTCGTCAACACCGACGGACAGCTGATCGGCATCAACACTGCGATCGCCACGATCGGCGGCAGCCAGGGATCCGGAGCCCAGAGCGGATCCATCGGGCTCGGGTTCGCGATCCCGGTGGATCAGGCCAAGCGCATCGCTGACGAGTTGACCACCACAGGTAAGGCCACTCAGGCGATGATCGGGGTGCAGGTGCCGTCGCAGGACGACGCCAACGGCGCAACCGTCGTCGAGGTCACCGAGGGTGGCCCCGCCGCATCGGCAGGCATCCCGACGGGTGCCGTGATCACCAAGCTCGACGACCGCGTCATCTCGAGCGGTGACGCGTTGATCGCCGCGGTGCGCTCGCACGCTCCGGGAGACTCCGTCACCGTCACCTACAGCGAGGGCGGCAGCGAGAAGACGGCGACGGTGACGCTCGGTACCGCGGAGCCCGCCCCGGCCCAGACTCAGACGCAACAGCAAGAACAGCAACTGCCCTTCCAGGTTCCGTCGTTCCCGGGCGGTCGCTGATGTTACGAGAACCAGGCAGGCACGGAACGGTTGCAACGATTTACGCACAGCGTGAGCCGGGTGGAGGCCTTACTACTACGGTGAGCGGTATGGAACTCGACGCACCACTGGCAGGGCGCGCGTTGGTCGTCATCGTGGACGACCGAACAGCGCACAGCACCGAGAAGGACTCGAAGGGCCCGCTCGTCACGGAACTGCTGACCGAGGCAGGATTCCTCGTCGACGGTGTCGTCGCGGTGACGGCAGACGAGGTGGATGTGCGGAATGCACTCAACACCGCGGTGATCGGCGGTGTCGACCTGGTGGTCTCCATCGGTGGCACGGGTGTCTCGCCGCGCGATGTCACTCCCGACGTCACCGCTGAGGTGCTCGACCGCGAGATTCCGGGTATCAGCGAGGCACTGCGCTCGTCGGGACTGGCAGCCGGTTCGCTGGACGCCGGTCTGTCCCGTGGACTGGTCGGTGTGTCCGGAAGCACGCTGGTGGTCAATCTGGCCTCGTCGCGGGCTGCGATTCGCGACGGAATGGCGACGCTGACGCCGCTGGCGAGTCAGGTCATCGCCGAGCTGTCCGGATTGGACGCATAGCGATAGCGATGAGCGAAAAGCCGAACGACGATCGATCGGCCGAAGACGACGCGAGCCGGGCCCGAGCAGAACGGGCCCGGCTCGCTCGTATCTTCGGTGAAGTTCTGCCGGAGACGACCGGAGACGAGCGAAGCGACGGTGCGGGTGCCGAATCCGGCGGCCCGTCCTCGGACGAATGGTTGAAGCAACAGCGACCACCTCATTACTTCTGATGTGATCCACAACACATTTTACGGTCCGGAATCACAGACTTGTTAGTCACTCGTTTACCTGTCGTTAGCGGCCGAGCGGGGCGTCGACTCCGTGTGCGGGGATGATTTTCGCCCGTTTCGATTGCTCGCAAGTACGACGATTTGCCCGTATCGGTCAGGCTCAGATCACCGTCGGCCCATATCAGGGCAGTTTTACTCAGAGATCCCGTGTGTAACGGTTTGGCGTCATCGAGAGATGGTGTGACGCGGGTTACCATCAATTCGGGTGTGAAAGTTGTTCACGCCGCCGAAACACATCACGCGACAGCAACATTCCGCTCGCAACC
Source organism: Rhodococcus cerastii (assembly GCF_033042195.1). NCBI lineage: Bacteria > Bacillati > Actinomycetota > Actinomycetes > Mycobacteriales > Nocardiaceae > Rhodococcus > Rhodococcus cerastii. Next base: position 399,147 of record NZ_JAWLKF010000002.1, read on the forward strand.
GTAGGGATTGTCACGATCAGGCATCTCCTCTAATGTTCCCCTCAGCTTCCGACAACGAGGGCGTGGGACCGACCGGTACCGCGCCCTCAACCACGGGACTGCAGGATCGAGGATGTGGCCTTCACGGCTCCATCCGGCTCGGGCTCGTACGCATCGTTGCGTCCGATCTAGTTCGAGGGTGAAAGCCACAAGCTTCCCCGTGCGACACCGCACTGGGACTGAACATGATGAGGAATAAATGACGGAGATCCAGAAGTCGCGGCGCAGCCGGGGACTCAAGTCCATGAGCGTTGCAGTTGCTGCCGGCGCTTCGGTAGTCGGCCTGGTGCTCGGTACCGGAACCGCTTCCGCCGCTGTCGATAGCTCCAAGTCGATCGTTGACGCCGACGGAAACACCGTGGTGTTGACACTGTCCGACTCCTTCGTCAGCGGCGTTGCGCCTCTCGATGGAAACCCGCTGACTCGCGAATGGTTCTACGACGGCCGCGCGACTTTCGATGTTCAGGGACCGACAGCCGATGACTTCGAGGGCACCCTCACCGCTGGCCTGCAGATCGGCTACCCGCTGAGCCTCGACGGTGGCGTGTCCATCGAGTGGGCTTCGCCTTCCGCGAACCTCGGCATCAGCAGCGGCAACGAGTCCACTGTTGGCTTCGAGGGCGAGCTGGGAGACTTGCTCCCGGGTGCCGATGGCGAGCTTCCTGACTTCGGTTCTTTGCCCATCGCGAGCGAGGCCACCTCGGGCAGCGGACTCGACGTCGGCGTCCAGCTGATCCCGCAGGCAACTGCGACCATCGATCTCGCTCCCGGCGGCGGCGTCGTTCAGTCCGAGAGTGCAATCGCCACCTTCAACGAAGAGGCGAACATCTCCAAGACCGAGGGTGACGCAGCAGGGGCACAGGGCTCCATCCAGCTCGCTGGCGTCCACGGCACCGCAACGGGCATCCTGGGCAACGTCACGGTCCGTCCGTACGTCACCCTGCTCAGCGCCAAGGGTGACTCGATCACCACCTACGGCCCGGCAACTCGCCTCAACTGATCTCGTTCGGTTGATTCTGGTTCGCTAGTTCCTCCGGTTCAGGCCCGCACGGATACTCCGTGCGGGCCTGAACTATGTTCGAGACAAGCATATTTCGACGCTACGGAAAGGCTCAGAAGTAGTGATGCATCGCAAAGCCCGGCTCACAGTGTTCGCAGCAGGAGCCGTTGCAGCTCTCGGATTGGTCACCGGCTGCAGTAGCAGTGACGAGGCTGCCACCGGTCAGAACACCGATGCATGCAACACTTTCGCTGCCGACCACAATACGTTTGTCGGCCTGGTGACCGCGGGACCGGGATCGGCAGCCAACATCGAGAAGTGGACGGCTGACAAGCAGGCTGCCGTCGACGCGTTGAAGTCGGTGCCCGGAACGGCTTCCGGTGATGTTGCGTCCGCATCCACCACGTTCGTGGAAGCCCTACCCGACGACACCCTCGAACTGTCGGAGACCGACAGCGCATCCGGCAAGGCGTTCGTCGACAATGGCGCAGCCGTGAAGTCGGCGTGCGAGGCCGACGGCACGACGATCACCCTCGACGCGTTGCCACTTACCACCTTCACCAACTGATCGCGTGCCGGCCCGCTTGGCCTGTCCCATCACCGCCCCACCAACGAATGAATGCGCCATTCACGCAATCAGATTGCGTCACTGGCGCATTCATTCGTGAAGCAGACCGGCGTCAGTCCTTGGAATGTTTGCCGAGGTCCGGGGCTGCGTCCATGGCCTCGCCGCTACCGCCGGTGGTGTCGGCCGCGGTCGACAGTTTCTGTCCCGCTGCGGTTCCTCCCGCGAGGATGTCGCGAATCTGCACCAACACGTCGACGTCGCTCAGTTCCTTCTCCGGCTGGCTCACGAAGCGCTTCTTCGCCGTGTTCACCGGGAGGATCAGCACGAAGTAGACGACCGCCGCGATGATGACGAAGTTGATGATCGCGGTGATGACGGCACCGACGTTGACGAACGATTCCGGCGACGACGTGATCTGAAACCCGAACCCGTATTCGTTGCTGCCACCGAGGGCAGCGACAAGGGGGTTGATGACGTTCGTCGTGAATGCGGTGACGATTGCGGTGAATGCTGCGCCGACGACGACGGCGACTGCGAGGTCCACCACGTTGCCGCGGAGTAGAAAGTCCTTGAAGCCCTTCAGCATGAGCCCTTCTCCCAACGTTCGGTTTGTTCTGTCTCGAAAGACGTTAGTGCAGGGTGACCGTGAGCGCGCTGACCAAAGAGGCTGCCGCGACCGTCGTCGCGTCGTTCGTCGGTAGGGCCAGCAAGACGACTCGGTCTCGCTGCCGATTGCCACCGGCGTCGGCGGAGACGAGCACAACCATCGCTCCCGACGCCAGCACCCGTGCCGCGGGCACCGCATTCGGGTCGTCCTGAGACTCGACCGTCAACACGTCGACGCGATCACCTTCACGTAGCAGGTCGGTCACCGCAGCGTCGGCGAGATGCACCGGTACGACGCGTGCCTCGGTCCCCAGCGTCGTCGTGGCGGTCCGAGATCCGAGCAGTCGCACGTCGGTGAGCAGTTCGCCCGCTCGGACCGGCCCGGTGAGGGTCTGGCCGTCCACGGCTTCGGATTCGACGAGTGCGCCCTCGGGGACGTTCGCCCCGTCCCACTCAGCGACGGCGATATCGGCCTGCGTCAGTACGGTGCCGGGTGTCAGGTCGCGTCCGGCCGTGATCACCCGCACTCGGTCGTCGCCGGCGGCGTCGTCGAGGAACAGCACCAGTGCAACCGCGACCAGAACCCCGGCCGCGATCCGCCTGAATTTCGTGGATCCGACCCATGCCGGACGCAGGGTGATGCGATCGAGCAGCGTCGAGTCGAGTCGATTCTTGCCGGCAGCCATGGCGCAAACGGTATCGCTGCCCGAGCCGGAACAGGCACCGAAAAGGCCGGGCTGTGGATAACGGCCCGGCCTGTGGATGAAGCGGAAAACTACTGGCTGGCAGCAGCTTTCGTGGTCGAAGACGAAGAGGAACTGCTCGACGACGACGAATCCGAAGATTTCTTCTCGGCGGGCTTCGAGTCGGTCTTGCTGTCCGATTTCGTGGCTGCCGCATCGGACTTCTTCTCGCCTGCGCCCTCGCTGGAGGTGCTGGAGCCGCCGCGGCTGTCGGTGCGGTAGAAGCCGCTGCCCTTGAAGACGATGCCGACGGAGTTGAACAGCTTGCGAAGCTTGCCCGAGCACGCGGGGCACACCGTCAGTGTGTCGTCGGTGAAGGACTGAACGATGTCGAAGCGGTTGTCGCACTCGGTGCATGCGTATGAGTAAGTGGGCATCGTGTTTCCTCCGCGCTGGTCACCGAGGAAATTCGCCGCTCTGCTGGCCGAGGCCGAACACCGCCGGTGTCTTGTCTGTTCGTCGAAACTGTCGAAACTGGGGAGAGCATTAGCACTCTACAGTCAGGAGTGCCAACGAATCGAATCCTAGCGTTATTCCGTACTCAAGCGTACGAGCCCGCCGGCGGTGAGCACGTGTGTCACCGGTCTGTCGTGCGATTCGGCAGGTAGACGATCGACCACTTCGCTCTCGCGCACCACCGCGACCAGCATCGCGTCGGGTCTGCACAGGTCGAGAGTTCGATCGTAGAAGCCTGCGCCTCGGCCCAGCCTGTTTCCGTTCCGGTCCACGGCCAGCGCCGGAACGAGAACCAGAGTGCACTCCGACACCGCGTCGGGATCGAGCGTCGGTCCCGACGGTTCCAACAACCCGAACGGTGCCGTCACCAACGACTCACGCCCGGCGTATCGAACCCAGCGCAACAGCCCCGGCTCGTGCGCACTCGGAAGCAGAACGACCGACCCGGCCGCGGCCATCGCGTCGAGCATCTCGATCGAACCCGGCTCCCGGCCGACCGGAACGTACGCGGCGACGACGGGGTGTTCGGCAGCCAATTCGCCGAGGACGTGACAGAGTGCAGAGGACTCCATTGCGCGTTGCGCACCGTCGAGCAGTCGGCGTTCGGCGAGAACATACTTTCGCCATCGATCCTTGGGCGTGTTCTCCGTGAATTCGGGAACGGTCACAACGATTCGTCCTCCCTTCGTGTGCAGTCGTTCAACGATATGCACTCGGGGGTAAAACGCAGCACACGGCGAGCAGATCACCAGAAACCATGGATAGGGTGAGCACCATGACAGAAGCCGTTACAGCGACGACCGCCGCCACGCCCGTGCATTTCCGCACGGCCATCGTTCCCGCAGCGGGCATGGGTACCCGGTTCCTGCCGGCCACGAAAACCGTTCCGAAGGAACTGCTTCCGGTGGTCGACACTCCCGGTATCGAGCTCGTCGCAGGCGAGGCCGCAGATTCCGGCGCGCAGCGACTCGTGATCGTCACGTCCCCCGGCAAGGACGGCGTCGTCGCCCACTTCGTCGAGGATCTCGTCCTCGAGAACAAGCTCGAGGCCAGCGGCAAGCTCGAGATGCTCGAGAAGGTGCGGGTCGCCCCCGGTCTGCTCGACGTCCAGTCGGTCATTCAGCACGAGCCGCTCGGACTCGGGCATGCCGTCGCCTGTGCCGAGGAAGTCCTCGACGACGACGAGGATTCCGTCGCCGTTCTGCTTCCCGACGATCTGGTGATGCCCCGCGGTGTGCTCGACGTCATGGCCCGCGTGCGCGCCAAGCGCGGTGGCTCGGTGTTGTGCGCCATCGAAGTTCCCGACGACAAGGTCTCCTCCTACGGCGTCTTCTCCGTCGAGATCGTGCCCGACGCGGTCAACCCGAACGTCCTCAAGGTCACCGGAATGGTCGAAAAGCCCAAGCAGGAGGACGCCCCGTCCAACCTGGCCGCGGCGGGCCGCTACCTGCTCGACCGTGCGATCTTCGACGCTCTGCGACGGATAAAGCCCGGTGCCGGCGGCGAGCTGCAGCTCACCGACGCCATCGCGTTGCTCATCGAAGAAGGCCATCCCGTGCACGTGGTGGTGCACCGCGGATCGAGACACGACCTCGGAAATCCCGGGGGATACCTGCGCGCTGCGGTTGACTTTGCTCTACAACGTGACGACTACGGCCCAGCCCTGCGCGAATGGCTGAACGAACGCTTGAGCGACAGCTGGGCACCGGAACTGACCACGTACGAATAGCATCGCGGGTCGATGCCATAGAGGAAGGGCCAGATGCGCTCGGTCGAAGATCAGCAGACCCGGGTGACCGCCGCGGCGGTGGCTCCACGGCCTGTTCGGGTCGCCATCTCGGAAGCACAGGGCCTGCTGTGTGCAGAAGAAGTGGTAACCGAGCGTCCCCTTCCCGGTTTCGACCAGGCAGCGATCGACGGCTACGCGGTACGGAGCGTCGATGTGGCCGCCGCGGGCACCGACCTGCGCAACGAGGACGACGAACGCATCGATCTGACGCTTCCCGTCGTCGGCGAGGTGTCCGCCGGTTCGCGTCAACCCATCCGGTTGCAACCGCGTCAGGCAGTGCGAGTCGACACAGGCGCGCCGCTGCCGACACTGGCCGACGCGGTGTTGCCCCTGGACAGAACCGATAGCGGTCGGGCCCGCGTCAAGGTGTTCCGTCCGGTGCGCTCGGGCGACTACGTCCGAAAGATCGGCGACGACGTGCAGCCCGGTGACGTGGCGGTTCGCGCAGGCACGATCATCGGCGCAGCTCAGGTCGGTCTGCTCGCTGCCGTCGGGCGCGACAAGGTGCTGGTGCATCCGCGGCCGCGGCTCTCGGTCATCTCCGTGGGCGGCGAATTGGTCGACACCGATCGGACCCCGGGGCCCGGTCAGGTGTACGACGTCAACTCCTACGCTCTGGCCGCCGCGGCGCGCGACGCCGGAGCCGACGTCAACCGCGTCGGGATCGTCAGCACCGATCCCAAGCGACTGCGCGAGGTGGTCGAGGGTCAGCTGATTCGATCCGAGATCGTGGTCATCGCCGGAGCGGTGGGCGGCGGTGCATCGGACGGTGTGCGTGAGGCGCTCGGCGAACTCGGCGACATGGAAGTGGAGCGAGTTGCCATGCACCCCGGATCCGTCCAGGGCTTCGGTCAACTCGGACGCGACGAGGTACCCACCTTTCTGTTGCCGGCCAACCCCGTCAGCGCGCTCGTGGTGTTCGAGGTCATGGTGCGTCCGCTGATTCGCATCGCTCTGGGTCGACGGCAGCCGATGCGTCGGACCGTCACCGCACGAACCGTCGCGCCGATCACCTCGATCGAGGACCGTAAGGGATTTCTCCGCGGCCAGCTCATGCGCGACGAGGGAACCGGTGAATACCTGGTTCAGGCGCTCGGCGGTGCACCCGGATCGTCCTCGCACCTGCTCGCGACACTCGCCGAGGCGAACTGCCTGGTCGTCATCGATCCCGAGGTCACCGAAATCCGAACCGGCGAAGAAGTGAAGGTCTCGTTCCTCGCTCAACGAGGCTGACGCCAGTGGTGCGGTCGAGTGCCGCCTGGGCACTTAAGCGCACCACTGGGCGGAGCGCATACGATCGACGGATGCCGCGAACGTGGTCGAGCCACCCAGGTTGGCCGGCGAAATTGGGTCCAGTGAGAGTGGCCGGCGGAACCGTCACGGTGCGGCCGGTGCGGATGCGCGACGCGGCCGCCTGGAGTCGGATTCGCACCGCGGATCGCGCCCACCTCGAACCCTGGGAGCCCAGCGGGGAAGGCAGCTGGAACTCACGGCATCACATCTCCTCGTGGCCGAGCCTGTGCTCGGGGCTCAAATCCGAAGCGCGCAAGGGACACATGCTGCCGCTGGTCATCGAGGTCGACGGCGAATTCTGTGGCCAGATCACCACCGGCAACATCGTGCGGGGCGCACTTCGATCGGCCTGGATCGGGTACTGGGTGTCCAAGGAAGTCAACGGCAAGGGCGTGGCGACCGCGGCTCTGGCGCTCGGGCTCGATCACTGCTTCGGTCCCGTCGGACTCCATCGCGTCGAAGCGACGGTGCGACCGGAGAACCTTGCCAGCCAGGCGGTGCTGCGCAATGTCGGTTTCCGCGAAGAAGGACTGCTCTACAAGTACCTCGACGTCGACGGCGAATGGCGCGATCACAAGCTCGTCGCGATCACCTCGGGTGAGGTGCAGGGAACCGTCGTCGATCGGTTGGTTCGCGCGGGTCGGGCTGCGTGGGCCTGATTCCCGCTGCTGCGGCACGGGCACTCGTGTTGTCAAAGTGACAGGAGTGTAATTCGGGTCGGCGCGTCTGCATCGTTCTCGTACCTCCTCCGCATAGCCTGAGGACGTCTTTCACTGTCGCCGTCGCCCAAGGGAGGAGAACAACGCCGATGCCGAACTCGATCATCTGGATCGGTCTCGTTGCCGTCTGGCTCTTCGTTCTTCTGCCCATGCTGATGACCAAGCGTCCGCAGATCATGCAGACCACGGACGCTGCGCTCGCCACGCGCGTGCTGCATCGGGGTGGCACGAAGCGAAAGCAGCGCGGCCCCGCGACCGGGCACCGCAGTGATCCCGACTGGCGACCGGAGGACGACCTGCGAGTCTCCGCGCCGGCCCGCGAGATCTTCGGTCCCACGATTGCGACTGTTCGTCCAGACTCACCCGATCTACCCGGTACCGCGGAGGACCCGATGGACACTCACGCAGCAGACAGCGACCTCGATCGCGAGGCACCGGACACGGATGCACCGCGTGGAAGCTCGCCCGCGCACGAACCCGGTGTCGTCGACGACGATTTCGTCCCTCGCCGACGCGGTCGCGGCGGCTTCGATCCCGAGGCCGACGCGATCGCCCGGGCCGCGCGATACGCATTTCGGCAGCGCGCAGTGCTGGGGCTGGTGTTCGCGGCGATCACCACCGCCGCCCTGGCCTTCATCATCTCCCCGACGGTCTGGTGGCTGTGTGGACTGTCCGTCGCCGTCCTCGTCGGTTACCTGTACTACTTGCGTCGTCAGGTGCAGATCGAGGAAGAGGTACGCCGCCGTCGGCTCACCCGGATGGGCCGATCCCGTCTGGGCGTGGAATCGGAAACCGACGACGAGCTCGAGCTCGTCCCGCAACGATTGCGTCGCCCCGGCGCGGTGGTACTCGAGATCGATGACGAGGATCCCGAATTCGAGCATCTCGATCACTACGAGGAGCCGTTCCAGGCACGTCGTGACGAGGACCGGGACATGCGCAGAGCCCAGGGCGCGTAGCTACCGCCCGGAGCGGCTTTGCTAGAGTTACCCAGCCGGTCGGCATGACGGCAAAGGGGCTGTGGCGCAGTTGGTAGCGCGTCTCGTTCGCATCGAGAAGGTCAGGGGTTCGATTCCCCTCAGCTCCACCGTTACGAAAACCGTCACTCATTGCGAGTGGCGGTTTTTTGTTGTCCGGCAACGGCGGAGCGAATGTGACCGCCAAGTGAATTCTGAATGCATTTGGATCGACCGAACTAGGTGGTCGGTTCGGGATTCGATTCTCGAAGTCGCGACCCGATAAACCCCGATTGCAGAATTGCCACGCGAAACCTGCGATTCGATTGCTTGGGGCGGCGCGACTCGACTTCGGGAATCTTTCAGGGCGGTGAGCTGCGGATATGCAATTCGGACAGCTTTAGGCAATTACCGGAACATGTGGTAGGTTCGAAGACGTTGCTGTGCAGAATTGGATTGTCGATATTTGTCAGGGGATCGAAATGAACACTCTGAGCGTGGTAATTCCGGTGCTCGACGAGGTCGATCATCTGGGCGAATGCTTGACGTTGCTACTCGATCAGGGCGACGATATCGACCGCATCGTCGTCGTGGACAACGGGTCGACCGACGGCACGCTCGAGCTGGTGAACGACATTCGCGCGATGACGAACAAGGTCGTGTTGGTGCACGAGCCCAATCGCGGCGTTGTCCATGCTCGCAATACCGGATTCGACCTGGTCGACTCGTCGATCATCGGTCGAATCGACGCCGATACCCGTGTTCGACCCGGGTGGGCGCGCTCGGTCGTCGATTTCTTCGACGAGCACGCCACCGTCGCTGCCACGGGTGGCCGGACGTTCCTGTACGAATCACCCTGGGCTCGACCTCTGGCGTGGATGCACTCGCGCGCCGAACGGCGTGAGCCGTCGGTGCGCTCGGCCCTGGCGGTATCGGGCAACAACTTCGCGATCCGCGCATCCGCCTGGCGCACGGTTCGCGGTGCGGTCAGTGAACGAACCTGCGTCCACGAAGACATCGACCTGTGCCTGTGCCTGGCCGCCGAGCATCTGCCTGTCGCCCAGAACGGGTGGATGAAGGCCGCAGTGTCCGGTAGGCGCGCGACGACATCGCCGGTGAAATACGTCCACTACGCGTTGGCGGGGTATCGCTCGTACCAGGCGCACGGTCTCGCATCGCGCAAACTCGGTCGCATCGTGACCATGGATTGGCTGATGCACACACTGCGGTGGCCGATCTCGCGACTGTTCGCAGCAGTGCCGTGCCGTGCTCTACCGGTCGACGATCGTGCCGAGTCCGACGAACGGATGCGAGCCGCCGCGTGACGGCCGACTCGCGTATCCGCGGTTGGATGCGCAACCCGTCGGACGTCCGCTGGGCACTGTTTCAGATGCGTCAGGCAACCATCGTCTCGTTGGCGAACGTGCCGTTGCTACCTGCGGTGCTGCGCGCATCCGTTCTGCGGCCTGCGGGGCTGCGGACAACCGGTCCGTGCCTGATGTACGGCGGTTCCATGATTCAGGGACGCGCATCGGTTCGGATGGGCACCGGTGTGTTCGTGAACTTCGGCTGCTACTTCGACACCGTCGCCGACATCGTGATCGGTGATCACGTCTTCATCGCGGATCACGTTCGCATCCTCACCAGTACTCACGAGACCGGGCCGTCGCATCATCGAGCAGGCGCATTGCGAGGAGAGTCGGTGGTGATCGGTCCAGGAGCGTGGATCGGGTCCGGCGTGGTCGTCATGCCGGGCGTGCACATCGGTGCCGGATGCATCATCGGGGCGAACTCGCTGGTGACGCAAGATTGTGAACCGGACGGTGTGTACGTCGGGTCTCCGGCGCGCCGTCGCCGAGAGTTGAACGACCTTCCCGCAGCGGAGCAGTGGATCGGGGACAACGCCGATTTTCGTGATCGGGAGGCAATGCAGAGATTGATACTTCTTCCGAATTCTGAATTCTGATTCATAAAGTCCGAATAATTCGACGGGTTCTTTTCTTGAAGTAATGATGTAGCATCGTGAACGTCCGCGGCTCGAAATCGAATGCGTTCACCGTGTAAGGGTGTCGAGCTACACGATTGCCAAAAATGTGTCGGGGGTTGGCGTTGTGAATACTCTCTCCATTGTTGTGCCTGCGTTCGACGAGTCGGCTCACATGCGCGAATGCCTGGATGCATTGCTCGTTCAGCGCGAACGCATTCACGAAATCATTGTCGTCGACAACAATTCGACCGACGACACCGCAGTCATCGTCGAAGAATACGCGCGGCGATTTCCGCAGGTGATTCTGCTGAGGGAGTCCGAGCGTGGCGTCGTGCACGCACGCAACGCCGGTTTCGATCACGCCTGCGGATCGATCATCGGCCGCATCGACGCCGATACCCGAGTCGAGGCCGGCTGGGTCGACTCGGTACTCGACTTCTTCGATCGGCGACTCGACTATGTCGCAGTCACCGGGCCGATCTACCTCTACGACTCCCCGTGGGCGCGACCGTACCGGGCGTTCGTCGACCGTTCCGTGCGAAACAGGCCCTCCGAGCGGTGGGTTTCTGCCGCATCGGGCAACAATTTCGCTGTCCGCAGATCCGCGTGGGAAGCCGTTCGCGGTCGCACGAGCCTGCGTACCGACCTGCACGAGGACATCGATCTGTCGCTGTGTCTGAACAAGGTCGGTCTGCGGATCGCGGAGATCGAGCCCATGCGCGTGAAGGTGTCCGGGCGTCGGCTACTGACTCCGCCGCTCGAATACCGGCACTACGTCCAGAGCTCGTATCGCACATGGGCCCATCATGGGCTGGCCGGTGGTTGGTTGCGCAGATTGCTGATCTCGGACCTGGTTCTGCACACGGCGCATTGGCCACTGACACGAATTCTGTCCTCGTGCGAATCTCGGATTCTCCCGGTCTCGCATTCCTGAGCGGGCGATACATCCATGCGCGATCTGTCAGGTATTCGCGACGAGAGTTATGCTGCCGCGGCGCGCGGAAAATGAATTCGTAGACAATTCATCCGTTTGTCGCAAGGGAATGCAAGGCCACGGAAACGGGTCTTTCGAGGGATCGACGGTCCGTACCGGTTTTCGTGTTTCGGGTATTCGACAGGTGCAGGCACGGGTCGAGTTACCGGTGCTGAAATCGAGTGTGCACGACAGGACGTACGACGAGGTAGGGCAGTCGGGGCGCTCCGACGCCACCTCGTGATCTCGGGAGGAGGAACCGTCGGCGACAGCTGTTGCGGCGATCGAAACGGGTGCGAAGTATGGTTGATCGATTGACGATCCACCTACCAGTCGCGCCGGTAGATTGACGGGCGATATTGTGAACGGGCCGGTTCCGAGCACAGGATCTGCCCCTGCAACTTCTCTACGGAGTGTGAATGTCGTTCGAGATCGTCGACCTCGCTGAAACGTGGGTCGCGGGTCTTCCCGTTCGCAGCCCCAAACGGGCGCTGGGACGCCTCAACGACCCGGCACTCGATCAAGCGTGGTCCGCAGTTCTCAATCAGGAGACCTCCGGTCCGCTCGCTTCCATTTACACCGACTTCGCCCCCGGTATCGGCTCTTACAATACGCAGGTAGTCGGTTATCTGTGTTCTTCGCTCGGTCAAGTCGCGCGCGGACATCTGGTTGCGAAAGTGCCCGCGGCGAAATATGCGCGTTTTTCTGCGGTGGGGTATTTCCCCGAGGTTCTCACCCGATTGTGGACTCAGATCGATCATGCCGAAGAGCAGGGCGATATCGTGCGATCGTTCACCGGCGATTACGAGTGCTATCCGCACGCGTACAAGATCGACCTCTATCTGGCGATCACTACGCCCGGCGGTTCGTGATGACCTTCCGCGTCACGGCACGCAGCGCAGAGCTGTTCAGTGGGTTGGTGGCTCCGCGCGTGGAGCCCGGCGCGGAATCGAGTGGCAGCGAGTGGATGCGATTCCTACGAGATCGGGTGCGCGAGAAGCATATCGACGCAACCCAGGTGAGCACGGTGTACGTCCCGGATCCGCACGGCACCGTCAATGCCGTGGTCGCCGTCTCGGTGGACTCGCCCGGGGACGTCGCCGTCGGGGATGTGTTCGTCTCGGTACCGACCGGCGTGTTCGCAGTGTTCGTGCCCAGCGGCGCTCTGGCGGATCCGATCGAGGACGTGTGGGCTCAGGTCGACGAGTGCGTTATGTCCGGATCGATATTTCGCGCCTACAAAGAGGAAGTCGAAGTCGTTACGAATGCTGGAGAAGTGGAACTTTTCATTTCAATCGTTTTGTAAACGAGCCGTTCTTCATGCAATTGTCACTTTCGAATCACAAAGTCGCCACCGAACCGGTTACTATAGGCGAGCGCTGACAGTCCGATATGGCGAAGTGAATTCCAGTTCACCTCGATCGGCCGACGGATGGCCAGCGCGTACAGAGCGTCGATGTCATTGCAAGGTCGACAGAGCAGGGGTGTTCCAACATGGTGCGACAACTCAGGGCAGAAGCAACACGAGCGGCCGCACTGCGCGCTGCAGCAGATCTCTTCCTCGAGGTGGGGCATGCGAATGCCACGCTGAGTCAGGTGTCAGCGCAGTCCGGTGTGACCAAGGGTGCGTTGTACTTCCATTTCGCGTCCAAGGAAGAACTGGCGCGTGCGATCGTCGACGAGGGGCACGATCGCGTGTCCACTGCGTGCGCCGGCTTGGTCGACAGTCGCAGCCCGGCTCTCGAGTCCGTCATCGGAATCTCGTATTCGGTACTCGAACTCGCCGCATCGGATCCCCTGGTGCGCGTCATGTACCGGTTGCAGATGGAGATCGACGGATCCGACACCGCCCGCGGCAGTGTGTTCGGTACCTGGGGAAACATCTTCGAGCACCTCTTCGAGCGGGCAATCGAGCACGGTGACGTCGCCGACCATCTGGATGCGGGCAACGCGGCGCTGCTGGTGTGCGAGATGCTCGCCGGAGTTCTGATGGTGTCCGAGGCGCAGTCCCGGCTGGAGGATGCCCCCTCGCGCATGGAGAAGGTCTGGAACACGGTCCTCCCGTCGCTGGTGCCCGCTGACAAACTTGCCTACTTCCGCGAATTCGCGGCGCGGAGTCTGTCCAGTTTCGTGCGCGAGAGCATCACGTCGGCATCTGTCACAGTCTGAGAAATTCCGTGATCTCGGGGTGCTTGCCGCACACCCGGTTGCCGGGCACACTGTGTGACATGGAACACACTGTGCACCGGCCTCGGATGTCGGACAACGAACTCCGGAAAGCGATCGGAACCCTGCAGCAGCGCGCAGACGACGCACGCAAACAGGGTGCCGACGACGATGCTGCGCGAATCGAGCGCACCATCGCCGACTACCGAGACGAGATGTCGCAAAGATTGTGACAACCCTCCCGGTCGTCACCGCGTAGGGTCGAAATCGAACTGACACGTGGCAACCGGTGGGGGTTACAAGCTTCGATGGCTACATACGATCTGCGCGGTAAGAAGACGTTGATCACTGGAGCAGGCAGCGGAATCGGTCGGGCAACGGCCATCGCTGCTGCAGGAGTGGGAGCGGAACTCTTCCTGACCGATATCAACGGCACCGGTTTGGCGGAGACGGTGGACCTGGTCGGTCGCGCGGGCGGTACCGTCAGTCACTCGTTGCCCTTCGATGTGTCCGATTTCGAGGCCGTCACCGCGTTCGCGGACGACATTCACGCCGAGTTCGGGAGCCTGGACGTCGTGATGAACGTTGCCGGCATCTCCGCATGGGGAACCGTCGAGAATCTCGAACACCGGCACTGGAAGTCGATGGTCGACGTCAATCTGATGGGGCCTATTCACATCATCGAGAAGTTCCTACCTCCGATGATCGACGCCGGACGGGGTGGCCATCTGGTCAACGTCTCGTCCGCCGCCGGATTGATTCCCCTTCCGTGGCACGCTGCCTACAGCGCCAGCAAGTACGGCCTGCGCGGAGTCTCCGAAGTACTCAAATACGACCTCAAGCGCCACGGAATCGGCGTCAGCCTGGTGGTGCCCGGTGGCGTCAAGACCGGGCTGGTGCAGACGCTTCAGATCGCCGGCGTCGATCGTGACGATCCGCGGGTACAGAAGTTGCAACACCGGTTCGAGAAGCGTGCCGTGGAACCCTCGGTTGTCGCCGATGCCATTCTCGCCGGAATTGCCAAGCGCAAGTACCTCGTCTACTCCTCCAACGACATCCGGTTCGGGTACTGGGTCGCCAGAAAATTCGCCCCGCCCTACGAATTCGTACTGCAGAAGGCGAACGATCAGTTCTCCAAGCTGCTCGAGCCGCGTCGAGTCGAGGGTTCGTCGAAATCGACGTCCAGTGTGCGCGCACCGGGCCCCGAGTAGGACAGTTCGTCGTGTGGGTTGACCAATGCGCAGCCGGCCAGCGACAGGCAACCGCACCCGATGCACCCGGTCAAGTTGTCCCGAAGCCGGATCAATTGCTCTATCCGAGAGTCGAGTTCGCGATGCCACTGCGTCGAGAGCCTGGCCCAGTCCTCGCGTGTCGGAGTCCGCTCGTCCGGTAGTTCGCTCAACGCCTGCCGGATGTTCGCCAGTGGGATCCCGACCTTCTGCGAGATCCGGATGAAGGCAACCCGGCGCAGAGTTTCGCGATGAAATCGGCGCTGATTTCCCGAGGTTCGGCGACTGCTGATCAGCCCCTGTTTCTCGTAGAAGTGCAAGGCCGAGACCGCAACTCCGCTGCGCTCGGACAGCTGGCCGGGAGTCAGTTCTCGGACGTTCCACTCGGGCATCGGCACGACCTCGACAATACTTCAGGTCCTGATCCCAGCGGCGGCAGGCGAATGGGATTACCGTTCGTTCATGAGTGTCGATGCGGTTGCGGGCCCGTTGGGTGCCGACTCCGAGGTAGGGGTGCTGCGCACCGTCATGCTGCACCGGCCGGGAGACGAGCTTCGACGCCTCACACCGCGCAACAACGATCAGCTGCTGTTCGACGGTCTGCCGTGGGTCGATCGCGCACAGGACGAGCACGACGCGTTCGCCGATCTCCTGCGAGGTCGAGGGGTCACGGTGCTGCTCCTCGGCGAACTTCTCACCGAGGCCATGACGGTCAGCGGCGCAGCGCGAATGCAAGGTATCTCCGCCGCCGTCGATGCCCGACGGCTCGGCCGGTCGCTCGCCGAGGACCTCGCCCAACATCTGCGGGGTGTGCCCGCGGCCGAATTGGCGCAGATCCTCATGGCAGGAATGACTTTCGACGAGTTGCTCGAGGCGGAGACGGGGGACCCGCAACCGAGCGGGGCATCGCTGGTTCGGCGAATGCATCACGGTGGGGACTTCGTCATCGACCCGCTGCCGAACCTGTTGTTCACCCGCGACTCGTCGTTCTGGATAGACGACCGAGTGGCGATCACCTCGCTGGCGCTGCCTGCCCGTGTGCGGGAGACGTCGCTGACCGATCTGATCTATGCATTCCATCCGATGTTTCGCGGCGTGCGGCGCGCGTACGAGTCGCGGACCGCTCCGGTCGAAGGCGGCGACGTGCTGTTGCTCGCTCCGGGTGTGGTGGCAGTCGGAGTCGGCGAGCGCACCACACCCGCAGGCGCAGAAGCGTTGGCGCGCAGCCTGTTCGAGGACGATTTGGCGCACAGTGTGCTGGTGGTGCCGATCGCGCAGGAGCGCGCGTCCATGCATCTGGACACGGTGTGCACCATGGTCGATACCGACGCGGTGGTGATGTACCCGGCGATTCAGGACACGTTGTCCGCGTTCACCATTCACCGCGAAGATGCAGGGGTCACCATCCGCGGCGGTGACCCGTTCCTCGAGGCGGCCGCCGATGCGATGGGCATCGGCAAGCTGCGGTTGATCGATACCGGACTCGATCACGTCACCGCCGAGCGCGAACAATGGGACGACGGCAACAACACGCTCGCCATTGCGCCGGGAGTCGTCGTCGCGTACGAGCGCAACGTCGAAACGAACGCACGGCTGGAGGCGTCGGGCATCGAGGTGCTGCGGATCTCCGGATCGGAACTGGGTTCGGGGCGAGGCGGCCCCCGATGCATGTCGTGCCCAGTGTCGCGCGAGAGGTTGTAGCGCTCTACAGCACGGTCTGTACTTTGTCGGCCGGGCGGGCGAGCACGGTGCCCTTGTCGGTCACCACGATCGGGCGCTCGATGAGTATCGGGTGCTGGACCATCGCCGCGATCAGCGTGTCGGCGTCCGCGCCTGCCAGCCCCAGTTCCTTGTAGATGCTCTCGCGAGTTCGAATGGCCTGACGCGGTTCGAGTCCGGCGTCGGCAAGCAGAGCGCGCAGTTCCTCCTCGGTGGGAGGCGAGTCGAGGTACCGAATCACCCGCGGCACCACACCGGTTTCCTCGATTGCTTTGAGGACCGTACGAGAGGTGTTGCACCGGGGATTGTGGTAGATGGTCGCCGAGCCAGTCATGTTTGCAATCCTGCCACGCGGGTAGCCACCCCGACAGATTCACGTCAGGAACGGGAGTGGTTATGACCGACAAGCGCATTGTCATTGCAGGTGGCCACGGCCAGATCGCGCAACATCTGACTCAGGTGCTCACGGCGCACGGAGATCGTGCGGTATCGCTGATTCGTAACAGCGACCACGTCGATGCCGTCACCGCGCTGGGCGCGCTGCCGCAGGTGATCGATCTCGAATCGGCCTCCGTCGACGAGGTTGCTGCCCTGCTCGCCGACGCGGACGCGGTGGTGTTCGCTGCAGGTGCGGGCCCGAACAGCGGTCCCGAGCGCAAGGACACGGTCGATCGTGCCGGCGCAGTGCTGCTGGCCGATGCGGCAGAGAAGGCAGGCGTTCGGCGCTACGTGCTGATCAGCTCGTTCGGTGCCGGGGAGCCGGTCGCCGAGGATCTCGATGCCGGCTGGAAGGCGTACATCGAGGCCAAAACTGCTGCGGAAGAGGATGTTTCGGCAAGAAGTGGACTGGACTGGACGATTCTGCGTCCGGGCAAGTTGACCGATGAGGACCCCACCGGCTCGGTATCGCTGACCGAGCCGCCGCTGGACTCGGGTGAGGTGACCCGCGCCGATGTGGCCGCGGTGATCGCGCAGTTGCTCGATACCGGCTCGGCCGTGCGCAAGACGCTGATGTTGACGTCCGGGCCGACTTCGATCGTCGACGCAGTCGACGCGCTCGGATAGGGCATCGACCGTGCGCGTACACATCGATTCGTCGAACACCACCCCGGTGTTCGAGCAGCTACGAATGCAGATTCTGGGGCTGGTGCGATCGGGCGATCTCATCGCCGGTACCAAGATCCCGACGGTCAGGGGTCTGGCCGAGGAACTCAAGATCGCACCGAACACGGTGGCGAAGACCTACCGGGAGCTCGAGCAGCAGGGAATCATCGAGACGAGGGGCCGGTCCGGTTCGTTCGTCGCGTCGGGCGGCGATCCGTCGCGCGACATCGCGGCCCGGGCGGCGACGGAGTTCGTCAGGACGGTCCGGTCCATCGGGCTGGACGACGATCAGGCTCGATCGTTCCTCGAATCTGCCCTCAAGGGTGCGAACGGCAGTTAAGTTGACGCTTCAACCTACTTCTGTCAGGGTAGGGCTGCCCGTGTAGCCCTGTCAGAAGGATGTTTCATGAACTCCACCGTCGTACGCGACGTCGTTGCCCTCGTAGCTCGAATCGGCCTGGGTATCGTTTTCATCGCCCATGGCTGGCAGAAGCTCAACACTTACGGCCTCGACGGCACCGCAGCAAGCTTCGAGATGATGAACATTCCGCTGCCGACGGCGTCCGCCTATTTCGCCACATTCGTCGAACTCGTCGGCGGCGGCGCGCTCGTGCTGGGCATCTTCACTCCGGTCGCCGGCCTGCTGCTGTTTCTGAACATGCTCGGTGCGGCCGTCTTCGTGCACTTCGAGAACGGCGTGTTCGCTGCGGACAACGGCTACGAACTGGTCGTCGCTCTCGGGGTCGGCGCGCTGCTGCTCGCCGCTTTCGGTGCCGGACGCATCAGCATCGACGGACTCACCAAGGGCAAGACTGCGCTGCTTGCATAAACGCTCAGCGCCAGCTCGGCAGCCACAACTGTTGCTGCCACATCTCCGGCGTGATCGGCATTGCGGTCAGAATCGGCCACAGCCACACGAAGTTTGCGATCACCACGGCGAGGTACAGGGACACCAGTAGCAGTCCCGTACCTCGCCGTTCGGCCGATGCGGTGGCTTTGCCGATGATGTCGCCCAGCACCAACGCGAAGCCCATCACCATGAACGGTGCCAGAGCCACCGCGTAGAAGTAGTACATCTGTCGGTCGAGTGTGGTGAACCACGGCAGCAGTGCTGCGGAGTACGCGACGAGCACTGTGGCGTAACGCCAGTCGCGTCGGACGAACACCGACCAGATCACCCAGGCCAGCATCGGTAGGGCCAGCCACCACATCGCGGGCGTGCCGATCAGCATGATCGCTTTGACACACGAGGACGCCGAGCAACCGGACACGTTCTCGCCGTCGGCGAAGTAGTACAACATCGGGCGCAGACCCATCGGCCAGGTCCACGGCTTCGATTCCCACGGGTGTCGGTTGCCCGCCGAGTTCGTCAGTCCCTCATGGAATTGCAGCACGCTGCTGCTGTAGAACCACAGGGACCGCAACGCGTCGGGCACGAACGAGAACGGACCTCCCGCTCCGACGCCACTGCCGACCTCGTGTCGATACACGCCGGTCTCGGAGGTGAACCACGCCCACCAGGTCATCAGATACACGGCAATCGGAACGACCACCAGCGCGTACAGGGCAGGCCCGATGTCGCGCAACGCCGTTCCCCGCCACGGGCGTCGAACTCCGTATGCGCGGCGTGCCGCCACATCGAATGCCACGCTCAACAATCCGAAGAATGCGATGAAGTACAGACCCGACCACTTGGTGCCGCAGGCGAGTCCCAGCATGATGCCGGCTCCGAATCGCCACCACCGCACACCCATTCGCGGACCGAGCACGCTGACGTCCATTCGACCTTCGGCGCGCACCCTCGACAGACGCTGTCGGATGTCGTCGCGGTCGACGACCAAGCAACCCAGCGCAGCGGTGACGAACAGCGCGAGAAAGATGTCCAGCATGCCGATGCGGCTGCTGACGAACGTCACGCCGTCGACGATGAGCAGAATGCCTGCGATAGCCCCGACCGGTGTCGATCGGGCGAGGCGTCGCACGATTCGAATGACCAACAGCACCAACAGGGTTCCGGCCACGGCCGAAGAGAAGCGCCAACCCCAGCCGTTGTAGCCGAACAGCGCCTCACCGATGGCGATCAGTTGCTTGCCGACCGGCGGATGCACCACCAGCCCGTAGGCCGGATTGTCCTCGAGCCCGCCGCCGGTGAGTACCTGATAGCCCTGCGGGGCGTAGTGCTTCTCGTCGAACACCGGGGTTCCGGCGTCGGTGGGGTATCGCAGCATCGTGAAGCGCGTGATCGCGCAGATCACGGTGATGACGATGGTGACGATCCACCCGCGGCGGGCATCGGTGTCGTGGAACCAGTCGCGCGCGGCAACGGTGGGCCCGGGACTGACCATCGACCGGTCGCCGGAGCGCTCAGAGGTCAGCAAGGTCACGTACCGATCGTAGGCGTTGATCGGCAGTGCCCGGCACGCCGCTGCACAGCGTGCGGGACACTGGAGGCATGCTCATCCTTGCCGCCACCCCGATGGGCGACGTCGGTGATGCCTCGCAGCGCCTGCGTGATGCCCTCGGCACTGCCGATATCGTCGCCGCCGAGGACACCCGGCGCACCAAACAACTCGCGTCCTCGCTCGGCGTGGTGATCGCAGGAAGAGTGGTCAGCTTCTACGACCAGGTCGAAACCGCCCGCCTTCCGGCTCTCGTCGAGGCAGTGGGCGAGGGCAAGACGGTGTTGCTGGTGACCGACGCGGGGATGCCGTCGGTGAGCGACCCCGGCTACCGCCTCGTGGCAGCCTGCGTCGAGGCCGGTCTGCCGGTGACCTGTCTGCCCGGGCCGAGCGCGGTCACCACGGCCCTCGCGCTGTCCGGTCTGCCCGTCGAACGCTTCTGCTTCGACGGATTCGCGCCGCGCAAGCAAGGACAGCGACGCACCTACTTCCGAACCGTGCTCGCCGAACCGCGTGCCATCGTCTTCTTCGAAGCACCGCACCGTCTCGTCGCGTGCCTCGAGGACGCCGTCCACGTCCTCGGCCCCGACCGCCGCGCCGCGGTGTGCCGGGAGCTCACCAAGACCTACGAGGAGGTGCGCCGCGGCGGCCTGGGGGAGTTGCTCGAATGGGCGAGGGACGGGGTGCGCGGAGAAATCACCGTCGTGCTCGAAGGAGCCGTCGCCGTCGCCGAAGAGTCCGAGGATCTCGTTGCCGACGTGGAAACGCTGGTGGCGTCGGGCATGCGGTTGAAGGACGCCTGCGCTCAGGTGGCGGTCGACGGCGTCTCCAAACGTGAGGTCTACGAGGCCGTTCTCGCCGCACGTAAGGAGCAGTAGGGGCTCAGCCCGCCACTTGCTGACGCAGACCCTCGGTGGCCGCTTCGAGGATCGTCTTGGTTCCCTTCTTCACCAGGAAGCCGGGGAGCGGGATCTTCGGGTCCACGGTCAGCTCGAACTCGACATGGGTGCCGTTGCCCTTGGGCGTCAACGTGTATCGGCCGTCCTGGGCCTTCTGCTGAGTGCTCTCGACGAGTGTCCACGACACCTCGTTCTCCGACCACGTGTACTCGACGAGTTGCTCGTCGTTGACGCCGATGATCGAGACGTTCATCTTGACGTGGTGTGGCTTGCCGTCGTCGAACCGATCGACGACCTCGCACTTCTTGTGGACCGGGGACCACGACGGGATGCCCTCGACGTCTGCGAGTACTTCCATTATTGCCGCTGCGTCTGCGTCGATGTCGACGGACTTGTTCGCTGTGACTGCCATGGGGAGAAGGTATCTCAGCTTTCTCTGCGGGGGCTGACGTTCCGCGCGAACTCGCCGATCGCTCTGAGCGCGCGGCGGGCCTCGGGAACGAAATCGGCTGCCTGGAACACGTGGACCTGATCCTCGTACACCTGAAGTTCGCACTCGACTCCGGCGACAGCGAGACGCTGAGCCATGAGTTCGGCGTCGGCATAGACCATTTCGGTGGAACCGACCTGGATCAGCACCGGCGGCATGCCGGCCAGATCACTGTCGACGGGTGAGACCCGCGGGCCCCGTTGGCCCTCGACGACGATGCGCGCATCGACGCGATCGGCCAATGCTGTCAGTGCGGGAACGGCGTTGGGCGGAAAGATCGAACACTTCGACGCGTTCTCGTGGTCGAGTTTGCCGGAGGGGTCCATGTCGGTCAGCGGAGACATGGTGAAGATCCCTGCGGGGGCGGGCAAATCGACGGTGCGCAGCGCCAGAGCGACCATGAACGCGAGATATCCGCCCGCCGAATCGCCGCCGAGGACGATCTGTTCCGGGCGGTAACCGGAGTCGAGCAGGAAGCGGTACGCGTCGACGCCGTCCTCGACCGCGTGGCTGATCGGATTGCGAGGCATCATGCGGTAGTTCACCGACAGCACCGCGCCGTCGATGTTCTCGGAGACGCGCGAGGTCATCCGGCGATGAGTGCGCAGGCCGCAGCAGACGAATGCGCCGCCGTGCATGTACAGGACGACGCGATCGCTTCCGGTGCCCTCGGCGCGAATCCATTCGGCCTCGCACTCGGCCAACATGACCCGGCTGCGGGTGGTACCGCTGATCTGCGGAACGAGCAGGCCTGCGTAGTCGACCAGCCCCATCGGCCACGGAAGCGACGGTGCCTGTGCCCAGACGGTCAGGAACGGTCGCACCGTGAACTGCAGGGACTTGGACAGAATCTGTGACTGCACACTCGCGCCACGGATATCGCGCCTGCGTGCGGTGGCTGTCGGGTCGGTCGATTTCACTACGGTGAGCGCCGGATTCATAGCCGTCGCCTCCATCCCCGTTGTCGTTGCGCGGCGCGTGTGCACCGTGCGTTGGAACCCCGCTCTATTTGGAACCCCTGGTAACGGACAATAGCGGGTAGCTTTTCGTGACCAGACGTAAGGTCGTGTTCTGAGTCACATTCGGTGCCGTACCGTGACCTAAAACAAATGGAAAAGGGACAGCTCATGGCACTCATGCCCATCACCGAATCGATGTTTCTGATCGCCGAGTCACGGGAGCACCCGATGCACGTGGGCGGTCTGGAGTTGTTCGTCCCGCCCGGCGATCCGCACGACTTCGCCGAGGAAGTGCACCGCAAGTTCACCACCGGTGAGGTGCACGAGCTCTTCCGCAAGCGGCCGTCGCGTCCGGTGCAGATCATGGGCAACCTGGCGTGGGCATTCGATCAGGACGTCGACTTCGAGTACCACGTTCGACGAACCGTGTTGCCTCAACCGGGACGCATTCGCGAGCTGTTCCAGTTCCTTTCGCTCAACCACAGCGCACCGCTGGACCGCTACCGGCCGATGTGGGAACTACACATCATCGAGGGATTGGCAGACGGCCGAATCGCGTTGTACACCAAGGTGCATCACTCGTTGGTCGACGGTGTCAGTGCACTGAAGCTGATGCAGCGCACGCTCACCACCGATCCCGACGATCGAAACGGCGTCGCAACGTGGGATCCGTCGCTGTTCGGTAGGCGCAAGAAGCAGGTCGCCGTCGAGCAGCCCGGGCGGTTGGCGCAGCTGGGCAGTGGGCTCTCGATGGGACGCAAGATCGTCGGGGACCTGGTGGATTTTGCGCCGGCGTCGGCTCGAATCGGATTGCGCGCGTTGAAGAAAGAGGGCGCACAACTGCCGTTGCAAGCGCCGAGGACGATGTTCAACGTGCCCATCGGAGGAGCCCGCCGTTTCGCCGCCGAAAGCTGGTCGATCGAGCGCATCCGCACGGTCGGGACTGCGCTCGACGCCACGCTCAACGACATGGTGCTCGCGATGTGCGCCGGGGCCCTCCGTGCGTATCTGATCGACCAGAACGAACTGCCCGAGGAACCGCTGATCGCCATGGTGCCGGTCTCGCTGCGCAAGGAGGGCGACGACAAGGACGCCGGAAACTCGGTGACGACCATCCTGTGCAATCTCGGAACCGACGAATCGGATCCGATCCTGCGGCTCGAGCGGATCAAGGATTCGACCGTCAAGGGCAAGCAGATGATGAGCGAGTTGAACACCCTCGAAGCGCTCACCGTCGGTGCGATCACCATGGCCCCGTTGCTGTTCGGGCCGGTGCCTGGATTCGTCGACTACACCCCGCCGCCGTTCAACGTCATCATCTCCAACGTGCCCGGATCGAAGGAAGACCTGTACTGGAACGGCGCGAAACTCGACGGCATCTACCCGGCGTCGATCGTGGCCGACGGGCAGGCGCTCAACATCACCGTCGCGAGCAACGGTGATTCGTTGAACTTCGGTCTCATCGGATGCCGACGCAGTGTGCCGCATCTGCAGCGCATGCTGACGCATCTGGAGAACACGTTGGAGGAGCTCGAGAAGACCTTGTGAGTGCGGCTTCGCCGCACGTGAGCGGAAACTCGTAGTGGGGGTCGAGGTTTCGCTCACGTGCGCGGAGCGCTCTACTCGTACTTGGGGAACACCGGCGTCGGGGTCGGCAGTGCAGTGCCGGGTACCGAACGTGTTGCGATGTCGGTGAATTCGCGGTTCGACGCCCCGAGCAGGTCGAGGATGCGCGACGCGGAATCGGGCATGACGGGTTGCGCCAGGATGCTGACGATGCGCAGCACCTCGATCGTCACGTACAGCACGGTGGCCATGCGATCGGGATCGGTCTTGCGCAGCACCCACGGCTGCTGCAGCGAGAAGTAGCGGTTGGTCTCGCCGAGTACCGACCAGATCGCCTCGAGCGCGGAATGGATTGCCTGCACGTCGAATTCGCGTCGGCAGATCTCCAGCAGCGCGTCCGCGCGAGCCAACATCGCCTCGTCCTCGGCGGTGAACTCGCCCGGGGTGGGGAGCTTTCCTTCGAGGTTCTTGGCGACCATCGTCAGCGAACGCTGCGCGAGGTTGCCCAGTTCGTTGGACAGGTCGGCGTTGACGCGCGCAACGATGGCCTCGTGGCTGTAGCTGCCGTCCTGACCGAACGAGACCTCGCGGAGGAAGAAGAAGCGCACCGGATCGAGACCGTAGTTCTCCACCAACGACTTCGGGTCCAGCACGTTGCCGAGGGACTTGGACATCTTCTCGCCCTTGACGTTCAGGAACCCGTGCACGAACACCCGCTTGGGTAGCTCGATGCCCGCAGACATCAGGAATGCCGGCCAGTAGACGGTGTGGAAGCGCGTGATGTCCTTGCCAATGATGTGCAGGTCGGCAGGCCAGAACTTCCGGTACGACTCGGATTCGGTCTCGGGATAGCCGGCACCGGTGAGGTAGTTGGTGAGCGCGTCGACCCACACGTACATCACGTGCTTCTCATCGCCGGGGACGGGAACGCCCCAGTCGAACGTGGTTCGGGAGATCGACAGATCCCGCAGGCCACCCTTGACGAAATTCACGATCTCGTTCCGGCGCGTGTTCGGCGCGATGAACTCCGGCGACGCGTCGTACAGCTCGAGCAGTTTGTCCTGGTACTGCGACAGTTTGAAGAAGTACGACGACTCCTCGGTCCACTCGACGGGAGTGTTCGTCTCCGTCGCGACGCGCGAGCCGTCCTCGGCGAGGGTGGTCTCGGCCTCGGTGTAGAACGCCTCGTCTCGCACCGAGTACCAGCCGGAGTAGGAATCGAGGTAGATGTCGCCGTTCGCCTCCATCCGCTTCCACAGTTCCTGGCTGGCGGCGTGGTGATCGGCGTCGGTGGTGCGGATGAACCGTCCGTACGAGATCTTCAGCAGGTCCTGCGCAGCCTGGAACGCGTCGGAGTTGCGCGCGGCGAGCTCGCGCACGTCCACGCCCTCGGTCTGTGCGGTCTGCTGCATCTTGAGGCCGTGCTCGTCGGTGCCCGTCAGGAATCGCACGTCGTAGCCGTCGAGGCGCTTGAAGCGCGCGATGGTGTCGGTGGCGATGTACTCGTAGGCGTGTCCGATGTGCGGAGCGCCGTTGGGGTACGCGATCGCCGTGGTGACGTAGAAGGGTGGCCGTGAGGCATCAGCTGGCGCAGTCATGGTGCGCCTACTCTAACTAGCGTGAGCAGAGACCGTCCCGCACCACCGTTGCCCGAGCCCGTCGGCACTCTCGTCGACGCGCACACCCACCTCGATGCGTGTGGGGCGACCGACGCGGCGAGTGTGGCCGCGATCGTGGACAAGGCCGAGTCCGTCGGTGTCACGCGCGTGGTCACGATCGCCGACGATCTCGATGCCGCGCGGTTCGCGGTCGACGCGGCGTCCTGGGATCCTCGGGTGTGGGCCGCGGTTGCGATCCATCCCACGCGCGCGAACGTGCTCGACGACGCGGCCAAGGCCGAGATCGAGCGATTGGCGTCCGACCCTCGCGTGGTTGCCGTCGGGGAGACCGGGCTGGACTACTACTGGCCCGGCAAGCTCGACGGGTGCGCCACGGTGGCCGAGCAGCACGACGGATTTCGGTGGCACATCGATCTGGCGAAACGACTGGGTAAGCCGCTGATGATCCACAATCGCGAGGCCGACGAGGACCTGCTCGCCGTGCTGACGACGGAAGGCGCTCCCAAGACGGTGATCTTCCACTGCTTCTCCGGCGGTCCCGAGACCGCGAAGGCGTGCGTCGACGCGGGCTACGTTCTCAGCTTTTCGGGGACCGTCAGCTTCAAGAACGCGCACGCGCTGCGGGAGGCCGCGGTACTGGTGCCCGACGAGCTGGTGCTGGTGGAGACCGACGCACCGTTCCTCACTCCGCATCCCTTCCGCGGTGCTCCCAACGAGTCGTACTGCCTGCCGTACACCGCGCGGGCGCTAGCCGAGATTCGTGGCCAGGATCCGGCGGAGCTCGCTGCACACGCCACGGCCAACGCGGAGCGCGTGTACGGCCTGTAGCTGCTGAAGTTGCGGCGTGGGTACTAATTCGTTACCGTACCGTGACCGAACTCGGGCGTTCCGACGCCGAAGTCAGCTCGCAAACGCCAGGAATACGAAACTTGTCGACTATCAGACGCCTCAACTCCGCCCGTTCGACCACGCTCTACCTGGTCGTCGCGGCCCTGTTGATGACGCTCGTCGCCGGTGGCGTCATGGCCGTGAGCCGTCACAAGACCGTGACCATCGATGTCGACGGCGACATGATTTCGCTCAGCACGATGAAGACCGACGTCAACAGTGCTCTGGCCGACGCCGGCTACGCGCCGTCGGACAAGGATCTGGTCGTTCCTGCGCCGGACTCCGATCTCAGTGACGGCGACACCGTGGTCCTGCGCCGCGCCCGTGAGATCACGCTGAACGTCGACGGGCAGCCCGAGAACATCTGGACCACCGCCCTGACCGTCGAGGAAGCTCTGCAGCAGACCGGTCTGGCCGAGGACGTGCACGTCTCCGCCTCGCGCTCCGAGCGGCTGCCGCTCGACGGCACCGAACTCGATGTGGCACTGCCCAAGCAGGTCTCGCTCGTCGACGGCGGAGCACCTGCCGCGCCGGTCACCCTGGCCGCACCGACCGTGCGTGAATTCCTCGAAGCAGCGGGTGCGCCGCTCGAGGAAGCCGACACCGTCAGCCCCGATCCCGACGCAGCCGTCACCGACGGCGCCGAGATCGTCGTCACGCGTGACCGCACCGTCACCAAGACCGAAACCACGGACACCGATGCTCCTGAGCAGCGCATCGAGGATCCGACGATGAACATGAGCCGCACCGTCGTCGAGAACCCGGGTGCCCCGGGGGTCTCCGACATCACCTGGAAGATCAACATGGTGAACGGCGTCGAGGTCGGTCGCGAGAAGGTCGACGAGACGGTCAAGGTACCCGCGCAGCCGAAGACCGTTCGCGTCGGAGCGAAGCCGGGTACCGAAGTGCCGCCGGTGGAGAACGGTGCGATCTGGGACGCGCTCGCGCAGTGCGAGGCGACCGGCAACTGGGCGATCAACACGGGCAACGGCTTCTACGGCGGCGTGCAGTTCGACCAGAACACCTGGGAACGCCAGGGCGGACTCAAGTACGCACCGCGCGCCGACCTCGCCACCCGCGAGGAACAGATCGCCATCGCGTCGGTGACACAGAAGTCGCAGGGCTGGGGCGCATGGCCCGCCTGCACCTCGCGCCTGGGTTACCGCTGACTGTCCCGGGTCGTTCCGCGGGCTCCACTCCTGCGTTTCTGGGTCGTTCCGCGGGCTCCACTCCTGCGTTTCTGGGTCGTTCCGCGGGCTCCACTCCTGGCCCCGTAGAGTTTCCGCCGTGTCCGAACATGTGAGGGGATCTGCGGCTCTGCTCGGTCCTGCCGAAGTCCGCTCCCTCGCCGCCGAGCTCGACGTGCGCCCCACCAAGCAGCTCGGGCAGAACTTCGTGCACGACGCCAATACTGTTCGACGCATCGTCGCCTCCGCGGGTGTGGGCCCGCAGGACACAGTCCTCGAGGTCGGCCCCGGCCTCGGATCGCTGACACTCGCGCTGCTCGATGTCGCCGAGGCCGTCATCGCCGTCGAGATCGACCCCAAGCTCGCGAACCGATTGCCCACGACGGTGGCCGACCGGGCCCCCACTCTGGCCGATCGGCTGACGGTGATCGAGGCCGACGCGCTGCGCGTACGAGCCGCGGACATTGCGGGGGAGCCGACCGCTCTGGTGGCCAACCTGCCCTACAACGTTGCCGTTCCCGTACTGATCCATCTGTTCTCGGAATTGCCGAGCCTTCGCGTCGCCGTGGTGATGGTCCAGGCCGAGGTGGCCGATCGACTCGCCGCGGTACCGGGAAGCAAGATCTACGGCATCCCCAGCGTCAAGGCCAGATTCTTCGGGGACGTCAAAAGGGCAGGCGCAGTGGGCCGTTCGGTGTTCTGGCCGGTACCCAAGGTCGAGTCGGGGCTGGTCCGCATCGATCGGTACGCCGAGCCGCCGTGGCCGACCGACACCGCGCATCGCAAGGCCGTGTTCGCGGTGATCGATGCCGCCTTCGCGCAGCGACGCAAGACCCTACGAGCAGCCCTGGCCGGGTGGGCAGGCTCCCCGGTTGCCGCCGAACGGCGGTTGCGTGAGGCCGGGATCGACCCCACTGCTCGCGGCGAGACCATCGACGCCGCAGCCTTCGTCCGTTTGGCCGCCACCGAAGCCTGAGGCCCAAGCCTGAGGCCCTCTCTCTACAGGTGGATGTCCGTCAGGGCAGTCAGCTCGGTCCACGTCGACGCGCCCTCGCGGGCAGCAGCCACCGGCGCGTAGCGGTCGGCGTCGATCAGAATGCCCACGTCCAGGCCTGTCATCGACGCGATGTCGGCCACCGGAACCTGATAGGTCCGGTACGGGCCGAGAGGCGGGGGATCGGTCTCGAGCCGCAGCGGTTTGTCGAGGATCGGGTCCAGAGACGGCGACTGGTCGAGAACGTATCCGGTGCATGCTGGAGCCGAATCCTGCGACCAGGCCGCGATCTTGAAGAACTGCCGCGGAATGGCGACGCCCCGGTAGATCGGATCGTCGTCGGCGAAGATGCAGCCGCTGAAGACCGAGAGCTTTCGGTCGTACTGCTCGGCGTTTCCCAGCACGTAATCCTCGAGCCCCAGCCACAGTGTCTTCGACTGGTTCAGCGTGGCCGTCTGCGGAGCGCACACGGTGTAGTGGAACGTGTCCTCGTTGGCGCGCTCGGCCACTGCACGCTCACCCCACACCGGATCTCGCCGGCGAACCAGATGCCCGCGATCGAGGTCGTTGTTCCGGTACAACTCGTTGCCGGCCTGCTGCGCTGGCGGTAGTCGATCGTCGAGTCGCCAGTTGTCTCCGCGTCCGACATCCTGCAGGCTCGCGCCGTCGATGTTGACGCCGGTGACCGCGGCGAGGCGTCGGGCAGGGTCGATGGACACCGAGAAGTGCGTGTACGGAAGAACCACCACATCGGCGCGATCGGGCAAGGGAACGTCGATGTCGGCCAGGAACTTCGGGTCGAAACCGAGTGGTGTCGTCATCTGCCCATTGACTCACGTACCGGTTACCGGAGGGTGAACCGCCGCCAGGTATCGCTCGTTCAGTCTCGCGTGCCGCTCGGCCACGATGCGGCATTCCTCGCGTAGTTCCGGTGGATCGAGCACTGTGAAATCGGTGTCGAACGCTGCGAGCCACCGCGCGATCGAGGGCAGCGAATCTCCGGCCAACACCACCGCGCAGGTGCCCTCGTCGATGGATTCCAGTGTGCCCCATTGCTCGTCGATCATCGGGGCGATCTGCTCGATCGGGGCGTGCAACGCGATCCGCGCCTGAACCTGAGTGAACGCACGATCGATTCCCTTCGAGACGAACGCGGCCGCACCGCCCGGCGGCAGCTCCCGCGGAGTGAACCGCGGACCCGTCGGAATTTTCGGAATCAGGCGATCCACTCGATACGACCGCCAATCCTCCCGCAGCACATCCCAACCCAGCAGATACCAGCGTGCCCCCGCCCGTACCAGGCTGTACGGCTCCACCTCGCGCCTGGACTCGGAACCGTCGTGCTTGCGGTAATCGAACCGCAACCGCTCGTGGGCATGACATACCGCCGCCACCGCGGACAGCACCGACGCATCCACCGCCGAACGCGAGGTCTGCTCCACCACGTCGATCCGCAACGCGTCGAGCCGATGCTGGATGCGCGACGGCATCACCTGCCGCAACTTCGTCAACGCCCGCAACGACGCCTCGCCGATGCCCGCCACCGAGCCACCGGCCGCCGACTGCAACCCGAACGCCACCGCCAACGCCTCGTCGTCGTCGAGCAACAGCGGCGGCATCTCGGCACCGGGACCGAGTTGATAGCCGCCACCGACTCCCGGCGTCGCATTGACCGGGTAACCGATGTCGCGCAGCTTGTCCACATCGCGCCGCAGCGTCCGAGGAGTGACGTCGAGTCGCTCCGCCAGTTCCGCGCCCGCCCAATCACGACGCGTCTGCAGCAGAGACAACAGCCGCAGCAGCCGAGCCGATGTTTCCTTCATGACGTCACGATGCCACGCATTGCGGACATATTCGGTCCGCATCGATCGGGTGACCTTTACGAAGTTGCCTCGAGGCCGGAGATGAACGGCACTATTGTTCGCTCGACCAGCGATGGTCGTGCCGATCGAGGCATCATGAGGCACTGGACGGTGACGCCGTCGATCAGTGCGAAGAGTTGCGAGGCGGCGGTAGCGGAAAGGCCTCGGTCGACAAACCATCGGCGAAGCTCTTCGTCGAGCTGTGCCGAGGCGGCAGCCAGTTCCGGGTCGACTGCCGAGATAGTTGTGTAGGCCAGCCAGACGCGCGCGCGTCGTTCGCGTGAGTCGTCGAGTGGGAGCCACTGCCGCACGACATCCATCAGCGTGTTGGGCTGTGCGGCCGCTACATCCTCCAGGAACTGGGTGCCCGCGTACTCGAAGCCGGCGCGCACCAACTCCGTCTTCGTGCGGTAGTAGTACTGCACCTGTGCGGGTGAGACCCCCGCTGCGGCGGCGACACTGCGAACGCTCAGGGCACCGACGCCCTGCTCCGCCAGGACTGTCAGTACACCCTCGAGTAGCCGGTTGTCGGTCATCGATCCTGCGGTCGCGTCGACCCGATCTTCGACACGACAGTCGCCGCTATATCGATCACACCGAGAATCGCGATGACGGCACCGGCCTGGCGGAGGCCGATGACGGGTGTCTCCACGTCTCTGAAGGCGAAGAACAGAACTAGTCCCCCGATGAGCATGGCAATTCCGACAACAAGTGCCCCGTCGTGCTTGTTCATGAATCCTCCTCGTCTGTACGACTGTATAGTACGAACGTATAGCAATCGGAGCGGACCGGCAAGGAGGTGCCGTGGCCGGACCGCAGAGCCGGATGGAATCGTCGACCGCTGCTCGAACTGGGGTGCGCGAGGCTCGACAGGTGTCGACCCTGGTGGTGAACTCGGTCGCTGTTTCTCCACTACTGTGGTTACTCGTGCTGTCTGTCGTTCCCACACCCGTCGTCGTTCGGGCCCCGTCGAAGGTGAATTTGCATCTGTCGGTCGGTGACCTGCGTCCCGATGGCTTTCACGAGCTGACGACGGTGTTCCAGGCGCTCTCGCTCTCGGACGAACTGTCGGTGGTTCCGGCCAAGACGCTCTCGGTTCGGGTGCGCGGCGACGACGCGAGGGTGGTTCCCACCGATTCACGGAATCTGGTGTGGAAGGCCGCCGAGTTGCTGGGGCATCGCGTCGGGCGAGAGCCGTCGGTGGAGATCACCATCGACAAGGGAATTCCGGTGGCCGGTGGGATGGCAGGCGGAAGTGCCGATGCAGCCGCGACTCTGGTGGCACTGAACGCGATGTGGCACCTCGATCTCTCGCGCGACGAGCTCGACGAGGTGGCGGCTCAACTCGGCAGCGACGTGCCGTTCTCGTTGCACGGCGGAACGGCGGTCGGAACCGGTCGCGGGGAGAAGCTGCTTCCGGTGCTCTCGCGCAACAGTTTTCACTGGGTACTGGCGTTGGCGAAGGGCGGTCTGCAGACGCCTGCCGTCTACAACGAGCTCGACGAACTGCGGGCCAAGGGTGATCCGCCTCGCCTCGGCGGCACCGAGGATCTGATGCATGCGTTGGCGTCCGGCGATGCGCGTGCACTCGCGCCGTTGCTCGGCAACGACCTGCAGGCCGCTGCGGTGTCGCTCATGCCGCAGTTGCGTCGCACGCTGCGTGCGGGAGTCACCGCCGGGGCGTTGGCGGGCATCGTGTCAGGCTCGGGCCCCACCTGCGCGTTCCTGTGCGCCGACGCCGACGCGGCGGTGTCGGTGAGCGCTGAACTGTCCGGTGCAGGCGTGTGCCGCACCGTCCGTGTTGCGAGTGGACCGGTTCCCGGTGCTCGTGTTGTCACTAGCGAATCGATTGGTTTTTCCTGATGGTCAATCTCGTCAATCTCGAAAACGTCAGTAAGTCCTTCGGCGTCAAGCCGCTGCTCGACGGTGTCTCCCTCGGCGTGCAGGAGGGCGAACGCATCGGCATGGTCGGCCTCAACGGCGGCGGTAAGACCACCACCCTCGAGGTTCTCGCCGGCATCGAGCCGCCAGATTCGGGACGCGTCAGCCGGGTCAACGGCTTGCGGATGGCAGTGGTCACGCAGCGCGGCGTGCTGCCTCCCGGTTCGACCGTCGGCCAGGTGGTCCTCGACCCGCTCGGAATGGCCGAGCACGAGTGGGCGGGTGACTCTCGGGTGCGAAATATCCTGACGGGCATCGGTATTGCCGACCTCGGGCCTGCAGGTAGCTCGGGACTCGACGCGCCGATCGACAACCTCTCCGGCGGTGAGCGTCGACGAGTTGCGTTGGCAGCGGCCCTGGTTCAGGATCTGGACCTGCTGGTGCTCGACGAGCCGACCAACCACCTCGACGTCGAGGGCGTGCAGTGGTTGGCCGCACACCTGGTCAGCCGTCGCAGTGCGCTGGTGGTCGTCACCCACGATCGCTGGTTCCTCGACACCGTCGCCAATCGCACGTGGGAAGTGGTCGGCGGTGGCGTCGAGGCCTACGAGGGTGGCTACAACGACTGGGTGTTCGCGCGCGCCGAGCGGTCCCGTCAGGCCGACGCGTCCGAGGAGCGTCGACGCAACCTCGCGCGCAAGGAGTTGGCGTGGCTGCGCCGCGGTGCCCCGGCCCGTACCTCCAAGCCGAAGTACCGCATCGAGGCGGCCGAGGCTCTGATCGCCGACGTTCCCGCCCCACGCGACTCCGTCGCGTTGTCCTCGTTCGCTCAGCGCCGTCTCGGCAAGGTCGTCATCGAACTCGAGGACGCGCGCCTCGAGACCCCCGACGGCCGCGAACTGGTGAAGGACTTCACCTGGCGTCTGGCTCCCGGTGAGCGCGTCGGTCTCGTCGGCGTCAACGGTTCGGGCAAGACGACCATGCTCCGGACGCTCGCCGGTGAACTGCAGCCTGCTGCCGGCAAGCGCATCCAGGGCCAGACCGTCAAGATCGGTTGGCTGAAGCAGGAACTGGACGACCTACCCAAGAAGCTGCGCGTTCTCGACGCGGTCAAGGAAGTGGCCGAGCGGATCACCCTGGGCGACAAAGAGATTTCTGCCGGGCAGCTCGCGGAGCGGCTCGGCTTCACCCCGGCGCGTCAACGCACCCCCGTCGGAGATCTCTCCGGTGGCGAGCGTCGTCGGCTGCAGCTCACTCGCGTGTTGATGGCCGAGCCGAACGTGCTGCTGCTCGACGAACCCACCAACGATCTCGACATCGACACCCTCCAACAGCTCGAGGACATCCTCGACGGCTGGGCGGGCACTCTCGTCGTCATCAGTCACGATCGGTACCTGATCGAGCGCATCTGTGATTCGACGTGGGCACTGTTCGGCGACGGCAAGCTCACCAACCTGCCGGGCGGCATCGAGGAGTACCTGCGCAGGCGGGCCGTGCTCGCCGCCGACGCGACGCCGGACTCGCTGACCACCGGAAGTGCACCGCGCAAGGCCACCCGTGATGCGGCCTCCGAGCGCGCGGCCCGTAAGGAACTCAGCAAGCTCGAGAAGCTCGTCCTCCGGCTCTCCAAGCGTGAGGTCGAGTTGCACGCCGAACTCGTCGACGCGTCCACCGAGCAGGGCAAGCTCGTCGCCCTCGACACCGAACTCAAGCAGGTCCTCGCCGACAAGGATGTCGCCGAGGAACGATGGATGGAACTGGCCGCCGAGTTGGAGTAGTGCGGCGGAGCCGCATGTGACTAGCTGAGTGATGGGTCGTTCCGCAGGCTCCACTCCTGGCTCGTAGCCTGCTACGAAGTTTCGTGCACGTGCACGCAGCGCATACTGGGGTCATGACATCGGTCGTCGCGGAAGTACTCGGTTCGGATTTTGCCCGTCTGCATCCCAAGGTTCAGTGGCGCTTCGGATTGCAGTCCTCGGACGATCTCGCTCAGTTCGGAGTGGGCGTGATGGAGGAGATGACGCATTCTCGACTGGTGCCGCCGCCGTTGCTGTGGGCCGGACGCAAGCGCGGTCTCTTTCCCGCCGGTGTCGGCAAGGACGTGCCGTTCACCATTGCCAACTATGCGTATGTCGACGAATTGGGCCGCGAGACAATGTCTTTCGTGCGTCGCTTCGCTTTCGCGGGTCGGCCGCAGGGGATGAATTCGGTGATGGTGTCCTCCGCCGAGTCCGACGCGTATGCCCTCGATTACTTGGGCTTCTCCTCGGACATGGTGGTGCACACCAGGTGTGAGGTCGATGCCGATGGCGGGCTGATCCTCGAGAGCGAGGTGCCGCGATTCCTGCTCGGCCCTCTCGCGCCGAAGTTGCCCAAGGTGGCGTCGGCAGTGACGATCGGTCGGGAGTGGTGGGATGCGGCCGAGGAGCGGCATCGCATCGAGATCGAGGTGAAGAGTCCGGTGATCGGACAGCTGTTTCTCTATCGAGGGTGGTTCACTGCGGAAGAGCGGCCCTGTCTCGCCGCCGACATTCCCGATGACGCGCGTCCGCGGTCGGTCGAGTCTCGCGAATAGCGCTACTGTTACGCGTCGAGCTATCTGCGTGTGAAGGAGTCAACAGTGGCCGTTGTCGAAGCCGAGATCGTGGGCGGCGTAGGGCATATCGTCCTGAACCGGCCGGAGGCTCTGAACTCGTTGAACGGTGCGATGATCGAGGGCATCCGCACCGCACTCGACGCGTGGCGAGACGACGATGCGGTCACGTCGGTTCTGGTGACGAGCAGTTCACCCCGGGCATTCTGTGCAGGCGGGGACATCAAGGCGATTCGGCAGGCCGTAGTCGACGGTGACCACGAGGCCGGCCCGGCGTATTTCGCGGCGGAGTACGACCTCGACGAACTGATCGCGAACTACCCCAAGCCGTACATCGCCGTGATCGAAGCCGCGGCTTTCGGCGGTGGCCTGGGCATTTCGATTCACGGCAGCATCCGCATCGTCACCGAGAACGCCGTGTTGGCCATGCCGGAGACGGCGATCGGGTTCGTGCCGGACGTCGGGTCGAGCTACTTTCTCTCGCGCCTGCCGGGCCATGTCGGACGGTACCTGGCGCTGACGGGAACTCGTATCTCCGGATCCGATGCGCTCGCACTGAATTTGGCGACGCACTTCTGCCCGAGTGACTCGGTGGAGAGTTTGAAGGCAGACATCCTCGCCGGCATTGCCGTCGACGAGGTGTTGAATCGATACACCACCGCGCCGTCGACGACCGAGCTGTCGTTCGACGCAGAGGCGGTGGCAGCGGTGTTCGAGAAGGAATCGCTCGTCGACATCATCGACGCACTGGTGTGCGACACACCGTGGTCTCGGACGACGAAGACTCAGTTGGCGACGCTGTCGCCCACATCCCTGATGGCCACCGACGCGCTGATCGCACGCGGAGCAGACAGCACGTTGCGTGAATGCCTCGATCGGGAGTTGCGGATGGCGACGTGGATCATCGCCGAACCGGACTTCGCCGAGGGTGTTCGTGCAGTGTTGGTCGACAAGGACCGCGCGCCGCAATGGAAGCCTCTGGTGCTCGAGATGGTGCGACCAGAGGCATTCCAGCAGCTGCTGTGACCGGTACGGGTCAGCGGTAGCCCTTGGCGGGGTTCTGCAGGTCCAGCACGATGGTCTGGCCGTTGGAGCGCACGTGGATCTCGGGGTTCTGCAGGCCACCCGAGACGAGGTATTCGCCGAGGAGCTGGAGCAGCTCGTCGGGGCCGACGGAGGTGTCGGGGGTGCGGATGTCGCCGGTGCGGCTGCCGAGCTCGTTCTGGGTCAAGCGTCCCGCGATGCGTACCGAGGCGACACCCATGGCGGTGCGACGGTCGGGTCCCTGGCCACGCCCGAGCGACGGCGAGGCGGTGGAGCCGTGAGACGTGGAGCGGCCGTTGGTGGGCAGGCCGTGTTCTGAGATCTGATCGCTTGTAGTCACTTCAACCTCGTTCGATTCCGTGGCGGGCTTCTCTGGACGACGTCGATCCGCGCGGGGGGTCGTTGAATCCGTGTCGGACGACGTTGCTGGTGCAGGCGTTGTTGCGGACGCCTTCTCGGTGGACGTGACCACTGCCTCCGACTTCTCGGTGGACAGGGTCTCGACCGCCTTCTCGGCGGGCGCTGCCGCCGAAGAATCGGTGCGGCCACCGGCGGGTGAAGCGGAGTCGGACTTCGGCGGCGTCGCCAAACGATGCGCGGGAGCGCCACCGACCTTGATCCCGGCCAATGGGTAGTTCGATCCCTTTGTCATGTCGTTTTCCACTTCATCGTGATTCCCAGGTGGTTCCGCGCCGAGATGTCACGATCGGGTATCGATCAGGACGGGCTACTCGGCGTCGAGCACGCAGAAACGTACTCGAAGTTTGTTCGGACAGGCTGAGAGTAGCATCACGATTGTTTACGACGCCATTTTTTGACCGAAGTTCTTGTTCTGGATCCTGAACCACACAATGAATCCCCAGGCCACGAACGCGGCGTACACGAGGTAGAGAACCGCGGACGGATAGAACCCGGCGACGATCAGCAGCGGAACACCCACGATGTCCACCGCTATCCAGATCAGCCAGAACTCGGTGAGTCCACGGGCCATTCCGAAGGCGGCCAGCATGGATCCGGTGAAGATCCACGCGTCGGCCCACTTGCCGAACGAGCCGAGGTAGCCGAACAGTTGCGCGAACACCACCGTGCCGACGATCGCGACGACGAGCATCGCCGTCCGCTCCCGCGCCGTGCCCCACCGCGGCAGAACCGCGGCCCCGGACCGCTTCGAATCGCGCAGCCAGCGCATCAACCCGTAGACGCTCACGGCGATGAACATCAGCTGACGCCCGGCCTGGCCGTACAGATCGAGTGCCTGCGGAGTATGGAACACGCCGCCGAGAAAAACGGTGAACAGCAGTGCATTTCCGATGATCCCCACCGGCCACGCCCACACGACGCGTCGCATCCCCCCGATCGCCGAGAGCAAGCCGAAACCGTTGCCGACCACCTCACGCCACAGAATCGGGTGCCCCAGAACGGAGAATTCTGCGTCGAGCAGATCGATCAGCACGGGTTGCTACTGATCACCCGCGGCGACGAGAGGTTCGAGGGTGAGCTCGGGCATTTCCTTCTGGATGTACTGCAGACGCCACTTGTCGCTCACCAGTGCCAACAGCGCGCCGTCGGTGCGAGTGAAGACCTCGACACCGCGTTGGCGACCCAGTTCGACGGCCGAGGCTGCATCGGTGCGTCGAGCAAGGGAGTATCCGAGCGGTTCCATTCGAGCGTCGACGCCGAACTCGGTCTTCATGCGTGCGGTGACCACCTCGAACTGCATGGGTCCGACGGCGGCGAGCACGGGGGACGCGTCGCCGCGAATGTCGTTGCGCAGCACCTGAACGACGCCCTCGGAATCGAGTTGCTCGACGGCGCGGCGGAACTTCTTGTACTTGTCGGCGCTGTCGACGCGCAGTGCCGAGAAGTGCTCGGGTGCGAACGACGGAATGGGCGGGAACTCGACCTTCTTGTCGGTGTAGAGCGTGTGCCCCGGGGCGAGCGCGGTCGCGTTGACCAGGCCGACGATGTCTCCCGGGTAGGCGTTCTCGACGGTCGTACGATCGCGACCGAACACCGTCAACGCGTACTTGGTGGTGAACGGCTTCTTGGTTTGCGAGTGGGTGACGACCATGCCGCGCTCGAACACTCCGGACACCACGCGCATGAATGCCAGTCGGTCGCGGTGCGCGGTGTCCATGCCCGCCTGCACCTTGAACACGACGGCGCTGAACGGGTCGGTGACCTCGCGTACGCCGCCGGAGACGTCGTCACGCGGGCCGGGTGACGGCGCGAGGGCCACGAGGGTGTCGAGAATCTGTCGAACGCCGAAGTTGAGCATCGCGGAGCCGAAGATCACCGGCGACGTCTGGCCGGCCAGGAACATCTCCTGATCGTGCTGTTGACCGCTCGAGATCAGCAGATCGCTCTCCTCGACGGCGGTGTCCCAGTCGACGCCCTCACGTTCGGCGGCGGCCTCGGCCGTCATGAATTCCTCGGGAGCGATGGTCGCGCCACCGGCGGTGCGGGTGAATCGGATGTAGCTGCCGTCCTGCACGTCGAGCAGGCCGCGGAAATCGCCGGCGATCCCGACTGGCCAGTAGAGAGGCGTCGGCGTCAGGCCGATTCGCGACTCGATCTCGTCGAGCAGCTCGAGCGGCGACTGGCCCGGGCGGTCCCACTTGTTGATGACGGTGATGACCGGGATGCCGAACTGCCGGCACACCTGGAAAAGCTTGAGCGTCTGCGGTTCGAGTCCCTTGGCGGCGTCGATCAGCATCACGGCCGCGTCGACGGCGGTCAGCACGCGGTAGGTGTCCTCGGAGAAGTCGGCGTGGCCGGGAGTGTCGACGAGGTTGATGACGTTGGTGATCTCTGCGTCGGGTGAGGTCTGGTAATTGAACTGCAGCGCAGTCGAACTCACCGAGATCCCGCGAGCCTTCTCCATCTCCATCCAGTCGGAGACGGTGGAGCGGCGGCCGGCCTTGCCGTGGATGGCACCGGCCTCGGAGATGACACGGGCATGCAGGGCGAGGGCCTCGGTGAGCGTCGACTTACCGGCGTCGGGGTGCGAGATCACCGCGAATGTTCGACGCCTCGCGACCTCGGTCTCGAGCTCTTTGGCCTGGCCTCGGGTGGTCCCGGACTCGTCGAGCGCAGCCGGTCCGGACCCTTCGAGCGTTGCGTCGACGTCGGGGGTGCTGGACGGGGTACTCACGAAGACCTCATTCTCGTAGCAAGGGCGGCACCGAAAGAGTGGCCGGGGCAAAATCAAAGGATACGCGGCCCGTTGTTCCCCTCGGTCGGGGCGGGAGTGCCTACTGTGAACGGTAGGCCGGGAGATCCCTCACGAGGAGACGTGCGTTGAGCAAGTTCACCGAAGAGACGTTCGAGACCGCGAGCACCAGCAAGCACGGTCTGGTCACCGGCGAGCCCGACGAGGCGCTTCGGCAGTCCTGGGGTGAGATCCACGAGCAGGCGCGGCGAATGGCCGGGGCTCTGGCCGACGCAGGCGTCGAACACGGGGACGCGATCGGGATTCTGGCCGGTCAGCCGGTGGACATCGCGCCTGCGTGCCAGGCGACGTGGATGCGCGGGGGATCGGTGACGATGCTGCACCAGCCCACTCCGCGGACCGACCTCGCCGTCTGGGGCGAGGACACCGAGACCGTCGTGCGGATGATCGAGGCCAAGGCCGTGATTCTCGGGGCACCGTTCGATATCGCCGCACCCGTGCTCGAG
Organism: Rhodococcus cerastii; assembly: GCF_033042195.1. Taxonomy (NCBI): domain Bacteria; kingdom Bacillati; phylum Actinomycetota; class Actinomycetes; order Mycobacteriales; family Nocardiaceae; genus Rhodococcus; species Rhodococcus cerastii. The sequence continues at coordinate 438,553 of NZ_JAWLKF010000002.1, forward strand.
GAGCGCGGCATCACCGTGCTGAAGATCGAGGACATGAAGACCGGTCGCGATATCGATCCGGTGCCGACGGCCGAGTCCGACATCGCGCTGCAGCAACTGACGTCCGGCTCGACCGGTTCGCCGAAGGCCGTGCGGATCACACACGAGAACTTCTACGTCAATGCCTACGCCATGATCGATCGCATCGAATTCGATGTCGATTCCGATGTTATGGTCAGTTGGCTGCCCCTGTTCCACGACATGGGGATGGTGGGCTTTCTGTCGGTGCCGATGCAGGTCGGTGCCGAGGTCGTCAGCATCACTCCACTGGACTTCCTGCGCTCGCCGCTGTTGTGGGCCAAGCTTATTCACAAGTACCGCGGAACCGTCACCGCAGCACCCAACTTCGCGTACTCGCTGCTGGCGCGGCGGCTGCGTCAGGCCGAGGACGATCTGGATCTCGATCTGTCCACTCTGCGCTATGCCTGGAACGGAGCCGAGCCGGTCGACCCGGACACCATGATCGCGCTCGCCGAGGCCGGGGCCCCGTACAAGCTCAACCCACTCGCTCTGGCTCCGGTCTACGGAATGGCGGAAACGACTCTCGCAGTGTCGATTCCGGATCCCGACCAGGGGCAGGTGATCGATGTGGTCGACGCGGACCTGCTCGAGACCCTCGGTCGCGCCGTCCCGTCGACCCGTGGCAACACCCGTTCTCTCGCGACGCTCGGCAAGTTCGTTCCCGGATTGGAGGGACGCGTCGTCGACAAAGAGGGACAGGTGCTCACCGCCCGCGGCGTGGGCATCATCGAGGTGCGGGGCAAGGCCGTCACCCCCGGCTACATCACCGTCGAAGGACCGGTGTCGACGCTCGACGCGGACGGCTGGCTCGATACCGGCGACGTCGGCTACATCACCGAGGACGAACTGGTGGTCGTCTGCGGACGTATCAAGGACGTCATCATCATGGGTGGTCGCAACATCTATCCCACCGACATCGAACGGGCCGCGGGCACTGTTGCCGGTGTGCGGCCGGGCAATGCCGTCGCCATCCGGCTCGATGCCGGTGAGAAGCGCGAAAGCTTCGCTGTGGCAGTGGAAACCAACGACATCGACAAGCCGGACGAGGTCAAACGCATCGAACGGGAGGTGATCCACGCGGTGCACTCGGAGGTGGGTGTGCGACCGCGAACAGTTGCGGTGTTGGGGCCGGGCAGTATTCCGAAGACGTCGAGCGGCAAACTGCGACGGGCGAATTCGGCGTCGCTGTTGAACTGACACGAACGGCGGGGACCTCACACCCTTTCTGTGGGGTGCGCGCGTGTGCTCGGAGGTGAGAACAGGCGCTCACCGTGCAACAGGGGTGTGAGCTTCAGCGCGGGTGCACCCGGTTCTGCGCTGCTTCCAAGCCGGCCGAGAGCAGGAGTTCCGCGGCGTCCGCTGCTTCTTCGACGACCACGCCCAGATCCTTGCGCTCGGCAGCCGAGAACGGCTTGAGTACGAACGACGCCGGATCCATTCGCCCCGGAGGCCGTCCGACGCCGACGCGAACCCTCAGGTAGTCCTTGGTGCTCAGGTGCTGGGAGATGGAGCGCAGCCCGTTGTGGCCGCCTTCGCCGCCGCCGAGTTTGAGTCGGAGAGCGCCGAAGTCGATGTCCAGCTCGTCGTGCACCACCACGATGTTCGCCGGTTCGATCGAGAAGAATCGCGCCAACGCAGCCACCGGCTGGCCCGAGAGATTCATGAACGTCCGCGGCTTGGCGATGATCACCGAGCGAGAACCGAGGCGGGCCTGGACGACGTCGGAGTTGGACTTCTTGTGCGAGGAGAACGCCCCGCCGATGCGTCCGGCGAGGGCGTCGGCGACCATGAAACCGACGTTGTGGCGGGTCTTTTCGTACTGCGGGCCGGGATTGCCGAGGCCGACGATCAGGGCAGGCGCTGTACTTTCGGCACTCACGGGGTCAACACTCACGCTCGTCATTGTCGCATCACGCCTTCGAAACGAACGACGCGCTGTTCCCGATGTGGGAGCAGCGCGTCGTACGCGGTCGGTGGAGAGAGATCAGCTGTCGCTGTCCTTGCTCTCCTCGTCGTCCGAATCCTCGTGGCTCTCGGCCTCTTCCTGAGTTTCGGCCTCGCCCTCTTCGGTGATCGGCTCGGTGCCTTCGCCGTCTGCCTCGAGCTCTTCCTCGGACGGTGCCTCGACGACGTTGACGAGCAGCTGCTCGGGGTCGGACATCAGGGTGACGCCCTCGGGCAGCTCGACGTCCTTTGCGTAGTACTGGGTGTCGATCTGGTTGTCCTCGACGGAGATGACGAAGTTCTCCGGGATCTCCAGGGCGTCGGCCTCGATCTCGATGTACGTGGAGTCGGTGACGACCAGGGTGCCCGGAGCTGCATCGCCTTCGACGATGATGTTGACCTCGACGGTGACGCGCTCGCCCTTCTTCAGGACGAGGAGGTCGGCGTGCTCGATGCTGCGACGGATCGGGTGCACGACGATCGACTTGGTCAGCGCCAGCTGCGACTTGCCGTCGATGTCGAGGGTCAGCACGGCGTTGGTGCCGTCGTTACGCAGCACGGCTGCGAACGCGCGAGCGTCCAGAGCGAGGTGCTGGGGATCGGTGGCGTGTCCGTACAGAACGGCGGGAACGAGGCCGTCGCGACGGGTGCGGCGGGCAGCGCCCTTGCCGAATTCGGTGCGGACGAGCGCGGTGAGATTGTTTACCTTCGATGCCATGGTGCTGGATGCTCCTGATAAATGTGGTTCGTGCGGCGTACTTCGTCGGGCGGTCAAGCTCGTCGGGGCGGACACGAACGAGCGCGGCCAACGGGGCCGAGCCGCGTCGATAACGGTGGATCCGGAACTATTCGGATCTACCCTCGCCGAGACAACCTGGGAAACAATACACGACCACGTCACGTGCGTGGAAGCTCGACCCCTGCTACGAGCCCGGAGTGGAGCCGGCGTAACGACCGCAGTTACTGTCGTGCACCTGCGAGCGCAGCGAGCAGATCCGACGCGATGCCCCGCGCGACCACGATGGCGTCATCGCGAGCTCCTGCCGTCCCCATGACCACCGCGCCCTCGTGCAGCACCGACAGCCGGGTTCCCAGCTGTTCGGCATCGGGATATCCGGCTTCGCTGGCCAGTCGCGCGAACAACGATCTGGTCCAGGCTTTCTCGGACTCGATGATCGCGAGCACCGGGCTGTCGGTGCCGCCGAACTCGGCGAAGGCGTTGACGAATCCGCAGCCGCGATGGTTGTCGCGCATCCAGACGTCCAGGGCGTCGTACACCCCGAGGATGCGGGCGTCGCCGGGTTCGAGGGCATCGACGAATTCCGTCACGTGATCGCACCACAGAGCGTATCGACGGGTGAGGTATCGCTGCACCAGGCCGTCCTTGGAGCCGAATCGGTCGTACAGGGTCTTCTTAGTGGTGCCGGCCTCCTCCGCGATCAGGTCGACTCCGACAGCTCGGATGCCGCGGGCGTAGAACAGCTCGCTGGCGACGGCGAGGATGCGTTCTCCGGCGGGGGTGAGGGGCTTGTCGAGCATGGTTGCCTTCCGAAAGCGCTGGTGAGAAGCAGGTGCACTGCAAGTATACAGACCTGTATGTTTACATCGCAGCATGAAAGCGAATGTCGACGCCGTTGCAGGTACGGCCCTGGTGGTGCTGTGGAGTTCGGGCTTCATCGGAGCCGAACTCGGTACAGCCGAAGCCCCCGCGCACACTCTGCTGGCCTGGCGTTATGTCGCGGCTGCGGTGCTACTGATCGCTTGGTGCCGGTACCGGCGGCTGACCCCCACCTGGCATGCCATCCGAATCCACGCGGTCCTCGGCCTCTTCTGTCAGTTCCTCTACCTCGGTGCCACGATCACCGGGATCGGGATGGGAGTGCCACCGGGAGTCGCCGCATTGATCGCCGCACTGCAGCCGCTGGTCGTCGCGACGGCATCGAGCCGGATCTTCGGCGAACGAGTCGGAGGGCGGCAGAGTCTGGGGCTCGTCGTCGGCATCGCGGGTGTCTCGCTGGTGGTGCTGGGGGATATGTCCGGTGCCGACCTCGCCTGGCCCGTCTACCTACTACCGGCGGCCGGGATGCTGGCTCTGTCGATGGGCACGATCGGTCAACGAGTGCTGGCACCGAAGGAGCCGATCGCGCTGGCGATGGCCATCCAATGTTCTATCAGCGCAGCCGGTTTCATGACATGGAGCGCGTTGGCCGGTGATGTCGCACCGCCCATGACGACGGGCTTCTGGGCAGCTGTCGCGTGGACGGTCGTGCTCTCGACTTTCGGTGCGTACGGCGCGTACCTGTTCGTGGTGCGTCGCAACGGGCCCACCCGCGCCAGTGTGTTGCTCTACCTGACCCCGCCGACGACGATGCTGTGGGCCTGGCTCATGTTCGACGACGCGATCACCTGGCTCGGAATCGGTGGACTCGCGGTCTCAGCGGTCGGCGTCGGGCTGTATCTCCGCAAAACCCGTGTGAGCGAAACTTCGACCCCTGCGACGAAGTCTCATGCACGTGCGAGCGCAGCGAGCATCGTGTCCAGTTCGGCGAACGTGACGAAATAGTGGGGAGATGCACGAACGACCGCGTCGAGTCCCCGGCCGGTCATGTCCAGGCGCGTCGAGCTGCGATGGCTGACGGTCACGGTCACCCCGCGCTCCCCGAGTCGGTCGCGCACGGCCACGGGATCTTCGCCGTCCACGGTGAACGAGACGATGCCGTTCTTGCGGTCGCCGAGGTCGTGCACGGTCACTCCGGGGATCTTCCGGAGCCCGGCCCGCAGGTATTCGGCACGTTCGACAACGGCTTCCTCGACCTGGTCGACACCGAGCTCGAGGAGATAGTCGACGGCCGCCCCGAGCGCGAGTCTGGCCGCGACGTCGCATTCCCAGAACTCGAATCGCGTGGCATCGTCGGCCATTCGATACGTCTGTCGGTCCACCCATTGAGCGCTGTGCAGGTCGAGGGCCGGCGGATGCAGCGTCGACGCCAATCCCGGTCGCAGATAGAGGAAGCCGGTTCCGCGGGGGCCGCGCAGCCATTTGCGGCCGGTGGCCGAGAGGGCATCGACTCCCAATTCCTCGACGTCGATGCGCATCTGCCCGATGGACTGGCAGGCGTCGAGCAGGACCAGTGCGACGTGGCGGTGCGCGAGATCGGCAACGGCACGGGCCGGATTGATCAGTCCGCCGTTGGTGGGGGCGTGCACCACCGAGATCAGTTTCACCCGGTCGTCGAGCATCGATTCCAGTGCGTGTACGTCGATACGTCCCGATTCGTCACTCGGGACGATCTCCACCGTTGCGCCGGTGACCTCGGCGCGGTGGAGGGCGGAGATCGCGTTGCTGGCGTATTCGGCCTCGCACAGCAGTATTCGGTCACCGGGAGACAGCGGCACCGAGTAGAAGAAGTCTGTCCAGGCCCGGGTCGCAGAATCGCTCAATGCGATGCTCGACGCCGGGGCTCCGATCAAGGTTCCGATCGAGGTCTTGACCGCGGCGAGATCATCGAGTCGTTCGTTCGCGGCCCGGTAGCCACCGATTTCCGCTTCCCGGCGCAGGTGCGCGATCGCGGTATCGAGGACGACGCTCGGAGGTAGAGACGATCCGGCGCTGTCGAGAAAGACCCGGCCCGACGCACCGGGGGTGTCGCGTCGAATGCGGTCGTGATCGAGCATCGGTCGTCCTTTCGGTAGCGAACTCTCGGGCACCAGAGTTCCACAATCGGTAGCCTCGATCAGACGAGGGATCGCGGCGTTTTCGATCCCCGCGGCTGGGTACGTACTCCGAGCGGAGAACGTGTTGAGTGCGGAAAGAAGGAATGAGTGTCGTCCAACGAGAAGTCTCTCGGGCTGAGCTCGCGCCCGGCAGCAGAGGCATATGTATCGAAGGTGTGTTTCAAGCTGGGGCCACCGGCTCTCATCGGTGCCGAACTCGAGTGGCTCACCGCCCTCGACGACGGAACGCGTCCGACCCTCCCAGCTCTGGCCGCTGCGCTCGGTGTTCACTCCCCGCGCAGTATCGATCCCGAGTCACCCGCCCTGTCGTTGCCGGGCGGCAGTATCGTCACCGTCGAACCCGGCGGTCAGGTCGAATTGTCCAGTTCGCCTTATCTATCCGTTTCCCAACTCGCACCGATGCTCGACGCCGATGCGCGGCTGCTGCGGGACATTCTCGGTAAGGCCGGCATCGACATCGCGTCCGTTCCGGCCGATACTGCTCGGGCACCCGAACGTCTCCTCGTGCTACCGCGGTACTGCGCGATGGAGAATCGGTTCACCACCATCGGCCCCTTCGGAAAGCTGATGATGTGCAACACCGCAGCGGCTCAAGTGAGCGTCGACGCGGGTCGTGATCGTGCCGAGGTCGCCTCGCGCTGGCACATGCTTCATGTCATCGGTCCTGCCTTCGTGGCTGCGTTCGCTCGCTCTCCCGAACTTTCCGGCGCACCCGCGGGACGCTGGGCATCCCAGCGGATGCGGACCTGGCTCGAACTCGATTCCAGCAGAACCGATTCCAGCAGAACGTCGGTGCCCAACACCGGCGACCCGATCACCGACTACGCCCGGTGGGCGCTCGACGTTCCGTTGCTCTGCATCCAAGGCGTCACGCAGAACTGGGAAGCGCCGCAGGGCACCACGTTCGCGCAGTGGGTGGACAATCCCGGCATCGTCGGACGCCCGCCGACCTACAGCGATCTCGACTACCACCTGACTACCCTGTTCCCTCAGGTGCGTGCCTGCGGGCACTTCGAGATTCGCTATCTCGACGCGCAGCCGGACGGGCAGTGGGTGGTTCCGGCGGCGGCGTTCGAGGCGCTGCTGTCCACACCCGAGCTGGTGGCCCGAGCCACCGAGATCGGCGGCGGGACGGCGGGACGGTGGCTCGACGCGGCCCGCGTAGGGCTGGCAGACCGCGAGCTCCGCAGAGCCGCAACCGAATTGCTCGACCTCGCAGCGGAGGTCGGTGGCGAGTTCTCCGACCACCTGTCGGCAGCGTCTCGACGATGCAGTGCCGGCGAGACGCCGAGCGAACTCGACACGGCGGCACGGGAACTTCGGACTCGAAAGGAATCGGTGTGAGCGCCGAACAACTCAGGAGCAGAATAGAAACGGTACTCACGCGCAGCCGAGCCCGCAGTGCGGCGCTCACCGATTGCGTGGACGAGACCGAACTGATGTCGCAGCATTCGCCGTTGATGAGCCCGCTGGTCTGGGATCTCGCCCACATCGGTAGCCAGGAAGAGCTCTGGCTCGTCCGTGATGTCGGTGGTCGCGATCCGGTGCGTCCCGACATCGACGAGCTGTACGACGCCTTCAAACACTCTCGTTCCTCGCGGACGTCGCTTCCGCTGCTCACTCCGGACGAGGCACGCGTCTATGTCCAGACCGTCCGTGACAAGGCCTGGGATGTGCTCGACCACAGCACTTTCGAGGGTAGACCGGTCGAGAAACATGGCTTCGCGTTCGGCATGATCGCCCAGCACGAGCAGCAACACGACGAGACCATGCTCGCGACCCATCAACTACGTTCGGGACCAGCGGTTCTGACCGCTCCTGCGCCTCCCAGTTCGGCCACCCCGGTGTCGGGTGAGGCCGTCATTGCCGGAGGCCCGTTCTCGATGGGGACCTCGCTCGACCCGTGGGCCCTCGACAACGAGCGACCGGCTCACACGGTGCACGTACCGACGTTCGCCATCGATCGGGCCCCGATCACCAACGCGCAGTTCATGGAGTTCATTGCCGACGGCGGTTACGAACGCCGCGAGCTGTGGACCGACAAGGGGTGGCAGCATCGCGTCGACGCGAACCTGACCGCGCCGCAGTTCTGGGAGTCCGACTCCGACGGCACCTGGTGGCGTCGGAGTTTCGGAGTGCGCCGTCCGGTGCGACCGCATCAGCCCGTCGTGCACGTGTGTTGGTTCGAGGCCGACGCCTACGCGCGGTGGGCAGGCAAGCGTCTGCCGACGGAGGCGGAATGGGAGAAGGCTGCGCGATTCGACGCCGAGACCCGCTCCAGCAACGCCTACCCGTGGGGCGACGCCGAACCCACTGCGGCACATGCCAATTTGAATCAACGGCATCTGGAACCGGCAGACGTCGGCGCGTATCCCGACGGTGCCTCTGCAGCAGGCGTGCACCAACTCATCGGTGACGTGTGGGAGTGGACCTCCTCCGATTTCGAGCCGTACCCCGGCTTCGAGGCCTTCCCGTACGCCGAGTACTCCGAGGTGTTTCTCCGCGGCGACTACAAGGTGTTGCGCGGCGGGTCGTTCGGCACCGACGAGGTGGCGTGCCGGGGCACGTTCCGTAACTGGGACCACCCGATCCGCCGCCAGATCTTCAGTGGATTCCGGTTGGCCCGCGACGTCGAGTCCAGCTGAATGTGCCGTCATCTCGGGTATCTCGGCCCCCGCACGTCCGTCGGGGGAGTGCTCACCGACGGTGAACACAGTCTCCGTGTGCAGGCGTATGCCCCCAGCGACATGCGCGGCGGCGGCACCATCAACGCCGACGGGTTCGGTGTCGCGTGGTGGGACGGCGACGCAGCCGCGCACAGCTACCGAAATCCCATGCCCATCTGGACCGATCCGGCGGTGGACGATGTTCTGTCGCAGATCGATTCGACGTCGGTGATCGCGGCGGTGCGATCGGCGACCGTGGGAATGCCGGTGGAGCGCACCGCATGCGCACCCTTCACCGACGGCCGTTGGGCGTTCAGCCACAACGGTGTGGTGTTCGGTTGGCCGCAGTCGATGGCCGACCTGTGGTCGGAGGTGCCGCCCGTCGACGCGCTTGCGTTACCTGCGCCGACCGATGCCGCCGCTCTGTGGGTCGTGCTGCAGACCCTGCTGCGCACCCACGATCCCGAGTCGGCACTGCGCATGTTGGTCTGCAGGGTTTTCGCAACCTCGCCCAGGGCGCGCCTGAATTTTCTGCTGTCGGACGGCGAGAGCATGTACGCCACGGCGGTGCATCATTCGCTGTCGGTTCTGCGGACCGAGGATTCGGTGACGATCGCCTCCGAACCCCTCGACGATCGACCCGACTGGATTTTCATCGACGACCGACGCATGGTCGTCGCCACGACAACCGATCTCACCATTTCCAGCCTGGAATCATAAAGGAGCGTCATGAGCACGGTGGACGTACATCTGGCCGACACAGCATTGCTCGACGAGTTGCGTAAGGACGTGCGGGACGGTCTCACTGCCGACCCGAAGTGGCTCTCGCCCAAGTACTTCTACGACGCGCTGGGCAGCGAGCTCTTCGAGCAGATCACGGTGCTGCCGGAGTACTACCCGACGCGGACCGAGCGCGCCCTCCTCGAGGAGCATGCTTTGGACGTCGCCGAAGCAACCGGATCGACGATGTTGATCGAGCTGGGCTCCGGCTCGTCGGAGAAGACGAAAATCCTGCTCTCTGCCGGGGTGAAGCATGGGTCGCTCGAAACCTATGTACCGCAGGATGTATCCGTCACGGCCCTCGAAGGTGCCATCGAGCAGATCTCGCACGAATTCCCGGCGCTCGAGGTGCGCGGCATCGTCAGCGATTTCACCGACACGCTGCACAATCTGCCCAGCGGCCAGGCTCGTACGATTGCATTCCTGGGCGGAACGCTCGGCAACCTGATCCCCGAGGAACGCCGGGAGTTTCTCGGAGCCATCGCCGACGCCCTCGATTCCGGTGAGCACCTGCTGCTCGGTGTCGGCCTGGTGATCGACCCGAAGGTTCTCGTTCCGGCCTACGATGACGCCGCAGGGGTGACCGCGAAGTTCAATCGAAACGTGTTGTCGGTGATCAACTCTCGCCTGGATGGCAACTTCGATCCCGATGCCTTCGAGCATGTCGCGCTCTGGAATGCCGAGCAGGAGTGGATCGAGATGCGGCTACGGGCCAACGCGCCGCAGGAGGTGTACCTCGCCGACCTCGATCTGCACGTGCACTTCGACGCCGGTGAGGATCTGCGCACCGAGATCTCGGCGAAATTCCGGCCGGAGGGAATCACGGAAGAACTCGCTGCGGCGGGATTCGGCGTCGAACATCTCTGGTCCGACGCCGATTCCCGCTTCGCACTCATTCTTGCGCGCAAGGACGGGTAGCGGGTCCACCGGAGTGGGCACCAGTGCACGCAACGACCGCCGATCGACGGAATCCCGTCGATCGGCGGCGATAGTGCGCAACCCTGCCCGCTGCAGCCGCGTATTCACGGGAGTCGACGGTCCGTTGCTGCGATCGACTTCCGACGACGCCGCACCACGGCGATGATTTCGTCCACGACGCGATCGAGGTCGGCAAGCGCTGTGGCCGCCGAGTAGCGCAGCACCAACCATCCATCGAGCACCAACTCGTTCTGGCGTCGACGATCGTTGTTGAACGTGGCGGGATCCGTGTGGAACTCTCGGCCATCGATTTCGACGATCACTCGTGCGGAAAAGTCGACCAGGTCGCCGTAGAACTTTCCGACGCGCGCATTGATCTCCATCGTGAAGTTGCGGGCTGTCAACGCCCGCGTTACCACGCGCTCCGGCTCTGATCGTGTTCTGGGGCAGCACGTTCGAAGCTGCTTCCGGACGGAAGCCATCCCGTGCATTCCCTTCGACGTGTCACACAGTGCGGCAACCCGTCGCCACGGCAGATGATGGTCGATGGCGTCGTCGAAGAATTTCTCGAGATCGGGCGTCGACAACGAGGTCGCGACGTCGACGAACGTCTGCTCCAGCGACATCACTCGCAGGCCTCGGTGGAGCTGGACCTCGACGAGGCGTCGGCGATGAACTCGAACCCACGGCACCGATCTCGACTGGACGTTCGGGGCCACCGTGACAGAGACGAGTCGCGGTTCGTAGTCGATCAGTCCCCACAACCAGGCCGCACTTTCGTGGCTCAACACGGCGTCCGGTTTCCACAGAAGCGCACCGGTGCACAGTCCGAGGTAGTCCGGTTTCTCCGTCGCGTAGACCTTCGGCAGCAGGCACACGAGCTCCCCCGACCGCGATCGTCTCGAAATGCCGCTCGTACTGAGCCCTTGCGCCACCAATTGCTGCACTGTGTAAACCCCCATGGCTACACCGTTGCGTCTGGGGAGCCTCTGCAACAGTGGCAATCTCGCAATTGTGGATACCTCGATGACGTTATCCACAGGCAGTGCCCGGCAGAGTGGGCACCAGTGCACACAACGATCGCCGATCGACGGAATCCCGTCGATCGGCGGCGATAGTGCGCAACCCTGCCCGGCGGGCATCACCCAGCACTGTCGAACACGAGGCTAGGCATCCGCCAACGCGACCACCGGCGAAATTCGATTAGCCCGTCGTGCCGGAGTCAGTGATGCCCCGAGTGCGAGGAGGCCACCGCACAGCACGGTTCCGGCGATGACGGCCCACGGCAGAGTGGGGGCCGTGAGTCCGCGTGAATCCAGTGAGCCGAGCAGCGATTGTGCTGCGGCCCAGCCGTATCCGATGCCGAGGATCAGCCCGAAGCCCATCGAGGCGACCACCATCTGGCTGCTCTCCGAGACGATCATCGACCGAATCTGCTTGCGGGTGAATCCGAGTGCACGCAATAGACCGATCTCCCGGGTGCGCTGCAGAATGCTCAGCAGCAGGTTGTTCACCATCCCGACCGCCGCGATCACGGCCGAGAAGCCGATGAGTCCGGTCATGATTCCCACTGTCACGGTGAGGACCTGGTCGACGGAGGCTTCGTCGAACTCGTTGACGAGCATCGACCGGTAGCTGTACATCGCGACCGCGAACGTGGTCACCAGCGTCACCCCGATCAGCAATCCAACCGCGGTACGGGTGCTGCGATCCGGATAGCGAATTGCGTTGGCCGAGGCCAGTCTTGCTGCAGGTCCGCGTCCGAACAGTTTTCCGACCAGCCTCAGCGTTGCGGGCAGAATTCGATAGGCACCGACCATGATGCCGGTGAACGAGGCGACGCCGCCGAGGAACGCGACCAGCACACCCGTCGGGTTCACCATCCCGATCAGGATTCCGAGCCCGAGCAGTGCCACTCCGCCGGCGATCAGCACGATCGACATGCCCGTCCTGATTCGACGCGACCGCGGAGCCTCCACTCCCGTGTCCACGGCACCCCCGGTTGCCTGAACAGGAGTCACGTCCAGCACCTTTCGAGACCCGACGTAAGAGGCGAGGGTCGTCGTCAGCACCACGATGACCACCGGCAGACTCACCAACGGTTGGACGGACGTGTACTGCACATCCGGCAGCTGCCCCGCCGAGACCGCAACGGCCCGGGCCAGATGACTCGCTCCGATACCGACAACCAAACCGAGTGCACCACCGAACAATCCGACGAGAAAGCCTTCCCTGGCCACCGATCGACGCAGGTCACGCGCCCGTGCACCCAGTAAGCGCAGAAGAGCGATGGTGCGGGTGCGGCCCGCGACGATCGTCGCGAACGTGTTCGAGGTGACCACCGCCGCGACATACAGTGCGAGACCGATGAACACCAGCGCCACGCTGTACAGCGCAGTGACGGCAGCACCGTCGGTATCCCCGAAGATGTCGACCAGAAAGGCCGTGGCCTGAATCAACACCACACCGAAGAACGACGCGAGCGAGGTCACCAGCAGACTGGCACCGTGCTCCTTCGACGCCTGAGCCGACGTCAACCCACCTGCCTTCATGATGCGTGCTCCATTCCCAGCATGTAGCTCGAAATCTGTTCTGCACTCGAACGTCCCAGTTCGTTGACGATGTGACCGTCGGCGAGGAAGACGATGCGATCGGCGTAGCTTGCCGCGATGGGGTCGTGGGTGACCATCACGATCGACTGGCCGTACTCGCGCACCGCCGCGGCGAGAAGGCCGAGAACCTCACGGCCGGTGCGGGAATCGAGGTTGCCGGTGGGTTCGTCGGCGAAGATCAGATGTGGACGGGTCCCCAGCGCGCGGGCGATCGCGACGCGCTGCTGCTGCCCACCCGAGAGCTGATGCGGCCGGTGGTTCACCCGCGCCTGCAACCCCAGGGTGTCGATGAGCTGCTCGATCCAGGCCGCCTCCTCGGCGGTGGGTGCACGGCCGTCGAGCTCGAACGGCAGCAGGATGTTGCCCCGAACATCGAGGGTGGGAACGAGATTGAAGGACTGGAAGATGAAGCCGACCTGCTTGCGTCGCAGCGTGGTCAGAGCGTCGTCGTTGGCCGAGGTGATGTCTGCACCGGCCAGCATCAGATGACCCGAGCTGGCGTTGTCCAATCCCGCCATCACATGCATCAGGGTCGATTTGCCGGAACCGGACGGCCCCATGATGGCAGTGAACTGGCCACCGTGAATGTCGAGAGAGACGTTGTCGAGGGCGCTCACCGGATTGGTCGAGTCACCGAAATGTTTGCTGACTTGGAATGCCCGGGCAACAGGGCCTGCTGTGATCGTCATGCCCACAACGCTATGAATTCGCAGGACCGGAGTAATCAGGCGCGAGTCTCTGCGTCGTACATCTACAGGATGACTTCGGTGTCAGTCTCCGGTGAGTCCGTGCTCGAATGCGTAGACCACCAACTGCACTCTGTCACGCAGGTGCAGCTTGGCGAAGATGCGACTGATGTGCGTTTTCACCGTCGCCTCGCTGAGGAATTCCATCTCGGCGATCTCGGAGTTGCTCAGCCCGCGGGCGGTGAGTCGGAAGAGTTCCTTCTCCCGCGCGGTGAGGGTGGCGAACTCGGCCGGCACCTTCGGCACCACCGGTGTCGGCGTGAAATGCGCCAGCAGACCCGTCGTCGCCGACGCGGCGATCACCGAGTTGCCTGCATGAACCGTCCGGATCGCCGCGAGCAGAAATTCCGGGTCGGCATCCTTGAGTACGAATCCGCTTGCCCCCGAACGAATCGCTCGCGCCGCACTCTCGTCGAGGTCGAACGTCGTCAGCACCAGAATCCGCGGGGGAGTATCGGATCCGGCCACGATCTGCTCGGTCGCGGCGATACCGTCGAGCACAGGCATCCGGACGTCCATGAGCATCACGTCGGGACGTGCCGACGCGCCGAGCTCGACGGCTTCCTTCCCGTTGCCCGCCTCACCGACGAACTCCAGATCGGCCTGCGAGGAGATGAGCATGCGAATGCCCGCCCGGAACAGTTGCTGGTCGTCGACCAGTGCCACCTTGATTCGATCGGCCATCAGTCGATTCCCTTCGTGGACGATCCGGCGGCAGGAAGCCAGGCAGTCACGGTCCACGACGAGCCGTCGCCGGACGCGGTGCACATGCCACCGGCGAGGCTGGCGCGTTCTTTCATTCCTGCGACACCGTGACCGGAGGATTCGGGGCTCGAACGCCCGGGGAGAACGCTGTTGCGCACCGTCAGTTCGATGCCGGCAGAATCGGATTCGATGGTCACGGTCACCGGTCGGTCCGGATCACCGTGCCGCAGGGCGTTGGTCAACGATTCTTGGGCAATGCGATACAGCGCCAAGTGCGTCCCGGCGCCCAACGACACCTCGGTGGGGTCGATCGAGGAGTCGATGGTCAGGCCGGTGGCTCGCATCTGATCGAACAGACGCTCGAGATCGTCGGGGGTGGGGTTCGGGAGATCGCCCTGACTGTGGCGCAGCTGTCCGAGCAACACCCGAACGTCGGACAGCGCCTCGCGCGCGGTGTCGGAGATGGTCGTCAGGGCAGTGTCGACGGCAGCGGGGTCGACGGCGCGCACATAGCGTGCACCGTCGGCCTGCGCGATCACCACGGCGAGCGAATGCGCCACGATGTCGTGCATGTCGCGGGCAATTCTGTTGCGCTCCTGCTCGATTGCCACTTCGTGTTCGGCGCGGGCCTGATGCACTTCGGCGAGCTCACGTGCGTGTGCGGATTCGATGGCGGTGCGCCGGGCATAGGCCAAGCGACCCAGGGCCCAGGACAACCCGAGCATCGCCCACAGGCCGACGAGGAGGAAGGCGAACTGCAGGAGTCGGGGTTCCTGGAAGCCCTCTTCCGTGGCCGGGCCGAACGGATTGCCGTCCACGAACGCCAGGTACAGAGCCGCTATCACGCCACCGGCGACGGCCGAAGCGAGCCCGAGGCGTCGAAGCACGTTGTCGCCGTACGCGGCCGAGCAGTACAGAATCGCGAAGATTGCGATGTCCGCCGAGAGGGGGAGTACCCCGCTGATCATCTGCACGACGGCCAGCACCCAGGCCAGTGCTAACGACAGTCGCGGTGACCGTCGCCGAACTGCCAGCGCGACGCCGAAACCGACCAGGACGCCGAAGCCTGCGGAACCGTACGGGCCGTCCAGCGTGGACGGCATCATGAGCAGAACGAAGACGACGGCGTAGGCGACGTCGAGCACCTGCCGTGAGATCGAACGCTTGCGCAGCACTCGATCAGACTACGTGGATCAGTTGGTGCGGCGACGAGCCTTCTCGAGCGCGGCCAGAGTCGACAGGACAGTGGTGCGCTGCCGTTCGAGATCCTTCATGCGCGCACGTGCCGGCAGGCCCTGAACGCCGTCGAGCGCGCTGATCTGCTCGTCGACGGAGGTGAGCTGGCCGAGCAACTTCTGCACACGGGACTGCAGTTCGATCGCATCGATCCCGGTGACGCCGGCCTGCGACTTCTTCGTCGGTGCCTTCGCGGGCGTTCCGGACGTCGTGGAGGCCGGTGCGTTGCCCGCGGCAGCGGCCCTGGGGCGCAAGGCTTTGCGGACGGCGGCAGGATCGGGCAGCTTCTCGAGCCGAATGCGGTTGAGCACCTCACGCGCATCCCGAGCGGTGACGCGGTACTCGCGCTCCTCCTCGTCCTCGGACGCCAGCGTGCCGCCCAGGGGCCGCAGGCCGTACATCCCGATGAAGTGCTTGGCCTCGTCGATGACGGCTTCCTTCTCGCGGCACAGACCACAGCGCGGCTCGTTTCGGAAGTCCTCGACGCTGTCGGTGCTACCGCACCAGACGCACCCGCCCGGCGTCCATCGGGCAATTCTGACCGTAGTAGTTCCAGCCGGGCCGTGGGGAGAGTCTGCGTCGATCACGACGAGTCATCTTAGGTGACAACGAAACCCGCCCCGCACACCCCCGTCTCGCGAGCTGCAGGTTCCGGTCACGGACGTGACGTAGTTCATGCAGAGCGGACGGAGAGTGGGCGGGGCGGAGTGAAACAGACCCGAAGGTCGGCAGTGGAGCCTGCGGAGTGACCCGAAAAGGCTATGCGCTGCCGTTGAACAAGCTTGTGACGGAGCCGTTTTCGAAGACCTCGCGGATGGTGCGAGCCAGCAGCGGCGCGATCGAGAGCTCGGTCAGCGTTGCGAAGCGCTTCTCGTCGCTGATCGGCAGGGTGTTGGTGACGACGACTTCCTTGGCACCGCAGTTCGCGAGCCGCTCGGCGGCCGGGTGGGACAGAACTCCGTGGGTGGCGGCGATGACGACGTCACCGGCTCCGGCTTCCTTGAGCACCTTCACGGCACCGGCGATGGTGCCGCCGGTGTCGATCATGTCGTCGATGAGGATGCAGGTGCGGCCTTCGACGTCACCGACGACGCGGTTGGACTTGACCTGGTTGGGCACCAACGGGTCACGTGTCTTGTGGATGAACGCCAGCGGCGCACCGTCGAACGAGTCGGCCCACTTCTCGGCGACGCGCACGCGGCCGGAGTCGGGGGAGACCACGGTGATGTGCTCGAGGCTGTAGGTCGCCCGGATGTGATCGGCGAGCTGGCTGTGTGCGTGCATGTGATCGACGGGGCCGTCGAAGAAGCCCTGGATCTGATCGGTGTGCAGGTCGACGGTGATGATGCGGTCGGCACCGGCGGTCTTGAGCAGATCCGCGACCAGACGAGCGGAGATGGGCTCGCGTCCCCGGTGCTTCTTGTCCTGACGCGCGTACGGGTAGAACGGCAGGATCGCGGTGATGCGCTTGGCCGATCCGCGCTTGAGCGCGTCGATCATGATGAGCTGTTCCATCAGCCACGTGTTGAGCGGGAACGGATGCGACTGCAGCACGAAGGCGTCCGATCCGCGGACCGACTCCTCGAAGCGAACGAAGATCTCGCCGTTGGCGAAGTCACGCGCGGTCTGCGGGGTGACGTCGATCCCGAGTTCCTTGGCGACCTGCTCGGCCAACTCCGGATGTGCTCGACCAGAAAACAACATCAGGTTCTTCTGGTTGTCGATCCAATTAGGGGTGGTCACTGCTCTTCGCCGTCCTTTTGTTCTTGCCGATCACGATCTGCGAGCGCCGCTGCTTTCGCAGCTTCGGTTCCGGGCCTGTTGTCGATGACCCAGCCTTCGATATTGCGTTGCTTGCCACCGGAGACGGCCAGCGCGCCGGGAGGAACATCGTCCCGAACCACTGTTCCTGCACCGGTGTAAGCGCCGTCGCCCACATGAACGGGAGCGACGAACGTCGAGTCGGAACCGGTCCGCACATGGGATCCGATTTCCGTGCGGCTCTTGTTGACACCGTCGTAGTTGGCGAAGACGTTGGAGCAACCGATGTTGCTGTGGTCGCCGATCGTGGCATCGCCGACGTAGGTGAGGTGCGGGACCTTGGTGTTGCGGCCGATCGTCGCGTTCTTGGTCTCCACGTAGGCACCGAGTTTGCCGCCCTCGCCCAGGACCGTGCCGGGACGCAGGTAGGTGAACGGTCCGACGGTGGCATCCGGTCCGATCACGGCCTGCTCGGCGTGGGTGCGCACGACCGACGCGCGCTCGCCGATCTCGACGTCACGCAGGGTCGAGTCCGGTCCGACGACCGCGTCGTCGGCGATGTGGGTCTTGCCGTGGAGCTGGACGCCGGGTTCGATGCGGACGTCCGCGCCGAGGGTGACGTCGATGTCGATCCAGGTGGTCGACGGATCGACGACGGTGACGCCGGCCCGCATGTGTCGTTCGACGATGTGACGGTTCAACACGGAGGTGACGTGCGCCAGCTGGACGCGGTCGTTGACGCCCACCACCAGATCGGGATCGGCGAGCTGGGTGCCGTAGACGGCTTTGCCGTCGGCCTTGCTGATCTTGACGACATCGGTCAGATACAGCTCGTGCTGGGCGTTCGCGGTGCTGAGTTTGCCCAGGGCGGTACGCAGCGCCACGGCGTCGAACGCGTAGACGCCGGAGTTGACCTCGCCGATCAGCACCTGGGCCGGGGTGGCGTCGGCGTGCTCGACGATCTCGGCCACCTCGCCGTCGTCGGTGCGGACGATACGGCCGTAGCCGTTGGCATCGTCGGGGACGAAGGTCAGCACCGTGGCGGCAGCGGGCCTGGGGGCACTCAGGTGCTCGTCGAGCAGAGCTTTGAGAGTGTGACCGTCGAGCAGGGGCACGTCGGCGGCGGTGACGAGGATCGTGCCCTCGAAATCGTCGGGCAATGCGGCCAGGCCGCACTGCACGGCATGTCCGGTGCCGAGCTGGCGATCCTGGACTGCGGTGTGAATCGTGCGCCCGAAGGTGGCCGCGAGGTCCTGGACGGCCTCGGTCACTCGTTCGCGATCGTGTCCGACGACGGTCACCAGGTGGTCGGGACCCAGGTCGGCGGCCGCGTGGAGGGCATGCGCGAGCATGGTGCGGCCGGCGAGGGGATGCAGAACTTTCGGAGTCTTCGACCGCATTCGGGTACCTGCACCCGCAGCGAGAACGACCACGGCGGTCTGCACAGGCATTGAGCTCCTCAGGCGGTAACGCGAAGACGGTATGCACGAATGATGTTGCTCGCTCCGCCGCCAGGACTCGAACCTGAACTATCTGAACCAAAATCAGAGGTGCTGCCATTACACCACGGCGGATAAACGGCCAGCGGTCTCGCCAGTGGCCGACGAATCGAACGACTCATTCGTTTGCCGCTGCGCTCCCACTGAGCGCAACGATCCTCGCACGCGAGGTGGTGGTGAGTCGAACCGCGATGAAGATTCCGCCCTCCGGGTCGTTCCTGCAGGCTCCACTCCCGCCCTCCGGGTCGTTCCTGCAGGCTCCACTCCCGCAGGGACAAACGGATGGATCGGACATCGTTAGTGTGGGGGAGGCGTCGATTCCGGCGTCGAAAAATGCAGGGTCGGTAACGGGAGCGGATTTCGATGACAGGCGCAGCCTCGGAGCAGGAACGCTCACCTCGAGTCCGAATGACAGGGACGCAGCGGCGCGAGCAGTTGATCGAGGTGGGGCGCACGCTGTTCGCCGAACGCGGGTACGAGGCCGCGTCGGTCGAGGAGATCGCCGGACGAGCGAACGTGTCCAAGCCGGTCGTCTACGAGCACTTCGGCGGTAAGGAAGGTCTCTACGCCGTCATCGTTGATCGGGAGATGTCGACGCTTCTCGGCATGATCACCAAATCACTCGACCTCAACCGCTCGCGGATTCGCGTCGAACGCGTCGCACTTGCACTGCTCACCTACATCGAGGACCGCACCGACGGTTTCCGCATTCTCGTGCGCGATTCCCCTGCGGCTGCCGAGGACGGCAAGTACTCGTCGTTGCTCAACGAGGCCATCGGTCGCGTCGGGCACATGCTGGCCGGGGATTTCTCACGCCGCGGACTCGATCCCGAGTTCGCGCCGATGTACGCCCAGGCGCTGGTCGGAATGGTGTCGATGACGGCGCAGTGGTGGCTAGACGTGCGAACACCGTCGAAAGAAGTGGTTGCGGCGCATGTGGTCAACCTGTGCTGGAACGGGCTGACGAATCTGGAGGCCGACCCTCGATTGACCGAGGAATGAGAACTCGGTTTCGTCTCTTCGCGGTTAAAGAGGGGGTATCGTCCCCTTTGTCGGTCATGAGAGCTGTGTCACACACGGCGTAAGGCTCGATCGGACCGATGCATGTTGGCACGAGACGTAAAGCAAGTCAGTGGTACCGTTCGGGCGTAATTTGCGCAGTGGCAGTTCAGAATTGCGAAGGCGGATCCCATGGTCAGGCAGGCCCGCGCTGAAATAACCCGCGACACCGTGCTCGCGGGCGCAGCGAACGTATTTCTGCGCCTGGGGTACGCGAACGCGAGTCTCAGCGAAATCATCTCTCAGTCCCAGGTCACCAAAGGCGCTCTGTACTTCCACTTCGGTTCCAAGGAAGAACTCGCGCGTGCGGTCATCGACGAGGGCAACGCTCGGCTGACCACTGCGTGCATGCAGTTCAACGACGGTCGCATCCCCGCACTCGAGGCGGCGATCGGCATCTCCTACATCGTCGTCGACCTTTCGGTCAGCGACCCCATGGTCTCGGCCATGCTCCGGCTGAGCCATCAGATCGGCGATTACCGCGGCACCGAGGGCAATGTCATGGCCGGGTGGAGCGAGTCGTTCGACAAGCTCGCCGCCAAGGCCATCGCGCAAGGCGACATCGACCCCAACTCGGACTCGCGCACCATCGGTTCGCTCGTGCTCGAGATCCTGGCCGGCGTGCACATGGTTGCGGTTGCCACCTCCACCACCGAGGAACTGCCGTCGCGCATGGAGCGTCTCTGGTACTACCTTCTCCCGGCTCTGGTCCCCGCCAACAAGCTGGACTACTTCCGCGAATTCGCAGCGCGTCGAGTCATCCGCTTCGGCCCGTAACTCACGAGTTCTTCGCAACGAAAGCCGCTACGTCGTCGCGCAGTCGATCCGGGTATTCACCGTTGATCGCATGTGAGGCGTCGGGATAGAGGTGGGGCCTTGCCGTCGACAGCCCGGCGTCTCCCGCCTGCCGAGCTGTCGGTGTGCTCCCATAGACTCGGTCACGACTGTGCGTATGCAGCCGTCGCCTCGAATCGCTTCTAGGAGCATTGCTGTTGTCTTCCGATTCTCTGCCTGCCATTTCTCCATCCGGGCCGGCCCCGATCGTTCCCGACGCGGCGCTGCAACTCTCGGGTCTGGCCAGCGTCGCGCTGACGGATTCGTCCATGGTGGCCGTCGCCGATGCGATCGGAACCGCCGAGCACACGCTCATCGGACCGCACTCGGTTCGCCCGTTCGTTGCCGCCGCGATCGCTCAGCACACGCAGCTGTTGATCGTCACCGCCACCGGACGTGAAGCGGACGATCTCACCGACGAACTGCGCCAGATCCTCGGCGGCGGCGTTGTCATGTTCCCGTCGTGGGAGACGCTTCCGCACGAGCGACTCTCACCGAGCGCCGACACCGTGGGCAAGCGGCTGGACGTACTCCGCCGGCTGGCTCGCCCCGGCGACACCGATTACGGCGATCCTCTGCGCGTCATCGTCACCACCGTCCGCTCGTTGGTGCAGCCGATGGCACCCGGTCTGGGCGAGATCGAACCCGTGACCCTGAAGGTCGGCCTGGACATCGACTTCGACGGCTTGATCCATCGACTCGTCGAGTTCGGCTACCTGCGCGTGGACATGGTCGGCAAGCGCGGTGAGTTCGCCGTCCGCGGCGGCATCCTCGACCTCTTCTCGCCGACGGCAGATCACCCGGTGCGTGTGGAATTCTGGGGCGACGAGATCACCGAGCTTCGCGCGTTCGCGGTCTCCGATCAGCGTTCGCTGCCCGATCACGAGGTCGATCTCGTCATCGCTCCGCCGTGCCGCGAGTTGCTTCTCACCCAGGAAGTTCGCGACCGCGCCGCGGTACTCGCAGCCGACAACGCCGGCGACACCGCGTTGGTCGAGATGCTCGACAAGCTGTCCGCCGGCGTCCCGGTCGAGGGCATGGAGGCGTTGCTGCCGCTGCTGCAGCCGGGTGAATTGCAGTTGCTCGCCGATACTCTCCCCGCAGGTACACACGTATTGCTCTGCGACCCCGAGCGAATCCGCACGCGCGCAACCGATCTGGTACGCACGGGCCAGGAGTTCCTCGAAGCATCCTGGACGGCAGCATCGATCGGTGGAGCTGCGCCGCTCGATACCTCCACCCTGGACACCTCCAGCCTCGAAGGTGCGTCACTGGATCTCGGTGCCTCGGCCTACCGTTCGCTGCGACAGGTTCGGGAGTCGGCTCAGGTGCACGGTCGGCCGTGGTGGACCATCAGCCCGTTGGCATCCGGAAACGGCGAAGAAGTCGAACTCGCCGTCGATTCGGTCCCGGAGGTCCGTGGGTCCGAGGAAGCACTGACGGCCCTGTTCGCCACGCTGCGAGCCCATATCGCCACCGGTGGTCGTGCGGTCATCTCGGTCGCGGGCGCCGGTACCGCCACCCGCATCATCGAACGCCTCGCCGAGGCCGAAGTGCCTGCGGCACATCTCGATTCCGGTGCGGTCCCGGTCGCCGACATCGTGAACGTCCTGTGTGGATCGTTGCACGACGGCCTGGTGTTCCCCGACGCCAAGCTCGTCGTCGTCACCGAAAGCGATCTCACCGGTAACCGCGTCGCCGCGGCGGGAGAGGGCCGCAAGCTTCCGGCCAAGCGTCGCAATCAGGTCGATCCGCTCGCGCTCGTCGCCGGCGACAGCGTCGTGCACGATCAGCACGGCATCGGTCGATTCGTCGAGATGGTCGAACGCACCATCGGTGGTGCTCGACGCGAATACCTCGTCGTCGAGTACGCACCCAGCAAGCGCGGCCATCCTGGAGACCGACTCTTCGTCCCGATGGACTCGCTCGATCAGCTCTCGCGTTACGTCGGCGGCGAGCTGCCGTCTCTGAGCAAGCTCGGCGGATCCGACTGGGCCAACACCAAACGCAAGGCGCGCAAGGCAGTTCGCGAGATCGCCGGCGAGCTGGTGCAGCTGTACGCGGCTCGTCAGGCAGCTCCCGGGCATGCCTTCGGACCCGACACCCCGTGGCAGCTCGAGATGGAAGATGCGTTCGGATTCACCGAGACGGTCGACCAGATGACGGCCATCACCGACGTCAAGGCCGACATGGAGAAGGCGGTTCCGATGGACCGCGTCATTCTCGGTGACGTCGGCTACGGCAAGACCGAGATCGCGGTTCGCGCCGCATTCAAGGCGGTGCAGGACGGCAAGCAGGTCGCCGTGCTGGTGCCGACAACACTTCTGGCGCAACAGCATCTGCAGACCTTCACTGCTCGCATGGCGTCGTTCCCGGTGACCGTCAAGGGGCTCTCGCGCTTCACTCACGGCTCCGAATCCAAAGAGGTCATGGCGGGGCTGGCCGACGGTACGGTCGACATCGTCGTCGGTACGCACCGGTTGTTGCAGACCGGTGTCGCTTGGAAGGACCTCGGGTTGGTCATCGTCGACGAGGAGCAGCGCTTCGGCGTCGAGCACAAGGAGCACATCAAGTCGCTCCGAACCCACGTCGACGTCCTGACGATGTCTGCGACTCCTATTCCGCGAACGCTCGAGATGAGCCTCGCCGGCATCCGCGAGATGTCGACCATCCTCACTCCGCCCGAGGAGCGGCACCCGGTGCTCACCTACGTGGGCGCGTACAACGACAAGCAGGTCGCCGCGGCCATCAGGCGTGAGCTGCTGCGTGACGGCCAGGTGTTCTTCGTGCACAACCGAGTCAGCTCGATCGACAAGGCCGCCAAGAAGATTCGCGATCTGGTCCCGGAGGCCAGGGTGGCGACGGCGCACGGTCAGATGAACGAGGAAACACTCGAGCGCACCGTGCAAGGGTTCTGGCAGCGCGAGACCGACGTCCTGGTGTGTACCACCATCATCGAGACCGGCCTCGACATCTCCAACGCCAACACCCTGATCGTGGAGCGGTCCGATTCGCTCGGCCTGTCCCAGTTGCATCAGCTGCGCGGTCGAGTGGGCCGTAGCCGCGAGCGTGGCTACGCGTACTTCCTGTACCCGCCCGAGAAGCCGCTCACCGAAACGGCCTACGACCGATTGGCGACCATCTCGCAGAACTCCGACCTCGGTGCCGGTATGGCGGTGGCGATGAAGGACCTCGAAATCCGCGGTGCCGGAAACGTTCTGGGAGCAGAGCAGTCCGGTCACGTCGCGGGCGTCGGATTCGACCTGTACGTGCGGCTCGTCGGTGAAGCAGTCGAGGCGTACCGCGCGGCCGCCGACGGAAAGCCCATCACCACCGACGAAGCCCCCAAGGAAGTGCGCATCGACCTTCCCGTCGACGCCAACATCCCACCGGACTACGTCACCAGCGATCGGTTGCGCCTCGAGGGTTACCGAAAGCTCGCTGCGGCAGCCGATTCCGAGGGCATCGACGCGGTCATCGAAGAACTCGTCGACCGGTACGGTCCGCTGCCCGAGGAGGTCGGCCGCCTGGTCTCCATCGCCAAGCTGCGGCTTATCGCGAAGGAATACGGCCTGACCGACGTCAATGTTGCCGGAACACAGGTGAAGCTGGCTCCGATGGACCTGCCCGACTCCAAGCAGATCCGCCTCAAGCGGCTCTACCCGAGCGCTGCCTATCGGGCCACCACCGGTGTGGTGCAGTTGCCGCTGCCGCGCGTCGAAGGCGGCGGCGTGGGGGCGGCGCGCGTACGCGACGTCGAATTGGTGCAGTTCATCGCCGATCTCATCCTATCCTTGGACGGTAAGCCATCTCGGTCGGTGTTGTTGGAGCAAACAGTGGGGGTGTAGCGGTGACGGTAGTTCTGCTCGACCCTGTTCGGCCCACACAAGTGCCGGTGGATGCTGTCGAATTTCTCGGCGGTGCAGTGCAATTCACCGAAGAAGTGCCGGTGCGAGTGCGGTGGCTGTTCTCCGGAACCGCTGCGCCCGACGCCGTCGACGCGGTGCTGGTGAGCACCGATCCCGCCAACCCCGACGTCCAGGAACGGATTGCACGCGGAGAACGGGTCATCGCCGCCGAGAAGCTGCCCGGTGACGACCTCATTGCGGCGGTCCGGCTCATGGATCGGCTGCGCACCCTCGGCGGATGGGAAGCGCAGCAGACTCACGAGTCGTTGCGGGGCTACCTGCTGGAAGAAACGTACGAGCTGCTCGACGCCATCGCCGCGGGCAACCTGGTGGACTTGCGCGAGGAACTCGGAGACCTGTTGCTGCAGGTGCTGTTCCATTCCAGGATCGCTCAGGATGCCGCCGAGAACGCGTTCGATGTCGACGACGTCGCCGCAGGACTCGTCGCCAAACTCACCCATCGCAGCCCACACCTCGGTCGAACGGGCAACGGCCCCATCGACATTGCCGAACAAGAGCGAGCCTGGGAAGAGAAGAAGGCGTCGGAGAAGGCACGCGGATCCTGCGTCGACGGAATCGCCCTGTCTCAGCCGTCACTCGCCCTGGCGCAGAAAGTGATCGGACGGGCCACCAAGGCAGGCCTGCCCGACGAGCTGATTCCCGACGGCCTACGCGTCGTACACATCGGGGTCGATCACTCGCACGGTGGAGACAGTGCCGAGGACCTGCTGAGGCGTCGGGTATTGGATTTCGCTGTGTTGATCCGTAATGCCGAAGCCTCCGCCCGCAATGCAGGCATCGGGCCGGGGGAGATGTCTGCACTCGACTGGATCGAGCACTGGGGTCTGCGAGGCTGAGGGCTCACCACCCCGCCCGCTCTCTCTCCGTACCCTCGTCCCTCGGGTTGGGATCAATGTGGGGTTCAGTCGGTCAGAGTGCAACAAAGTGGCATTGATCCGGCCCGGCTACCTGCGCCAGAACAAGTGATGAGTGATGCCGCTGCTACTGGGGACGACCTCGTGCTCGAATCTGTCGTTCAACTCGTCGGGTGAATCCCACAGCTTCAGGCCCGAGCCGAATTCGATGGGCGAGACGACGATGTGCATGGTGTCGACGAGATCGGCGTCGAGGAATTCCCGAATACTGGTGACGCCGCCGCCGAGTCGCACGTCCTTACCGTCGGCTGCCTCCTTTGCTTGCTTCAGTACTTCGGAGGGCTCCCCGTCGACGAAGTGAAACGTTGTGTCGGAGAGCGTGATCGAGGGTCGCTCGTGGTGTGTGAGCACAAAGACTGGAGTGTGGAACGGCGGCTCGTCACCCCACCAGCCCTGCCATTCGTGGTCGGTCCACGGTCCGCGTTGGGGTCCGAACTTGTGCCGGCCCATGATCTCGGCACCGATGTTGTTCGCGAAGTCGCGGGCGAAGTAGTCGTCGAGTCCGCGACTACCACCCGAACCGGCGTTTCCAGGAAAGCTGGCGGTGCCGAAGTACCATCCCATCAGGGCCAGATGGTCGAGTCCGAACGGGCTCTCGAAGCTCTGGTCGACCCCCGCAGCGATTCCGTCGCTCGACACGGTGAAGTTCTGTACCCGAACAAGCTGTCCCATGTGTGCTCCCGAAGTCGATGATAGGACGTACGACGTATGGACCGAGCCGACTGTACGAACTCACCGCTCGACCGCGTCAATGGACCACTGCAGCGGTCAGACGTATGCAGTGTGCCATCCACGCAGACCGGGGTCTCGCGTGAATGAACCCTTGCAGCGGTCAGACGTATGCAAGGGTCCATTGACGCGGACGGGGGGCGGGCACGTCTACTCGAACAGTGTCGAACCCCAATACTCGGATTCTTCGACGCCGGGTGGGCAGGCGAATACCGCAGACCCGACGTGTTGGATGTATTCGTTCAGTGCGTCCTTGCGCGAGAGTGCCAGTTGCATCGGGACGAATTGGGTCAGTGGGTCGCGGCAGTAGGCGATGAAGAACAGTCCGGCGTCGAGGTGGCCGAAGCCGTCGGATCCGTCGGTGAAGTTGTATCCCCGACGCAGGAGTTGGACGCCACCGAGGTTTTCATTCGACGCCAAGCGCACGTGCGCGGTCTTGTCGATGAAGGTGCCCTCGGGTCCCTGGGACTCGAAGTCGAGTGCGTCGAATTCGTCCTTCTGGCCCAGCGGTGCGCCGGTTCCCTTGCTGCGCCCGATCACTCGCTCTTGTTCCTTCAACGTGGTGCGGTCCCAGGATTCGATGAGCATGCGAATTCGACGCGCCACGAGGTACGAGCCGCCGGCCATCCATTCCTGATCATCATCGGCAGCAACCCACACGTTGTCGTCCAGCAACGACGGGTCCTCGGCCTTGAGGTTGGCCGTTCCATCCTTGAAGCCGAACAGGTTTCGCGGTGTGGCCTGGGTAGTCGAGGTGGACGATGTCCGCCCGAACCCGAGTTGTGACCACTTGACCGACACGGTGCCGAATCCGACGCGAGCGAGGTTGCGGATCGCGTGGACGGCAACCTGCGGGTCGTCGGCGCAGGCCTGGATGCAGAGGTCGCCGCCGGAGCGACGCGGGTCTAGGTTGTCGGCCGGGAAATGCTGCAGATCGGCAAGGGACGCAGGCTTTTTCGATGCCAGGTCGAATCGATCGAACATCGACGGTCCGAACCCGATCGTCAACGTCAGCGACGACGCCGTCAGGCCGAGTGCTTCGCCGGTATCCGACGGCACGTTGTACTCGCCACCGTCGACCGCGCCGCCGTCGAAGGTCTCCTCACCATGCACCAACCGCTCGGCCATCAGCGTCCACTTCTTCAGCAGCGCAACGAAATCCTCCCGAGAATCGGTGGTGATGTCGAAGGCGACGAAGTGCATGCGATCCTGGGCCGGGGTGACGATTCCGGCCTGATGGTCTCCGCGAAATTCGACGACATCCGATGTCGGCACCTCGGCGCCCGACGCCGTCGCATGTCCCGCGATTGCCCCGACTCCGACGAGTGCAGCACCGGTCCCGACGGCACCGAAGAGGCGCCGCCGGGAGAACTGGCCGGTCTTATTGTCCTGCAACGACACCCTGCACCTGGCTCACTTCGGCGGACAATGCGTCGATCTTGTTGGACAGTTCCTGGCGCTGCGGCTCGGTCACGGTGTCGTAGAAGACGAAGCCGTCGCCGTTGCGGTACTTGGCGAGTTCGGCATCGAGTTCGGCGAAGCGTGCGTCGATCGCGGTGCCCAGCTCGGCGTTGCGCTCGTCGAGGATGGGGCGGACGGCGGCGATGGCGGCCTGCGAGCCGTCGACGTTGGCTTGGAAGTCCCACAGGTCGGTGTGCGAGAAGAAGTCCTCTTCGCCGCTGATCTTGGTCTTGGCGACCTCGTCGAGCAATCCCTGTGCGCCGCCTGCCACCTGGATCGGGTCGATGGTGAAGTCTTCGGCCTTGATCTTGTCTGCGAGCTCGGTGATGTCGGCCTCGAGCTGATCGGCCATCGCGTTCGTGTCGGGCTGCAGTCCCTGTGTCCACAGGTCCTTCTCGATGCGGTGGAAGCCGGTCCATTCGGCCCCTGGCTCCACGTCGGGCTCACGCAGATCGATGCGGGGGTCGAGGTCGTCGGGGAAGCTCTCGGCGACGGGCTCGATGCGCTCGTAATAGCTACGCGTGATGGGGAATTGAGCCTTGGCCGCGTCGACGTCTCCGCTCTTGACGGCGGTGACGAACGAGGCGGTGGTCTCCTGCAAGGCATCGATCTGGCTGACGACGTACCGCTTGTACCCGGCTGCGGCCTCGGTGAGGAGTCCGTCCTCGCCTGCGGTGCGGACCGAGTCGCCGGTGACGACGTAGTCGGCGCGGATACCGTCGCCCACCATGCCTGCCTTGCAGGCGGTTTGGTACGTGCCGGGATCGGGCAGGGCGACGATGAGCTGACGCGTCAGGCCGGGTCCGATGTTCTCCACCTCGCCCATGACGCGGTCGCCTTCGCCGTAGACGTAGAACTCGGTGACCTTGCTGCCGTTGTTGGTGATCTGGAACGTCGAGTTCCCGGTGGTGCCCTCGGAAGCGCCGACGTCGCAGGAGGAGTCGGTCGCGGTGACGGCGATATCGCCCGACGCGGCCTCGGTGGAGGACTTCTCGGTGCAGCCGGCCAGAGCCATCGGCAGAACCGCGACGGCGGCCAGAGCGTAGGTGGTACGACGCATGGTGGTGGTGCCTTTCAGGAGGATTGCAGAGCAGGCTCGGGTGTCGCGGGAACACGGACCGGGCGGAGGAAGAGGTAGAGGACGATCACGATGTAGAGCACCCACGCGATCGCTTGGAACACAGTGGGTTCGGGCCGGAAGTTGAAGATGCCGGCGAGCACGGTTCCGTACCAGCTCGAGGCGTCGAAGTGTGCGGTGATGTCGAAGGCGACGGCGCTGCCGCCGGGGAGGACTCCACCGATCTGCAGTGCGCGGATGCCGTAGGCGAGGATCCCGGCGGCGACGACGATCAGGAAGATGCCGGTGTACTTGAAGAACACCGCGAAGTTGACGCGCACGGCACCGAAGTAGAGGAATACCGTCAGGACAGCGGCGACGACGATTCCGAGCAGCAGTCCCAGCAGTGGCCACAGGCTGCCGTTGGTGTTCTCGGCGTAGCCGACCATGAGCAACGCAGTTTCGACGCCTTCGCGGCCGACCGCGAAGAAGGCCAGCGTCAGCACTGCGGCGGGCCCGACGGTCAGCGCTTTCTCCATGTTCGCCCGCAGTTCTCCGGAGATGTTCTTCGCGGCGGTGCGCATCCAGAGCACCATCGCCGTCACGATCACCACAGCAACGAGTGACGCCGCTCCGGCGATGATCTCGGCGGTCAACCCGGTGACGGTGGACGTGCCGTAATGGATCACGAAGAAGATGGCGGCGACCATGGCGACGGCAAGGCCTACTCCCAGCCA
The DNA here is from genome assembly GCF_033042195.1 of Rhodococcus cerastii. Lineage (NCBI taxonomy): Bacteria > Bacillati > Actinomycetota > Actinomycetes > Mycobacteriales > Nocardiaceae > Rhodococcus > Rhodococcus cerastii. The sequence goes on from NZ_JAWLKF010000002.1 coordinate 467,935, forward strand.
GACCCACTTGAGCGCGTCGCGGCGATCGGCTTTGACGAGGAACGCGACGAGGATCATCACGACGATGCCGGTCTCGAGCCCTTCACGCAGGCCGATCAAGCCACTGCCGAACATTTGGGTGGCGATCGACGGCGCTGAGCCTGCGGCGGCGAGAACTGGCATGAATCAGGCTCCTGCGGTGCGTCGAACATTGGTACGCCTTCCCTCGCAAAGGGTAGGCGACCCTCATGCGTGAGGGCTGACCAGAACATACACCCTGCAACCCGGCTCGAATACGCGTTGACCAGGGGTTATCTCCGTCTTTAGCTTTCTATTACCTTGCGTGTGCAGGATGGAGTGGTGATCTCCCGTATCTGCGTGCTCGCCACAGCGTCGGTCCTTCTCGCGTTGACGGCGTGCGGCACCGGCGAACCCGAGCGCGAGATTCCCGAGGGCATCCCGCCCGGACCCGGCACCGAAGTGCCGGCCATCGATTTCAACGCGCCCGGGCGGACGGCCGATCTGTTGCTCGCCTGGGCCGAACCACAGACCGAAGCGTTGGGCATTTCGGTGACCGCGTTGGCCTCGTACGGGCACGCGGCCGCGATCATGACCGAGACAGATGCCGATTGCGGAATCGCATGGACGACGCTCGCCGGAATCGGCTACATCGAAAGTCGGCACGGCACCTACCAGGGTTCGTCGGTCGCGCCCGACGGTCTCGTCGCACCGCCGATCCGCGGGATTCCTCTCGACGGCGGACCGGGCGTCGCCGAGATTCCGGACACCGACGGCGGCGTCATGGACGGTGACACCGAGTTCGACCGGGCCATGGGCCCCATGCAGTTCATTCCCGAGACGTGGAAGAAGTGGGGTGTCGACGCCAACGGCGATGGCGTCGCCGATCCCGACAACATCGACGACGCCGCGCTGACCGCTGCTCGATACCTGTGTGCGCGCGGCGGTGATCTGCGAACCGCGCAGGGCTGGGAGACGGCGTTGATGGCCTACAACCTGTCGGGTCAGTATCTGCGGGATGTGCGCGATCGTGCGGCCGCGTACTCGGTGGGCACCAGGCCGTAGGACCTCCATGCATCGCGGACATCACAGGGGAGCGGTTAGTCTTGCACCCGGCACAGTCCGTCGGTACCCGTTTATAGGAGAAGCATTCGTGGCCATCATTGAGCAGGTCGGAGCGCGCGAAATCCTCGATTCTCGTGGCAACCCCACGATCGAGGTCGAGGTCGCATTGGACGACGGGACGCTGAGTCGCGCCGCCGTTCCCTCCGGTGCATCCACCGGTGAGCACGAGGCCGTCGAGCTTCGTGACGGCGGAGACCGCTACGGCGGCAAGGGTGTCGAGAAGGCCGTCAATGCAGTGCTGGACGAGATCGCTCCCGCCGTCATCGGCCTGGACGCCATCGAGCAGCGCACCGTCGACCAGGCTCTGTTGGATCTGGACGGCACGCCCGACAAGTCTCGCCTAGGCGCAAACGCCCTGCTCGGTGTCTCGCTCGCGGTCGCGAAGTCCGCTGCCGAGTCCACCGGACTCGAACTCTTCCGTTACCTCGGTGGCCCCAACGCGCACATCCTCCCCGTTCCGATGATGAACATCATCAACGGTGGCGCGCACGCAGACAGTGGCGTCGACGTGCAGGAATTCATGATCGCCCCCATAGGCGCGCCGACCTTCAAGGAGTCGCTGCGCTGGGGTGCGGAGGTCTACCACGCACTCAAGGCCGTGCTCAAGGCCAAGGGCCTGGGCACCGGCCTCGGCGACGAGGGCGGCTTCGCTCCCGACCTCGCCGGCACCAAGGCTGCCCTCGACCTCATCCTCGAGGCCATCGGCAAGACCGGCCTCAAGCCCGGTCAGGACGTTGCGCTCGCTCTCGACGTGGCGGCCACCGAGTTCTACACCGCAGGCACGGGCTACGCCTTCGAGCGTGAGACCAAGTCAGCCGAGGAGATGTCGGCGTTCTACGGCGAGCTCGTCGACGCCTACCCGCTGGTCTCCATCGAGGATCCGCTCGACGAGAACGACTGGGACGGCTGGGTTGCGCTGACCGAGGCCATCGGCGACAAGGTGCAGATCGTCGGCGACGATCTCTTCGTCACCAACCCCGAGCGTCTCGAAGACGGCATCGTCAAGGGTGCGGCCAACGCACTGCTGGTCAAGGTCAATCAGATCGGCACACTCACCGAGACCCTCGACGCAGTCGATCTCGCGCACCGCAACGGCTACAAGACGATGATGAGCCACCGGTCCGGCGAGACCGAGGACACCACCATCGCTGACCTGGCAGTTGCCGTCGGCAGCGGCCAGATCAAGACCGGTGCTCCGGCTCGAAGCGAGCGCGTCGCCAAGTACAACCAGTTGCTGCGTATCGAAGAAGCTCTGGGCGACGCGGCGCGTTACGCCGGCGAGTTGTCTTTCCCCCGGTTCAATTACGAGGGATAGCGAACAGGCTCGTATGACACGAAGTGGAGAGGTCAATGATGGCACGGCGCGGCAGGTCCGGGACCAGTCCAGGTGGACGTGATCCCCGACCCCGCGGCCGTTCCTCCTCTTCGAGTCGGTCCAAGGCCGGGGGCGTCTCGCGTGACGCGAACGCCTCCGGCCGACAGGCCACCCCACCGGAACCCTCCGAGCAGGTGCGCGACGCGGTGGTCGGCGGCAAGGCTGCGCCTCGACGCGTCGGTGTTCGCCGGCCCAAGATGCCCGAGCGGACGTTCTTCGGACTGTCCACCGGACGAGCCGTCATTCTCGGTGTCGTGGTGTGTGCGCTGGCGTTGACGCTGGCCGTGCCGCTGCGCACCTACTTCTCGCAACGCAGTGAGCTCGAATCCGTGCTGGCCGAACGGCAGGCGCTGCAAGACGACGTGAACCGCCTGCAGGTTCAGAAGTCTCAACTCGACGAGCCGTCCCGCATCGCGGCCGACGCTCGCGAACGTCTGCGGTTCGTCATGCCGGGGGAGACGCCCTATCAGGTCCAGCTGCCCGGCGACTACTCGCCGAGCTCCGAGGACCTCGCAGTGGACAACACTCCGAAGGGACCGTGGTACACCGAATTGTGGAACACCGCGGTCCAGCCACAGGGATCGGACGAGCCCCCGGAGCCGACGTCTGCACCGATGCCTGTCGTACAGCCAGAACCCGCACCGGCCGTGCCGCCGGTGCCAGAACCAGAAGGAGGACCGGTCGGGTGAATTCCTCGGCAGTCTCGCAGGAAGATCTCGATGCGGTCGCATCGCAACTCGGACGTGAACCGCGTGGCGTACTCGAGATCGCGTACAGATCGCCGGACGGCAGGCCGGGTGTGGTCAAAACCGCCCCGAAGCTGCCCGACGGCACGCCTTTTCCCACCCTGTTCTACTTGACGGACCCCCGGCTGACGGCCGAGGCGAGCCGGCAGGAATCGGCCGGCGTGATGCGCGAGATGACCGAACGTCTCGGTACCGACCCGGAATTGGCTGCGGCATACCTGCGCGCCCATCAGTCCTATCTGGCCGAGCGTGACGAGATCGAATCTCTCGGAACCGATTTCACCGGTGGCGGCATGCCCGATCGGGTCAAGTGCCTCCATGTGCTGATCGCGCACTCGTTGGCCAAGGGTCCGGGCGTCAACCCGCTGGGTGATGAGTCGGTTGCGTTGGCCGCCGAGAACTCGTTGCGCGGCAAAGCTATTCCGGCCGACTGGCCGACCATCGAAGAACTACGTGCGGAGAAATCATGACCAGGGTTGCAGCAATAGATTGCGGCACCAACTCGATCCGCCTGCTCGTCGCCGACAACAACGGCAAATCCCTCGCCGACGTCGCTCGTGAGATGCGGATCGTGCGACTCGGCCAGGGAGTCGACGCCACCGGAGCATTCGTACCCGAGGCCATCGAGCGCACCCGGGTGGCGCTGGTCGAATACGCCGAGATCATCCGCAAGACCGGGGCCACCGCAGTGCGCATGGTCGCCACCTCGGCCACACGTGATGCGTCCAATCGCGAGGACTTCTTCTCGATGGTGCGCGAGGTACTCGGCAAAGTCATCCCCGGTGCCGAGGCCGAGGTGATCACCGGCGACGAGGAGGCTCGGTTGTCCTTCGCCGGCGCTGTCGGTGAACTCGACTCTGCTGCAGGACCTTTCCTGGTTGTCGATCTGGGCGGCGGTTCGACCGAGCTCGTGCTGGGCGACGCCAAAGGAGTGAAGGCCGCGTTCTCGGCCAACATCGGGTGTGTGCGCCTGACCGAGCGTTTCCTGCATTCGGATCCTCCCACCGCGGACGAGATCAACGGTGCGCGTGAGTACGCCCGCGAGAAGTTGGCGGAGGCGTTCGAGGAAGTGTCGATCGGCGACGCGTCGAGCTGGGTGGGGGTTGCCGGCACGATGACCACCATCGCCGCCATCGCCAAGGAACTGCCCGAGTACGACGCCGACGCCGTGCACCTCTCGCGAGTGCCGTTCGATCAGCTCTTCGAGGTGTGCGAGCGACTGATCGGCATGACTCATACGCAACGAAGTGCGTTGGGCCCCATGCATCCCGGACGGGTCGACGTCATCGGCGGCGGCGCAATTGTGTGCAGCGTGCTGGCCGAGGAATTCGAGCGGCGGGGTGCTGTGAGCTCGTTGACGGTGAGTGAACACGACATCCTCGACGGCATCGCGATGTCCATCAGGATCTGATCTGCAATTCTGCAGATGCGGTCTGCGGCGATGTAGGTTGCATCACTGCATGATTCGGTGAAGCCTTACAGGTGCTGTGGCCCACGTCACGGCTCCCTTCGAGGTGAGGACCACCGATGACGTCACCCGCCGAGCAGATTCCGGCCGACCAGGCGCCGGCCGAGAAAGGTTTGGCGCGCGTCGCGCAGATGCTCGCCAGGGGAACCGAGAAGTGGTTTCCCGACGCCTACATCTTCGCTCTCGTCGGCGTGGTGGTCGTGGCTGTCGCTGCTTTCGCCAACGGGTCGTCTCCGCAGAATGTGGTCGACGCCTTCGGAAACGGCTTCTGGGACCTGACCGCCTTCACCCTGCAGATGGCGATGGTCGTTCTCACCGGTTACGTCGTGGCCACCTCTCCACCGGTCGCTCGGCTCATCACTCGATTGGCGCAGGTGCCCAAGAGCTCCAGTAGCGCAGTGAGTTTCGTGGCGCTGCTGTCCTGCTCGGTGTCGTTCCTCAACTGGGGGCTATCGCTGGTTTTCGCGGGACTGTTGGCCCGTGCCATCGCGCGGCGTGACGATCTCCGCGTGGACTACCGGGCCTTGGGTGCCGCTGCGTTCATGGGACTCGGTGCGGTGTGGGCGCTGGGAATGTCGTCCTCGGCTGCGCAGCTACAGGCGACGGCCAGTTCGCTTCCGGCAACGCTGCTTTCGGTCACCGGTGTACTCGACTTCGGCACCACCATCTTCACGTGGCAGTCGCTGTTGATGTGCGTGATCATCATCGTTCTGACGGTCGTCATCGCGCATGTGTCGGCTCCCAAGGGTGCCGCGATCAAGACTGCCGCAGACATGGAGGTCGATCTCGACGACACGGTGTCGGAGCCTGCTCCGCGCAGTCGACCGGGGGAGTGGCTCGAGTACAGCCGAATTCTTCCGCTCTTCGTTGGTGCGATGACGCTGGGATGGCTTGTCTCCCAATTGTTGACGCTGCCGGTGCTGTCGGTGGTCAGCAGCCTCAACGGGTACCTCTTGGTGTTCCTGATGCTCGGGTTGGTGCTGCACGGCACCCCGCGGCGCTTCCTCGATTCCGTCAGCAAGGCGGTGCCCGCTACTGCCGGGATCCTGGTGCAGTTCCCGCTCTACGCCGCGATGGCAGCCATGCTCACCGAGGCGGAGGGCCGGGGAGGCATCACGATTTCCGAGCATCTGGCGACCTTCTTCACCGAGATCGGGTCAGGTGGAGGCTTCGCGGTGGTCATCGCGATCTACACCGTTGTACTCGGACTCTTCGTTCCCTCGGGCGGTGGCAAGTGGCTCGTCGAAGCGCCGTACGTGATGCAGTCGGCCACCGATGTGCAGATGAATCTGGGCTGGACCGTCCAGATCTACAACGTCGCCGAGGCGTTGCCGAACCTGATCAACCCGTTCTTCATGCTGCCCTTGCTGGCCGTACTGGGTCTGCGAGCGCGCGATCTGATCGGATTCACGTTCCTGCAGTTCATCTTTCACTTCCCGGTAGTCCTGCTGCTCGTATGGCTACTCGGCATGACCTTCGAGTTCGTGCCGCCGGTCATCCCGGCGCAGTAGCAGCCCGATATGATCGTCACCGCCGGAGCGAACCTCCGGCGGTGGCCCCTATAGCCCAATTGGCAGAGGCAGCGGACTTAAAATCCGCACAGTGTCGGTTCGAGTCCGACTGGGGGCACCGGAGTCCATATGGATCCAGATTTCTGGACTAGGACAGTGCTTTTCGGGTGGTAGCGTGGACTTCGGCGGTCTACCACGGATTTGAGTGGACAACCGAGACAGCGGATTTCAGATCCGCGGTAATCGACATTTCCGCAGGTCAAAAATTTCGTTTCCGCAGGTCAGAGGCTTCGAGCTCTGTGGCGTTCGGTCTCGGTGTCACAACGTTGTCACAACTGCCTCGTGAGCATCCAGATGGTCGTGAATCGACGTGCGTGGACTTGCCAGACCTTCGATTCGTTCACATCGGATCGCTACATGCCGACGATGTCCTCGAACGCCGCGACTCGGCGATTCTGCTACGGAGTTTGCTGGGTCCTTCCGGCGCAGCGAGCTCTCGGAACTTTCATGCGGGGACGTGACCGTGCATCGGCACGACGGCTTGCACATGCAGCTACGAAAGTCGAAGGCCGACCAAGAAGGCAGGGAAGCGGTCAAGGCGCTGCCGTTCACCGACTCCCACGAGACCTTCCCGCCCTGCGCGTATGTCCGGTGTTCGGTGTACACAGATCTTCGCCGCGTTCGACACCGGTGGCCGCCCCTCGATCACCCGGCCGCTACGGAAGCCGGCACCGTTCACCGACCGCGTCTGCCATGGGAATTCCCCGGACCGCCGCCCGCGCACCGCTGCTGAGGGCGATCGCGAAGAACGGCAACCTCGGCGCCACAGTGCTGTGCGGGGCGGCGATCCACCGAACCATCCGACGCCGCGCCGAGCACGCGGGCTATGACCACGCCTGGCCAAACTCGGCGGACACTCTTTACGAGCTGGTTTCGTCGCCCAAGGCACCCGCAACGGCGCTGGCGGTCCAGCCATCGCCCGCCAAACCGGACACGCCAGCCTCGACTCCGGTGGAGGTCTACCGTCGCGAACATGCACCCCGCGTCGGGAACGCCGTCAACGAAATCGGTCTGTAGACCAGGAGTCGGTTTGAGGACGTCTACGTCTTCGGGTTCGCCCGCTACCTGCGAAGCGGTTCCTAGCTTCTTCGAGCACGCTAAGTGGTTTGGCACCAGAATAATGGTGCCTGCCTGTGCGTCTACAGCCTTTGCATAAGCATCGATCGCGCAATCGTCGGGTACTTGCCCATCGGTCGTGTCCGTGGCCATGAAAAAGTACCCACTGGTGGCCAGGTCGAGGTCCCCACTGGTGGCCAACTGAAAGTCCCCACCCCGTGTTCGTCGTGTCGATCAGGAACTTCTGGCCCGAGCGGTGACGGTGAAGGTGCCAACCACACACCGCACCGCCCGGGGAGTTCCATTGAAGTCTGCGAAGGAACGCATGGACATCATTTCCGCTTACCGCGAAGTCGGGTCGTATCGAGGAGCCGCCGAACTCGTCGGCACCACCCACAAGACCGTCAAACGCACCATCGACAAATTTGAAGCCGACCAGGCCGGCAACACACCACCGCCGCGGGCCGAGCGTGAACGCAACTACGCCGCCGTTACCGACCTGGTAGCCGAACGGGTCGACAAATCTCAGGGCCGAATCTCCGCGAAACGAATCCTTCCGATCGCCCGCAAGGCCGGCTATGCAGGATCGGACCGCAACTTCCGCCGCCTGGTCGCCGAGGAGAAGAAACGGTGGCGCACCGACCATCACCGCGGCCGACGGCCCGCGGTATGGGCACCGGGTGACTACCTGATCATCGACTGGGCCACTGTCGGCGGACTGCACCTGTTCTGCGCCGTCATGGCCTACTCGCGGTGGCGTTTTGCTGCATTCGCCACGGACGAGAAAGCAACCACCACAATGGCATTGATCGCCGAAGCACTTGCCGCTGTCGGTGGTGTCCCGCGCAAGGTCCTCGCCGACCGCATGGCATGCCTCAAAGGTGGGGTCGTCGCGAACGTCGTCATCCCCACCCCGGACTACGTCCGGTTCGCTGCTCATTACGGGTTCGCACCGGACTTCTGCCACGCGAACGACCCACAATCGAAAGGCGTCGTGGAGAACCTCGTCGGATACGCCCAACGCGATCTCGCTGTCCCGTTGCTCACCGAATCAGCCATCGCCGACACCACCGTCGATGTCCACGCAGCCAACGCCGCCGCCAGGGTGTGGTGCACGGAAGTCAACGCCAGGGTGCATTCGGAAATATGCGCGATCCCGAACGACAAACTCGACGAAGAGCGAGAGTTGTTGTCACCGTTGCCATCGCTCCGACTGGAGATCGGTCCACCGCCGGTGACCCGCAAAGTCGATCGCTTGTCCTGCGTGCGGTTCGCGTCCGCGCGTTACTCCGTGCCGGTGCGGTTGATCGGCGCGACCGTCACCCTCGTCCAGACCGAGGGGCGGTTGGTGGTTGTCGAGCCGGCCACCGGTGAGGTCGTCGCCGAACACGACCTGGGCCAGCCGGGGACCGCGTCGGTCCTCGACGAGCATTACGGCGGTGCCCGCCCCGCACCCCATCGTGGTCCCAGGCCGAGAACAACTGTCGAGCAACAGTTCTGCGCACTCGGACCCGAAGCAGAAGCATTCCTCGTCGGAGCCGCCGCGATCGGCAACACCAGGCTCGGATCCGAGCTCGAGATCCTGCTGGCACTCGGCGCAGCACATGGCACCGAACTGTTGGTGGCGGCGTTGACCCGAGCGGTGGCGTTCCGTCGATTCCGGGCCGCGGACGTCCGATCGATTCTCGCTGCCGGTGCCGGAGCGCCACAGCCCAGGCCGGCCGGGGACGCGTTGATTCTGGACCTGCCGACCGCACCGACGCGCTCCCTCGATGCCTACGCCATCCGGACCCCTGCCGCCGATACGCAGGTGCCGTCATGACCGACACCACCACTGCACACTCTCCGAAGGCTGCTGCGCCCCAGCATGTTCCCGAACTCGCTGCTGATCTCGACGCCGGACTACGTCGCCTGAAACTGGCTGCAATCCGCCGGACCGCACCGGAGGTGTTGATCACTGCGAAGACGCAACGCTGGACCCCGGAAGAAGTGCTGCGGACGCTCATCGAGTCCGAACTCGCCGCACGTGATGCCTCCAACATCGTCCACCGGCTCAAAGCTGCCGCGTTCCCGGTGACCAAAACGTTGGAGTCCTTTGACGTCGCAGCGTCATCGATCCAGCCGAAGGTGTTCGACTACCTCTCCAGCCTGGAATGGGTTCGGGCACAGTCGAACCTGGCGATGATCGGACCTGCCGGGACAGGCAAGTCGCATACCTTGATCGGACTCGGTGTCGCCGCCGTCCACGCTGGACACAAGGTCCGCTACTTCACCGCCGCCGATCTCGTCGAAACCCTCTATCGCGGATTGGCAGACAATACCGTCGGCAAAATCATCGAATCACTGCTGCGGGTCGACCTGATCATCATCGACGAAATGGGCTTCGCCCCGCTCGACGACACCGGCACGCAATTGCTGTTCCGTCTCGTCGCCGGTGCCTACGAACGCCGCTCGTTGGCGATCGGATCGCACTGGCCGTTCGAGCAATGGGGCCGGTTCCTGCCCGAGCACACCACCGCCGCCTCGATCCTCGACCGATTGCTCCACCACGCCACCATCGTCGTCACCGACGGCGAGTCCTATCGCATGAAAGACGCACAACACCGTAAGGACCGCCCCTGAAAAACCGGAAACATCAACACGGGGTGGGGACTTTCACCTGGCCACCAGCGGGGACTTCAACTTGGCCATTGACAGGTCGATCAACACCAGAAATATCGAGGAAGGTTTGAGGCCGAACTGGCATCCCCCCAGTGCACATCAGACGCCAGCGTGCGAGGATTTCGACGAATAGCTGCGGCCCGCGATGTTCGCACACTCCCTCGAAGACTTGAAGTTCGCTGTAAGTCAAGATTCCAGGCGATGTTACGAACCTGCCGAGCTCCCCGAGGACGGAGTGTGACCGCAGCTTGAGGTCAACATCAGAGAGCACATTCGGCGGAATACCTCCGTTCGGCACAACGACCATGGGTACGAATACCGTCTGCTCGTCGAAGGTGCGGCCCTCCCAGCCATGCTGAGCAAGCAGCTCGATTGTTGACCTCAGCTGTAGAAACTTCCTCCTGACGAATGTGTCTTCGAGATCCGCGGTGTAGTCCTCGGCATCAGCAAAGCCCTGCGCTGCTTTCTCGTCCAGCCAGTGATTGGTGGCGTCGACCAAGAGGCAGTACTTGCCGGAAGCCAGTACCCAGTCGCAGACGGACGGCTTGTCGCCCCTCTGTTTCCATGCTTGCTGCATCTCCCGCTCGGTAATCAGTTTGATCGTCGGCCGAGCTCTTCGAGTCGCTCGACGAAGAAGGTATCCGATGGTGTCTTCAAAGACATAGTTCGAGGCCAGGCTGAACTGCTCGCCACGCGGATCCTTCTCGGTGCCGAAAGCAAAGAAGGTTTGCCAGTACAGCTGCGAGCCACAAAGGCGATCAAGCACCCAAACAGGTCGCAAAGCAACATACTCATCATCCCCAAACCGGATAAGGGGCCGCTCGGCGAACGTATAGCGGCGGTGCGCAAGCAACCCCTTCTTACGCTCGGCCTTGAGCCGTTTTCGATACTCCTGCACAGTGAGAGAAGCCGCAGTTTTCATCAAGGTGACAGCCTGCGAATCAGCCCACTGGGCAAAATCAATGGCGTTGAGCGTCACGGCACCAGTCTTGGTTCGTGTCCAAAGCTGGAGTCCGAGTTTAATGAATTCGGTCAGCGAAACCCCAGTGGCCTGTTCGAATGCCTCGATAGCGGTGTCGCCGATCAGGTCGTGCGGGGCCAACTCTGGCCACTTCTTGAACCAGGTATCGTAGGCGTCGCCAAGTAGGACATCTGGCACTGTGGTGGCGTTCGCTTGCATCCGGGCTAGATCTGAAAGCATTTGCCGCTGAGCCTCGTCGCGAACCATGTCATCGTCGACTGCCATCGCCGCGTTGTATCGCTCCAGGTCGTCCTGCGTGGGAGGCCAAGTCCGAAAGAAGTCGGGGAGGTCTTGGCGTTCCTGATCGCCGTTGATCGACAGCATCAACAGCACGAAGTCGTCGATTCCGAAGATAGGGATTGTATTGCCGGTTCCCGTGGTTGCAGCGTCGGTGATGGAGCACCATTCAATGGCCTCACGAATTAGTTGAGTTACTGCGGCAGGTGGTAACAGTACGTTTCCCTTACTCACAGATTCGATGACCTTGGACGAGAACTCCCCGGTCAGCATGCTGACGAGGGTTTTTTCCCAGGCATTAGTCCGCGAGTTTAGGGCAGCGTCATCAAGCTGCGCGAACATCCTGCTGACAAATTCGAGGGTGCTCTGTAGTGCATAGCCGCCGAGCAAGGTTCTGCGCCCGTTCTCGTCGAGATGGTCGACGTCGATACTGGTCGAAGTTATGGATTGTGGGCCTAAATCCATCTTGGTCGTTTTCAGAAAAGCTTCGTAATCTCGGTCAGAGCTGAACCACGCTGGCCTCTCCGGCGGGGGCCCGCCCGGTGCACTGGTGCCGCCTCCAAAGGAATTACTCAATCTCGATCCAAAGACCATTTCGACCACCCCTAGCTGAAGTCCGCTCTAAACGGCCTCCGCTCCAAACGGACGCCCCAGCGGCGGCCGCGCCGTCACGCTACCGCCGCGCTACGACAAAAGGGCAGAAGACGTACCAGCAGATGTTCGTGGTCAAGAAGAAGGTGACGTTTCCGACCACGCCACACATCCCAGTGCTGTCGTCAGGATGTCTTGCCGGTGCGGTAGCTGTCGTATTCGACCTGATCGGTGGCTGTCGGCCAAGGACAGCGCAGTTTGTCCCGGCCTTGAGCAGGGCGAGAAAGAGGTTTCCGCATTCGTCACACCGGAACGCTGCTGGCCTGATGCTCGTCGACAACTCTCACGCGCCAAAGGCATCGCACAAGTCATCATGTAGGGACGACCGAGAGCGGCGACGGTCTGCGGTTGAGGATTCTCTGGATTTGGATCATGAATGCAGAGTCGTTGCCACTTAGGTGGCATGCTATCGAGCTGGGTGAGCGGCGAAGTCCGTCCGGGCTGAGCGATTAGACCTATGGCGGAGGTGGACCTGTGATCGTGGACAACGGGCAGTGGTGGATGCCATCCGATAGCGACCACACCGGCGCTGGCGATCTCACGACCGTTCACGACGGTTCTTTGCGCTTAAAGCTCGGTTGCCGTGTCGTCCCTAAGACCGATAGCAACCACATAACTGTGTGGGGTGTAACCGACGACGCCACGCCAGTAACTCTACTGGGCTGTCTGGTCCTGTCCGCTGAGGAGTCGACCCAGGAGGTGTACGTGCATGCTGCGCTAATTGGCGCTCACATCGCTTCCGGCGACGATCAGATCTTTCGTCGGGTGTCAGTAAGCCTGTCCAACCTGACCGACTGGGCAACCCGCGGACACGATCGACCGCCGCTGCCCGATCACATTAACAACCCCCAGTGTCCTGGTGAGCAGCTCAGCTTGCGTCGAGTGGGTAGCGAGGTCCAGCTGGTTATTGAGTCCGATGAACCCCGTAGGTGGATGGATTTCGACACCACTATCCGGGCGTTCGAAGACCTCCTTACATTGGCGGGCAGTGCAGACTGCCGGGTCGAGTCCGCTGTCCTATCCACCAGCGAAGGCATACGTGTCCAGTTACGGATGAAGGCTGAGCACGTGATCGAGCGTCGTTGGCATCCGGTATTCGTGCTCGGCACTGTCCCGGACCGGTTCATTTCCGACTGGCTCACGCTGCGCGCGCAGTTGGGGATGTCGGGTTCGGTGCTTTTCAGCGTCGACTACGGTGGCCCCGGGTACTTTCAGAACAAGCTGTTTAACGTTGCATCTGCTGCCGAGGGTATCCATCAAATTCTGTGTCCGACTACAACCGGCATCTCTGACCAGGAACACCACGAACTCAAGGCCTACATCAAAGCCTTGCCCGAGGGCCCGGTGCGGAGATGGGCACTCTCAGCAACTCAACGCAACCAGCCGGGCTTCGCGGCGCGAATGCGCGAGCTAGCCTCGATCCCCGACAGCGAGGCCGTTGCTACAGTACTCCATAACAAGGCCATGTGGGTTACCTGGATGGTCAATGCGCGCAACGCGATTGGGCATTCATCATGGGACGGTATGGAGAAAATCCCACGTGAGGTCAGACCTGCGTTGACCTACGTAACGAAAACTCTGCTGCACCTGGTGATGCTGGAAAGGCTCGGGCTCTCCCCTGAGCAGCAGCGCAACGCGGCCCCGGCGACCTACTACAATTTGCGGCAACGCTATGAGGACTACTTTGACTCAGCACCAGTGAACTAAGCTGCACGACCGAGCGTAGTCACTCTTTCGAATCGACGCGACGCTCGTTTTTCTCGCCGAGCCGTGGGTGTGGGAGGACGGCACGCCCGATTTTATGGATCTACAAACGTAAATTCGCAGCCGCCGGCGTGGACGCCTCCGGCGAAATGTCGATGATAGTGCCCCGTGGGGCACTATCTCTGGCCGTGCTACTCGTCTGCATTGCGCGCCATCGGCGGTGTTACGCAGTGTGCGTGTCGGTTACGCGTGACAACTCGCATCAGTTACGCACGACTGCAAACGGTTTCAGAAACTCTGTCCTTTGCATTGGCGTGTTGCTGACGCTAGCCCTCGTGTACAGACGAAAGTTTGAGCGTCTCGAAGAAGTGGAGAGCGCATGAACGTGGTCCTCTGTCCCGGAGGGCTATGACGATTTCGTCGAACAGCTCTAGCTCTGGCCCGTATCGACTAAAACAGGCAGTCCGCGGCTTGAAGCGCGGTAGTCCGTTTATACAGGGGGCGCAGGCCACGAGTTGGTAGGCATCACCGGTCATGTCGACTGCGACCGGCCGATCCGAGAACTCGGTCGAGCATCGTTTCGTCGACGCCGTCTATTCTTGGCGCTCGAAGCTACGTTCCATTGTTCCGGCGGAACAACGTAAGTGCGCGACAGCACACGGCTTAGAAGGGTAAGTTGCTTTATGGCAAACCATGGTGGGTCAGGTTCCGCCACGCTTGAACACCGGACTGTATCCACAGGCTTGAGGGCGCCCCGCGTCGCGATAGTCATCCCCGGTGGCCCAGATTGGCACTTTTGGGCACGAACAGCCATGCACACGGCATGTGTGACATGGGGTGGTCGTGGATTCATCCTCGTGCCGACCGAAGAGGATGTCGTCAGCCCCGTCATGGTGGCAGCGGTAGTAGCGTACGACCCTGACTACGTCGTCACCTTAGGGGTGACGTACCAAACTCTCGAGCGATTGCAACCGGGCCACATCCGCGAGACCCTCGAAAAATCTGGGATAGCCAGTGAAGATTTTGATCGTCTCGGCGCTGAGCTTGCCGAACGAGTTGTGATGTTCGAGAATCTCGAAACTGCGAGAAAGCTCCTCGTCGACCAAGTCGGTTCGTACCGCCTCATCACACCTGCTACTGGTGGGCGGACACCAACTGAGGAGATCACTCACGAGCGCGTGCGGACCATTCACGAATCCTCTGACCGAGGCCCGCTGATCGGACTCCGCTCAGTGCTAGCAACATCGGACCCGTCTGTGTTCGGAGTATCCGAGCACCTCGACGGAACGCTCGGCGTCGCGGCGACCGCACGCATCGGCCTGGTGAACGCGCCCTCACAGCCTGGCTGTGAACTGAATGGCGACGAAAAGTCGGATGTAGTCAGGTGGCTCGTGAGAACTCCCGGGTCGTATCCCATCGCTCCGCCGGCGCGCATCCTCGACACGTCCCGCACCTTGGGTGCCACGAACGGACCCAGCGCATGGGACATGTCAGTGACCGAGTTAGTAAATGTGTCAGCCGGTGACACAATACGAAACAACGGACTTCTGGTCGTGGGCGATAGCCCCGAGGACTTCTGTCTTGCTATGGCATGGGACCGAACTTACGGAGCGGGTCTCTGGATCGCAGAAGAGTGGTGGGCAGGTGGCGTTAGTGACACGTCGGCGACTCTTTTGGAAGGTCTGCACGATCTCCTCAAACTGGATCGCCGCACGGATTTGCAAGACTGGATTGTCACCTCGGTGTCGCTCGACGAAGAGCGTGTCGCGGACTTTCGTGATGCGGTCGTCACCAGCGCTTCACAGTTCAGTTCGAGTAGCGACAAGGGTCTTTCTCATGCTGATCTATCGGTTTGTGGTTTGGATGTCGACCTGATTTTCCCAAATTCAGGCAAGTATCACTTTGCGGTCGTGGACCAATATAGCAAGAGCACGACTATGCCCGTGCTGGTTGATTCTCAAGGGTCGGTAACACTCGCTGCAGCACCCAACCCGCCTCTGTTGTTGAATAATAGGCTGGCCGAAATTCGCGAGTTTTCTTGGCACGTGGATATCGATATCGCGGCGACTCTGAATCCGTCGTGCAGGTATACGCCTGCTGAATCCCTGCTCAGTCGCGACGAGCCGTCACTTCATACGTGGATTCGGACGGGCCGCCGGGGGCTGTCATACGAAGCCCCGTCGTACGGATTCGTTCCAGCAGGGGCAGCACCGGAGGATCGGTTGAGTCGGCCAAAAGTCCGAAAGCCTAGCTTATTCGCCTGGGCCGAGTCTAAAGCTGCAGGAAATGGATATACTGTCTCGTCGTCCGGTGCCGGTTTGCACGGTGAACTGCTCTCGACGATGCTCGGGTCACGCGAAGGCATCGTAGACACGATGAGTGGACAGATGAGGGCCACGCTACGCTCGTTTATCGCGGACGCGAAGAACGCGCGAAAAGAGTTTTCAGACGGAGGCGGTTGCATCGTCCGAGATAGTGTGTTCCTTACGTTCAGGGAGATGACGCGACGCTTCCCAGGTGAAACTGAAGAACTACGAGAAATACTTGACGAACACTTGTCGAAGGGATTACTGAGACGAGGGCTAGTTCTCGGCTGTGCGTTATGCAATCACGTGGTGTTCCAGCCAGTTGACAAACTTGCAAGTATAAACGAGTGTCCCAGGTGTGGTAACAGAAATGCGCTGCAGCAACCGCGTTGGCGCATACCGCATGATGAGCCGGAGTGGTTTTACGACCTGCATCCCACAGCCGTGCTCCTTATGCGACAAAACGGTGATATCCCAATGCTACTCTCCAAACATCTTCGATCCCGAACATCGCGCCAGTTCGCCTACGTGGACACTTCTGAGTTTGAGTTGAAAAAAGCTGGTAAATCCATTGCGGAGCTCGATCTATTGGCTTTGTCTGAAGGTGATGTATTTGTCGCCGAAGTCAAAATATCAAACGACATTGATTCGAAGTCAAATCGCCTCAGGACAGCACGTAAGAAGGTCTTACTTGCTGAAATCTTTGATGCGAGCCAGATTATTTTGGCCACAACTCAACGCCGCTGGGGTGAGGCGTCGGTGGCAGCGATGAACACTGCGCTCAGAGAGCTGAATCAGCGTAGATACCGTAATGTCCAGCTAAGACTCATCACAGGACTGGGTACGGAGCACGTAGAGGACCAATTTTATAGAGATTGTGCTATTTGAGCTCTAAATACTAACTTGCCTAACCAGTGCAGGACACGCGGAGTCACTAACTCGGTCGATGGCGTAGTCGCTCGTATCGTGCATACCTCGTCGGGCGTGTCGATTCGGTAGGCTGGCATTAGTCGTTAATGCGGTGGGAGCGCGGCGTCCGCAGCCCGATCACAGGAACTTAGTCGCTGCGCCCGTGATTGCGCCGGCTGAAGCCGATGGACTGGGTGTGTAAGCTTTAAGATGCGTTGGTGCCGTTCCGATTCGATGTGCACGCACTGTTCTTCGCGGACGAAGCGGTTTCGGTGGAAGCGAAATTGCGCCGACTCTTTGCGGCCCGGCTAGTGAATCAGGTCAATCAACGACGCGAGTTGTTCTCTGCGACTCCGTCCGAGGTGCTTGAGGCTTTGCGTCGCGATGTCGGTGAAGTCATTTCGTTCACCGAAGCGCCGGAAGCCGAGGAGTGCTTGGTGAGTATCGGGAGGAGATCAGCGTGTTTATGAATTGCCAGGGAAGCCACGGCTTTCCTATCGTTCGAATTCGAAGGAGAAGAGCGGGAGGTTGCCGATGATGGCTCCCAGAACGACGGCTAACAGCGTTCAGACCAGGGTGCAGATTACGAGGCTCGTGCTGTAGTTGGCGGAACAGAAGAGGCGATGGTGGTGGCTGTCGGTGTCACAGGATCCGCTGCCACTCTCCTTGGTAGCTCGACCGTTTGTCCGTCGCATTCCACAGCGGTCCGTGTTCGTTTGGCGCGGTCCGAGGCGCTCGCAGTGTGCAGAGTTCGGTATCACGAGGGTGTCACAAGTGGGTACATTCGTCCCTGGACTGTGTTGGTCGAAGATGAACGAAAAGCGTTGCAATACAATGAAAAAGGCGTCCATGTGGGTCCGCCTGAATCCACTTCTAGGGACTTAAAATCCGCACAGTGTCGGTTCGAGTCCGACTGGGGGCACCATATTCTCCCTGCTCGCAGCGCTATGTCGCTTCGGCGAGCTAACCCGAACCACTGACCGCGAATTGCTTTGCAGTCCAACGCAACGCGAATGGCAGACCGGTCATGGCACCGATGAAGTGGTCGCCTGCCACGGGCTCGTAGTGCACGTCGGCACCCTTGCTGCGCCACTGCTCGATCAGGGTAGTCACGCCGGCCTCGGGGATGAAGCGATCGCCGATCCACTTGCTCGCGGAACCGTGGAAGAACGCGACCGGCGCCGACGGCGCGTCTGCGCCCGGACGGTTCGCGGCGATCACCCGCCGCGCGATGTCGGAGTCGAACGGGTCGGGCTCGGACGCCAAGTCCTCGATTCGCATGCGTACCAAACCACCCAAGGCCAGGGGGAGCACGGACATGTCCTTCACCCACGAGGCCAACAGCAGCCCCTTCGGGCCGAACAACTCCACCATCTCGGGGTGCTCACGCGCGAGACCCATGCTCGCCGCACCCAGCAGGCCGGCCGCGACGGTGCCGTTCATGGTGTCCAGCAGCATCGAGAAGTCGGTGGGCGTTCCACCGGCGACGGCGCCCACCAACCTCACGTCCGGCGCGTACCTCGGCTGCAGTTGCGCCGTCCACGTGGTGGCGATCGCGCCGCCGCTGTAGCCGTAGGCCACAACGGGGCTGTCGGCGAGCTCCGGGGCGACGACCGTCATCCCGCGTAGCGAGTCCAGGACGGCATGCCCGGCCATCGTGCCTTCGGAGTACGACATCCGCGGGCCTTGGTGATCGGCGACGAGGACGGCGTATCCGCGGGCGAGCCAGAGCGGCATCACCGGCGGGAGGTCGGCACCGACGCCGTGCACGAGCCGGTACGACGGCGTGCTCTTGGCTCCGAGGGAATCGATGGCCACGTTGTGGGCAACGACGGGCCGCGGTCCGCGCCCGGTCCACGGCCGCTTCGGAATCAGCAGCGAGGCGGTGACGCCGGCGGGCAGACCTCGCGCGTCGGTAGATCGCACCATGAACTGATGCAGGGCGGTTCGCGGCCGGGGCACCAGACCGCGGGTCGTGCGCTGCCGAATCACCGCACCGGGTGCGAGGTCCTCGATGCCGGGAGGGGTGAGGAAGAAGGCGTCGTTGCCGATCGGGGTTGGAAGGATCGCGGCGTGGGGATCGTCCGGAGGCTCCAGGGGCAGTCGTTTGGTCAATACGCGATCGAGCACACCGAACAGAGTCATGATCCCCCGACATTCTTCTTTAGCCGTACCGATCCCCGCGGTCACCGTACAGTGCGAGGCGGTCGGTGAACGCAAAATGGAGAAGTCCCCGCGGCCCTTGGCTCCCTCGAAATCTGCACAGTGTCGTTTCGAGACCGACTGGGAGCACGGGAGTTCGTATGAATCCAGCGTTGTGAACGAGAACGGCGGGTTCCCGCCCTCTCTATCGCTGCTTCGGATACAGCTGGCGGTGACCAGACAACAGGTGTCAGTGCAGGGCGCTCAGTAGCACGGCATCGAGTTCCCCGGCGGGCAGCATCGGCAACATGTGGTGGCTGCAGCCGGGCAGGACAACGGTATGTGCGTTCGGGAGAACCTTCCCGACTGCGTCGGCAGCACGAGAACTGTTGTGCACCTTGCTCTCGCCGGCAAAGACGACGGTGACGTCCGCGGAGAGCGTCGCCCATCGATCTCCCTTGGGGCGCCGTGGGACCACTGGTTTCGCCGACGGGAAGTCGGTGCCTCGCTCGGTGAGATCGAGCCAGTCGGTGTCGACCGGCGCGTTCTGCGTTTCCCACCGGATCAGAGAACGCATACGTTCGCGAGTCGGTCGCACCAGAAGTGGCACCGCGTGCAGAAGGTACGCCAGGCGCATGCCGGCGAAACACGAAGGGGGATCCAGCAGGACGAGTGCGCCGACGCGCTCCGGTCGGTGCAGCGCGTACGCGAGCGCCACCGTTGCCCCGTACCCATGTCCGACCACCGAAGTTCGCGGGGCATCGAGCGTTTCGAGAACGTGATCGAGCCAGGACATCAGGTCATCGACCGTGCGGATCGGTGTCTCACCGACCACGCTTCGTCCGGGATCACCCATCGGGTCGATTGCGAAGACCCGGTTCTCTCGGGCCAGGGCCGCGATGTTGGCGAACCAGACGGTCGAGGTTGCTCCGCCACCGGGCAGCAGCACCACCGGAGGTCCGTCGACGGGTCCGGAGGCGTTGACTCGGGTTGTGCCGTAGTCGGATTCGACGTCGATGGCGTCGATGGGCGGCGGCCATTTCGCCAGAACACGGTCGTAAGCCGAAAAGAATCCCTCGGCTGCGGGGCTATCACTGAACCGACTCACTGAACCTCCCAAATACCTCGACGATCAAGATATTAGATCATCGTAATAAATTGGGCAACACTCCTCCGGGGGTCTGTGATCCGGAAGAGCTTGCGGTGTAGATGATTTCGCTGTTTGAACCGCAATGGCGAGTAGGCGCGGCACTAGCCGCCGATCAGCAGTCCAGCAACGAAGTCGGGTTCCTTTTGCCTGTTGCTGGCTGTTAGAGTCGGATCACCGGAAGTAAAAGCGAGGGCTTCAGCCCCGTTCATACGCCGCTCACCGAGCTGCCACTTCTCCTTGGATGGAGACGTGTATGCGCCTGAAAAATGAGCGACCAGCCAACACAGACGAGGCGCAGACCTCTTCGACGCGGCACCGTCCGCAGACGCTGAAAGCCGCCGCGGTGGCACTGGCCGGCCTTTCTGCAGTGTTTCTTTTCGAGATGCTCGACAACTCGATCCTCAACGTTGCCCTACCAACCATCGGGCGTGAACTCGGTGCATCGACCACCGCGTTGCAGTGGGTCTCCGGTGTGTACGCGGTCGTTTTCGGGGGACTGATGCTGCTGTTCAGCGCCATCGCAGACCGATTCGGCCGGCGCCGAGTAATGCTGGTCGGCCTGACATTGCTGGCGCTCGCCAGCGCGGCTACCGCCCTCGTCGAGACTCCCGAGCAGCTCATCACCGTCCGCGCCGCGATGGGCGTCGCCGCAGCCATGACCACCCCCGGCTCTATGGCGCTCGCGTTTCGGCTCTTCGATCAGGAGTCCTTACGCGTTCGAGCCCTCACCCTGATTTCGACAGTCGGCCTGGTCGGGTTGGCGATCGGACCGACGGCAGGAGGCTTCGTTCTCGCCTTCGCGCCCTGGCAGGTCCTGCTCCTGATCAACGTACCCATCGCGATTCTCGCGTTCGTCGGAATCCGCATGGGCGTCGCGAAAGACCTCCCAGAGGAGTTGCACCGCGACCCCCTCGATGTCGCTGGGGCGGTGCTCGGCACAGCCACCATCGTCCTGGCACTCCTCGCGCCGACCCTGTTCGTCGAGGTGGGTCCCGCTTCATGGACGCCGTGGGCAGCAACTGTCGGAACCCTTTCCGCAGCAGCAGTCTTCGTCGTCCGCGCTCGCACGGCGAGGTACCCGCTCCTGGACCTCGAACTCGTTGCGCTGCCCCTCGTGTCCAGCGGTCTTGCCTACAAAGCCGCGTCCGGGCTCGCCGTTGCCGGCCTCGGCTACATGGTCACACTGCAGCTGCAGTTCGTATGGAGATGGTCGCCTGCCCTCGCATCGATAGGGATGCTCCCTCAGGTCGTCGTGCTGCTCTTCAGCGGCCGCCTCGTCGCGCCGTTCCTGCGACGAGTGGGGATGAACCACGCCGCCTGGATGAGTGCGGCGGCGGTAGTGCTCGGGTTGGCGGTCTTCGCCGTAGGTAGCCGATTCGGCTATGTCTGGGTCGCTCTTGCCCTCGTCCTCGTCGCGGTAGGTATGCGCATAGTCGGTGTCGTCGCAGGTACCAACGTCATGACCGGTCTCCCCGAGAGCCGCACCACCATCGGGGCCGCCATGGTCGACACGTCGAGTCAGGTCGCCACCGGCGTCGGGATCACCGTCACCGGCACCATCATCGCGGCGCTCTTCACGGGCAACATCTCGAGTGCCACGTGGAGCGCCGAGCAAGCGGCCTCGTTCCAAACCGGAGTCACAGTGGCGGGGTTCGCCATCACGGCTGCGGCGGCAGCACTGGTGTTGCTTGGGATGAGCCGGGCGAGGGCAAGTCGTGGCGCACCAGTAGCACCGGGGGCACCGTGACGACCTGCATGCCCTGGTTCCGGTCCGGTTGTCGGTCAGCCGGCCTTGACGCGCAGACGCTCGACCTCGGAGCGAGAGTGACGCACGGCTTCGGTGTCGGCTCCGTTGTCGTTTGCAAGGTCGTGGGCGAGGTCGAGAATTGCCCGACGTAGGTGCTTGCGTGCTCGGCGCGACTTGTGGTGGGGCGCGGACTTGATGAATGCCTTTCGCGCTTTCTTGTCCAGGATGCCGTCGACCTCGGCGTCCGTCACGGTTCCTGCTTCGACCTCGGGGGCGAGGATGTCGCGGACGAACTGGTACTCGCGCGGCGCTGCTCGCCGGAACGCGATCGTCAAGACCGTGAACCCGAGCACGATGGAGCCGAGCATGACGGGGAAGGTCAGGATGCCACCTCGGCCGAGACCGCCGGCGTCGTCCCAGGTGAAGTGCAGAAACATTCCGACCAACACGAACGCCACACCGCGGCCGATCCGGCGTGGCTGGGCCGCCGTGCCGAGGATGTAGATGACACCGGTGCAGACGAGGGCACTGAACAGCGGGTGAGAGACGAAGCTGACCGCTATGCGCGTGAACGACATCTGCACGGCGTGGTCGACCGGATCGGTACCGAACGCCTGAGCTGTGGAGTTGGCGGCGTAGAGGAAGTCCTCGAAGATCGCGAACCCGAGCCCGATGAACGCGCCGACGATCAGCCCGTCGTTCGCGGTCCGAATCAATCGCGGGGCAAGGCTCATGAGGAGTATGAATCCGCAGAGCTTCGCGGCCTCTTCGGTGATCGGTGCGGTGGCTCCGGCTGCCCAGTTGGCACTCCACACTTGACCGAAAAGCTTGTTGTAAATGCTGATCATTGCGTTGTTCGCGGTGAGGGCGAATGCGAAGGTGGCCGGAATTGCGCCCCACACGAGCGCGGCGAGGATGAGTCGGCCCGGTTGGCGTTCCCATCGGTCGATATGACGGAACCAGGCGAACCACGCCAGCCCGCACAAT
Source organism: Rhodococcus cerastii (assembly GCF_033042195.1). Lineage (NCBI taxonomy): Bacteria > Bacillati > Actinomycetota > Actinomycetes > Mycobacteriales > Nocardiaceae > Rhodococcus > Rhodococcus cerastii. Next base: position 490,788 of record NZ_JAWLKF010000002.1, read on the forward strand.
CCGCACAGCACTGCCGAGATCGCGAAGGCGTCGGCGTACAACCCGGCCTTTGGCGCGAAGTACGCCCATACCTGGAACGCGCCGATTCCGGTCAGCACGACGAACACCCAGAAGGACAGATTGTGGGGTTTCACGAAGTGGAAGCGCTCACCCCACCCGGAGACCTCCATTGCTCTGGCCTGCCGTTGCCGGGCCCCGGAGCTGCTAGTGGTGTCGGTGCCGGTCTCGGTCATGGGTTGTTCCCGTCGACGGTGCGGATACTGGCGATCATGGTCTGGATGTTGTCGACGGCCGCGGTCATCTGAGCGGGAGGACCGTAGGCGGTGATCTTCAGACCCCTGCCGGCGATGACGAATGCTGCGACCACACCGTCGCCGGTCACGCTGCTGTAGGGCTGTGCGACACCGCTCTCGCCTGACGTCGTGGTGAGAGTGGTCCTGTCGCCGTCGACCCTGAAGGTCGGGTCGTCGGTGCGGGATGTGACCTTCTCCACTTGGTCCAACAATTCGTCCGGAGTGCCCTCGAACGTGTCCGACGAGACCTGGAAGGTGACGCCCTTCCCAGCGACGGTGGCGTCACCGGAACGACGGCTTTCGTCGTCGACACGAAAGCCGGCCTCGACATCCCAGCCGGTAGTCGGCGTGAAGACGACGGAGTCCGTGAGCGCGAGTTGCTCACCGGCGAGAACGGGGTCATCCCAGCCGATGGCCGCGTCGACACGTGGGAGGATCACGGTCCAGACGAGAAAGATCGCGACGACGAAGAGTGCCGGTGGAAACGTGCGTCGGTCGAGACCGAGCACACGATGCTCCGCCGGCACCCGATGTTTGTGTGTCGCAGCATGTATCTGTGTCACGGGTACTCCTCGGTGCTGAGTGTCGTTCGTACCCGCCCACGGACCTCATGATCGGTGCAGTCCAGCAGAGGTGGAATGAGCAGGGTGGTGCTTGCTGTTCGGTGTGAACAAGAAAATTTCGATCGGTTTGCAGCAACGAAGCTGCGGTCCCTCATTGCCAGATTCATTGATATCAAGGCAAGTGAAAATCCGTTGTGGCTCTGCTCGAAAAAAACCGAAAGTACATTTACTTCGAGCAAATCGGAAGTTCGACGCGTCGAAATACGGCAATAGCATGCCGTGTTCTGCCATCGATTTCCGCGAAGGATTCGGGAGCCACCGTAATTCTTTGTAGGTGAACCGTACGAAAGGGTCGGCGGATATTCGATCCAGCATTGTTCACGGGATGCAGCCAGGGCGGGAGCGTAGGCGGCCGTCGGTGATGATCCGATCCTCGATGTGGCCCTTGCGAAGGCTGACTACTCGGGTGCCTGCGTCCGTGCGTCGTTCGATGGCCGGCAGGTGGATGGACGACGTCGGTTGGCGAGAGGTATTGCATAGCAACCGATAACAAAGGTTTTCGTGGCACTGCTCACTCTGTCATCGTTCACACGATGGTGGCCGCGTACGCCACGAACACCACGAACATGGCCGCGCCGCCGAGGGCTGCGCTGATCATGGCCTCGCGGCCATTTGTCGCGAGGCCCTTCTCGTCCCGGCTCACCCCGACCCACCCGCACACCACAGCGGCGACACCGGTCGGGACAGCTACGAAATCTCCGATGAAGGGTACGAACGCGCAGATCAGAGCGATGATGCCCAGGATCACCGCGGCACTGCCGGCACCGTTGCGAAACAGCGGCCGTGTGCTGTACTCCTCGGCCATGCCGTCTCCTTCTTCACGGTCCTGATGCAGTGGTTGGATGCCCGTTCGTCGCTCGCGGCACGACGAGCAGACCCACCCGAAAACATACCCTCGATCTCCTCGTGGGCGCGATGGCACCGATGCATCGCATCTCGCACTTCTGGGCCCTCGGTTCGAGGATGCCAGCTAGGCTCGTTCGGTGACGGACTCAACGTGGGACGGGTACGTCCGTGTGCGCGGCGCTACCGAGCACAACCTGGCAGCTGTCGATGTCGACATACCCCGCAATGCATTCGTCGCGTTCACCGGAGTGTCGGGGTCCGGAAAGTCGTCACTGGCTTTCAGCACCTTGTACGCCGAAGCGCAGCGACGCTACTTCGAATCGGTCGCCCCCTACGCGCGTCGACTGCTTCAGCAAGTGGGCGCACCCCACGTTGCCTCCATCACCGGCCTTCCCCCAGCCGTTGCCCTGCAGCAACGCCGGGGTTCGCCCAGCTCGCGCTCCAGCGTCGGCACCATCACCACCATGTCGAACCTGCTCCGCATGCTCTACTCCCGGGCCGGTACCTATCCCGACGGTGCGCCGCTGCTGTCGGCGGAAGCGTTTTCACCCAACACTGTCGCCGGGGCCTGCCCGCGATGCGGCGGTTTGGGCGAGTTCCATGATGTGACAACGGAATTGCTCGTTCCCGATACGTCGCTGAGCATTCGTGAGGGCGCGATCGCGGCGTGGCCGGGTGCCTGGCAGGGCGCGAACCTGCGCAGCATCGTCAGCGGCATGGGTATCGACATCGACGTACCGTGGCGCACGCTGAAGAAGAAGGACCGAGAGTGGCTTCTCTTCACCGACGAGCACCCCAAGGTGTGGATAGAACCGGAAGAGGGCCGAGTCGACCACAGTTACGAAGGCAAGTTCTGGAGTGCCCGCAGCCATGTCATGCATGTTCTGTCCGACTCGAACAGCGAGCGCATGCGAGAACGCGCCCTGCAATTCACCGAGACCGTCCGCTGCCCTATGTGCTCCGGCAGCGGACTGCGCGCCGACGCGCTGGCCGTCACCATCGCGGGCCGCTCGATCGCCGAGATCAATGCGCTCTCACTGACAGAACTTGCCGCCGTACTGCGCCCGATAGCCGAACAGTCGGGGGAGACCACGGAGGTGGCGGTACGCATCACCGCCGACCTGCTGGCCAGGATCGACGTGTTGCTCGAGTTGGGCCTGGGATATCTGGCGCTCGGCCGTAGCTCGACGACGCTGTCGCCCGGCGAGACGCAGCGGTTGCGGATCGCCACTCAGCTCCGTTCGGGTCTGTTCGGGGTGGTGTACGTGTTGGACGAACCCTCCGCAGGACTGCATCCCGCCGATGCCGAGCCACTGCTCGACGTCCTGGACCAGCTGAAGGCGTCGGGAAACTCCTTGTTCGTCGTCGAACACGACATGGACGTGGTGCGCCGCGCCGACTGGGTGGTCGACATCGGACCCGCAGCGGGTGAGGGCGGCGGACGGGTGCTGTACAGCGGTCCCGTCGCGGGTTTGGAGGAGATCGAGGAGTCGGTCACCAGTAGGCACCTCTTCGGTCGAGCGGAATCCGTGCAGCGGGAGGCGCGCCCCACCCAGGGCTGGCTCACTCTGGCCGGGGTCACCCGGCACAATCTGCGGGAGTTGACGGCGGACTTCCCGCACGCGGTCCTGACGGCAGTAACGGGTGTGTCGGGCTCCGGCAAGTCGACACTCGTCAGCCAGGTCTTGTTCGAGGTGGCGCGCCACCGACTCGAGACCGCGGCAGACGAGGACGACGGCATGCAGATCGAGGTCGACGTGGCCGAGGTCTCCGGAATCGAGACGTTCACCCGCCTGGTCCGGGTGGATCAACGGCCCATCGGCCGAACACCCCGATCGACGCTGGCCACCTACGTCGGAATGTTCGACATCGTCCGCAAACTGTTTGCCGCCACCGATGAGGCGAAGGCCCGCGGATGGGCACCTGGACGGTTCTCCTTCAATGTCGCGGACGGACGATGCCCCACCTGCCAGGGCGACGGTTTCGTCGAGGTGGAGCTGCTGTTCCTCCCCGGCACCTATGGTCCCTGCCCCACCTGCCACGGTGACCGGTACAAACCGGAGACTCTCGAAATAACGTGGCGTGACAGGACAATTGCCGAGGTACTGCACATGTCGGTGGACGAGGCTGCGATGTTCTTCGCCGACATCACGGGAGCATCCCGCAGTCTGGAGACGTTGCGCGACATCGGGCTCGGTTACCTTCGACTCGGTCAACCCGCCACCGAGCTGAGCGGCGGTGAAGCGCAGCGCATCAAGATTGCCACCGAATTGCAGCGCACCCGACGCGGCACTGCCCTGTATCTTCTGGACGAACCGACCGCAGGGCTGCATCCCGCCGACGTCGCACTACTCATGCGCCAGCTGCACCTGCTTGTCGACGCCGGCAACACCGTGGTGATGGTGGAGCACGACCTGGATGCCATAGCCTCCGCAGACTGGGTCATCGATCTCGGTCCCGGTGGTGGCGACAACGGGGGCTCCGTGGTATCAACCGGGACGCCTGCCGAAGTCGCGGTGTCCCCGAACAGCATCACGGGACCGTATCTGGCTCGACGGCTCCGATCCTCGACTGCCGCTTCGTCCAATTGAGCTTCAGCATCTCCGGGTCTCGATGTGGTTGTGTATCAACCGATTCGGCCGGCGAATGCGCGTCCGGTGGACACGGCGAGTCCGAGCAATCCGCGCAACCCCGGCAAAGATCCGGCCAGTGACCACACGGTGATCGTCGACGATTCGTCGGTCGGCTTGCCCGCGAAGCGATCCGAGAGCCAATCCAGAGTGACGGGGGCTGCTATCGGGTGCAGCGACAGGTGTTCGCTGAGACGATCGCGGATGTAGGTGACGTTCGCTCCCGCAGCGCGATACCGGCGTACTTGCCCGTCCACGTCGTCGACGTCGATCATCGGATCATGCACCGCCTGCACCACGAGAAGCGGAAACTCGGGTGCCGACTTGCCGGGCTGGATATCCTGAAAAATCTGCACCATCTCGGGTGTCGCCAAGAGGTCTGCCATCGGCATATCGAGGTGCCGCTCCAGATCGTGCATCACCATGGACGCGACGGCGTGCACTGTCGTCTTGCGGTGCAGGGATGAGAGGGTCTCGAGCCCGGCAGCAGCGACGTGTTCGCGAACGAGGCGGTCGAGTACGGGGTAGGTGCGACGGAGGCCTTCCACCACCATCGCGGGCAGCGCCGCGAAGATCGTGCCGTTGAGGCGGGAGAATGCAGATCCGGGGTCGCCGACGGGCGATCCGAGTGCTGCGCCGACGATGTCGAGTTCAGGGGCGTAGCCGGCCGCAGCCTCGGCGGCCCATGACGTCGCCAATCCGCCGCCCGAGTACCCCCACAGCGCGACAGGGGTGGTGGCTGTGAGGTCGAGCGGCTCGAAAGACAGTGCCGCGCGGACGCCGTCGAGTGTGCAGTAACCGGGCTCGATCGGTGCTCCCCACAGCCCGTCCATGCCCTCGTGATCGGGAAGGGACAGAACCCATCCGCGGCGCAGTGCGTACAGGATGATCATGAACTCGAACTGCGGTACGGAGCCGACGGCTCGAGCGCCCGCCCGCAGAACGTAGGACGGGAAACACCGATCCGACACGGCGTCGATCGCGCACTGATAGGACAGCAGTGCTCGCTCCGGTCGCGCTCGGCCCCCGACGGGAAGAACCACCGTCGTGACCGCGACACGCGCTGCCCCGTCGAGGCTGGTGGTCCGGTACAGAAGTTGCCACGCCGACACCTTCTGCCGAATGACACCGAACAACGCGAGGGTCACCGCGCGGGACCGCAATACGGTCCCCGGCTCCGCATACTCGAAACCGGCAGGTGCCCGATAGAACGGGTCCATGCTGGGAATTGCGATGATCGATTCCGAGTCGGCGTGGTCGGCCGCGGCTCGCGGACGACCGGTCGACGCGGTATCGGGTTCGGTACTCATAGTGGATTACTTCCTGATGAGGGTGCGATGGTGTCGACGAGTTGCTCGATGACTGCTCGGGAGACTTCTGGCGACGCCGCGTGAGTCAGCAATCCCTCGACGACGAACGTACCGATACGGAGCATGGCATCGGCCGCCTTTCCGGGCAGTCCTGCAGCCGCGATATCGGCGGCAAACAGCGATTCCGCGAAGGCATGAAACCCGTTGTGCCACTGATCGATGGCCTCGGACTCGGTCACCCGATCGTGCACGGTGGAGACCAGTGGGCCGACTCTGCGGAGCCGCTCCACCAGCCAGAACAGCCGGTCGACAAGTGGTAGATCGACGATCTGGAGATAGTCCGTGGCGTCCTCGGCGGCGATTGCCGTCAGAACAGCGACCAGGATGTCGTCCTTGTCTCCGAAGTACCAATACAGCGTGTTCGCAGTGACGCCTGCTGCTTTCGCCAGACGACTGATCGAGGTGCGATCGAAGCCGTCGGACACGAACATTTCGCGGGCGGCGACCACGATGTCCTCGCGCTTGCTCTCCCGGTCGTGAAGTCCGCGATTCCTGGGCATACGACCAACCATATCTTGAATGGTCTTCAAGACCCTGCTACCTTCCTTGAATACCGTTCAAGAGTGGAGGCCCGTCGATGGCGAAGACCGGAAGAACCGCGCTGATCACCGGAGCATCAGCGGGCATAGGCGCGGCATTTGCTCGACACCTCGCCGCCGAAGGGCACAACCTCGTGCTCGTCGCGCGACGCGAGGACCGGCTCACCGCCCTGGCGGACGAGCTGTCGTCTCGGCACGATGTGCGATGCGACGTCGTGCCCGCGGATCTCGCCGATCCCGCTGCGCCCCGGGCCATCGTCGAAGAAACGAAATCCCTCGGCGTCGACGTCGACATCCTTGTCAACAACGCGGGCATGTCGGGGAACTCCACCTTCGCAGATGCGCCGTTCGACGCACTCGCCGCGGAGATACAGGTGATGATCACTGCCGTCACCGAACTCTCTCATCTCACGGTGCCCGGCATGAAAGAACGCGGATACGGCCGAATCGTGAATCTGTCGTCGTTGGCGGCATTGCTTCCCCCTGGTGCAAGTCTGCTGTACACCGGAATCAAGTCCTATGTGCTCGACATCTCGCAAGCACTCGACATGGAGTTGCGGCCGCATGGCATCCACGTGACTGCGCTCTGCCCCGGCTTCACCCACAGTGAGTTCCACGACGTGATGGGAACCCGAGATGCAGCGACCTCCAAGCTGCCAGCTCTTCTGTGGCAGAGCCCCGAGGACGTCGTCCGAGAAGGTTGGCAGGCCGTGAACAACGGCACGCCGGTGTGCGTGCCCGGGATGGTCAACAAGGTGACTGCTGCTGCCGCGAAGCCGATTCCGACTCGCATCGGCTACTACCTCGGCAAGACCCTCAATCCTTTCAAGCTGTGAGATCCGATCACCACCCTGCTGTAGAACAGAGAGACGAACGCATGACCACCGACGAACATTCCGGCTTCACCCGTACCGAAACGTCGTTTGTGTCGGACGGAGTTCGTTGCGCGGCAACGGTCTTTCGTCCCGCGGTGTCCGCCGCCGTGCCACTACCGGCAATCGTGATGGCGCACGGATTCGGCTCACCTCGGGCGATGCGCCTGTACGCCTACGCCGAGCGTTTCGTCGAGGCCGGCTACGTGGTCTGCGTCTTCGACTATCGGTACTTCGGGGACAGTGAGGGCGAACCGCGCCAGTTGTTGGAAGTGGATGCTCAGCTTGCCGATTGGCGAAACGCAGTCGACTTCGCTCGCTCTCTCGACGGCGTCGACGAGAACCGAATCGTCGGGTGGGGCACGTCCTTCGCCGGCGGCCACGTACTCACGTTGGCGGGCAACGGCGTTCGGTTCACAGCGGTCATCGCACAGGTGCCCCACATCGACGGTATCGCCGCCGTTCGCGCAACCGGGTTCAGGCAGGCACTGCGGCTGGCACCGGCCGCCATCACCGACAGCGTCCGCGCCGCCCTCGGACGGTCGCCGCACTACGTCGACAGTGTCGGGCTACCTGGCACACGCGCTGTGATGGTCTCACCCGACGCGATGAAAGGGCGTGACCGCCTGGTCCTCGAGTCGGGCCTGACCGACGGCGACTACCCCGAGACCGTGGCGGCGCGGATACTGCTGAAAATCTGGCGGTACTCCCCGGGTCGCACGATGTCGGCAATCGACTGCCCAACGCTGGTGCAGATCGCGTCCGAGGATTCCGTCACCCCGGCGTCCGTCGCGCAACGCGCCGCGGCGAAAGTTCGCAAAGCCAAGGTGCGCACCTATTCGGGCGGTCACTTCGATCCGTACGTCGAACCCCTGTTTTCATCGGTCATCGGTGATCAACTCGCATTCCTCGCCGACAACGTGCCCTTGAAATTGCGTACGGTTCCCTCCATCTGATCGTGCGGTTCGCTGCACCCGTCGTTCTCGGATTGGATCACCATGCCCGACGGTACGAACAACTCTGAACTTTGGCTGTTGCGAACATATTTCGGCGATGGCGACGATCCCGCGTGGACGAGCCTGACGGAGCAGGCCCGCCACACGCGATCTTCGGTGTCAGGTGCCGCGCTGGTCGTTTCCTCGGACCGAACGCAGTGTCAGCAACGTATTCGTCGGGTCCTCACGAGACTGGCCACGCGTGCCGAGGCGAACGACGGCTTGTACGTTGTCATTGCAGACAAGCAGACGTTCGTGCGCCACGATCGAATGCTGCTCACCATCGATTGTTCTGCAGTGACACGAAACGCCGAACGTCTTCCCACCATCCATATGGCCCCGCCCGATGCCTTTCGGTTGGGGATAGATGGCCGATCGCCGAATACCCGGCGCTCGATCGAGCCGGTTCGCCGACCGACAACGGAACTCGAACCTGCACAGATCGATTCCGAGCGAACGGTCGCCGAACTCACGGCAAGCGTAGGCGACGCGATCCGAGCCAGTCTGCGGTGGCGAACGGAGATGACGCGAGACGGTTCCTGTGGGTAGACACCGGGAATCGCCGTCGAGAACCCACGGATATCACCCACCGGTCTTCCCCTCACAGTTGAGCAATGGGCATCCGGCCTGTGCGCATTCTGGACCGAGATGGTCGCCTACGGACGCATCGGCGACTTCCGTGCGCCCTGGGTAGGACGGTGACGAATCTACTAGTTTCCCAAGCGCCGGATCGGATGTCGCAACGATCGCGGTTCGGTCGAAGCAGATCGACCTGAGTCGAGGCTCAACGAAGCAAGTTCATTCGCTTCTCGTTGACTGCCACAACGCCGCCGCCAGTGGCAAGCAGTGCAACCCTCTCGGACCGTCCACCGGTATTGCCGAGCAAATCCTCGATCGCGATTGTTTCGAGGCGAGCGCCGGTTTCGGGCTCGATCGCGAGGATCTCCCGAGAATCGGCTACATAGGCCAGGCCCTCGCGCACAGCGGTAGGCATGAAAGGTAGAGATTCGACGTCGGGACCCCACGCCGGATCCCCGGTGAACAGGTTGCGTGCGAGTGGACCGATACCCAAGACGACATCACCGACAATCGCGATGTCCCCCCCGGTGCCGGCGTCGTCCGAGGTCCACAGTTTCTGCCCCGTCGTAGGGTCGAAGGCGCTGCTGCCCAACACAACCGGATCGTCGGGGTCGTTCGCTGCGTCGACCGTCGTGCGCTGGTAGACCTCTTCGTCGGTGGTCGCGACAACTCGTCCGGTGGAATCGACCAGGTCGGTGCGAAACTCGAACAGGTCAGAGCATCGGCGGCCGGCAAGAACGTAGATCTGATCGCCTCGATCGAACTGGTCGCGCGCGCAGTCGGGGGACGAGATGTTGTCGGTGATGTCACCGGATCTGGAGTCGAACAGTGCTGTGCCCGAGGAGAACCGGGCCACTCCCGCATTGCCTGCGAACGCGAGGATTTCTCGTGAGTTGTACGGGTCGACCCAGGTGTCGTCGAGGGTGAGGGACCACGACGCGTCGGGGTCGTCGATCGTTCCTCGATGGATCCGGACGGTGTACCCGTCATTCTCGCCCTCGACCACGTAGAGGTCTTCGCCGTCGGTGCCGACTGAGAATATGTTCCAGTCGGTATCGTGTCGGGTGGCGGTTCCGGTTGCACTGTCGATCGTCACGATCTGATCGGTGCTCCGGCACAGCAGCAGTGTGTCGAGTACGTGGGACGAACAACTTTCGATCCCGTCGGCGGGTGTTTTCCACCGCACCAGACCGGTTGCCGCATCGAACCCGATCAGTTGGGACTGCTCGAACTCGTCCGTCTCCTGATTGATCAACCCTGCCTTGGCGACAAGAATGTCGTCGGCGTCTATGACGCCGCCCTCGACCTCGCCGAATCGTCCACCCACGGGATCATCGAAGGTGGCGAACGGATTGCCGAGCACGTCGGCGGCGTCGAGCGTCCACACAGCGCCGGGCGACGTCGGAGTCTGTGCTGCAAAGGGTTCGGCGTCATGGGGGCCCGTTGCCACCAGCGCGACGGCCGCGCCGACGCTTACGAAAGCCACCGCAGCGGTGACGGCAAGCCGTCGGTACGGGTTCACAGCACATCCAATCCGTCGGCGGTGGCAATGGTGCGCAATGTGTTTGCGCTCAGTGGTTCGTCCGGACGCTCGGCGTGCGATCGGACTTCGACCTCGGTTCCCGACGGGTAGGTGACGGTCACGGTACGGCGCATCCCGCCGTTCGGTCCCTCGGGCAGTGCAGGCGAGTACGAATAGGGTGCCTCTTCGATCCGCAGCACCGCACCGCCGTCGAGCGTCTCGAAGTCGGTCGGCCGATTCTGGTAGGCGGGGTCGTAAATGTCCGGCATCACGGGGAGTTCCTGTCCGCCTCGTATGGATATGGTCAGGTCGGCACCGGTGCCGACGGCATCGACGTGCGTACACACCACACCGGTCTCGAAGTCGGCGAGCCTGAGCGTGTTCAATCCGGGATCGAACCGCTCACCTGCATCGACGCGCTCCAACGCGGTGTTCAAGTTGGTGGCGAGTTCCGCGTCGATCGCTGTGTCGCCGGAGAAGAGGCCGAAGGAGTCGTCGCATCCTTCGCGAGGTTCGGGTGTGTCGGCGGGGACAGGTGCCGATATCCGCAGCTCCGGTAGTGTCACAAGAGCTTTCAGCTCATCGATGGTGAGAACGATGTCGCGGTCTCCGGTGTTGGTCGACTGAAATCCCTCAGCGTCCGATGCGGTTGCGGTGATGTGCGTGCCGTCGGGTGCGTAGGCGGTGACCGTGCGGTAATTGGTTCTCGTACCGCCGAATTCGGACCACGATACGTTGGTGTCGACCACGGTGCCGTCCGCCGATGTCGTGCGTTCCTGCACTGATCCGGCCCTGCACGGTGGCACACCCGTGTTGTCCTGCGCCACGGATACTGCCAGCAGGCCTAGTGTGTTGCCGCGTCCGAGCTCGGCCGATGCCGTTGCCCAACCGGGTTCCTGAGGCTGGCCTGGTTCGCTGGAGGTTTGGGGGATCGGCTGAAACACCAATGACTCGCGCAGGCTTGCGAACAGAACCTCGACACCATGCGGAAGGGCTTCGGCGACAGCATCGGTCATCATCACCGACCTGGGTCCCGAGTACCACGAGGCCTGAGGGTTGTCGTATGCATCCTCGCTGGTGGTGATCCGTCCCCACACCGATGACGTCCCGTCCGGAGGTTCGACGACGTCGCATCCGGAGATAGCCGTCGGGAATATCGCCTCGGGCGTTCTGTAGGTGGTGTCGACGGGTGCAGAAGGGCCAGGAGTGATGGAGTGTGTGGTGGTCGTGGCTACTGACTCGGCGCGGTTCTCGGGCTGCTCTGGCGGTGCGCCGCGCTCGACGAGCGCTGCTACGCACACCCCGATGGCGACGATGGACACGATCGTGAGCGCATCGGCCCACATCCCGGCACGCTGAGGACCAAGTCTGCTCACCGCGTCAAGATACCTGTCATGTGCATCCGATCCGCGCACGGTTCAAAGCTGACCAAAACCGCAATGATCCCCGGTCTCTCTGCGGGCCAGGGCAACTGAATCATCAGAACAGTTGCTCGAACTGGTACCAGTCGCCGTCGAACTTTTCGTACCCGATATCGCCCTCGTGCTGGGGCTCACCGATATACGGTGCGCCGTCGGGGAAGTGCGCCAGGCCGATGGAGTTCAACAGTCCGCCTTCGATGAAGAACAGGCAACCGCCCTCGACGGGCTGGGTCCGATACACCCGGTAGACACCGAGGGTGGTGCCTTCGAACGACTGCACGCAGTGGTCCGCTGCGGTGCTGAGCGAGCGTTCGACACTGCGAACGCAACCTTCGGCGGCGATGCTCGGTAGGTCGCCATCGCCCAGCGCTCCGTTACACACGCTGAGAACGGTCACATTGTGACAGGGTGGGCGCGTGAGAAACCTGTGGGTGTCGATGCCAGCGGTCATCACTCGGGTGACGCGATGAATACCGCTGCACGACGACTACTTCCCCCCGTCACCGTTCTCGTCGGTGCGTTCACGGCGGTCCTGGCTTTGACGACGCCGGTACCGCGCAATTTTGCGTTCGTTGCTGGCGGCGACAGGCTCGATATCCTGCTCGACAGTAGCGCGTCCGCCTGGTCACTCGGCGCGATCGTTGCCGTCGTCACCGCGGTATTCGCGACGCGGAAGCAATCAGCTCTCATTGTGGCAGCCGTTGGCGTCGCGGCCCTGTCGGTTCTACTGTCGGTGCCGATTCCTGCAGAACTGCAGCTTCGGGCGATCGCAGCCGGTTTGATCCTGGGTGGTGCCGCGGCGGTGACCGCCCTCAGTCGAATCCTGCAGCACGCGTTGCTGTTCGGCGCTATCGGCGGTCTGGCGGCATCGAGTGTGTTGCAGAACGTCCCCAGCCAGTACGTGGACTACGCCGGTTCCGCCTTCCAGCAGGCACCGCAGACGCCAGTGCTGCTCGCCCTGGTCGTCTTCGCGGCGCTGCTGGCGGTGTCGTCGTGGGCGAAAGTGTTCGAGGAAGTATCGCCGGTGCAGTCGCGCGGTCGAGTGCTCGCGGTGGGGATCGTCATTCCTCTCGTGGGTCTGGTCTTGTACTGGCTGTTCGAGCGGTCGGTGAACTCGCTCGGTCCGGGCGGTGCAATGCAGAACCGGTGGTTCTTGGGTCTCGCGGTCATACCGCTACTTGTCGGTGCGGCGTTTGTGCTGCCCGCGGTGACAGGAGCGATCCTGCTTGCGGCACTTGCCTTCCTATCGGCCCCGACAGTGGGATCCCTGACGTGGGGGACAGCTTTGGTGTTCGTCGCGATGTTGGTGCTGGGCGGGGTGGTCGGCCATCGTCGGCCGTCTCCGATGGTGGGGTTCGTAGTACTGGCCGTCGTCGCAGCTACGGGAGTGTTCACCGGCCCACCCTTGGACACCGTCAATATCGTTGCGACCCTCGTGGTTCTGCCGCTCGGAGTGGGCGTGGCGTATGCGTCGTTGTTGCCGACAACCGCCCCTGTTGCGGTGATGTCGGTGACGACGCCCATCGTGGTATCGGTTCCCGTCGTCGCCGAATTCGGTTGGACCGCTTACTCTCCGCTGGTCGAGCTCGAGCCCACGTTCTCGCCGAGCACGTGGGTGTGGGTGTCGACGGGCATCTCTGTGGTGTCGGTTCTGGTGGCGGGTGCGGCTCTGGTCGTGTTGAGGCGAAGGGAATAGTCCGACCGGAGATGCCGATTCTGCGCAATCGTGCGAGAGGTATTGCACAGCAATCGATGCATGAGATTTTCGTATTACTGCTCATCGTTCACACAACGGTGGCCGCATATGCCACGAACACCACGAACATGGCCGCGCCGCCGAGAGCTGCGCCGATCATGGCCTCGCGGCCATTGGTCGCGTGGCCCTGTTCGTCCCGACCGACGCCGACCCACCCGCACACCACCGCGGCGACACCCGTGGGGATAGCGACGAAATCCCCGATGAAGGGTACGAACGCGCAGACCAGAGCGATGATGCCCAGGATCAGTGCGGCGCTGCCGGCGCCGTTGCGAAAAAGCGGCCGTGTGGAATGTTCCTCGGCCATGCCGCCTCCCTCTTCGCGGTCCTGATGCAGCGACTCGATGCCCGTTGGTCTCACGCGACACGGCGAGCTCATACACCAAAACATACCCTCGCGATGCTCGCAGGCGCGACGACACCGATGCACTGCATCTTGCCGCCCACGTGCCATCGAGGGGTATCTCTCGCCGGTCTGGATCTTGTCGGCGAGGTCGGTGTCCGTACATAGCACGGGACCGATTCGGCCCGACGGCTTCGACCCTGAACTGGGCTGTCGGTCAGCGCGGCGTAGTTTCTCGCCGTAGGCTTCAGTAACGGCTCGGGGGCCCGTGTGCGCCTACTTCCGCGACAGTCGTTCACTGCGTGCGAGGTGTCGAATTGTCAGGAGTTGCTTGTGCCTCGGATGTGCAGCCATTCGCCCCCGTGCGTTCGGCCCGTGCCGGATGCCGGTGACGATCGTGACGTCGCGGCAGCGGCTCGCGACGCCGTAGCCGATCGAGCCGACCGTGCTGCTGATGCCCGTGATGCGGTGGCCCTGAGCTTGGATTGTGACGACCGATCACACGATCAGTGCCACGGGCGGGGCCGAGCGTATCGGCTCACCGCGGCCGGTGACCGTGCCCGGGCCGGCGCGGATAGGTCCGCGTCGCGCCAGGATCGGATCGCAGCAGCGCATGATCGCCGTACTTCGGCCACCCATGACCTGACCTCTGCATACCGCCGGGACGCGGGGATCGGTCAACTCGAACGCAGCCTCGGTATCGCCCGCGACTCGGGTACCGCCATGGTCGTTTGTTTTGTCGATGTGGACGGCCTCAAGACCATCAACGACACCGACGGACATCCGGCCGGTGATCGCATACTCCGACGGGTCGCCGAGGTCATCGATGATCATTTGGACTGCGACGACACCCTGTTGAGGTACGGGGGTGACGAGTTCATCTTCTCCGTGCTCGGTCCGGCTGCTCTCGACATCGACGACACCACCGATGCAATCGAAGCGAGACTTCGCGAAAGCGATGACATAGCGATCACATGTGGCATCGCGTTCGCGCGCGAGAGGGACACAGTCGCCGATGTGATCGAAAATGCAGACAGGGAGCTGTACCGCCAGCGCCGTGCCTCCCGGACCACAGTTGCTCCACCTACGGCCGCAGACGCGATTCCTGGTCACCGACCGGCCCGATCATGATGAAGAGGAGCACGAGGAAACCTTGACTTCCAGCGCCGTTCGCAGCATCCTCGCGGATCCTCGGTCCGTTCGTCCGCACTACCAACCGATCGTCGAACTCGACAGTGGCAAGGTAGTCGGCTACGAAGCTCTTGCACGGTGGCCGGGCCACCCGTCGGTGGACCCCGGTGCTGTGTTCGCGAGTGCTGCCGAATGCGGAGTGATCGACGAGGTCGATTGGGCTTGCCGGTGCGCTGCGATGACCGGCGCACTCGATGCCGGTATGCCAGAGAATGTTTCGCTGTTCATCAATATCGAGCCGCAATCCTCGCGCATCGTTCCCGCGTACGCGCGCGAGATCATCGGTATGGCTGCGAACCGGTTGAATGTCGTAGTCGAGCTCACCGAGCGCTCACTGTTGGCCAACCCTGCAGAGCTACTCGAAACGGTGGCGCGTGCACGAAAGAGCGGTTGTCTGATTGCCCTGGACGATGTCGGATCGCATCCCGACTCGCTCGCTCTGCTGGAATTCGTTGCCCCGGACATCATCAAGCTCGATTACACTCTCTCGCAGTCGGATCCATCGCCGCAGCAGGCTGCAGTCGTCCTCGCCGTCGCTGCGTACGTGGAGTCGAGTGGGGCGCGGATAGTTGCGGAAGGCATCGAAACAGACGCCCACCTTGACCGTGCGACCGCGCTCGGAGCCACTTTCGGACAAGGCTGGATGCTCGGCCGTCCCGCGCCGCTTCCGACCCTCGGAAACCGGCAGCACTCGGGTGCCATCTCCGCCCGGCCCATCCTGTCGGTGAAATCAGGTGCGCACGCGCGAGCGGACACAGCGGTGCCCTCGGTTCCGTCGGACCTCCTGACGACTTCATCGGCGCAGGTGGGTAGTAAATCGTTGCTACTGGCGTTGACCCGGCAACTCGAAGATCACGCGCGCCACATGCCCGATCCGCTCACCATTCAGGCTGCGTTTCAAGACTCGGCGTGGTTCACGCAGTCGGTGGCCGACCGCTATGCGAGGCTGGCCGCCGTCAACCCGTTCGTGGCGGCCTTGGGAGTCGGGATGGACACCGAACCCGCAGCAGGTGTGCGTGGTGCGGAACTTCATCCCGATGAGCGTTTCGTCGGCGAGTGGACCATCACGATCGTCGGATCTCACTACTGCGCTGCGCTCATAGCCCGCGATCTCGGCGACGACGGTCTCGATCACGACCGTCGGTTTGCGTTCCTACTGACACACGACCGGTTGACCGTCGTCGCTGCGGCACGTTCCATCATGCGCCGGGTCCTGCCGAAATACTCTGTCGCGGAAACAGATCGCGACATCGAGGCCGGTGGCACTGCTCTGTGAGTACTGAGTCACGCGTTACCGGACAGTCAGTCGGTCGATACACAACGCGTCCGGTCTAAGCAGCCCTGCGGCGCGTTGCATAGCCGTTCCGTCTATGGCCGAGTGAATTGCGCAGCATTGCGGACATTTTCTGTCTGTATATGCTGTGTGCATGTCCATCAATGCGGAACGAGTCCCGGTTATCGTGGGCGTGGGTGACCTGAAGTTCACAGGAGACGGCACTCCGCAGAGCACCATCGAACCGCTCGATCTCGTGCTGCGCGCTGTGGATGCAGCGATCGAGGACGCAGGAGCGCCCGGTCTGAGCGCGCAGGTCGATGCGATACACGCAGTTCGCACCACCAGCTGGAACTACGCCGATCTCCCGTCTCTGGTCGCCGAGAGGTTGGGCGTCACCCTCACATCCAGCTTCTCGAGCACGATCGGTGGACATCACCCCGCGCGCCTACTCGACCAGGTCGGTCGAGATATCGCCGAAGGACGCACTACTGCAGCGCTGGTGGTGGGCGGCGAGGCGCAGGCCTCCGTCCGAGCCCTGATGAAAGCGGGTAAGGACCCCGGTGAATCGGGTTGGACCACCGCGCCGGGAGGCCCTCCGTCGTTCTCGCCCGAGGACCTCGGCAGCGCCGAAATGCAGCGAGCAGGAATCCTGGCACCGGTACAGATCTACCCGCTCTTCGAGAACGCTCGTGCCCACAGCCGTGGACTGAACCCCGACCAGGGCCTGCGCGAATCGGCCGACATGTACTCCCGCTTCTCGGCAATTGCGGCCGAACATCCCGTTGCCTGGAGCCCTGTTGCACGCACCTCGGAAAACATCGGCACCGTCAGTTCATCGAATCGTTCTGTGTCCGATTGCTATCCGCTATCGATGAACGCAATGCCCTTCGTCGATCAAGCAGCTGCGGTCATGGTCTGTTCCTTGGCGACCGCCCGCGAGGCCGGTGTGGCAGAGGACCGAATCGTGTACCTGTGGGGTGGCGCGGGTGCAGTCGACAATCCGGATGTGTTGGCGCGCCCGGTGTTCGACGACGGACCAGCTCTTCGTGCGGCTGTGCGGCGGGCACTGTCGAGGGCCGAGGTGGCCAGCGAGGACCTGGCATTCATCGATGCATACAGCTGCTTCCCGATCGTACCGAACCTGTTGGCCGACGAGCTCGGCCTGGCCGAGGGGGCGACTCCCACTGTCCTGGGCGGACATTCGTTCTTCGGTGGGCCGTTGAGCAGCTATTCTCTCCATGCCATTGCGGAATCGACGCGACTGCTGCGCAAGAGTTCCGGCGTCGCATTGGTGCATGCAAACGGCGGCTATCTGACGTACCAGCACGTGGTGCTGCTGGCCACGAGAGCTCATCGCGACGGATACATCGGCGACCCGGAGCAGATGAATGTGTCGGGTACGCCGGCACGCGTCGTGCACGGTTACTCGGGAACGGCGACCATCGAGACGGCTACGGTCACATACGACCGTAGCGGTCTGCCGGAGCAAGCGTTTGTCGTGGCTGCCACCGACGATGGGGCGCGGGTAGCGGGCCGAGCTGGACGTGAATTCGCAACGATGCTTCACGACCTCGTGTCCGTGCAGAACGAGTCGGCTGTCGGACGCCGAATAGACCTGGTGGACAACGAGGGAAACCTTGCCGTCGAATTCTGCATGTAGCCGTCGCGTTCGGCCGGCAGACCGGTGAGAGGATGCAGTCATGTCTGAAGATTCTCCCCGCGGACCGGGCAGGCCCCGTGACGCGGACATGGAGGACCGCGTGTACACCGCCGTGCTCGAGGTGTACTGGGAAACCAGTTGGCGCGGATTCACATTCGACGCAGTCGCGCGGCAGGCCAAGGTCGGCCGCGCCGCGCTCTACCGCCGCTGGGCCGACAAGGAAGAACTTCTGGTCCAGGCGCTCGAAGCTCGGTCGCCGCTGTCGACGCCTATCGACACCGGATCGGTCCGTGGGGACCTCGTCGAGCTCGCGGAACAATTGGCCGTCGGCTACGGGGAGCTCTCCGGCTTGGTCTCGCTACGGGTGACTCTCGACGCGAGGGTGAATCCGGACCTGTTGTCCCATCTCACCGACACTCTCAACCAGAGCCGTCTCGTCACTGCTCGACGCATCGTCCGCCGGGCTGTCGCGCGAGGAGAGCTGCCCGAGGGCACGTCGACGACGTTACTGCTCGAACTCGTGACGGGAGCGGTGTTGGCGCGCGCGCTCTTCTCGCAGGCGCACTCAGGATCGAGAACCACTGCTGCCGTTGACCACTCGACAGTGGTCGTCGACACCGTTCTGCGAGCGTTGAGTTAGCTGTTGAACGACCGGGTCACCGACCGAACCATTGCAGACAGTGACTGTCTGAATTAGTGTTGTGGGGTCTCACGGCCCGAAGAAATGAGGATCGACGTGTCCGAAGTAGTACTCACCGAAGTGCGGGGACACACCCTCGTCGTCACCATCGACCGGCCGGAGGCAGCCAACAGCATCAACGCCGATGTGCACCGCGGTTTGGGCGCGGCGTGGGAGCTTGCACAGGAGACCGACAACATTCGAGTTGTGGTGTTGACGGGCGCAGGCGACAAAATCTTCTGCGCCGGCGCAGATTTGAAAGCTCTCGGCACATCCGGACCCGCGGGGGTGACCCCACCCGAGACCGCGCACTGGGGTTTCGCCGGAATCGTCAAACACCATATTGCGAAACCGGTGATCTCCGCAGTGAACGGCAGCGCCCTGGGCGGTGGGACGGAACTCGCATTGGCCGGTGATCTTGTTGTAGCCGCCGAGAATTCGACCTTTGGACTTCCCGAAGTGAAGCGGGGTCTCATCGCCGGAGCGGGCGGTGTCTTCAGATTGACCACAGCCCTGCCGCGTGCCGTCGCGCTGGAGCTACTGCTGACCGGGAACGCCATGAGCGCCCAGGACGCGCTCCGGTGGGGATTGGTCAACCGCGTCGTTCCTCAGGCCGAAGTGCTGAGCACTGCTCTTGCCCTCGCAGACGTCATCTCCGCGAACGCACCGCTCGCTGTTCAGGCGAGCAAGCGCGTCGCTCGCGGCATCAATGACGGCAAGATCGAGACGGAAGCCCGCAGCTGGGAACTCAGCGAACAGGCCCTGGAGTCACTGAGCCGGTCGGCCGACACTGTCGAGGGAATCATGGCCTTCATGCAGAAACGGGATCCGGTGTGGACCGGAAAGTGAATCCGATCGTGAATGCACTCATTTTGCCTCGGGTACCTGGTGTAGACCTTCCGACGTAGATGCTCGGCCGCTACGCAGCTGTCGTCCCGCCGGAATCAGAATCGTCACCCCGGCTCCGATGATCGCCGGCAAGGCGAAAGCCAGAAGCTGAGTGCTGGTTCCCGCACCCGCGGCGACGAACAGTCCACCGTAGGTGGGCCCCACGATCGCGCCCAGTCGCCCCACCGCGAGTGCGACGCCCAGTCCTGTGGTCCGGCAGGACACGGGGTAGTAACTTCCGATGAAGGTGTTGAGCAGGATCTGCGTCCCGGTCGTTCCCATTCCTGCGATCAGCACCAGAACGTACACGATCCCGATCGGGGGAGTGGTCGCGATCAATGCCAACGACACTGCTGCACAGAGGAATCCGAGGGTGGTCACCGGTTTGATGCCGAACCGATCGGCCAGGTAGGCACCGCCGAGTGCGCCTACTGCACCGCCGACGTTGAGCACCAGCAGGAAGGACAGTGCGGCACCGAGCGGGTATCCGGCCGATCGCATCACTGCAGGCAACCAGGTCGCGACGCCGAACAACACGAGCAGACACAGCAGGGTCATCACCCAGAAGGACAGCGTCACTCGCGCACGGTTCGCGGTGAACAACGCACCGATTCCGCGATCTGTCGATGTCGGCTCACCACCGGAAACCTCGACTGTGTCCTCGAGTCCGTAACGAGTCGAGATCCTTTGTGCTGCATCCGTCCTACCCCGCGCGTTGAGGAAGGCGGGCGACTCAGGGAGGTATCCGATCATCATCGGCAGAATCAACAACGCCGGGATCATCCCAGCTGCGAACATCGCTCGGAAGCCGAATGCCGGGACGAGCCACAGCGACAGGATCCCCGCTGCGATACCGCCGACGCTGGTGCCCACGAACCCCAGTGCGACCGTTCTCGCTCTGGTGTCGAGGCGGGAAAATTCGATCAGCATCGACGCCGCGGTCGGCATCAGAACTCCAGCACCGACGCCGACGACAAATCGCGCTGCTCCGAACATTTCGGGCGAAGGTGCAATTGCGCAACATCCCATTGCGGCCGAGAACAAAGCGACCGCGGCGATCAAGGCGCGTCGTCTGCCCCAACGATCCGCGATGCTGCCCGCGGCCAGTGCCCCGACCAGCATGCCGACTCCCACCACGGATCCGAGTACACCGACGGTCGCTGGATCAAGGTCCCACGGCTCGTACGCCAGGAGCGACGGCACCACCGTTCCGTACATCAGAAGGTCGTATCCCTCCAGCGTCAAGGCCGCCAGGCACAGCGCAACGACGGGAGAAAAAGTGTTACGTGACATGATATTCCGCTCGCGAGAGGGTCAGATGAAGTGTTGGGACAACCAGTCACCGATATCGGCGGCGGCCAGAGACGCGCCGGTGGGCGCGCCATCGCGAATGGGGCCCCCGAAGTGGGTGCCCTCGATCGCCACGTGAGACTTGTCCACTGAGCCCAGAGCCTCGACCATTCTCGAGGCGTCCTCCGGAAAACACGCCTGATCGCCGGTCAATTCGACGAACAACGACGGGACCGTGACCGACGGTGCGCACCGAACGAAGTCGGCATTGGAGCTCAGACCGGACCACGTCGACAGCCAGGCATCCGGGGTGGCCAGACGGGCGAAACCGACAAGCCCGTAATTCGTCAGATCGGGCCGCCGGCCGAACAACGAACCGTAGGGGCGGGCGTTGGAACTGAGCGAAAGGTCGGTGAATCTCAGGTCCGCGTCGGTGCGATAGACAGTCAATATCCGCGGTGCCAACGCATCTCGACGGTCGTGGGCGTTGCCGTTTGTCTTGAAACGCCGTCGGGCCTCGGATGCTTCGGCGACCCGTGACCGCGCGATCACGTCGAGGCGAGCGACGCGCTCGAGCTGAGCGGCGCGGTACTTCTGAACGAAATCGGCGGAATAGTTGGAGCTTTCCGGTGCCTCGACGAATCCGTTCGCACTGTCGAAAGGATCGAGTGCCGGGTCGACGGACATGGGGTCCGATTCGTCGACCACGGACGGATCGATCAGTCGCAGCAGCAGCGCGCCCTGTCCCGGGTGTGGAGCCATGAAAATCGCACCGTCCGGTACGGGCATCTCCGCGGATGCGAGGTCGATCGGCCGGCCGGCCGGCGTTGCCGCCAGCCGCTCCTCGGGCGTGAGCCCGGCCTGCTCGCAGTAGAACGCGAACAGCGTGCCACCGCCCGAGTGACCCAGTGTGACAACGTGATCGAAAGAGTGGGAGCGTAGGAACACCTGCCCGGCGGCGGCGTCGAGCAAAGCCTGCTCGTGCACCAGCGAGATGTCGTTGTTCACCGATCGCGTGCCCTGGGTCCACACTGCATATCCGCGTGCAAGCAGCTCTGGCACGAGAACGTGATGCGTCAGATCCTGGCGCGGGTGCATCAACGCAACGACGAGGTCCGCGCCCGGAACCGTTCTCAACACTCCACTGACCTTGGCGCCATCGGCAGTGGTCAGCTCGTGCGTCGACGTGACAGTGTTCGTCGGTGCCTCGGCCGCATCGAGGTAGCGCCCAGCACCGAGTCGGGTCCGAGTCATGACTGCTCGACGCGCAGGGCGTCTTTGTCCCACTGCGTGATTCGAGACTCCGACAGGCCTGAGACGCTGCTGTACCAGACGGCGTGCCTGCATCCGGTGGCCCGACGGTCGATGACGATGTCCTTGTCCGAGACTATGCGGAAGTACGGGCCGACGTGGTCGACGCGTACGGCTGGGTCGACGTCGGCCACCGAGGCGATACTGGTGTTCTCGGGTATATCGAGCACATACAACGTGGTCACGACACTCCCACCTCGTTCTCGGCCGACCAATCAGCCGCACGTTCGACGATCAGTTCGGCCTTGCGGGTCAACAGGTTCGCCATGCTCGGGTCGGGTCCGCGCACGATGTCGATCAGAGCGTCGATCGTCAGGTTCGCGTCGAGATCTTCCTGCGGCGTGACCGGACGCATCGCGCGGGTGAGCTCGATCATGTAGCCGTTGGGATCGTGTGTGTAGATCGACTCGATCGTCTCGTGTTGGATCTGCATCTCCACGGGCCAATCACTGCCGTCCAACCGTCGCCGATATTCCATCAGGTCCGCTTCGCTGTCGACGTGAATCGCGAGATGACGCGAGCGGATGAAGAAGATCGGTACGTCCTCGGCGAAGCGCGAGTACGAATCACCCTGTGGTCCTCCGTCGAACGGTTCGAGACCGAAGTAGTAGAAGAACGCGAGTCGGTCGTCGTTGCCGATGTCGAAGAAGAAGTGGATGAAGTCCGGATGCTTCTCCGGGCCCCATCCTGCTGCGCAGATGGAGTGGACGACGGGGAACCCGAGAACGTCACGGTAGAACTCGACCGTTGCTGCCGGATCGAACGTGGGGTAGGCGACGTGGTCGACGCCCCGGACCTTGTGTGGCAAGTCGGACATGAAGATTTCCTCTCTGCGAAAGTGGCGATCTAGGACGTGACGACGGCGTCTGCCCGAAGCAGTGAGCCGGCGTCCGGAAGATCGATGGGTAGGTCGAGCGCACGGAGCAGGCTGTAGGCACCTGCTGTCGCGGCCGACAGAACGGGGATGCCGAACTCGTCCTCGGCAGCCTGAACGAGCGGTAGGGACGGCATCTGCACGCACGCGGAAATCACCAAGGCGTCGGCACCGGTGAGATCCAACGACCGTGCCGCGTCCATGACTCGATCGCCTGGGATGCAGCCGACTTCGGCGTTGTCGGACACCTCCAGTGCGCGCCAATCGAGTACGCGAATGCCCTCGGCCTCGATGTAGTCGACCACCTTCTCCGCGAGCGGTCGCATGTACGGCGTCACGAGAACTATGTTCTTGGCGTCCAGCGCACGCAGGCCTTCCACAAGAGCGCCCGCGCTCGACCTGACGGCTGCATCGGACCCGCCCGTGGCGAGTTGTTCCGCTATGAGCCCCTCCACCCGTTGGTGTTCCCCGGGCCCGGCGACCATGAGGGCGACGAGGCACGCATAGAGAACAGCGTCGATTCCGGCATCGCCCAATTCGAGGATGCACCGTTCGCGCTGGGCATTCATGGCCCGCAATTGTTCCGGCGACACGGCCTGCATGCGCATGCGCGAAGAGTGGAACGAAAACCGGGCATGTCGATGTCGCGCCAACAATGCGGGCATCTCCGTTTCCACGGTGACGTTGGAGCTCGGTACGACCAAGCCCACACGATGAATACTCATGAACTGCCTTTCGGTAATTGACGCTGATGACGAGTATTCGACGTTTGCGACGATTCGTCAAGCGGCTTGGACCAGGGAAATCGAATCGATGCGTCCGTTCGGGCAGTATCGAGCAGGGTGACAGCACTCACATTCGTGCTTGACATGTCGTCGTCTACGTCGAATACTCGACGCAGACGTAAGCAGTGTTCGAGGGTGTTTCGCTCTCACACGCCAGGACGTCTTCGACTCGGACCTAAGGAGCACACCGGCATGACCTATGTGATCGGAGTGGACGTCGGCGGAACGTTCACGGACGCAGTACTCGACGACAGTTCCGGGACCGTGGTCGCTGCAAAAGCGCCCTCGACTCCGCCCGACTATTCACAGGGCGTCATCGACGTTCTCGAAGCGTTGGCCGAGCAACTCGGATGCCCGGTGCAGGAAATGCTGGCGAACACCCACCACATCGCGCACGGCACCACGTCCTCGCTCAACGCTCTGGTGATGGGTAACGTCCCGCCGGTCGGGTTCCTGACCACCAAGGGGCATCGCGATTCGATCTACATCATGAACGTCGAGGGCCGGTACCTCGGTGGCTCGCCCGAGCAACTGCAGAACGTGTTGGGGCAGAGCAAGTCCCACGGTCTCGTTCCCAAGCGGCATGCGCTGGAAGTCACCGAACGCCTCGATCGAGACGGCAACGTCGTCGTAGCCCTCGACGAAGAGTCCGCACGTATCGCCGTCCGAAGCCTCGTCGACGACGGTGTCTCCGGCATCGCGGTCTCGCTGCTCTGGTCGTTCCGTAACCCTGTGCACGAGCAGCGCATTCGTGAACTCGTGCACGAGATCGACCCCGACATGTTCGTCTCGCTGTCCTCCGAGGTGAGCCCGCGCATCCGCGAGTTCGCTCGTAATGCAACCACGATCATGAGTACCCAGATCGGCCCAGGGTTGCGCGATTACCTCGGCTCGTTGGAAAAGAAGCTACGTGCCCTCGATCTCGCGGGACCACTGCTGGTGATGCAGAGCAACGGCGGTGCCGTTGCCGCAGCCGAGGCCCCGAAGAACGCCATCAGCACAGTCGGGTCCGTGTTGACCGGCGGCGTGGTCGGAGCGGTGTCGCTCGGAAAGCAGCTCGGTCACAAGAACATCATCGCCACCGACGTCGGCGGAACCACCTTCCTCGTCGGCCTCGTCGTGGACGGTGAGCCGGTGCGTGCGTCGAGCACCATCATCAACCACCACCCGATCAATGTCCCCACCCTGCAGGTACACGCCATCGGCTCGGGCGGCGGTGCCATAGCGTGGGTGGATGCGGGTGGCAACCTCCAGATCGGTCCGCACAGCGCCCAGGCGGTACCCGGACCCGCCTGTTACGGGCAGGGCGGCACCGAACCCACCAATGCCGACGCCAATCTCGTCCTCGGGATTCTCCCCGAGCGCGGCCTGCTGGGAGGACGCAAACCACTCGACAAAGAGCGTGCGCGCGAGGCCATTCGACGCCGCATCGCGGAACCGCTCGGTCTGTCGGTCGAGGACGCAGCCGCCGCGATCTACGCCGTCCAGAACGCACAGACCGGCGACCTGCTGCGCAAGACCGTCGTCGAAGCCGGGCACGACCCGCGCAACTTCGTTCTCTACGCGTTCGGCGGAGCCGGCCCATCACATTGCGCCGCCTATGCAGCCGAAGTCGGCGTCAAGGAGGTCATCGTTCCGCTCGGGCAGGTGGCATCGGCGTTCTCGGCCTACGGTCTTGCGTCGTCGAACATCGTGCTCGCGGCCGAGCTGTCCGACCCGGCAGCGATGCCGCTCGATCCTGCTCGCGCAGAAGCGAATTTCGACGGTCTCGAGAAGCGCGTCCGCGAAGCCCTCGGTCGACAAGGGCTCAATTTCACGTCTGTCCAGGTCGAACGTGAAATCGACATGCGGTACACGATGCAGTTGGCAGAAGTTGCAACAACCATTCCCGAGGGCTCGCTGGACTCGGCGAGCGTCGCACACGCCTCCGATCTCTTCGAGCAGCGTTACGCAGATCTGTACGGCAAGGACAGCGGATTTCGCGAAGCCGGCATTCAGGCGATCACCTATCGCGTGCGTGCAACCGGCGTCCTGCCGTTCTCGCCTACCCTCCCCGAGCTCAAGTCGGCCGACTCCGCCGACTCCTCGGTCGCTCGTATCGGCACCCGAAAGGTCAACCTGGACGGTCGAATCGGCTATGTCGACACCGACATCTACGACTACAGCAAGCTCGCCGCCGGGCACGTGCTCGCCGGTCCCGCCATCGTCGAAGTCCCGACGACCACAGTCGTCGTCCCGCACGGAACCACCGGAACTGTCGACCGCCTCGGCAACCTCAACATCGTCGCCGGCTGAGACCACAGGAGAACCGAACCATGACATCCGCAATTCCCGGGTCCGAGATCTTCTCGTCCCGCCCCGTCGACCCCGACGCCCTCGCCCGCACGCTCCCACCGACGCTGCCGGTGCACACCGTCACCCAGCAGCAGATCGACGAGCTCGACCCGCTGACCTACGAGGTCATCCGTCACCGACTCTGGTCGGTCACCGACGAGATGGGCGAGGCACTCAAACGAATGTCCGGCTCACCCATCGTCACCGACGCGAACGATTTCGACTTCGCGATCAGTGACGAACTGGGACAGGAGGTTCAGGTAGGCCTCTACAACACCATGCTCGTCGGAGCCGTCGACCTGGCGATCTACTGGACCCTGCAACACCGCGCAACCAACCCGGGCATCGTGGAGGGCGACATGTTCCTCTGCAACGACCCATGGGTCGGCGGGGGACTGCACCAGAGTGACGTCATCGTCTACCAACCCATCTTCCACGAGGGCAAGCTCTTCGCGTGGACCAGCGCGATCTGCCACGAACCCGATCTCGGTGGTTCCGGCCTCGGATCGTTCGACCCGTCGGCGAAAGATGTTTTCTCCGAATCGCTTCCGACTCCGCCGGTCAAGGTGGTCCGCGACTACGAGCTACAGCGCGACGTCGCCGATCTCTGGGTTCGACGCTCCCGTGTTCCCATGCTGGTCGGGCTCGACCTGCGCGCCAAGATCGGCGCGAACACCGTCGGCCGCAATCGCATGCTCGCCGTCATCGAGCAGTACGGTGCCGACACCGTCAAAGCTGTCATGAAGCGCATGATGACGGACGCCGAAGGGCGACTGCGCAGCAAGCTCTCCTCGCTCCCCGACGGGACCTGGAAGGCCACCGGCTACCAGGACCAGTCGCACACCGGTGACCGCGAGGTTCACAAGATCACGGTCGCGATGAGCAAGACCGACGACCATCTCACGTTCGACTTCACCGGCACCGACAAGCAGACGGGCGTCATCAACTGCACGTACGCAGGCATGCGCGGCGGCGTCATGCTCGCGTTGCTTCCGATCCTCGCGGGTGACATTCCCTGGTCCGCAGGCGGATTGATGCGATGCTTCGACCTGGTGTCCGAGGAGGGCACCATCAACAACGCGAGCTTCCCTGCAGCAGTCAGCCGTGGTCCCATCGGACCCGCCTGGCTGACCGGAACCCTCATCGCGGAATGCCTGTCGCAGATGCTCGACCGATCGGTCGACCTCGGCAAGAGCGTGCAGGCTGCGTGCTGCGGTACCTGGGACACCGCGGTGATCGCAGGCCTCGACGAACGTGGGGAACAACCCGTTCCGTTCCTCAACATCATGATGGAACCGATGGCAGGCGGTTACGGCGCACGCCCGACCGCGGACGGCATGGACACCGGAGGCCTCTTCTGTATTCCGATGGGGCGCATCCCCGATACGGAAATGACCGAGTTCCTCTACCCGCTGCTCACACTGTGGCGTCGTGAAGAGCCCGACTCGGGTGGACCCGGTCGTCAACGCGGTGGCGTCAGTGCATCGCTCGCTGTGACGCCGTACGGCACCTCGCTCCCGATGGGCCTCGTCCTCGCCTCGGCGGGTAAAGCCGTGGCGCAGAACAACGGCCTCGCCGGCGGGTACCCCGGCAACACCGGACTCGAAATTCTGGCGCGAAGTACCGACGTCATCGAGCAGTTCGCAGCGGGAAAAATTCCCGGAGCCCTCGAAGATCTGGGCGGCGGAAAGGAATTCGGCGCATGCTACGCCGAAAGCTATGTCGCTCCCGGTGAGGTGCTGTACATGCATTGGCAGGGAGGCGGCGGCTACGGAGATCCGTTGCATCGCGATCCGGCGGCTGTGGTCGTGGACCTACGCGAGGGCAAGGTCACCGCAGAGGGGGCGAACGTCGTCTACGGCGTGGTCATCGACGCGGGAAAGGTGGACGAGGCAGCAACTGCGCGACGACGTCGAGACATGATCGACGAACGGCGCACGCGTTCCACCCAGCACTCCGACGCTCCCATCATGGATCTCTCGCTGGCAAGACGTCTCGACGACAACCTGTCCGAGGTGACCGTCGGGGACGTTCGGGTCATCGCCTGTGCACAGTGCGGCCGGCTCCTCGGTGACGAGAAGTCGAGTGGTGTACTGGATCTGGCTCGCTACGAGGGGCCGTCCTCGGCGGCGGGGCCGCAGGTGACATCGGATCCCTCCATCTACGTCGACACGGCCATCGTGTTCCGTCAGCTGTGCTGCCCGGGATGCTGGACGGCCGTGTACTCGGGAATCGTTCCTGCCGATCATCCCGATCATTCGTTGGAGATCTCTCGATTGCTTCCTGCGGTGGCCGAACGATGACGTTGACCACGGAGACGACCCATTCGGACTGGGACGGCAGGCTGGTGGGATACCCGGAGGATCGCGCGCAGCGTTACCGTGAGACTGGTTCGTGGAGCTCACTTCCCACGAGTCGCCGGTTCCGCGACATCGCTCTTCGGTATCCCGACAGGCTTGCGATCATCAGCGCCGAGGGTTCGATGACGTTCGCCGAACTCGATCGTCGTACCGATGCCATCGCCGCCGGATTGATTCGACTGGGACTGGTGCGCCTGGACCCTGTGCTGTTCCAGATGATGAACCGGCTCGAGACGGTGCTGGCCTGGTACGGCTGCGTCAAGGCCGGACTGGTTCCGGTCGCCACACTGGCCGCGCACCGAATGCACGAGATCGCGCACATCGGTGCCGCGGTGGGCGCGGTCGCGCATGTGGTCGAGGCCGGTCTGCCGTCGTTCGACCTGGTCTCGTTCGCCTTCGAACATGCAGAAGGGAGCGAGACCGTTCGCCACGTGGTGACGGTCGGGGCGAACGAGGGTGACGGACTGCGGTTGGAGGACCTCGGCCGCGACATCGATGCCACCGAGGCCCGAGCTCTCGTCGACACCATCGAGGCACAGACGGATCCCGAGGACGTGGTTGCATTCCAATTGTCCGGCGGGACAACGGGAGTACCCAAGGTCATTCCGCGGATCCATGCCGAATACTGGAACAACGCGCTCATGTACGCCCAACGGCTCGAATGGACCGCGGACAGCCGCGTCGCCCATCTGATCCCCATCGTGCACAACGCAGGGATAGCCTGCGGTCTGCACGCCTCGCATTCGGTCGGCGCGTGCCTGGTACTCGCGACCGCCGACTTCGGATCGGCGTTCGACCTGATGGAGCGCGCGGAGGCCACCGAGGTGTTGATCGGCCACGGTCACTACCAGGCCGTGCTGAGTCCCGAGTTCGATCGGGTGCGCGAGCGTCTGCGGCACGTGATCCTGTCCGGTGCCAAAGTGTCACCGGCGCTGATGGACCGCGTCGACGACGGCGGAGATCATTGGGCGGGTCAGCTGTTCGGGATGTCCGAGGGGCTGCTCACCGTCACCCCGGTAGGCGCCCCTCGCCACGCTCGAATCACCACCGTCGGCACTCCTGTCTGCGCCGAGGACGAGGTGCGCATCCTCGATCCCGGCACGGAGATCGAGCTACCCGACGGGGAAGTCGGCGAATTGTGTTGCCGTGGCCCGTACACGATCACCGGGTATTTCGATGCACCCGAGCACAATCGGACTGCCTTCACCTCCGACGGCTTCTACCGGACCGGCGATCTGGCGTCGATCTCCGTCGTCGACGGCGAGCGGTACATCTCCATCGAGGGTCGCATCAAGGACCTCATCAACCGCGGCGGCGAGAAGATCAACGCCGAGGAGGTGGAGCTTCTTCTGCTCGACCATCCGGCCATCGTGGGTGCGGCCGTCGTCGCGATGCCCGACCCTCGACTCGGCGAGAAGACGTGCGCGTATCTCGTCACCGACGGGGCCCCGTTGACGATGGCCGACGTGCAGGACCATCTCACGGGACTCGGTGTGGCCAAGTTCAAATGGCCGGAGCGCCTCGAATGGCTCGACGCGCTTCCCCGAACCAACGTCAACAAGATCGACAAGAAGCGTTTGCGGCTCGACATCGCCGCGAAGCTCGAGAGGCAACCATGAAACTCGACCGCGTCGCAGTCATCGGCGGTGGCCCCGGTGGCCTCTACGCCGCACGGCTACTGAAACTGTCCAAACCCAACGCGGAGATCACCGTCTACGAACAGAGTTCACCGAACACCACGTTCGGGTTCGGGGTCGGCCTCGCCTCACGGACGCAGCGGAATCTCCGTCAGGCCGACGCCGCATCACTCGATGCGATTGTTGCTCAGGCGTACTCACACGAGATGTCGATGCAGGTAGGGAACAGAACGGCCCGCTTGGCTCACGGTGATCTTCTCGCGATAGCGCGGACGTCTCTGCTGTCCGTACTGCAGGAGCAAGCGCGCGATGCAGGAGTGCGGCTCGAGTTCGGCGAACGCAGTGAACCCGCCGACCTCGATGTGGACCTCGTGATCGCCTCGGACGGAATCAACAGCGCGACCCGTACGGCCGACGGTCGATTCGGTGCCGACATCAGCACCGGAACAGGCCTTTACCTCTGGTGCGGAACGGATTTCGCACTACCGAGCGCCATATTCGTACCCGTCACCACCGAGCACGGTACGTTCGTTGCCCACGCGTATCCCTATGCGCCGGATCGCAGCACGTTCCTGATCGAGACGGATCTCGACACCTGGGCCCGGGCGGGCTTCGACGTCACGACTGCTGCCACAGGCGCGGCCGACAGTGACGAGGCATCGTTGCGCTATCTCGAGAGAGCGTTCTCGGTCACTCTTCAGGATCACAGCCTCATCGGAAACCGGACCCGGTGGATGCAGTTCCGAACGGTCAAGTGTCGAAAGTGGTCGGTAGACAACATAGTTCTTCTCGGAGACGCCGCGCACACAGCGCACTATTCGATCGGATCGGGAACGAAGCTGGCGATGGAGGACGCCATCGCCCTCGATGCGGCACTGGCGTCGGCTGCGACCGTCGGCGATGCCCTCACCGAGTACGAACGGGTGCGTCGCCCCGCGGTCGAACACCTTCAGCAGATTGCCGTGCGAAGTGAACAGTGGTGGGAGTCCTTTCCGCAGCGCATGGATCTGCCCGTGGACCAACTGATGGTGGCGTACATGACGCGCGCCGGAAAGGTCGGTCTGGAGCGATTCCTCGAATCTGCTCCCGAGGTGGCGTTGAAGGGAATCGCGAGCTACGCGCATGTTCCCGCGGACTCGGAGGTTCCTGCCGATGTGTCCCGCTGGATCCTCTCGCGGCCCATCGAACACGGTGGGCGGTCGTTTTCCGATCGATTCGCCCCGTCCGATCTTCGCGAGGACCCGACGACGACGGTGGTCTCCGTGGACGTCGAATCAGCGTGGAACGAGAAGGCGACGGCCATCGTCGACGAGTGCAGGGCAAGTTCCACGGTGTGGCTGACCGGGTCCGGCGAGCGTGATCACGTCCTGACCCGACTCGATGTCGCGGAGCGAATGATGCGCAGCACCGGCGCGCTCGTCGTCGTCGACGTGCCGGAGGAGTGTTTGTCCGATGCGGTGGCAGGTCTGGTCAGTGCGCGTACCCACCTCGTGTTTGTCGGTTCTTGACGACGGTGACGGTTATTCTTCGTTCATGACACGCGAGGACTCACCACGAGGATCGGCGCGCAATCCGCGTCGGGAGCTGGTCGAGAAGCAAATTCTCGACCAGGCCACGCGATTGTTCGCCGAGAAGGGCTTTGCCAGCACCACACTGCAGGACATCGCGGACGCGACCGGTCTGACCCGCCCGGCGCTGTATCACTATGTCGCGAACAAGGACGAGCTACTCTCGCGCCTGATCAGCGAGAGCACCGAGACCCCGGCCGCAGTTCTGCACGAGATCAATGCGCGATCCGATCTCGGCCCTACCGAGAAGCTACGCAAGATGGCCACCGCGATCGCCCTGAACCAGGCCGAAACCGCCGACCGCTTCAAGCTCATAATCAGGTCGGAAGCCGATCTGCCCGAGGAGACTTCGCGGACGTACCAGCAGAGTCGCAGGCACGTGCTCAAGGAGTTCGTGACGGTCGTCGAAAATGGCGTCAGGGCAGGGGAATTCAGGCCTGTCGACCCGCGCACAGCAGCACTCGGCATCATCGGCATGCTCAACTGGGTCGCCTGGTGGCATCAGAGCGGTGACCCGGACGCCGATCGCAGTGTGGCCACTCAACTCGCCGACATGGCATTGCGGACCGTCGTCCAGGACAGCGGAACGCCTCTTATACCCGAGGGGCCCGAACGTGCGATCTCGATGCTCCGCGAGGATCTCGATTACCTCGAACGCATCCTGGCTCGGGATCGATCGGAATCGTGATCGACGGACTCGCGCCGGAGCCTTGCTCACCCAGCGCCCGGTAACCCCAGGAACGTCAGCAGACGCCTGAGAAGCTCGTCTCGCCACGCACGCGATGACCAGGTGTGGTCGGCACCGGTGATCGCGGTGAATGTCGCGTGTGGCAACAACTCTGCGTAACGGCGTCCGTACTCGAGTGGCACGATCTGGTCTGCCGTGCCGTGGACGATGTCGACGGGACCGTTGTATCCGGCCGCAGCCTCGTACACATCGAGGCCATTGCGGATGTCGTCGAAAAATGCAGGTCCGAGCCACATGCCGCCGAAGTCGAAGCCGCCGTTCTGTGCGACGGAATCGATGGGCTGGCCCTGGATTTCGTGCTTGACGGTGATGTCGTCGACGACAACGCCTGCAGGTGACCACAGGGTGAGGCTGGCGACACGGTCGGACAGGAGCGTGGCCGCCATTGCCGCTTCCACTGCGCCGAGGCTGTGGGCGAGAACGTGCACCGGTGCAGATCGATCGGCAGCGAACTCCCGGATCATGGTCGACACCTGCTCGACCTCGTCGCGCAGGGTGATGTCCTCGAACTCGCCGTCGCTGATGCCTTGGCCGAGTCGGTCGTACGCGCGGACGACTGCTCCCGCCTCGACGAGGCGTCGAGCGATCTGGACGAAGAGGCGCTGTGGTCCGATGCTCGAGTCGCTGAAGCCGTGCACGATCAGAACGGACGGCGCTGTTCTGTCGGAGTTCTCGGGTCGATACTCGTTGCCGCGGATCACCTGCCCACGATGGGGGAGTGTGAGCGTGGCCATGCCGGGGTTCTGGAGGTCCATCTCAGTTGCTCCGGTCGGCAAAGCCTGCCGGTAAGTCTGCGGGCGCGGTGTCGATGACGGTGTCGTCGTCGATACCGACGTACTCGAACAAGGTGATGTGCGCGAACTCGGGCACGACGTAGATCGGATAGGTGGGGCCCTGATCGCGGAACTGACGCATCTCGTCGAGGTGGTCGTTCTGGAACAGGACGGTTTTGGACCCGTCGAGTTCCACCCAGTGCGGGAAGAAGATGGTGCCGTGCAGAACGCGGTCCTCGGGAACGACGTTGACGACGACGCTCGTGCCGGTCGGCTCGTTCCACGAGATCTTGTAGACGCCGCGGCCGAGTCCGACGAGATCGACTTCTTGCCCCTTGACCCAGCGACCGCCGACCATTCCGGTGTGGATCCGGTAGTCGATGGTGGTGGCGTTCTTGACGTACATCTCGTACTGCCACCCGTTGGCGTACGTGTAGATGAACCGATGGCCGATGATCGATTCCAGGGCTTGTTCGGGAGTGGGGTCGGCAACGCTGGTGTGAATGCTCATGACTCCATGATCACCCAGAAATGCGTTTGTTGCAAACCTAAATTCAGACTGAGTAGTCTGGCGCGGTGGACGATTCCGACAGCGCACCCGGTCTCGCCGATATCGCCCGCCATCTCAGCGAGGAGATAGGCCCCTTCCGGCGCGTGCTGCTCAACGCCTCCCGCTCGCGCGCGGGGCTCAAAGCCCTGCCCGACGCACAGATCGAGATCCTGCGGCGACTCTTTCCGGACAAGTGGGAGGGCCCCACAGTGCTCGGGCGTCAGCTGGGGTTGGCACGCCCCACGATCAGCAACCTCGTCCGAACGATGGAATCGGACGGGCTCGTCGCTCGCCGACCCGACGACTCGGATGCTCGAAGCATGCGCGTCGGCCTCACCGATCTTGCTCGAGAGCAATTGCGCATCTACGACATTGCGGCAGAGGGGCTTCTCATGAATATCCTCGACGACCTGACGCCGGCCGAGCAACGCACCCTCCGTGACGCCACTGCGCTGCTCGGCCGAATCCGCGAGGCGCTCGAGCACGGCGACGACCTGTAGCGGCGACAGAGTTCGTGAGGGCTCGGCGCGCAATTCACCTCGATACTTCACTGCGTGTGCACGTCTGAATCGGTCGTCCTGTTCTCGCGTCCACGGAACGTAAATCAACAACGATTCAAGTAATTCGGCCACATCTGCACTGGGTGTCATATAGCGTCGAATCATGTCCTCGAAACCGGACATACCGCCCGAGCGTACCCGGCCATTCGGCGAACCGTTCTGCGCTCGTACCGTTTTCATCCGACGATCAAGGAAGTTCGATCATGGGAAAGCTCGACGGAAAAGTAGCCTTCATCACCGGTGCCGCACGCGGACAGGGGCGTAGCCACGCTCTCCGGCTCGCGCAAGAAGGTGCCGACATCATCGCGGTCGACATCTGTGCACAGATCGATACGGTCGCCTATCCGATGGCCACATCGGAAGATCTCGCACAGACCGTGAAAGAAGTCGAGGCGCTCGATCGGCGCATCGTCGCCACGGAAGCCGACGTCCGCGATTACGACGCGATGAAAGCGGCAGTGGACTCGGCGGTAGCCGAACTCGGCCCCATCGACATCATTCTGGCGAATGCCGGAATAGCACCCCAGGGTGCCGAAAACCCCGACGAAGTGAAGACCTTCCGTGATGTGGTGGAGGTCAACCTCGTCGGTGTGTGGAATACCGTTCAGGCCGGGGTTCCGAGCATGATCGCCAAGGGCCAGGGCGGGTCGATCGTGTTGACCAGCTCGACTCAGGGCCTGTCCGGTGCGGGCGGTAACGGATCCGGTGCCGGAGACGGTTACGCGGCCAGTAAGCACGCGGTCGTGGGGTTGATGCGCACGTTCACCAATTGGCTTGCGCAGTACTCCATACGCGTCAACACCGTGCACCCGACCGGGGTGAACACGCCGATGGTCGTCAACGACGTCATGCAGAAGTTCCTCACCGAAAACCCCGACGCCACAGCCATGCTCGGCAATTTGCTACCGGTGCCTATGCTCGAAGCGATCGATATCAGCAACGCCATCGCGTGGCTGGTGTCCGACGATGCGCGGTACGTCACGGGCGTCACCTTGCCCGTCGACGCCGGCTTCCTGGCCAAGTAGGAGACGGACATGGGCAAGCTGGAAGGCAAAGTCGCATTCATCACCGGGGCTGCTCGCAGTCAGGGGCGAAGTCACGCAATACGTCTCGCGCAGGAGGGCGCGGACATCATCGCTGTAGACCTGTGCGGACCGGTCGACACCATCGAGATGTATCCGCCGTCGACCGAAGCGGATCTGGCGGAAACGGTGAAGCAGGTCGAAGCGCTCGACCGACGAATCGTCGCCACCAAGGCCGACGTGCGTGATTCGGCCGCGCTGAGAAAGGCCGTCGACGACGGCGTCGCAGAGCTCGGTCGCCTCGACATCGTCCTGGGCAATGCGGGAGTGTTCGAGATCGCGCCGGCACTCGATATCACCGACGACGCGTGGCAGAACATGATCGACGTCAACCTCACGGGCGTCTGGAACACCTGCAAAGTTGCTCTGCCGCATCTGATCGCCGGCGGTCGCGGTGGTTCCATCGTGCTGACGAGTTCGACAGCGGGCCTCAAGGGCACACCGAATACGGTGCACTACACCGCGACCAAGCACGGTGTCGTCGGCATCATGCGCACTCTCGCAAACGAATTCGGACAACACAGTATTCGTGTCAACACGGTTCATCCGACCGGTGTGGACACCGTCATGATTCAGAATCCCAAGACGTGGGGGTTGTTCGCTCCCGACGATCCGAACCCGTCGCGAGAGAAGTCGGCACCGATCTTCCAAACCACGAACACGCTGCCGGTGCCGTGGATCGAGGCAATCGACATCTCCAACGCGATAGCGTTCTTGGTCTCCGACGATGCTCGATACATCACGGGTGCAACGCTTCCTGTCGATGCGGGGTACACGGTCAAATGACTGCTACCGCGTCGATCGGTGAGGTGCGCCGGCGGATTGCTGCGCACCTCGTGGGTCGAGACCGTGAACTCGACCTCCTGTTGGCAGCGGTCGCGGCCGGGCGGGACCTGCTCCTCGAGGGCCCGCCCGGCACCAGCAAGAGCACGCTGCTCGGCGCGATCACCTCCGAGTGGTCCATTCCGCTGTTCTTCGTCGAGGGCAACGCCGATCTGACACCGGCCCGAATTGTCGGGCACCACAACCCGGCTCGGGTTCTTCGCGAGGACTACAGCGAGGACAACTTCGTAGCGGGACCGCTGATCGACGCAATGCGCACCGGCGGTTTCCTCTACATCGAAGAGTTCAATCGCGCACCCGAGGACACCCTGAACACGCTGCTCACCGCGATGGCAGAACGACGCATCGTCGTCCCGCGCGTCGGCACTGTGCACGCGTTACCGACGTTCCGCGTAGTGGCATCGATGAATCCCTACGACAACGTCGGTACGACGCGCCTGTCGACCAGCGTCCACGACCGTCTGTGTCGTCTTGCCATCGGCTACCAGGATGCCGAAGCGGAACGCGGCATCGTGGGTCTCCGTAGCGAATCCGACTCCGCGCGACTGATCGCCGACGCCGTGGCCGTCACTCGGTTGACGCGTGAGCACGAGGACATCACCCAGGGCAGCAGTGTGCGCGGGGCAATCGATCTGACCCTCGTCGCTCAGCAATTGGCAGATCTGCGGGAGGTGGCGATTCCGCTCGTCACCGACATCGATCCACCGAGAGGCCTGCCCGAGGACTACCAGCAGGTCATGCTCGACGCGATGTACGTTGCCCTGTCCGGGCGCATTCACATCGACGAGACATCCGACGCACCAGCAGAAATGGTCTTGCACACGATATGGCAGGACCATTTCGTGCTGCGTCCCGCTGCGGCGGCACCTGGTTGAAGAGCCGTCGAGGCCGAATCTCCGATCACACGGCCGGGGACCCGTAAGCCGGCAGGAACTCTGAAGCCGTTGCGCCGCAAACCGAAACAGCTGACGGAGTCACCGTCGCTGTTTCGTCCCGGCGGCGGAAGCGGTGCGGTACTGATCGCTCAGGGCCGCAGCAAGCCGGGTAAGGCTTCCGGCGAGAACAATCCGTCGGCACCCGGATTCACCGAGGAATCGGCCGAAGTGATTCCGCTGACCGACGCGACCGAAAGCGAGTCGACTGCCGACGCCGCGACTCGGGCCCGCGCCCGAAAGATCGCGGCTCGTCTGGCAGTTCGGCGTCCACGCATCGACACACGCGCACGGCGTGGCGTCGGGGA
Source organism: Rhodococcus cerastii (assembly GCF_033042195.1). NCBI lineage: Bacteria > Bacillati > Actinomycetota > Actinomycetes > Mycobacteriales > Nocardiaceae > Rhodococcus > Rhodococcus cerastii. The sequence continues at coordinate 528,226 of NZ_JAWLKF010000002.1, forward strand.
GTTGACGTCTCTGCGCTATCGAGGCGGCAGTGACGAGATCGACCTGGACCGCATGCTCGATGTGTTGGCGGCCAATCCGATACCGGAAGACGATGACATCGTCGTCCGAGAACGCTTGCACACCAAGCGATCCATCGTCCTGGTGGTCGACATCTCCGGGTCGATGAAGGGCGAACGGGTGCGCACTGCGGCCGCGACCGTCGGCGCTCTGGCCGGTGAGATGAACCGAGACAACCTCGCCGTCGTCGCCTTCTGGTCCGACGCGGCCGTACTCAGTCGATTCGGCGACTCGCGGACCCCATTGAATATTCTCGACACCGTTCTCCGCATTCCGGCGCGGGGATTGACCAACGTGCAGTTCGCGCTCGAGACCGCGGCCGGGCTACTGCGTACGGCGTCCGCTCCCGACCCACGGGTTCTTCTGCTCTCGGACTGCGTCCACAACGCCGGTCCCGATCCACGCCCGACCGCAGCCAGGATCGCGCGCCTCGACGTACTACTGGACACGTCGGGTGAACATGACGTCGACCTCGGACGGGATCTCGCGCGAACAGGGCACGGTCGTATACGGACCATCAAGACCTACCGCGACGTCGCACCGGCACTGAGTTCACTGTTCGGAGACTGACGTGTGAAGGTCGTGATTCGCGTGTTCTCCCACTACATCGGCATCAGGCACCTCTCGGGTCAGGAGTCGGACGTCACGTACGCAGGTCTTTTCGCATGATTACTCGCGGGATTCCGCCCGATACCGATGTCGTCTCGGCTGCGAATTCGAAGCCTGCCGACTCGAACAGTCCGCGGGTGCCGACGTAGGCCATCGTCAGATCGACCTTCGCACCCTTGTTGTCCACCGGATAGCCCTCGATCGCCGGAGCACCGTGATCGGCCGCGAAGCGAACGGCACCGTCCAAAAGCACGTGCGCGATCCCGCGCTTGCGGTGTCCGGCCTTGACGCGGAAGCACCAGGCCGTCCACACCGGTAGATCGTCGATGTGCGGGATCTTGTTCGAGCGCGCGAACGGCAGCTCCGCGCGCGGTGCCACTGCAGCCCAGCCGACCACCTCGTCCCCGTCGTAGGCCAATACGCCCGGTGCGACTTTTCGACGGGTCAGCTTCTCGACGTATGCGGCGCGTTCCGAGCCGACGAGCGCTCTGTTGGTCGCGGAATCGATTCGATGACTCAGACACCAACAGACCGAGGACGTCGGGTTCTTCGGGCCGAGAATCGTCCGCAGATCTGCGAACGACGTGGCAGGCCGTACCGAGAAGCTCACCCGCCGACCATACCGAGGATCGGTGTCGAATTACCGGTCCGGCAGGCGGGATTTTCGAGGCGGTACGGTCGAGACGTGAACACTTCGATCGTCGGTGCCGGTGCACTGTGAGCATCTCTTCGAGCGACCGTGCTTTTCTGGCCCGGGCTGTGGATTTGGCGGCAGAGGCGGCGCGAACGGGCAACGATCCGTTCGGCTCGATTCTGGTGTCGGACAGTGGCCAGTTGCTGGCCGAGGACAGGAACAGGGTCGGCGACCTGAACGATCCCACCCAGCATCCCGAGATCGCACTGTCTCGGTGGGCTGCGACCAACCTGGACGCCGATCAGCGTCGATCCTCTACGGTCTACACCTCCGGTGAGCACTGTGTGATGTGCTCTGCGAGCCACGGCATAGTCGGACTCGGCCGCATCGTCTACGCCACGTCGACGGCTCAATTGCTGACGTGGCTCGAAGAATTCGGTGCTGCACCACTCGCGATCACGCCGTCGCCCATCCAGCAGATCGTGCCCGGCATCGCGGTGGACGGACCGGTCGCCGAGTTCGGCGAGGCCGTTCGCGAACTGCACAGGCAACGCCACACTTCTGCGCAGTGATGGTGCAGGCAGACATCGAAGTCGGAGCAGGGCACCGTACGAGAGCGATGACGACTGCGCTCGCGGTGACCGGCGTCGCCGGCGTCGTACTCGCGTGGCTCGAGTTCGTCCTCATCCGTCAGCAGCTCGCGGTGGGGTTGTGGGTCATCGCCGTGGCAGTGGTCGCGACATGTCTCGTCTTGTCCGATGCCAGAAAGCGTGTAGGCGTGGGGACTTCGCTCGGGTCCGTCGCCGTCGTGACTCAGGTGGCATGGCTGGTGACGGATCTGCACGCCCTGTGGGTCACGGCCTTGGCTGCGTCGATAGTGCTCGGCTTCTATCTGCTCGCGTCGGCATGGGCAGGCCGTTCGAAGACCTCCGCTCGTGGGGTGGCCACCGCCGCCCCAGCGGGCTTCGCCGCAGCGATTGCATTGGTGATTTCCGTCGTGGTCGTCGGCACGGCGGCCAGTCCGGCACCACTGATTCGATCGCTGCATGCGTTGGGGCAGAGCAATTCCTTCGAGCCCGACGCGCAGACGGCCACGGCGGTGGTCGACGGAGCACGCCTCACCAACGACATCGACTACGGCTCGACGCTTCCGAATTCGTTTCTCGACATCTACATCGCCGACGACGATCCATCGATCAGCCGGCCCACGTACGTCGCGATTCACGGTGGTGGTTGGATTGTCGGGGACAAAACCGATGGTGCTCCCAGCGCAGATTCCGGTGGTGCGTCGTGGGCCGGCCCCATGCTCGACGCGGGCTACAACGTGGTGTCGGTGAACTACGCGTTCGCGCCGAGCTACCGATTTCCCACGCAGACAATCCAACTGGGCCAGGCCGTGCAGTTCCTGGAAACGAATGCGGACGGGTACGGACTCGACATGACTCGCGTCGTCCTCGCCGGAACCAGTGCGGGTGGCCACATCGTGGGCAACTACGCTGCCGTGCAGACCAATTCCGATTACGCGCGGGCGCTGGGTATCGAGCCCACCATCGATCGAAGTGCTGTGAAGGCCTTGGTATTCGAGAGTGCTGCCCTTGATGTCGGTAGAGCGGGCGCACCGCAATCACCGAGCCCGTCGAACGGTTTCTTCTTCGACATCGCCGCCCGAAGCTACCTCGACACCACCGACCGAGCGTTGCTGGCGCAGGCGAACGTCATCGACAACGTCACGGCCGACTTTCCGCCGAGTTTCATCTCCGACGGCAACACCGGTACCTTCCCCGACCAGGCAGCCGAACTGAGCGCTGCGCTGGATCGAGTGGGCGTCGACAACCGCCTGAACCTGTACAGCAAGAACGAGGCGAGACTGGACCATTCGTTCATGTCGGTGGATTCGGAATGGACCGACGACTACACCCGACTCAAGATCGAGTTCCTCGGCGACATCGTCTGATCCGCTGCTCCTCAGCTCGGTCCGAAACGCTCCGTTCGGATGTTCGCTGCCGAGTGGCCCCGCTGCACCAGCATGTCGGCCACTGTGTCCACGAAACTCGTGGGGCCACAGATGTAGCAACGCGGCTCGAACTCCGCCGGCCATCCGTGCGCGTCGAGGTCCTCGACCGTGATGCGGCCGAGGGGCCGTGCGTTACCGGCAGGAGCACGCCGCGTATGAATCATGGTGACGTCCACGCCGGCCGGTGGACGAGCCCATTCGTCCGCGAAGTAGACCTCCGCGGGTTCGCGCACGGAGTACAGCACCCGGAACGGCACCCGACCGCCGTCCGCGGACGCCTGCGCACGAACCATCGCGCGGAGCGGGACGATGCCGGAACCGCCGCCCACCAACAGGATCGGTGGAGACGGGGTCTCGGAGGGCCGTGACGGCCGCCAGACGAACCATCGACCCACCGGCCCGCGGATTTCGATGCGGTCGCCGACCTCGACGGCCTCGACCAGGTACGGCGATACCTCGCCGTCCGCGACGTTCTGCACCGTGATCTCGATGCGCGACGTTCCGTCGGGTGCCGACGCCAGGGAGTAGCTTCGCTGTGCGCTGTAGCCGTCCTCGGCGGTGAGCTTGACGTCCACGTGCTGCCCGGCAAGATGGCCGGGCCACCCGTCGACGTCGAGAACGAGGGTGGACGCGGTGGGTGTCTCACGCCGCACGGTCGCCACCGTGGCAACGAGCCAAGGTTTCGCCCCGGCCGCCGATGTCACGTCAGTCGCCCTGGTATCGCTGTTCGCGCCACGGATCTCCGTAGTCGTGGTACCCGCCGCGCTCCCAGAAGCCCTGTTCGTTCTCCACGGTGAGCTCGATGCGTGAGATCCACTTCGCCGATTTCCAGAAATACAGATGCGGGACCAGAAGCCTTGCCGGACCGCCGTGTTCGCGAGTCAGGGGAGCGCCGTCGAACTCGGTGACCAGCCAGGCCTTCCCATCCCTGAGGTCCTCGAGGGGAAGATTGGTGGTGTAGCCGTCGAAGCCGTGCACCACGACGTAGCCGGCATCGCTATCGAGACCGTCCAGCAGAACGTCCAGGCTCACGCCCTTCCAGGTGGTGTCGAGCTTCGACCACTTGGTGACGCAGTGGATGTCGACGGTCGGAGTCTCGTGCGGAAGAGTCGCGAATTCGCTCCAGGTCCAGCTGCGAGTCTCGCCGCGTTCGGTGGTGATCGAGAACGACCACGTGTCGGTCGCGACCACGGGCGCAGGCCCGATCGCGAGGACGGGAAAATCCTTGGTCAGATACTGACCGGGGGGAGTACGCCCGTCGTCGCCGCGTCGACGGCCCACGAAGCCCTTCGAGATCAATGCCATGGTGGCAAATTGTCCTCCCGCGGTCGGGAGTCTGACAAGTCGGACGGTGCGACGATGTCGGAACGGACTGCCCTCGATCGCGGCATGATTCGACTACGGAGAGACAGCACGAATTCGACCGCCTTCCAGTACAGAATCGACAGGGCGAACGCCAACCATGGGTGGTCGTCGCGTAGCGGCAGGTAGACCTGGAAATGGATCAGGTAGATGTACAGCGAGGCGCTCGCCAGCACTCCTGCCACCCGGCTCAGCATCGCGGGGAATGGAATCGACGACAGCCATACCAGCATGCACAGGCCGATAGCGACGATGACTCACGGACTGCGATGCCAGGTTGCGAACACGATCAGTAGACCGCCGACCAACGCGGTGGAAACACTCTGTGCGATGAGCTCATCAGGTTCCGGCCTGGTGATGGACACTTCGAGGAATCGCACGACGAGTACCAGCAGCAGCGTTCCTGCGGTCTGCCTCTTCAACTGACCGAACGAGGTGGTTGTCAGTGAAGGCGGCAGGTCGAGGTCGTGGACGAACAATTCCCACAGACCGAATCCGACGATGAGAAGCACGGTCGCGATCAGGATGGAGTCGATACTTTCGAACAGTTTGACCAGCGCTTTGTCGGAGGAGAGGCCCTCGACGATGAGCAGACGGACGAAGTCCACACCCTTTGCGAAGGCCCACATATAGGTGACGGCCGACAGCAGCAGCGCAGTCGATGCGCCGACGATGCTCATGAAACGGACTTTTTCGACGGCAAGTCGGCGACCCGTTGGCTGCCCGTCCACAGTTGGTTGTGAATGGTGCTCAGAGTGGTCCGTTGGTGATGACATGTGTGGGTCCCTCCTGCGCTGTCTACAAGACCTTCAGCGAGTCTCCAACGCGTCGGCGAGCATATGCATTGCCGCGGTGGTCGACAGTGCACGGACACTTGCCCGGTCCCCGGGGAGATGAAGGGTGTGGGTGACGGTAGGTCGGCCCGTGACGGCGATAGCGAAGCAGACGGTCCCGACCGGTTTGGCCTCGGTGCCACCACCCGGGCCCGCGACGCCACTGGTCGATACCGCGATGTCGACGTTCAGTCGATTCAGTGCGCCTTCGGCCATCAGCGCGGCCACTGGCTCGCTGACCGCTCCGTGTTGGTCGATGACCTCGGCGGGGACGTCGAGCAGGCCCGTTTTCGCCTCGTTGGCGTAGGACACCACCGCGCCGATGACGTACGCCGACGATCCTGCGCGGTCGGTCAGGCGTGCGGCGATCATCCCTCCGGTGCACGATTCTGCCGTGGCGATCCGATGCCCGGACAGACGGTGCGCGACGATGTCGTCGATGGTGGACCCGTCGGTCGAAAAGACTCGTGCACCATGGATTTTCCCGACGAGACGTTCGAGATCCATGTACGCAGGTCTCGCCGATTCGGCGTAACGGGTCACCATTTCGAGCTCGCCGAGACTCAGACAGGTGGTGATCTCGAGATCGTCGAATCCCGTGATCTCGCGCTCTGCCGTTCGCAGCGTTTCGGCGAGGTCGGCCTCGGACAGTCGGTAGCCGCGAATGGTGTCCTGGCGCATCTGCGTGCGGCGGGCGAGGACCTCGGCGACGGGTGCGCTGTCGAGGGCCTCCGGCCACATCGCCTGCAGTTCGCGAGGTGGGCCGGGCAGAATGAGGACGGCGGGCAGTGACCTGGACTCGTCGGACGGTATCGCGACCCCGGGTGCGGTTCCGGTCGGTGAAATGGACTGCGCGCCTTGGGGAACCATCGCCTGCTTCCGAATACCGGCCCGTAGCGGCTCGGAGTCGGCTGCAGAACTCATGCGGCTTCGCCACCGTTGCACGATCGCGTGGATGCGATCTTCGAGCTCGGCATCCAGCGCCAATTCGCGGCCGTACAACGCGGCGACGGTCGGTACGGTGAGGTCGTCCGCGGTCGGACCCAAACCACCGGTGGTGACGATCAAGTCGACACGTTGATCGGCCAGAAACCGCACCTGCGCAGTCAGATCGTCCGGGCGATCACCGCACACGGTGATATGGGCAACGTCTACGCCCATCTCCAGAAGTCGTTGAGCCACCCACGGGCCGTTCCGGTCGGTGACCCGACCGGCCAGAACCTCGGTTCCCGTGACCACCACACCTGCTCGCACAGTCATCCTTAGACCTTACTGACCGAGGTGTGCCGGTGACTTCTGGGGTGGCAAACCTCTGCTGTTCACTGTGGCTGCGGGGCGAACACGTCCGGAACGTCATCCCGCTGCGCCGAACATCGAGTGCGGCGTCCATCAGTGCCGCCGCAAACGCGCGCGCGTTCGCCGGATGCTCGCGGAATAGTGGACGAACTCGCGCGCGTCTGACGGATGCGCGTGCGTTTGCGCGATCTCGTTGTTCACCAATCGAACTCGGGCAAAGATGCTCGCGGGTTCCAGTTACCGAGGAATCAGCACTGACTCGTGGTCAGGCCACCGTAAGGCCGACGTATTCAACGGACGGATTCGTGATCATGTATCGATCATGCCGTCGAACCGCGGTTCAGTTCGGCGCGTTTCCGCTCTCGGGAGGGTGTGGCACGTTTTCCTCGTCCACGTGCGCGCCTTCGACGGCGTCCGTCTCGGGGGTGTGCTCTCGGGGGCCGTCGTTGCTGCCCTGCGAGGGGACTGCATCGCTTGCGTCGGTCGGCATCGTCATGAAATCTCCACGGAGTCGGGGCGACAGGTCGCCGATGGATGTACATCATGGGTGTGCCCCGCTGGGTCCAGAACTACACCCCCGAGATGCCAGAATGACGACACGACCCATCCCGAGACGGCGAGGACTGCATGAATTCGACAGGCGCACAGGGCTCGGTGTGGTCGACGGTTGCGGTGATCGTCGGGATCGTTGCTGCCGGCACAGTTGTCGCCGGCCTGCTGCACGAACCGCAGCCTGACCCAGTCGTCATTCCTGGCTGCGAGGAGGTCGTTCAGCCAGAGGACTTGGTGCGAGTGAACTACGCATTCGTCAGCGAGGGTGACGCCGACATTTCCGAGGTGCCGTGGAGATTCGAGGCCAAAGCACAAGCGATGACCGATGCCCTGATCGCGGCACTACCCACCGGAGCGACCGTCGAACCCGAACCGTTCGCACCGGCCTTCGGCTTCGACGCACTCGCAGTACGGCAGTCACTGGACGGATACGCCGACGCGTTCGGAACCATCACCGTCGGCGATCGGACCGGCACGCTGACAGTCACTGTCTGGCTTTCCTCCGAGCCGGTCGGTCCGTGCTTCGCGGGCGTCGTCGACGAGCGCTCGACGCAGGCCGACGGAACAGTGCTCGACATTCAGGACAGCAAAGACGCGAGTCGCGTCATTGCGCGCGCGACCGACGGCACCCGAATCGATGTGAATGCCAGGGGCGTACTGACGCTCCAGCAGGTCATCGATATCGCACTGGCACCCGGCCTTCGCGCGAGCACCCCAGCCTGACGGGTTCCGTGCTCACACGGGCCGCACCTGAACGTTCACTACCGTCGCCCAACGGCGGTATCCGGGCTGTTGCGAATTGGGCCTGGTTGATGTTGCTGCGTGTTGGTCTGTAGTGGGGTGTGGTCGGCTGGGAGAATGT